>NZ_CAMFJF010000010.1 GCF_945956895.1 uncultured Allobosea sp. | reverse complement strand
AGCCCGCGCAGGTTCATCATCTCGTCGGTCATCGGGGATCTCTCGGTTCAGGGTTGGATCTCGCAACCCAAACCTAACCGGCAATCGCCGATGACCACCCGCAGCTACACCACGCTATGGGACACGACCCGGAACACTGTCAACGTGATCGCCCAGTCGTCTTCGTCCATCCGAGTCGACATCGCTTCCGACCTCCAAATCAGTCGGAAACCCATGAATCACATTCGATTCCTCGCTGGAATCCTCAAACTGTTGCTTGCGGCAATTCGTCCACACCGCCTAGCCTGTTGACCAACTTGGTCTGTTCGGACAAGCCATCAAAGTCGGAGGTCAAACATGACACGAAAGCAGGTTGGAACAACGCCAGAGTCTTTGGGTGGCTTGCGGACGGAGATCGCCAAGGTCGCGTTCGAAGACCAATATCCAGCCTATCAGTACCAGATGGTAGAGTTCGTGACGGAGCACCTCGCCGATTTGTCGCGCGTTTTCAGAGGCGACCTCCAGGAAATGCTTGTTCTCGCGATCATCGGACAACTTGCGCTTCGTGCGCATATGACAGCGCTGGCCGAGCCCAATCCGGCCAATCTGAAGAAGATCGGGACTGCAATCACCGCCTCTCGCCTCGCCGACGTGACGGGCATTCCCCGCCAAACTGTGCGCCGCAAGCTCAAGTCGTTGGAGGAACGCGGCTGGATCAGTCGAACGGGCAGCGCTTCTTATCAACTCACCGTGACAGATGGGCAGTCGACCGCAGGAGCGGAACTCCGTGCCGTTGATCAGCGGTCGATCGAAAGAGCCGCACGTCTTTTCTCCGGCCTTGAGAAAATCCTGACCAACGAACCCCCGACTAAGCCATCCTCTTGAAGCACCAGCGGCTGAAGCCAAGTGCTCATTTTGGCCAGTCTCCCGATTGAACCAGATATCGCGGCGAGCCTACGTAAGCCTCGGTATCAGGTCCAGTCTTGGGGCAGCGCATGTATCGGCAGTCTGACTATCTCTTGGAGGACGATGTTGCTGTCGTAACGGGTGCCGGTGCCGGCATCGGCCGGGCCATCGCCATCATGTTCGCGGGGGCTGGCGCGCGCGTCGTGGTCAGCGATCTCAAGGCCGAAACGGCGCAAGCAGTTGCTGACGAAATCGTCAACGCGGGTGGGCACGCCATCGGCATGGCCTGCAACGTAACGAAGGAAGACGATCTCCTCAAAGTCGTTGACGCGGCAGTAAAGACGTTCGGAAAACTGACGATCCTCGTCAACAACGCTGGCGGTGGCGGGCCGAAGCCGTTCGACATGCCTATGGGCGATTTCGAGTGGGCCTATCAGCTCAACGTCTATTCGACCTTCAGGCTTACTCAATTGGCTGCTCCGCACATTGAGAAAGCCGGCGGCGGGGCCGTGCTGAACATCTCGTCCATGGCCGGCGAGAACAAGAACCAGCGCATGGCTTCCTACGGCTCGTCAAAAGCAGCCGTGAACCACCTCACCCGCAATATCGCGTTTGATCTCGGTCCAAAAAACATCCGCGTCAACGCGATCGCGCCGGGCGCGATCAAGACGCAGGCTCTTGCGAGCGTGCTCACGCCCGACATCGAGAAGGCCATGCTCAAGCACACCCCGTTGGGGCGGCTCGGCGAGGCGGAGGACATCGCAAACGCCGCGCTCTTCCTCTGCGCTCCCGCCTCACGCTGGGTGAGCGGGCAGGTGCTCACCGTTTCTGGCGGCGGCCTACAGGAACTGGACTGAGGGCATGCGCGCGGGTCCCTACTGGTTTATCCTCATCGAGACGCTTGGAATCCTGTCGTTCGCGATCAACGCCATGATCGTGGCGAAGGGAAAGAACCTCTCGACCTTCGGCATCTTCACCTGTGCGTTCGCCACAGCGCTCGGCGGTGGCACCTTGCGCGACATCTTGCTCGGGCCACAGGCGCAGCCGTTCTTCTGGGTCGCATTTCCGTTCTACATCGTGGCAGTTTTCGTGCTGGCGATCGTCTATGCCAATATCGATCTGCTGCGACGATTGATCGGCAAGCGCGACTATCTGGTGAAGGAGATGGCTGAGCTGCTTGCGCTTGCCTCGCTGGGTGCGCTGGGGGCAGCGAAGGCGTTCAATCTTCTGTCCAGTTCCGCTACGCCAGGGCTGATTGGGGCCGCGCATCTTCTCATCTTGTGCGCCTTCTTTGGCGCGGTCAGCGCGGCCTTTGGTTCCATCATCCGCGATGTTCTGCTGAACGAGTTCCCGGCGGCGATGAAGCCCGGCGTTTGGACGCTGGAGGCGCTGTTTGCAGGTTCGGCGGTGCTGGCGGCGCTGCGGATGATGGACGTGCCCCAGCCCTGGGCGGTGCTCGCCGGCTTCCTCGTCATCATTGGCATCCGCCTGCCGATTATCCTTTCCCGCTGGCCCAAAGCCGCCTGAACCTCCGAAAGCAATTCCGATGAAGATCGCCTTCTTTTACGCCAAAAACTTCGAGAAGCCGCAGTTCGATGCGGTCAACGACAACCATGGCCATGATATCCGCTACATCGACGCGGCGCTGAACAGCACCACCGCGCCGCTAGCCAATGGCTGCGACGCAGTCTGTATTTTCGTGAACGACAAGTGCGACGCGGCCACCGTGGACATCCTGGCTGCTGGCGGGGTGAGGCTCATCCTCTGTCGTTCGGCAGGTTTTAACCAGGTCGATCTCGCCGCAGTAAAGCGTCACGGCATGACCGTGATGCGAGTGCCAGCCTACTCACCAGAGTCGATCGCCGAACACGCGGTCGGCATGATCTTGACCCTCGTGCGCAACCTGCACCACCAATACAACCGCGTGCGCAATGGCAACTTCGCCATGGATAACCTCGTCGGCTTCACGCTGGCGGGGCGCACGGCCGGCATTGTCGGCACCGGCAACATCGGCCGCGCCACGGCGCGCATCCTGAAAGGGTTTGGGTGCAAACTGCTGGGCTCAGATCCCTATCCGCATGCGGACATGACCGCGCTCGGCATGACCTATGTGGAACGTGACGAACTGTTCCGGCAGTCGGATGTGGTTGTGCTGACCGCGCCGCTGACGCCCGAAACCCGTTACATGATCAATTCAGACAGCCTGAAGCTCTTCAAGCGCGGCTCGGTGCTGATCAATACGGGCCGCGGGCCACTGATCGAGACAAAGGCCGTAATTGCGGCGCTGAAGAACCTGGAGACGATCCACTATCTCGGGATCGACGTGTACGAAGACGAGGCTGGGCTGTTCTTTGAGAACCTGTCGACCGAGATCGTGCAAGACGACACGCTTCAGCTTCTCACGACGTTCAAGAACTGCCTGATCACGCCTCATTCCGCCTGGCTGACGCGCGAGGCGTTGAATGACATCGCCGCCATCACACTCGGCAATGCCACGGACTTCCTGGCCGGCAAGCCCGACCCCGACCGCACCGTTAAGCTTCCCTGACAACCTTCCCGAGGATGAACATCTTGGCTTTTGACGCATTCGGCGATTTCCGCATGACCGGCCATACGGTCGTTCTCACCGGCGGCGCCCAGAACATCGGGGCGGGCATCGCAAAGACGCTGGTAGGCGCCGGCGCGAAGTTGATGATCGCCGACCTCAACGGCGAGAAGGCGAAGGCCACTGCCGCCGACATCGCGAAGGAAACCGGCGGTGAATGTCTCGGCATGGCCTGCGACGTCACCAAGGCCGACCAGATCGACGCTGTCGTCGGGGCGACAGTGAAGGCCTTCGGTGGCATCTCGACGTTGGTCAATAATGTGGGCTGGGGCGGGCGGCACGACGATCCGACTGCTATTTCGGACGAGGACTTCATCGCCTCCTACAAGCTCAACACGATCAGCGCCTATCGCATGAGCATGGCCTGCCTGCCGTATCTGAAGCTGGCGAAGAATGCGACGATCACCAATTCTGGCTCGATGTCCTCGGCGGCCGCCGCTTACGACATCCTGGCCTATGGGACGGCCAAGGCAGCGCTCAACCAGATGATGATCTCGCTCGCTCATTTGCTGGCGAAGCAGGTGCGGGTGAACTCTGTCCTGATCGGCACGGTCCTGACGCCTGGCTATGCCGACGCCGGCATCGACGAGGCCATGCAGGAGAAGCTGAAGAACCCCGACAACCTCGTCGGCCGCGCCGGCTCGCCGGAAGATGTCGCCAACGCATTTCTCTACTTCTGTTCGCCGGCGTCTCGTTGGGTGAGCGGTCAAATCGTCAACGTGCATGGCGGCGGAAACGTCGTCAGGTTGTTCAACTGATGGCGCGGGGGCGTTTCTTGACATCGAAAGCACGGCAGATAGTCGGACCAGGTGTCACGGCGCTCACGCTGATTGCAGGGATCGGCCTGGCGCTGGCGCAAAACGGCGCTGGGATTGGGGGTGGTCCCGGGCCTGTCGGCGAACTGCAGAGTGCTGGTCTGACCTTGGATCGGATCGAGATCAGGTTGGAGGGTACCACTGGCACCAGCCAGCGGGACCAAGCGCTTCGGCAGAAAGTGCTTCGTACACTTGGTGTACGCAGCGGCGACCAATGGAACACCCTGCTGGTCGGCCAGGCAGTCGCGCGTGTGCGAACGCTGCCGGGGATTTCACAGGCCTCGCATGAACTGGTCCGTCAAATCAATCCCGACACGGTTACGCTTGTCGTCACGCTGGCCGTCGGTAAGGAGCGGGATGCGGCGTCCTCACGGCTGCCGCCCTCACCATTGTCTTGGGAGAACGAGTTCGCGCACGTCCGTCTGCTCCTTAATGGCGGTTTTGGGGCCTTTAGCGATGGTAACCCTTGGTTTAACTCGCCCCGTTCCTTCACGCTTGGCAATCCACTGGTTCGCAATCCGGCTATCGGCGCGGGAACCGGTGCGCGTGCGAGTTGGGGCGAGGCTTATATCGAATATGGCATTGGCGGTGTGACGCGCCTGGGACAATCCGATCTTTATCTTTACGGCGCTATCACAGGAATTGGTCCGGCGTCTTTCGGGCGCGACATCTTCCGCCATGACACGCGGACCTCCCATAATCTGGAGAAGGCCTATGTTGGGCTGCTCTATGCGCCAACCGACAGCGATTTACGCGTCAATGCGTCCGTCGGGCGTCAGAATTTCACACTAAACGACGGTTTTCTGATCGCGCAATATGGTTCGCAATACAACGCGGGTCCGCGTCCAGGGATATATCTCGCGCCTCGGACCACGCATGACATGTCGGCGCTGTTGAACGTGAGGTTCGGTAATGTCACGTCGACCAGTTTTTTTCTGAACCCAAACGAGTATGAACCGCTTGAATCGCGCACGCAACTGATCGGCACGAACCTACGCTACACGCTGACCCCTAAATTCTATCTCGATGCGACGTATATTCACGTGCCACGATCCGACACGGCCTATGGCATTCCCGGAGTGGGCAATCGTCGCCGCGAAGGGCTTTCCACAGCTGCCGGACATATTCGCTGGGCAGATGATGCTGTCGCGCCTGGGCTTTGGCTCGAAGGGGAGGTCGCACATCAGTGGCATCGCGATTTCTCGATGTCGGCCTGGGCAGGCTATGGGACAGTGGGCTACATCGCCCGGCATGTGTCCTGGACGCCCAGTCTCTCCTACCGCTTCGCACATTTCTCGGGGGACAACCCCAGTACCACCCGCTACGAGCGCTTTGATACGCTGTTTTCCGGTGGCCTCAACGAGTGGCTTCAGGGGATCACCATTAACAAAGCCCTGACCCAAGGCAATCGAAGCACGCATCGCATCCGCTTCAACGTCAGTCCCGACCCACGTCTGAACATCACGCTAGACTGGTTCCTCCACCGAGCCGACCAATTGAATAATCTCGGCGGCAATCCCGCGTTGGCAAACTTGAAATCCGCTGATCTAGGCCAGGAGTGGCAGCTTGCCACCCGCTGGGCCATTTCGCGCAACCTCTTCTTTGTCGGGGTGGCCTCTTACGCGTTGCCTGGACGCGCCATCAAATTGGCCACGGCGGGGGAGGCCAAGCCTTGGTCATCGCTGCAGGCCCAATTCTACTGGAATTTCTAGCAGCTCGACATGAAGGAGCAGGCATCATGAACGGTTTCGACAGATTGAAGTTCGACGGCAAATCACTGCTGATCACAGGGGGAAGCCAAGGCATTGGAGCAGCGACCGCACGTCTTGCAGCGCTACGCGGCGCGCGGGTCATGGTGTCCTCTCCCGACGCCGAAAGATTGACCGCCGTGACCAACGAAATCCGGGCCGCTGGTGGGATTTGCGACTATGTCGTCTGTGACGTCCGAGATGGCGGACAAGTTGCCGCAATGGTTGCAAAAACCGTCGAGATCTATGGCGGCCTTGATCTGGCCTACAACAACGCCGGAACGTCGCACCCGCCGATGATGCCGCATGATGTCAGCGACGAGTTGTTTGACCGTGTGCAGGACATCAACGTGAAAGGCGTGTTTCTGTGCTGCCGTGAACAATTGAAGGTCTTCTTGCGGCAGGGGCGGGGTGGCAATATCCTGATCACGGGTTCAATGGCGGGCATCGCTGGCGTGGGGACGATGGCGCCCTACGCCACCAGCAAGCATGCGGTGGCAGGTTTGGCGAAGTCGATTGCCCTTGCTTACGGCCAATTCGGCATCCGCTGCAATTTTCATGGCCCCGGAGCGACAGAAACCCCGATGTATGACCAGTCCGTCCTCGATGTGATGGAGTACCGGGAGAAGCGACCTGAGAATAAAATTCCGTCCAAAGTCCAGGGCCCGCTCGGACGCAATCAGACGGCCGAGGAGCAGGCGGAGGTCGCATGCTTCCTTTTGTCTGAAGCATCGTCTGCAATGACCGGCGCCATTGTCATCGCTGACTGCGGGGCTACGGCTTACTGAAATGAGGAAAGCCGAGACCAAAGATGAGGCGGCAGAGGTGCCTGTTGAGGCTCATCGGCCGTGGTTCCGATGGATCGCGTCATGACTTCCACAGCACTGCCACTTCCGCTGCTCGGCTCGCTTCTCTTCACACTGATGGGTCCCATCGCGATCATGCCGCTTTTCGCCACGGTCACTGCGGGCGCGGACGATCGGCTGGCTCGCCAGATCGCGCTCAGGGCCTATCTTGTTTCGCTCGCCACGCTAGCCGTTGCTGTATTCGTTGGCGCGGGTGCAATGGCTGGTGTCGGCACCTCGAAATCCTCGCTAATCATCGCCGCCGGCTTGATCCTGATGCTGACGGCTTTGCGGAACATCTTGAGCTCCACTGCGACCTTCAAGGCACACCAGCCGGGCCCGCCCACAGTGGCACTCGGCTTGATGCCGATCGCCATTCCGGGAATCGTGACGCCGGTCGGCGTTGCGGTGCTTATCATTTTCGTCAGCTATTTCCCCGCGCTCGCCGACAAGCTCGCCATTATGGGCGTCGTGGCTGCGATCCTGACACTAAACCTTGGAGCCATGCTCGTCGCTCGCTGGTTCATGACAAATGTGGGCGCAGCACCGTTGCTCGTACTCGGAGCCGTCTTCGGCGTGCTTCAGGCTGCAATGGGCGTTGAGATGCTCATATCCGGACTTACCCTGTCTGCTTCGTGAACTGATGGTCTGACTCTTCGGCGAAATTCGAAGGAACCAGTGCAGAACTCCCGCATCCAGTTTCCAATCCTCCGCCAGCGACCCCGTAAGGGGGTGACTTCCCAGAAAACTAAATCAAATCAAAAGCTTGAAGCCAACAGACCGGCATAGGCGGGTGGCGTGCGATGGTTTGCCTCCGCTGCGGGTCAGCATCGCGTCGCCGCGCTTGAAGCGTTACACCGAAATGGCGGCACCGGGGTGATGCGCTTCGAGCGGCCGGATTGACAGCCTTGCAGGGTTTGCTCATCTCGCTCTTGAGGCAACGTCCTCCATCCCAACATCGAATCTCGATCCCCCAGGAACGGCCCGGCCCTTTTGGCGAGGGCCGAGATATGACGACTGCCATGACCATGACAGCAAATGCAGTACCGCTGGTTCGCTGGTTCATCTCATCCGCGACCCTCCCCGTCCCCCAGGCGGCGGGGCCGGTCGCTTTCGCGCTGGTCGCACTAGCCCTCACCGGCGACACCAGCGGCGGCGCGGGGATGATCCTGGCGATGACGCTGGCCCAGGTGGCCGGCGCAATCCCCATCACCCGGGCGGGGCTTGCCGCCGACGATTTTCCTGCGGCTGCTGGTGGCGTTTCGCACGGTGGCGCTGGGCGCCGTCGCCTTGCTGGCGCATTATTCGGCCCCCCTCCTCTGGCTGGTGTTCTTCTCGGCACTGGCAGGGGCCGTGAACGGCGCGGCGTTCGGCTATCTGCGCAGCGTCCTCAACCAGCTTGCGCCAGCCGAGAAGCTGCCGAGGGCTCTCGGGATCGCCTCGACCCTCAACGAGGTCACCTTCGTCCTGGCTCCCGTGGCGGCCTCGGGGCTGGGCAGCCTGTCGCCCGTATTCGCCGTCCTGGCGATCGCTCTCCTCGGCGCGGCCCCGGCCCTGCTCGTGCCGACGGTCCTGTCGAAGCCGAAGGAGGAAGAGGTGCATCAGGCCGCTGCCTCGCTCATCAGCCCGGCGATCCTGCTCTGGCTCATATGCGCGGCAGCGGGCAGCTCGACCGTCGCGGCCCTGGAGATCGGCGCCGTCGCCCTGGCGCTGCATTTCGGCTACGCGCCGACCCTCGCGATCCTTTTCACCGTACCGCTCTGCATCGCCTCGGTCGCCGGCGGCATCTGGGTCAGCGTCCGCAACCGCATGGGAAGCCGGCGCGCAGTCCTGATCCAGCTGATGATCATGACGGGCGGCGCCATCCTCGCCACGCTGCAGATCTCGATGGCCGTCACCGTTCTCGGCGCCGTTCTGGTCGGCGCGGTCCTGGCCCCGTTGGGCACCTACTATTCCCTTGCGCTCGATTCCCTCGCGCCTCCGAGGAAGCGGCCCGAAGTCTTCGCCTTGCTGCGTACCGCGAATGCGACCGGGATCATCCTCGCCAGCGCGGTCATGACCGCGGTCTCGCTGCAGACCGCCCTGATCGTGGTGAGCTGCGCGATGATCTGCGTCGTGGCCGCCGTTGCCTGGTCCTCGCACTGACGGCCAATCCGGCCCGGCCGACCGCCATGCAGAGCGCCCCCTCGCTGGCAAGCGGTTCTCAACTCACAAGCTTGCACCTACGGTCGCCGCCGGACATCGACGCGAACCCGGCTGAGGAAGACTTCCATGGCGCGCCACCACTTCGTTCCCACGCAGTATTCGAACGTGCTCGCCACCTTGCCGCCGGTGCTGGAGATCGCCAGCGGCGACAGCGTCGTCACCACGACGCTCGATGCGGCCGGCTTCGGCGGCGACGGCGCCCAGCATGCCCCGCGCGGCAACCCGATGACCGGACCGTTCTTCGTCACCGGAGCCGAGCCGGGTGATGCCCTGCTCGTCACGATCGAGCGGATGACGCCGAACCGGAAGACCGGCTGGACCTATTCGCCCTTGGCGCCCGGCGTGCTCGACCCGTCGATCCTGGCCGAGCTGCCGAAGCGTGAGCGCTATGAATGGGCGATCGACGCTGAAGCCGGCACGGTGAAGCTGCTGGAGCCCTCCGCCCGGATCAAGGACTGGAGCTTCAAGCTCGCGCCGATGATGGGCTGCTTCGGCGTCGCGCCCGAGCGCGGGCAGGCGATCTCGACCGCGACCAGCGGCGCCAATGGCGGCAACATGGATTACCGGCTGTTCGGGCCGGGCGCGACCATCGCCTTCCCGGTTTTCGTCGAGGGCGCTCTGTTCTTCCTCGGCGACGGCCACGCCTGCCAGGGTGATGGCGAGATCGCCGGCACCGGTGTCGAGACCTCGTTCGAGGTCGAATTCTCGGTGAAGATCGTCAAGAAGCAGAATCTGCGCTGGCCGCGCTGCGAGACCGAGACCGACCTCCTGGTCATCGCGAGCGGGCGCCCCCTCGATCAGCCCCTGCAATTCGCCACGACGGAATTGCTGCGCTGGGTCGGCGAGGACCTGGGCGTCGATCCGATCGAGGCGAGCCACCTGCTCGGGCAGGCGGTGCGCTACGACATCGCCAATGTCTTCAACCCCGCCTATTGCGTCGCCGCACGGTTGGAGAAGACCGAACTGACGCGCGCCATGTCGTTCCGCAACCGCGGCTGAGCGCTCCATCCCTTTCGAAACGCCGACCTAGAAGACCGTCCATGTCCACCGACAAAGCCGCCCTGAAAGCCGAACTGCTTCAGGCGATCGATCAGCGCCGCGACGAGATCGTCGCGTTGCTGCAACGCTTCCTGCGCATCAAGAGCGTCAACCCGCCGGGCGATACGCGCGAGGCCGCGGCCTTCGTGCGCGAACTGCTCGACGGCGCCGGCGTGCCGCATCGCACGGAAGCTTTCGTGCCGGAGATGCCGAACATCATCAGCCGTTGGGAGGCAGGACAGCCCGGCCGCCATCTGATGCTCAACGGCCATATGGATATCTTCCCGGTCACCAACGAGAAGCTCTGGGAAGCCGAGATCGTCGACGGCAAGATCATGGGCCGCGGCGCTTCCGACATGAAGACCGGGACGCTGGCCTCTATCCTCGCCTTCTGCCAGCTCTATCCCCATCGCGAGAAGCTCAACGGCGCGCTGTCGCTGACCGTGGTCTCGGATGAGCAATCCGGCGGGCGCTACGGCACCAAGTTCCTGTTCGACACATTCGGCGACGAGATGGAGGCCGATTGCTGCCTCAATGGCGAGCCGAGCGGCCTCGCCAACTTGCGCTTCACCGAGAAGGGCACCTTGCGCTTCTCGCTCTCCGCGAAGAGCATCGGCGGCCATGGCGGCTATGCCCACCGGGCGCGCAACCCGATCGCGGATGTGAGCCGGCTCGTGACCGCGATCTATGACCGCTACCATCTCAAGCTCGCCGCGCTGCCGCCCGAGATCGATGCGGTGCTGACCTCGGCCGAGACGATCGCTGCAGCCGATCTCAACCTCGGCAAGGGCGCGGGCGATGTCGCAAGGCGCATCACGGTCAATGTCGGCATCCTGCAGGGCGGGCAGAAGGCGACGCAGATCCCGACGCATTGCATCGCCCATCTCGACATGCGCATCCCGATCGGCTCCGACCGCGACGCGATCCGGACCGATCTCGAAAAGCTCGCCCGCGAGGCCGATTGCGAGATGGTGGTCAACGAGGACCATAGCTATCCGGCGAGCCTGACCGACCCGTTCAGCGAGATGGCCAATATCCTGCGCGGCAATATCCGCGAATTGCTGGGCCATGACGCGCCGCCGGTGTCGAGCCTGGGCGGTACCGATACGCGCTACTGGCGCTGGCGCGGGGTGCCTGCGCTGATCTGCGGGCCATCGCCGATCAGCATGGGCACCGACGAGGAACACGTCACCATCGACGAGGCGATCGCGGTGATGAAACTGCACGTCGCCTGCGCGATCGACTATCTCGGCTCGACCGGGCCGACCGACTAACCTGCCGTCATCCCGGACAAGCCGCGTAGCGGCGCTGATCCGGGATCCATCGGAAGGTTCTGCATTCTACGATGGATCCCGGGTCAAGCCCGGGATGACGATGCGTGTGAGGCGCGTTTCAACGACTTCGGTAGCGTTCAAACCTCGGGGACCGGCGCCGCTTCGGCGAGCAGTCCCTCGGTCTTCAGATCACGCCAGAGCGCGGCCGGCACCGGCTGCGCGACGAGGTCGAGATTACCAGCGACCTCCTGCGGCGTGACAGCTCCAAGCACGATCGTCGCCACCGCCGGATGAGCGGCGCAGAAGGCGAGCGCCGCTTGCGGCAGGGCAACGCCATGGCTCGCGCAGACCGCTTCGATCCGGGCGACACGCGCCAGCACCTCGGACGGCGCCGGCTTGTAATTGTAGAAGGCGCCGGGCTTTGCACCGGTCGCGAGGATGCCGGAATTGAAGACGCCGGCCAGCATCACCGCGATCTTCTTTTCCAGCGCGAGCGGCAAGAACTCAGGCAGCGCGCCCTGCTCCAGCAGCGAATAGCGCCCGGCCAGCATCATCACGTCGAAATCGCCTGACCGGGCGAAGCGCGCGCACATCTCGGCCTCGTTGACGCCGACGCCGATCGCCTTGACCGCGCCCGACCCGCGCAGCTTTTCCAGTGCGCGATAGGCGCCGTCCATGGCCTCCGTGAAGCGCTGCTCCATCTGGTCGCCATGGGTCCAGACGTCGACGTCGTGGATCAGCAGGATGTCGATATGATCCGTGCCGAGCCTGAGCAGGGACTGCTCGAAGGAGCGCATCGCGCCGTCATAGGAATAGTCGATCACCGCCGGATGCGGCAGGCCGCCGGCATAGCCCGAACCGTCGCGCTTCGGCTCGCCGGCCTGCATCCAGCGGCCGACCTTGGTCGAGACGATGACGCTCTCGCGCGGCACGCTGCGCAAGGCGGCGCCGATACGGTGCTCGGACAGGCCGTGACCATAAAGCGGCGAGGTGTCGACGAGATTGATCCCGGCCGCGAGCGCGGCGCGGACCGTGTCCTGCGCCGTGACTTCGTCGAGATGTCCGTAGAGATCGCCGAGCGGCGCGCCGCCGAAGCCGATCAGGCTGGGAACGAGTCCTACGATCGGCCGGCCTTTCGGCAAGACAACGGGAGAGGAAACAACGCCGTTCGACATCAGTGATCCGCTACAAGCTGGAGACAGTTTCCATCAGGCCTCGCCGTCATTGCGAGCGCAGCGAAGCAATCCAGGAGGGCTGAACGTCTCGCCCAGCCCTCCTGGATTGCTTCGTCGCTTCGCTCCTCGCAATGACGGCAAGGCAAGGGTCGGCAGATTTGCGGATCGCCCGAGGGCGCGCAAGCCTGCCCTCGCCTCAGGCGCCGACCTTGGCGAGCACGTCTGCGCGCAGGAAGCGCTCGATGAACAGCATGAACAGCACCGAGGGCACGAGCAGGATCAGCGCCGTGATCGAGGCGACCTGATAATTACCGCCCATCGCCGCATTGTAGAGCAGCAGCGGCAGTGTCGTGACCTGCGGCACGCCGACGAAGAAGGTGCCGGTGAACTCGTCGAGCGATTCCAGGAAGACGAAAATGCCGCTGGCGATGATGCCGGGCGCCGCCAGGGGAAGCGTCACCGAGAAGAAGGTCTTGAGCGGCGAGGCCCCGATATTGCGCGCGGCAAGCTCGAGGTCCTTGTCGACGGCGGCGAAGGCCGCAGCCGCGATCCAGACGGAATAGACCAGCCCGTGCGCGGCATGGACGAGCACCACGGCGAAGACGGTGCCGTTGATGCCGATATTGTAGAAGACGCGCGCGACATTGATGTAGATCGCGACCGAGGGGAACGCCTGCGGCAGCAGGAACAGCACCATGAAGAAGGCGCGCGCCGGCAGCTTCAACCGCGCCAGCGCGTAGCCGGCGGGGATCGAGAGCGCGAGCGCGACGAGCACAGTCAGCACCGCGATCCAGACCGAGGTGGCGAGCGAGGCCATCGCATCGCCGGTCGGCCGGAAGACCTGCTCCCAGTAGCGCGTGCCGTAGACGACCGGCAGCTTGTAGGGCGTATACCAGCGCTCGGCGACGGACCAAAGCGCCAGATTGACCAGCGGGCCGATCAGGAAGAAGGCGAAGGCCGCGAGCGCGAAAGCCGCAAGGACCATGCGCAGGCCGGAGACGGCACGGATCATGGTGTGCCCTCCTTGGCCATGCCGCGCTTGAGGTAGATGATCGCCGCGCCGGCCGAGATCAGATAGGTGATGACGCCGAGCGCATTGGCCGTGGCGTAGTCGCCATAGGCGTTGATGCGGAAGGCCATGTCGACGGTCAGCATGGTCGGCTGCGAGCCCGCGACCATCATCGGCACCGAGAGCACCGAGAGCATCGTCACGAAGGAAAGGACGAGCGCGACGAGGAGCTGCGGCATCACCTGCGGCAGGGCGAGCTCGACGAGGACGCGCATCCGCGATGCGCCGAGGTTGCGGCCGGCCTCCAGCGTGGCGCGGTCGAGCGCGGCGAGCGCGCCAGCCAGGAGCAGCGCGACGAAGGGCGTCTGCTTCCAGACAAAGGTCGCGATGATGCCGCGCCAGTCGAGGAAGCTCATCGCCTGCAGCGGCTCCATCAGGCCCATGGAGACGAAGGTGTTGTTCATCAGGCCGTTCTTGGCGAGGAAGGTGCGCATGCACTGCGCCGCGACGATGAAGGGGATGAAGAGCGGCCAGCGATAGAGCGCCTTCAGCGTGCCGACGATCCAGCGGTTCTCGCCGAGCGTCAGCGTGCCGGCGATGATGATCGCGGCGAGCCCGGTGCAGAAGCAGGAGGCGAGCACGATGACGACGGTGAAGACGACGTCGCCGGAATAGAGTTCCCAGGCCTTGCCGAAAGCCTGCAGCGAGAAACCGCCCTGCGGGCCGGTGAAGGCCGAGATCAGCGAGAAGCAGAGTGGATAGAGGAACAGCGCCGCGACGAGCGCGAGGCCCGGAGCGATCAGCAGCAAGGCGAGCTGGCGTTGGGAAAGGCTCATGATGAGCGGCGCTCTCCGCGACGGATGACAGAATGGATATCCGGAACCGCAAGGTCATCCCGGACAAGCGGCGCGGCCGCGCCGATCCGGGATCCATTCCGGAACAGTTCAGGCATGGATCCCGGGTCTTCGCTTCGCTACGCCCGGGATGACGCGGTGTTTCTCCGCATCATCCCGGGCGCGAATGGATTAGTTCGCGACCTTCTTCTCGTAGCCCTCGAGGATGTCGTTGAAATAGGGCGCGATCGGGAAGGGCTTGCCGTTCTTGGCGAGCTCGGCCGGCGTGACGTCGGTGAAGAGCTTGTCCCAGGCCGCCTTGTCGAGCTTGCCTTCGAGGTTCTTGGCGTCGATGCCCGGATACCAGTTGAACTTCTTGACGATGCCGTCGGCCTGCACCTGGGGCGAGGTCGCGAGCGCGATGAAGGCCTCGGCCAGCTTCTTCTGGGCCGACTTCTCCGGCACGGCGTAGTACATCGGCTGGCCGGGCATGCCGGGCGAGACGAGCTTCAGCTTCATGTTCGGGGGCAGCTTGCCGTCGGCCTGCCAGGAATAGAACATGTCGACCCAGACCGGGCCGATCGCGATCTCGCCGCGGTTCAGCATGTCGAGCGTGCCGGCATTGCCGGGGGTGATCACGGCGTTCTTGTTGAACTCCTTCAGATCGGCGAAGGCCTTGTCCCAGCTCGTCTTGGTGGCCGCGTCATAGGGGCCCTTCATCAGCTTGTCGGCGTCGCCGCCGAAGGCATAGACCCAGCCGGCGACGAAGGAGACGCCGGACATGCCGCCCTTGATGCCGTTATAGCCGAACTGCTTGGGGTTTTTCTTGGCCCATTCGGCGAGCTCGGCGAAGGTCGCCGGCGGCGTCTTGACCATGTCGGCATTGTAGGCGAGCGCGGTCTGCGACTGGAACATCGGGATGACGAAGCCGCCGACATCGGTGCCGAGCGAGTTCCTGGCGGAATCGCCGGTGGCAAGCTTGGCCGTCTCGACATTGGCCGTGTACTTGTTCAGCAGTCCTTCCTTGACCATCTGGCCGGCGGCCTTCTGGTGGATGACGACCACGTCGAAATCGGTCGAGGCGGCGCCCTTCTGGGCGTCGAGCTTCTCGTAGATCTTCTGCGAGCCGGAATCGCCCGGGCCGGTGCCGACCGAGACGACCTTCACGCCCGGATGGGCCTTCTCGAACATCGGCCCGAGATAGTCCTTGACGTAGTCGACCATGTTCTGGTCGCCGGCGGAGGCGACGTTGAGGGTCTGCGCGGATAGCGGCGATGCCACGATCAACGCGGCAAGCGAGCAGGCAAGCGTGAGGATGCGCATGTGTCTGACTCCCTGTCAGGCGGCAATCCCGGCCTCGGTCGCCGGGAAGATGTGAAGGCGCTGCAGCGGAATGCGCAGCCCGACCTTCGTTCCGAGTTCGTGACGGGCGACATCGTCGACCGTGATCTGGCGGCCGGCGGCTTCGACCTTGTAGCGGTAGATGCCACCGGGATAGGCGCGCGCAGCGATGGTGCCGGGGACGATGAGATCGCCGCCGGCCGCTGCCGCATCATGCGCGTCGAGGCTCGCGACGTCGTCGCGGAAATAGGCAAGCGCCTCGCCGTTCGGCAGGGCCGCGGCAGCTTCGCCGGCGAGCGTCGCGCGGGCTGTGCCGGAGGTGACGGACGCCTGGCTCTCGCCACGGCTGACGCTGAGCGGCAATACGTTCTCCGCGCCCATGAAATTGGCGACGAAGGCACTGGCCGGGCGGTCATAGACCTCCTCGGGCGTGCCGACCTGGGCGACGCGACCGGCCTGCATGATGACCAGCCGGTCGGCCATGGTCATGGCCTCCTCGCGGTCATGCGTGACATGGACAGCGGTGAGGCCGAGCCGCTGCTGGATGGCGCGGATCTCGTGACGCATCACCATGCGGATCTTGGCGTCGAGATTGGAAAGCGGCTCGTCGAGCAGCAGGATGCCGGGGTCGATGGCGAGCGCCCGGCCGAGCGCGACGCGCTGGCGCTGGCCGCCGGAGAGCGCGGTGACCTTGCGGTCCTCATAGCCCGTGAGACCGAGGAAATTCAGCATCTCGCCGACCTTTGCGGCGATCTCGGCCTTGGGCTTGCCGCGCAGCTTCAGGCCGTAGCCGATGTTCTGGAGCACGGTCATATGCGGCCAGAGCGCATAGGACTGGAAGACCATGGCCATGCCGCGCTTTTCGGGCGGCAGGCCGGCGACATCGCGGCCGCCGACGACGATCGAGCCATCCTCGACCGGGACGAAGCCGGAGAGCGAACGCAGCAGCGTGGTCTTGCCGCAGCCGGACGAACCAAGGAGCGCGGTGAAGCTGCCGGGCGTGAAGTCCAGATCGATGCCATGAAGCACGCGCGTGCCGCCATAGGCGACCTTGAGGCCGCGCACGCCGATGGCCGCGCCGCTACCCGCTCTGGCTTGCGTTTCCGGCTGCAAGGCGCCTACTCCCCGGTTCTGCTCTTATCGTCCGGCAATGGAATATTTCTTCCATCATCAGCTCAGTTGAAATAAACGTTACGCACGGGGCGCAGTCTATGCAAGAGCTTTGTGAAAGGCGGATGACAGTGCGGATTCATTCTCTCTGGCTGATGCCAGCGCCAGCGGACGAGGCGATCCTGGCCGGCATCGTCGGCGAATTGTCAGGCCGCTTCGGCACGCCCCTCTTCGCCCCGCATCTGACATTGCAGGGCGACACCGAGACGACGCCTGCTGCGCTGGAGCGCGCAATCGCTGCGGCTGCCGGCGCGGTCGAGGCCTTCGCGGAGCCCGTCTCCGTCGTCGAAGGAAGCGATGCCTATTTCCGCTCATTCTACGCCCGTTTCGCCGTCTCGCCAGCCTTGGCGAAGCTGAAACAGGCGCTCGATCCCGAGGGCTTCGCGAGCTTCATGCCGCATGTCTCGCTGCTATACGGGCCGGTCGAGGCCAATGCGAAGGCTGCGGCCATCGCGGAGATCAATGACCGCCTGGCCGGCCGCGCCGTCCGCTTCGACCGGATCGGCATCGTGACCTCCGGCCAGGACGTGCCGATCGCCGACTGGCGGGTCGTCGCGAGCGTCGCGCTGCGCTCGTAGTTGAGCAGCGCCACAGAACTGCGTGTCATCCCGGACGGAGCGAAGCGGAGATCCGGGATCCATGCCTGAACTTGAACAGGCAGCGCTCCGGAATGGATCCCGGGTCAAGCCCGGGATGACCCTGCGGTTCCGAGGAAACTTACAAGCCTCGCGCTATGAGACGGCTATTCCCCGGTCAGCTCGCGATTGCGGCGGCTGACCTCCTCGCTGTAGCGCTTGATCGCATGGGCCTCGCTGAGGATGCCGACGAGGCGACGGCTGTCGCGGTCGGCGACCACGGGCAGAGCCTCGCTCTCGGCCGCTTCGAACAGCTTCAGCGTATCGCGCACCGACATGTCGGCGAGCAACATCCGGTCCGGATTGCGCAGGAGATGGCGCACGGTGCGCGGCGCGGGCTCGGCTGCCGCCTCCTCGTCCAGGGCCGGGTCCGGCTCGTAGAGCGCGCCCGGCGGCACCATGCCGGCATAGGCGTCGCCCGGGCCGACGGCGACGAGGTAGTTGGTCGAGCCTGGCGGATATTTCAGCCGGGCTTCGGCGATGGTGGCATCAGCGGCGATCCTGGGCACCTCGATGCGCATCATGCTGCCGGCGGTGAGGTCGCGCATCCAGCCGACATCGTGGGCGCCGCGAATGCTCTCGCCGCGCAGATGGAAGCGCCAGGTCGCGAAGGAGAAGCCGAACAGGCGGCGCGTCACCAGCGAGGCCGCGCCGGCCGCGCCGACGACGGCAAGCGTCAATTTGAGATCGCCGGTCATCTCGAGCGCCAGCAGCGTCATGGTCAGCGGCCCGCCGACGACCGAGACCGCGAGCGAGCTCATGCCGACCAGCGCGAACAGCGTCTCGTGCCCGGCAAGATTGGGGAAGGCCAGGCCGAGCAGACCGATGAAGAGGCGCCCCGTGAGCACGCCGAGCAGCAGCGAGGCGAAGAACAGGCCGCCGCGGAAGCCGGAACCGATCGAGACCGAAGAGGCCAAAGCCTTGGCGACCAGCACCAATGCAAAGAGCAGCAGGTTGGCATCCATGCTGACATAGAGATTGATCGCGCCATGGCCGGCCGAGAAGACCGAGGGGATCCAGATCGCCAGCGCACCGACCACGAGGCCGCCGAAGGCAGGCCGGAGCCAGGTCGGGATTCGCGAGCGTCTAAAGCCCGCCTCGACGAAGGCGGCGGCGCGCATCACGACGATGCCGACGAGCCCGCAGGCGGCGCCGAGCAGGACGACCAAGGGCAGGTTCGCCATGGTGATCGTGCCGATCGGCGGGACTTCGACCGCAAGCAGTGCGGGCGCGAGCAGGCTATGGGTCACGGTCGCCATGAAGGTCGCGGCCATGACCGGCACGAAGGCGGCGATCGAATAGCTGCCGAGAATAAGTTCGAAGGCGTAGAAGGCGCCGGTCAGCGGCGCATCGAAGGCCGCGCCGATGGCGCCACCGGCGGCGCAGCCAACCATGAGGCGCATATCCGCCCGGCGCAGCCGCAGGCGCCGCCCGATATGCGAGGCGAGCCCGCTGGCAGCCTGCGTATAGCCGGCTTCGAGCCCGACCGAGGCACCCGCACCGGAGGAACCCATGGTCTGGAGCGCGACGAAGACGCTGTCGCGGAAGGACATGCGCCCGCCATGCAGGGCATTGGCCTCGATCGGGTCGATCGGCTGCTTGCGGCGGCGGAAGAACAGCCAGGAGGCGCAGCCGATGGCGAGGCCGCCGAGGACCGGCCCGGCAATCGCCCGCCAGGGCGGGATCGTGGTGGCGATCGAGAGCCGCTGGCCATGGGCCAACCCGAAGATCAGTTCATGCAGGAGCTGCGTGGTGAAGGACATCGCGAGCACGGTAAGCCCCGCGAGCACGCCGACGACCGAGGCGAGAACCACGATGCCGATCTCGCTGGAGCGGACGAGCGCGCGCCAGCCCTGCGGCGCATCGCCTGTCGCGGCCGGCATTTCGGTGGCTTTTACGGTGATCACGGCAAGGCCCATCAGGCTCGTTCGTCACGTCAGCCCGCGGTCGCATATCGAAGCGGCCGGAACAAGACAGCTTTATCCCCCGCGCGTCATTCCGGGCGGAGCGAAGCGCAGACCCGGAATCCATGCCTGAGCGCTTTCGATAAAGGTTCCGGCATGGATCCCGGATCGGCGCCGCCAAAGGCGGCTTGTCCGGGATGACGTTGGAGGATCAGGGCGATCCTCACACCGGCACCGCAAGCCCGGTCTTGACCCGGTCCATCGCGACGAAGGAGCGGAACTTGCGGATATTGGGATTGGCGAAGAAGAGGCGTCGCGTCAGCGCCTCATAGGCCGCCATGCTCGGCACCAGCACGACCAGCATGAAATCGACTTCGCCGGTGACGTAATAGCATTGCTGCACCTCCGGCGCGGCGAGGAAGGCACTCTTGGCCGCGTCGATATCGACCGCGGTCTCGCTGACCAGCTCGACCTCGACGAAGAGCGTGATCGGATGGCCGAGCGCCGTGGGATCGACCACCGCGACATTGGCGCGGATGACGCCGTTCGCCTCCATGCGGCGGATGCGGCGCTGCACGGCCGGGGCCGACAGGTTGACGCGCTCGCCGATCACGCGCTGCGGCGTGGTGTTGTCCTGCTGGAGGATCGCGAGGATCGCCCGGTCGAAAGCATCGAGATCATGAGCGGTCGGCTCGGCCATGCCTCATCCTGTGAAACAAACTTGCAAGCGCGCAGGCCAAATCCAGCGCCTTTTTCGCCTGGGATGCAATATCCATTCAGGCAACCCAGCCAGACGAGGCCGCCATGTTCCTGCTCAACCATCATCCGGATTACCGCACCGCCCTGCATCCGGAGGATGTCGCGACGCTGGGACCGGCCGGCGCCGACGCGATCGCGGCGCATCTGGCCGCGCGGCCTAACCATGTGCCGACGCCGCTCCACAGCCTGCCGGGCCTCGCCGCCGTGCTCGGCATCGGCGCGCTCTTCATCAAGGACGAGGGCCAGCGCCTCGGTCTCGGCAGCTTCAAGGCGCTCGGCGGCGCCTATGCGGTGATCCGTCTCGCGCTGGAAGCCGCTTCCGAAAAGCTCGGGCGCCGGCTCAGCGATGCCGACATGAACGACCCCGCCGTGCGCACGGCCGCGGCCGGCATGACCTTCGCCTGCGCGACCGACGGCAACCATGGCCGCTCCGTTGCACAGGGCGCGCAACTGCTCGGCGCGAAGGCCGTGATCTTCGTGCATGGCGGCGTCAGCGACGAGCGCGTCGCGGCGATCGCCCGCTTCGGCGCCGAGATGGTGCGGGTCGAAGGCACCTATGACGATTCCGTGGTCGAGGCCGCCCGCGTCGCGACCGAGCGCGGCTGGACCATCGTCTCCGACACCTCCTGGGAAGGCTACGAGCGCATCCCCGGCCTGGTCATGCAGGGTTACACCGCCATCGCCCGCGAGGGGTTGGCGCAGATGCCGGAGCCGCCGACGCATGTCTTCGTGCAGGCCGGCGTCGGCGGCATCGCCGCTGCGCTCGCCGCGCAGATGCAAACGAGCTTTGGCGAAGAGCGGCCATTCTTCACGGTGGTCGAGCCCTCGCGCGCGGCCTGCATCTTCGAGGCGGCCAAGCGCGGCAAGCCCGGCAAGATCCCGCATGGCGCCCCGACCGTCATGGCGATGCTCGAATGCTACGATCCCTCGCCTTTGGCGCTGCGCGTGCTCTACCGTGCCGCCGACGCCTTCGTGACCGCCGAGGATTCCGACGCCGTCGATGCGATGAACCGTCTCGCGCGGCCGGCTGCGGGCGATCCGGCCATCGTCGCCGGCGAGAGCGGATCGGCGGGGCTCGCCGGCCTGCTCGCGGCCTTGCGCGACCCGCAGGCCCGCGCCGCGCTGAAGCTCGACAGCCAATCGCGCGTCTTCCTGGTCAATACCGAAGGCGCGACCGATCCAGCACGCTATACCGAGCTCGTCGGGCTGAAGCCGGAGGAGGTCGCGTGAGCACGCAGACCAGCGAGCGCCTGACGCTCCATTCGCAGGGCCATTCGCCCTATGCGCGCAAGGCCATCGTCTTCGCGCATGAGGCAGGGATTGCCGATCGGCTCGCGATCATCGATCAGGAGACGAGCCCGACCAACCGCAACCCCGAGGTCTTCGCGATCAATCCGCTCGGCAAGGTGCCGGTTCTGGTCACGCCGGAAGCCGGCGCGATCTTCGATTCGCTGGTGATCTGCGATTATCTCGACGGTCTCCATGGCGGGCGCCGATTGATTCCGGCCGAGGGCAGCGCACGCTGGCAGGCCCTGCGTCTCCATGCGATCGCGCAAGGGCTCTGCGATGCCGGCATCGCATTGCGCTGGGAGACGCTGCGCCGGCCGGAGCACCTGCGCTACCCGCCGCTCCGGGAAGGACAGACGGCCAAGCTCGTCGAGAGCTTCGACGTGCTGGAGCGCGGCGAACGCTTCGACGAGCCCGTCCATATCGGCCATATCGGGCTGGCGACGGCGCTGGCCTGGCTGGAATTCCGTGATCTGCCGGATTTCCGCACCGGCCGGCCGCGATTGACGGGCTGGTACGAGGCCTTCTCGGCGCGCCCCTCGATGGAAGCGACCGCCTATCACGGCGAAACGCAGGACCGGCCGGCGGCGCAGGCCATTGCCGGATGACCGGTTGACGTCGTAGCAGGGCCAGGCAGCGCGGCCCTCTCCCGGCCGCGCGGGAGGCCGCCATGAAGCTTCGTCCCGATACGCTGGCGATGACCGCCGTTCTCGCCATGCTGACGGCGCTCGGCCCCCTCTCGACCGATTTCTACCTACCCTCCCTGCCGGAGATCGCGCGGGTGATGCAGACGGATGTCGCCGGCGCGCAGGCGACGCTGTCCTCATTCCTGTTCGGCTTCGCCGCCGGGCAGATTTTCTGGGGGCCGCTCTCGGACAGGCTCGGCCGCAAACCCGTCCTGCTTGCCGGCCTTAGCCTGTTCGGGCTTGCGACGCTGGCCTGCGCCTTCGCGCCCTCGATCGGCGCACTCACGCTGGCGCGGGCCTTCCAGGCGCTCGGCGCCTCCGGCCCGATCGTGCTCGGCCGCGCCATGGTGCGTGACCTGTATGACGGGCCGCGCGCCGGGCGCGAACTCGCCCGGATGGGCATGATCATGGGACTGGTCCCGGCGATCGCGCCGGTGGTCGGCGGCGTGCTGCAGGTCGCCTTCGGCTGGCGCTCGACCTTCCTCGCCTCGTTGGTGTTCGGGCTGGCGCTCGCGACCGTCATCGTCACCGTGATGCCGGAGACGCTGCGAGCACGTTCGCCGCATCCGCTCTCCCTCGTCAGCATCTTCAAGGGCTTCGGGACGCTGCTGCGCAACCGTGCCTTCCGCGTCTATGTCGCGCTGACGGCGCTGGCCTATGCCGGGCTTTTCGCCTTCATCTCCGGCTCGTCCTTCGTGCTGATCGGCATATACGGGCTGACGCCGATCGAATACGGCTTCTCCTTCGGCTTCGGCGTGCTCGGCTTCATCCTCGGGACGATCATAGCGCAGCGCCTCGTCGGGCGGCGCGGCATGGACGGCGTGATCTCTCTCGGCGTCGCCTGTCTTGCCGGCGGCGGGCTGGCCATGCTGATCGGGGTCCTGACCGGTTTCGGCGGCGCAGCCGCCGTCGTCGTGCCGATGGCGCTCTATGCCTGCGGCGTCGGGCTCACCATGCCGCAGGCCCAGGCCTCGGCGATGATGCCCTTCCCGGACCGCGCGGGCGCGGCCTCCTCCTTCAACGGGCTCTGCCAGATGCTGCTCTCGGCCTGTGTCGGGCTCCTCGTCGGCCATCTCCTGAAGAACGCCGCGCTGCCCCTGCCGCTGGTGATGTCGGCGCTGGGCGTGACGGCGCTGGTGCTGTTCCGCGCGACGGGGCGCATCCGAGCGGCGAAGAGCTAGGGGTTCGCCTTGCCGTCATGCTCGGGCTTGCCCCAAGCATCTCAAGCCGAGAAGGCGCCTGCTCTGTGGGAGAGATTCCCGGATCAAGCCCGAGAATGACGCCGAGGCCCCTCAGCCCCCGAAAAGACGCTCGAAGAAATTCTTCTCCTGCGGTGCCGGCCGCACCCAGGCACGATCGCTGGTCGGCGGCGGCGCTTCCGGCTGGCGGGCATCGGCGACCGGCGCTCCCTGGTCGAGCTGCCGCGGCGCGCCTTGCCAGAGGCCTCCCGGCAGCGGGATCGGCTGCGCGCCGACATGGGCCGCCTTCATGTACTTGCCCCAGATCTCGCCGGGCAGGCCTGCGCCGGTGACGCGCTTCATCTTCGAATTGTCGTCGTTGCCGACCCAGACGGCCGTGACGAGCTTGGCGGTGAAACCGACGAACCAGGCGTCGCCGTAATCCTGCGTCGTGCCGGACTTGCCGCCGACCTGCCAGCCCTGGATGTTGAACTTGCTGCCGGTGCCGCCGTTCATCACGCCGTTGAACATGGTGTTGATCATGGCGAGTTGCTGCGGCTGGATGACCTGGCCGAGGCCCGCGGCCTTGCGGGCATAGACGACCTTGCCATTGGTCTGGCGCACCTCGCGGATGACATAGGGCAGCACCGACTGGCCGCCATTGGCGAACGTCGCGTAGGCAGCGGTCATCTCCAGCGGCGTCACCTCCGAGGTGCCGAGCGCCAGCGACAGGTTCGGCTGCAGGGCCGAGGTGATGCCGAGGCGCTGGGCGGTGCGGATGACCTCCTTGGGCGTCACCTCCTGGATCAGCCGGGCGGCGACGGTATTGAGCGAATGCTGCATCGCCGTCGCCAGCGTCACCGGGCCGCGATAGCTGCGCGAATAGTTCTCCGGCTCCCAGCCCTTGATCGAGACCGGGGCGTCGTCGCGGATGGTGTCGGGCGTCATGCCCTTCTCGAGCGCCGTGAGATAGACGAAGGGCTTGAAGGACGAGCCCGGCTGGCGGCGCGCCGCCGTGGCGCGGTTGAACTGGCTCTTGGTATAGTCCCGGCCGCCGATCAGGGCACGGATCGCACCGTCAGGCGCGAGCGAGACGACCGCGCCCTGCGACGCGTTCAGCTTCGAGCCCTGCGCCGAGAGCGCATCGACCAGCGTCGTCTCGGCCGAGGCCTGCAGCTTCGAATCGATCGTGGTCAGGACGGTGACGTCCCCCTCCACCGCGCCGATGAAGTCGTCGAGCACGTCCATGACGTAGTCGGCGGCGTAATTGACCGAGCCGGCGCCGACGCGCTCGGGCACCTCGGCCGGCGCGGTCAGCGCGGTCTTGGCCGCCGCCTGGGTGATGAAGCCCTGGTCGGCCATCGCAGCGATGACGAGCTGGGCGCGCTTCTCGGCAAGATCGGGATTGCGGTTGGGCGCGAGCCGCGACGGTGCCTGGACGAGGCCCGCCAGCATCGCCGCCTCCGCGATCGTCACCGAGCGCGCCGACTTGTTGAAATAGCGCTGCGCCGCCGCCTCGACGCCATAAGCACCGGAACCGAAATAGACGCGGTTGAGATAGAGCTCGAGGATCTGGTCCTTGGTGTAGGTGCGCTCCAGCCAGAGCGCCAGGATCGCCTCCTGGATCTTGCGGGCGGCGGTACGTTCCTGCGTCAGGAAGAGGTTCTTGGCGAGCTGCTGGGTCAGCGTCGAGCCGCCCTGCACGCCGCCGCGGCCGCGCAGATTGTTGACGACGGCGCGGCTGATGCCGACCGGGTCGATGCCGAAATGCTCGTAGAAGCGCCGATCCTCGATGGCGACGAAAGCCTTCGGCAGATAGGGGGGGATTTCGCCGATGGTGACCGTGCGCCCGCCGGTCTCGCCGCGATTGGCCAGCAGCGAGCCGTCGGCGGCGAGGATCGCGATGTTCGGCGGCCGCTTCGGCACGGTGAGCTGGTTGATCGGCGGCAATTGCGCGGCGTGATAGGCGATCAACCCGCCGACACCGATGACGCACCAGAGGCCGAGCACCATCGACCAGTAGAACAGGCCGCCGAGCAGCGAGCGCCGCCGGCGCCCACGACGCTTGCCGCCCCCACCACCGCCGCTGCTACCACGCTTGTCGCGCTTCGGCGGATTGCGGAGCTGCCGGCTCGGCTCGGGCCGCTCCGGCGCATTCCGGAAGCGGGAGGGGCGATCGTCTGGAGAAAGGCGCATGTCACCGTCCACGCGGCTCTCGCCACGCTCATAACCAAAGGAGGGCTCGCGCCGCTCGCCTCGTGCAATCCGGTCGTTCATCCTGCCCCGTTTTCGGCCGCCACGCCGCCTCGCAAATGCGGTCAGGTCACACAGGATTCAAACATGGCGCTTTTAAGGGTTCGTAAAGCGTGCAATGCGGCGGAAGGGTTGAGCTGGTCGCGCAAACGTGACCAAACTTGCATGGACGCAAACGGAATCGTCATCGATTGGGATATTGCGCAAAATCATCTGGCTCGCCTAGAAGCTGGGCCCGCAACTCTCGATCGCCGATCCGCCGATTTCCCAACCAAGGACCACCGCATGCAGTTTCTGTCGCGCTTCCAGCCCTATGCTCTCGGCCTGCTTCGCATCTTCACCGCGCTGAGCTTCATCTCGCACGGCACGCAGAAGCTGTTCGGGTTCCCGGCCGCTCCGTCCTGGGGCCTGCCCGCGGCGATGAGCCTGCCCTGGACTGCCGGCGTGCTGGAAATCGTCGGCGGCGCCCTCGTCCTCGTCGGCTTCTTCACCCGCCCTGCCGCCTTTGTGCTGTCGGGCATGATGGCCGTCGCCTACTGGATGGCCCATGGCTCGCAGGGCCTCTTCCCGCTGCTGAACGGCGGCGAAGCCGCAATGCTGTTCTGCTTCATCTTCCTCTACATCGCCACGGCCGGCCCCGGCGCCTTCGCGGTGGAATCCCGCAAGGGCTGACGCCCCGACGAAGCCGAAAAACAGGAAAGGCCCGCTCCCTCACCGGAAGCGGGCCTTTTTTCATACCTGAGCCAGGCGAATCAGACCGCCGCGGAAATCCAGCGCGAGAGATCGCTCTTGGGGGCGGCGCCGACCTTCTGCGAGGCGAGCTTGCCGTCCTTGAACAGCATCAGCGTCGGGATCGAGCGGATGCCGAACTGGGCCGGGATCTGCTGATTCTCGTCGACATTCATCTTGACGATCTTGACCTTGCCGTTGAGCTCGGTCGCGATTTCCTCGAGCGCCGGGCCGATCATGCGGCAGGGACCACACCATTCCGCCCAGAAATCGACCACGACCGGCTCGGACGACTTCAGGACGTCGGCCTCGAAGCTCTGATCGGTTACCTTGCTCGTTGCCATGACTGGCCGCCTTTCGGTTTCAATGGGAGGCAATGCCACCCTTCGCCAGCGAAGCTATGAATGCCGGCCCCCCGGGTCAAGGCGTGTGCACAGCAGGACAGAAGCGAAGCCGGCGCGTCACGACCCGCCCGAGACCAGGCTCGCACCGACATTGATCGCCATCGCCAGGATCGAGGTGTTGAAGATGAAGGTCAGGACCGAGTGCGCCAACACGATGCCGCGTGCCTGGCGGGTGCTCACGCCAACGTCGGAAGTCTGCGAAGTGCAGCCGATCGTGTAGGAGAAATACAGGAAATCGACATAGTCGGGCTCTCCCTTGCCGGGAAAATCGAGGCATGGCTCGGCCCTGCCGCCGCGATAATAGATGCCGGCATAGTGCAGCGTGAAAAACGCATGCAGCAATGTCCAGGAACACAGGATCGTGACGCCGCCGAGCGCGAGATGGATGCCGCGCTCGCCCTCCGGAACAGAGCCGATGCCGGCAAGCTGGACCGCGATGGCGGCAAGGCTCGCGCTTGCCGCGAGGCAGGAGATCACGAGGATGGCGACGGCGCCCTCGTCCTGCTGCTCCGCCCGCGCCCGAATCTCGGCAGCGCCCTCGGTGAACATCGTCGTCGCCAGCAAGCCGAGATAGAGGGCAGCGCCCGCATCCCAGGCGACCAGAAGGCGTGTCGCCCAGCGCCAGTCGCCCGGAAGCAGCAGCGCGAGAAAGGCTCCCGCGGCCAGGGCGACAAGCAGGCGTGGGCGCAGAGACAGGGAATGCGGCACGAATCTCATGGCCTGAACGCTCCCTCGGCAGAACCCGTTTCCGCTCCGGTCGCCAGCGCTACGAGCGCCGCATTGAGCCGGCCGGCATCCAGTTCGAAACAGGTCAGGCTCGCCGTGTAGATCGCCAGCGCCCGCACGGTACGGCCCGGATAGATTTCCCGCATCAGCGCGGCATAAGCAGCAAGCTGGGCGACCGTGGTGACAGGGATCGCATCGATCGCCTGCGGGGGCCGCGCCGTGGTCTTGAAATCGGCGACGATGACGCTCTCCGCCGTCACCGCCAGCCGGTCGATCCGCCCGGAAACGGCGCGCAACTCGCCATCCGGCAAGCGGATCGAGCCCGCCACGGGGACCTCCGCCAAGGCGTCCGCCGCAAAGAGCCCTGCCAAGGCAGGCGCCGCCAGCAATTGCAGGGCGTCGGCCACGATGGTGGCCTTCCGTTCGGGGCGCAGGGCACCCCCGCGCGCTGCCGCGAGGGCTTCCGCCGTCGCGAGCTGACGCGCCGCGGGCACGCCCGGCAGGACTTGGAGGAGAAGATGTGCCAGACGGCCGGCCGCCGCTGCTTCGGCAAGGAAGGGGCCATCGCCGGGCCGCTCCTCACCATCTGCGGCGGTGAGCGCGCTCGACGGCTTCAACGGCGGCAAGGGCTCGGCCTCGCGCACAACCCTCTCCCGCAACCAATGTGGGGCGGAGACGGAAGCAGCCACTGCTTCCACGCCGCTGTTGCCCTCCTCGGCCGGAGACGGGGCCGAGACCATGAAGCGCAGTACCGCCTCGCCGCCTTCGCCAAGCTGCTGCAGGCCAGCGTCCGACTGCATCAACCCCTGCTCGATCATCGCGTACCAGCTTCCCGGTGGGGCCTCGCCCTTGGCCTGGGTGCCGCAGACGATCAGGCGATCCTCGGCGCGGGTCATCGCGACATAGAGCAGGCGGTGATGCTCCTCGACCATCTGCTCGACGACCACCTTCTTCGCTGCCTCGGTGGCAGCAACATCCTCCGCAGAGGCCGGCGGCCAGAGCGGGACGCGGCCGCCCGATGGCGTCGGCACGGCCAGGATCTTGGGCAGCCGCCTCGCACCGGGCTCGACCCCGAGATCGGCGAGAATGACGATCTTCGCCTCAAGGCCCTTCGAACCGTGCACGGTCATGACGCGGACCTCGCCAGCGCTGGCCGAGAGATCGCGTTTCACATCGGCAGCGCTGCCGGCGACATGCTGGAGGAAGCCGGCAAGCGAGGGGCCATAGCGACGCTCATGATCGAGCGCGGCGTTGAGGAAGGCGTCGAGCGCATCGCCCGCCTCGGCACCGAGCCGGGCAAGCGCGAGATTGCGCCCGCCGCCGGGGCCGAGCAGTTCGGCGAAGAAACGGAACGGCCCTTGCCGCCCGGCCTGCTGCGTCCAGCGGACGAGCTTCGCCTCGGCGGCGGCATAGCGCGGTTCGCTGGCGGCGGCCGCCTGCAGGGCCGCGCGCAGCGAGCCCTTGCGGGTGGGCGCGAGGCGCAGGAGATCGTCGTCGTCGAGATCGATCAACGGCGTCTTGAGCGCGGTCGCGAGCGTCAGGTCGTCATCGGGCAGGAGCAGGGCGCGGCCGAGCACGACGAGGTCCTCCACCGCCGGATGCTCGGCCAGCGTCAACCGGTCTCGGCCCGCGACGGGAACATCCGCATCCTTCAGCGCCTTGACGATCGCCTCGAACAGCGCGCCGCGCTGACGCAGCAGGATCATGACGTCGCCGGCCGCGAAGGGATGGCCGAGATCGTCACGGCGGTCGCGATGCCAGCGCTGCAAGGTGTAGGCGATGCGCTCCGCAAGCTTCACCGTGCCGCTGCGCCGCTCGGGCGCGTCGACCGGGGTCGTCCAGGCATCGGGCGGCTCGCCGGTGTCATTGGCGGCGAGCGGCCAGATATCGACGGTACCCGGCGCGTTGCGGCGGACGGTGTCGTGGATCTCCGGCCGCGCCGCGCCGTCGAAGACGAGGCCACGCGCGTGCTCCGGCAAGGCAAAGACGGCATCGACCGCCTGCATGATGTCCGGCGCCGAGCGGAAGGAGGTGTTGAGGCTGATCGCCTCGAAATCCCGCTCCGCCGCGCGGATGCGCTGGCCGAGCGCGCGGCGCTCTTCGCCGAAGGCGGAGGGCGCCGCGCCCTGGAAGCCATAGATCGACTGCTTTTCGTCGCCGACGACGAAGATGGTGCGGGGCTTGGCCCGGAGATCGCCGCCGCTGGTGAATTCTTCAGCCAGCTTGCGCAGGATCGCCCATTGCGCCTCGCCGGTATCCTGCGCCTCGTCGAGCAGGATGTGGTCGATGCCGGCATCGAGCTTGTAGAGCACCCAGGCGGCCTCGACCCGCTCCAGCAGCGAGCGGGTGCGCGCGATCAGGTCGTCATAGTCGAGCAGCGAGCGCAGGCTCTTCTGGCGCTGGTAGGAGGCGAGCATGCGCGTCACCAGCAGGGCGAGCGCCGCGCTGCGGTCGCGGATCGCGACGGCGTTCAACTGCTCGGCGGCTGTCAGCAGGCAAGCGGCAAGTGCCTCCAGCGCCGACAGCAAGGCACCGTCGAACTCGGATTTGCCCTTGCCGCGGATATTGGCGTTGATCGTGCCGGCCTCGGTGATGAAGCCGCGCCGGCAGAAGGCGACGGGATCGCCGTCATCCTGTCCGGCAAGCAGGGTGCGCAGGACGCCTGCGAAATTCTGGCGCGTGGCGGTGCCCGCCTGAAGCGCCTCGATCAGGGCATGCAATCCCGGCAGCGCTGCAAGATCGGCGCGAAAACGCACCCTGACCGCATCGGCCGACAGGTCAGGCGCAATGCCGAGAAAGGCCGCGATGCCGGCCTCCACCGCGCCCGCGTCGCGAGCCCGGCCGTTCTCGTCGCTGAACAAGGCGCGCTGGCGCAGCGCCTCCTGGAACATGGTCTCGAAACTGTCCTGTGCCGCAAGCCGGGCGAGCAGGTCGAGCGCGCGCGCTTCCGGCCCGTTCGGCTCGGCAGCGACGAGAGCCAGCAATTCCCGGCGCGCGGCGCGCAGCATCTCGGCCTGCGCCAGATCGTCGGCGACCTCGAAGCGGGGCGGCACATTGGCCTCGAAGGGTGCCGCCTGCAGCACGCGGGTGCAGAAGGCGTGGATCGTCTCGATGCGCAGGCCGCCCGGCGTCTCCAGCGCCTGCGCGAAGAGCCGGCGCGCCTTGGCGCGCTCGGCCATCGCCGGCGCCCGGCCGGTGAGCTTCGTGAGTTCGCGGCCCAGTGCCTCGTCGGAGAGCGTCGCCCAGGCACTCAACGCCTTGAAGATGCGGTTCGCCATATTGGCGGCCGCCGCCTTGGTATAGGTGATGCAGAGCATCCGGCCGGGCGCGACATCGTCGAGCAGGAGCCTGAGCACGCGGTTGACCAGCACATGGGTCTTGCCCGAGCCGGCATTGGCCGAGACCCAGGCGGAGAGGCCGGGATCGGCGGCCTGCGCCTGGCGCTGGTTGGTCAGCGTCGGGACGATCCAGCCGGGCTTCATGCCTCGCCTCCGTCGTCACCGCCGGGCGCGGCCGACCACTCCTTGACGCGGGCGAGATGGTCATAGGGGCTGGCATAGCGGATGTAGTCGGGCGCGCGGCGCGAGACGAAAGGCTCGCGGCCGGAGCGCAGGCCATCCAAATATTTCAGCAGGCTCTCGAGATGGCGCGCGGCGACATCGGCCAGCGGCTCGCCATCGAAATCGAGGGGCTTGTCCTTGGCCCAGCCCTTCGCGTCATGGTGGAGCTTCATGTAGAGCACCGCCGCGACCGGCGTCGGCCCGCTGAGCCCCTCGAAGCCGGCGCGGGCGGCGAGTTCCGCCTCCAGCGTCAATTGCGGGGCAAAGCCCTTCTCGACCTGCGCCTTGCTCGGCGGCGCGCCGGTCTTGAAATCGACGATGCGGAGCGCCGGCTCGCGCGTCAGTTCGATCCGGTCGGCGCGGCCGCTCAGGCGGAAGCTGCTGCCGTCGGCGAGCGGGAAGCTCGCGCCGGTGAAGAGCTCGACGCCGATCTTGGCGATGTCGCCCCGGCGGCGTTCCTCCCAGCGGATGAAATGGCCGGCGGTCAGCAGGAAGCGCGGCCACCAGAAAGCCTTGACCTCCGGTACGTCGTCATAGGCGCGGAAGAGCCTGGCGCCGATCCCGACCAGTTGGCCGAGCGCATCGGCGGGCAACCCTTCAGGATAGGTCGTGGTGAATTCCTCGACGATGCCGTGCAGCAGCTTGCCGCGATCCTGCGCGGTCGGATCCGCCACCAGCTCGTCGAGCGCGTCGAGCTTCAGGATCTTGCGGGCATGGATCTGGTAGGGGTCGCGATAGAGCGTTTCGACCTCGGTGACGCTGAGCGACAGCGGCTGGAGATCGCGTGGCGGGTACGGCTCCGGGCGGCCGATCGGCTTCACATCCGCAGGCGCGCTCAACAGGCCGGCCAGGACCCGCAGCTTTGCACCTTCATCCACGGCCTTCGTCCAGATCGGCGGAGGCGTCACCGCCTGCAGGCGCTGCCAGAAGCGCGAGGCAATGGTCTCGGCCTCGCCGGCCTTGCGCGGGCGCGTCAGCGTGACCTCGCGCGCCAGAGCGGCCATGATGAAATCATGCGCGGTCTGGCCGATGCGCCGTTCGGGCGGCGAGAGGCCAAGTTCAGCGCGCATCGGCCGGTTGATGAAGGAATCGGTGGTCGTCTGCGGCGGCCAGACGGTCTCGTTCAGGCCGCCGAGCACGACATGGTCGGCCTCCAGCAGGCGCGCTTCGAGCAGGCCCCAGATCGCGACGCGCGGGTAGCCGGGCGCCTTGCGCGTGACCACGGTTTCCGCCAGCAGACCGTCGAGGATGGCGACGAAATCCCGCGCCGTGCCGCCGGACGGCATGACGGCCTCGGCTCCGGCGAGATCGTCGAAGAGCCCGGCGAGCGCCTCGCCATCCGGACCGACGAGGGCGAGCGGCGTGCCCGCCTCGTTCAGGCTGAAGGTGGTGACCGCCGCGCGCGCCGCCGTGACGACCGCAGCCAGTGTCGGCGTCTCGGCGGCGAAAGCCTCTCGCAAGATGGCGCTTGCCGCGCCCAGCGCCTGCAGCACCTTGGCGGCGGCGGCCTGATCCTCAGCCGTCAATCGTTTGCGCGGCCGCGGGACATGCCCGCTCTCGCGGATCGCTTCCCAATTCGCGAGCGCGGCCTCCAGCCCGGCCATGCCGCGCCCCACCGTCTGGCCGCGCCATGTCCCGATGTCGAGCGCGGCGGCGCCCCTTGCCAATGCATCCCGGCCCAGGCCCAGGCGGCAGAGCGGATGGGCGAGCAACGGCACCAGAGCGACCGGCGCCATCTCGGCCAGCACCGCTTCGAGGATGAGACGCAGCAGCGAACCGGCCGGCCAGCGCCCCAGCGGCAAACCTGCGGAATCGTCGACCTCGACGCCCCAGCGCTTGAGCTCGACGGCGACGCGCTCGGCGAGGCCGCGATCCGGAGTCACCAAAGCCGCATGGGCACCCGGCCGCTCCAGCGTCTCGCGCAGGGCGATGGCGACGATCAACGCCTCTTCGCGCTCGTCGGCCGCCTCGACGACGCGCAGGCCCTCGAAGCCTTCCGCCGCCATCGCGTCCGGAACACGCGCGCCGACCTCGGACCAGAGCTCGGTGACCGAGGCCGGGAGCATCGCCTCGCGCAACAGCACCGCCCGCGCGCCCCGCGCGGCATCCGGCTGCGACAGTTCGCGCACGTCGTCGCGGACCGCTTCGAGCGTATCCATCAGGTGATGCAGGGCGGCCTGCGGGTGCGAATGCGCCGGCTCGCGAGCGATCGCGTCCCAGGCGCGTTGATCCAGGCTGAGGTCGATGCCCGGCAGGACCACCGCGCCGTGCGGCAGGCGTGCGATGGCGGCGAGAAGGCGCGCCGTCGCGGGAACCGTGCCGGTCGAGCCTGCGGCGATGATCGGCCCCGTCGCGCCGCCTGCGATGAGCCTATCGCGTTCCGCCGCGAGCATGCGGTTGCGGAAGGTGGCCGGATCGCAGGCGCCGCGCTCGGCCAGGATGTCCGGCCAGGCCTCGCCGAGAATGGCGAGGAAGCCGGCATTGAGCTGCCAGACCCGGTCGAAACGGGCGGCGTCGAGCGACGCCAATCGCTCGACCGAGACGCCTTCGGTCTGCATCTGGTCAAGCAAGGCAGCGAGGTCGCCGGCGAGCCCATAGGCCTCGGCCAGCGTCGCCGGCACCAAGGCCGGCTCATTCGGATCGAGCCGGAGATGACTGCGATTGGCCGTACGGCCCCAAGCATCGACGAGGCGCGTCAGCAGCATGCGGCGTTCGAGCGTCGCAATCGGGGCAACGCGTGCCTCCGCCCAGGCGCCGGCGCCGATCAGCGCCGTCTCGGCCTCGTCGACATCGCCGAGCGGGACGATGCGCGGCAGGAGCAGCGGCCGGCCACCGAGCTTTCCGGCCAGGATCGCGGAAAAGGCGCGGGCGGCGCGGCGCGTCGGCAGGTAGAGCGTCGCGCGCGCCATCGCAGCGGGATCGGCAGGGTCATGGACCGGCCCCAGCCTGCCATCCAGCATCGCCTGCGCCAGCACCTCCAGGAAGGGCGCGCCGGCCGGGATGCTGAACAGGTTGAGCTCAGGCATCGACCGGCCAGGCAGCGGCGAAGGCGGCCTCGGCCGGCGCGATCGCCTCCGGCCGGTCGACATGCAGCCAGCGGCCCTGGAGGACATGTCCGGAGAGGCGCCCGCGCGCGATGGCCCGGTCGTAGAGCAGGTTGAACGAGAAGGATGCCGGGGTATCCGCGAAGAATTCCGGCGTCACGATCCCGATGCCGGCATAGACATAAGGCGCGGTCGCCGCAGCGCCGCGCCGCGTCAGGCGCCCGGCCTCGTCACGGAAGAAGTCGCCAGGGCCGTTGAAGCCGACGCTGCTCTCGCGCTCCGCCAGCAGCAGCAGCATGTCCATGGTCTCGCCGTTCCAGGCGGCGGCCATCGCGCCGAAATTCGAGACGCCGTGCTCGCTCCAGAGCGAATCCGAGTTGACGCTGAAGAACGGCCCGTCGCCGAGCAGCGGCAAGGCCTTCTTGGCGCCGCCGCCGGTTTCGAACAGTTCGTCACGCTCGTCCGAGATCACGATGCGCGGGCGCGTCCGGCCAGCCAGATGCGCCTCGACCTGCCCGGCGAGGTGATGGACGTTGACGACCGCCTCCTCGACGCCGGCTTCGGCCAGCCGGTCGAGCGCATGGTCGAGCATCGCCTTGCCGCCGATCTTGACCAGCGGCTTGGGCAACGTGTCGGTGATCGGGCGCATGCGCTGCCCGAGGCCGGCCGCCAGCACGATCGCCCGGCGGATCGGCGGCGAAGCGGTTGTGGTCACGCGAATCTCCGTATCGATCAGCTTAAGATTAGAGTGGTTTGCGATCCGATACCAACGGCCTTCGCGTCCGCCCCATCGTCATTGCGAGCGCAGCGAAGCAATCCAGGGGCGGAAGAGCTCTACGCCCTCCTGGATTGCTTCGTCGCTCTGCTCCTCGCAATGACGGTTCAGTCAGGTCGCGGATTGCTCTCATCCGCCGCTTCGGTCTCGAACAGCTTCGGCATATGCGCCTGATACCAGCTCTTCAGCTCTTCGAGGGCGGGGTGATCGAGATTGCGGCGCAGATAGCCCTCGATGCGCGGCAGGTGCTTGAGGTAGTCCGGCTTGCCGTCGCGCTTGTCGAGGCGAGCGAAGATGCCGGCGATCTTGGTGTTGCGCTGGGCGCCGAGGATCGCATAGGCGCGGGCAAAGCCGGCCAGGTCGAAATCCGGCGTGTCGGCCCGCCGCGCCGCGCCATAGGCCGCGAGCAGCCGCAGTTCCAGCGAGGCCGGGACATCGACGCGCGCGTCCTGGCCGAGCGAGGCGAGATCATAGGCGGGATGGCCGAGCACCGCGTCCTGGAAATCGATCAGGCCGAGCCTGGCATGGCCTTCGCGCCCTTCCAGCCAGATCAGGTTCGGCGAATGGTAGTCCCGAAGCGTCCAGGTCGCCGGCTGGGCGAGGATCTCGTCGAAGAGCTTGCTCCAGATCCGGGCGAACTCGGCCTGCGTCACGGCCGGCAGCGTCGCCCCGGCGATATGCGGCGCATACCATTCCAGGATCAGCTCGGTCTCGATCGCCATGGCCTGGCGGTCATATTCGGGGATCGCGTGGTCGATCCCCTCGGCCACCGGCAGGATCGCCGGCAGCGTGTGGCGATGGAGATCGGCAAGGAGCCTCGCAGCCGCCTCGTAGCGCTCGGCGATCGGCTGGCGCTCGGCGTCGATCACGCCCTCGTTGCCGAGGTTCTCAAGGATGAGCAGGCCGGTCGTCAGATCCTCGGCGAGGATTTCCGGCGCGGCATAGCCGAGCGAGCGCAGACCGCGATCCATCGCGACGAAGGCCTCGACATTCTCCGCGAGATGGGCGAGCGCGCTATAGGGCTTGCCGAGGCGGATCGGCGGGCCGTCCGGACGCGGCGGCGAGATCATCAGCACCGCGCTCTCGCCATTCGGCCGGGTCAGGCGCTCATAGGCGCGCGTCGAGGCGTCACCCAGCATGAAGTCGCGACGCGCTTCGCCCCAGCCGGCAGCATCGAGGAGGCGGCGCGAGGCGACCGCGATGGCGAGACGCTGCTTCCAGAGGACGCCGCCCGAGAGATCGGCAATGCGGCCGGTCTCGGGATTGTCGGGATCGACGTCGAGCACGATGTCGAGGCGCCGGGCCGCGGGAAGGCGCGTGCCGGCCCGGTCCGGCCACTCGACCAGCAGGATCAGGCGGTCGATATCCTCGACCAAGCCGATATCGTCGAGCTCGTCGGGCGAGCGCACGCGGTAGAGATCGGCGTGGAGCACGGCGCCGTGCGCCGTCTCGTAGCTCTGGACCAGCGTGAAGGTCGGGCTCGGCGCCTCAAGCGTGGGGTCGCGGGCAAGCTCGCGCAGAATGGCGCGCGCCAGCAGCGACTTGCCGGAACCGAGATGGCCGGAGAGCGCGACGATATCGCCGGGCTTCAGGATGGCGGCGATATCGGCGGCGAGGCGCAGCGTCGCCGCCTCGTCCGCCAGCAGAAGCCGGTGCGTGCCGGCCTTGCGGGCTTCTTCCGTCATTCAGCGGCATCCGAGAGCGGCACGCCCTGTGCCGGAAAGACGGCTGTCACCCGCGTGCCGCGGCCGGGCGCGGAATCGAGCTCGACATGGCCGCCATGGAGTTCGACGATCGAGCGGACGATGGAGAGGCCGAGGCCGACGCCGCGATGGCTGGAGCCGAGCGAATGGCTCTCGAAGCGCTCGAACACCTTCTCCATGACTTCGGCCGGAATGCCGCGGCCCTGATCGGCGACGGTGATGCGGATGTCCCCGCCCGTGCGCGTCGCATTCACCGTGACGGTCTGGCCGGGGGAGGAGAAGCCGATGGCGTTGGAGAGCAGGTTGAACAGCACCTGGCGCAGGCGCTTGCCGTCGGCGCGCAGCGGGCCGGTGCGGGCATCGATCTCGACCTTGAGGTCGAGCTTGCTGTCGGTCAGCCGGTCCTGCAGCCCGGACGCCGCCTGCGCGATGGCGTCGGCGACGTCGACATCCTGGATCTCGAGCGTCAGCGCGCCGTTGTCGATCGTGGCGAGGTCGAGAATGTCGTTGATGATGGCGAGCAACGCGCCCGAGGAGCGCACGATATGGGAGGTGTAGTCGCGCTGCTTCTCGTTGAGCGCACCGACCGTCTCGGTGCCCAGCAGTTGGGCGAAGCCGATGATGTTGGTGAGCGGCGAGCGCAATTCGTAGGAGACGTGGTGGACGAAATCCTCGCGCAGCCGCGAGATCGTCTCCAGCGCCTCGTTCTTCTCGGTCAGCGCCCGCTCGACATTCACGCTGGCGGTGACGTCGGCGAAGGAGATCAGCGTCGCGCCGTCCGGCAGCGGGGCGGCGGCCATGTCGAGCACCGTGCCGTCGCGCCGCTCGATGCGGCTGCTGTAATCCTCGCGCGCATCGCGCACGCCGGTGACGACGCTGTGCAATTCGCTCCAGACCTCGTCCTGCGGGAAGAGCGGCCGGCAGAGCCGGATGACCTCGTCGATATGCGGTGCGCTCGCGGCAAGATCGCCGCCCTGGATGCGCCAGGACTGGGCGAAGGCCGGATTGGAGAGCTTGAGCCGCCCGTCCGAACCGAACACGGCGACGCCCTCGCGCAGCGAGTCGAGCGTCTCGCGCTGGGTGCGGGAGAGCGCGTTGAAGCGCGATTCCAGGGTGAAGCGCTCGGTGACGTCGTCATAGAGATAGGTGACGCCGCCTTGCGGATTGGGGCTGGCAACGACATGGACAGTGCGCCCGTCCGGCAGATACCACCAGTCCTCGCTGGCGCGCGTCGCCGTATAGGCGGCCTGCGCCGCCGCCTTCCAGCTGCGGTAGTCGCCGAGTTCCGGCAGGCGCCGCTCAGCGCGCAGCCTGTCGAGAATCTCGCCATCCGTGGGCTGGCCGTCAAGGAAGCCCGCTTCCAGCGACCAGAGCGCCTCGAAGCCGGAATTGCGATAGACGAGCCGCTGGGCGCGGTCGAAGACCGCAACCGCCGTCTTCAGCCGATCGAGCGTGCCGACATGGGCGTCCATCTGGCGCTGGAGATCGGCACGGATCGCCTCCAGCTCACTCATGTCGATGGCGAAGCCGGCATAGCCGGTCGCGGTCGGCAATTCCATGATGTCGAGCGTGCGCCGCTGGCCCGAGACCACGGCCGGCGCCCGCACGGCGAAAGTCGCGCCTTCGCGACGGGCCCGTGCGGCGGCGTCACGCTCGGTGCGATCGAGCAGTTCGAGCCCACCCTTCGCGACGGCGGCTGGATCGGCAGCCTCGACCGCGCGGGCATAGGCCGCATTGACCCAGGTCAGGCGGCCATCGGCATTGCGCATCCAGGCCGGGTGCGGCAGCCCGGCGAGCAGGCTGGACAGCGCCGCATGGCCCGCCGTCACCCGTTCGAGCTCGCCGCGCAGGGTCATGACCTGCGCCCGCTCGCCCGTCACCTCGCGGAAGCGGATCACCGCGCGCCCGGCGACAGGGCGCCCTTCGACATCGATGAAGGGACCAGCTTTGCTGCGCAGGGTAAAATTGAAGGCCTCGCCGCGCCGCTTGAGCGCATCGGTCGCCAGCTCCAGGCGCTTGGCATCGGCCGGCGGCGCCCAACTGCCATAGGCCAGCGCCAGCGTCGCGCCGGGAGCGCCGAGAAAGCCGCTATCGCCCTCGAAGACGGGCTCGGCATCGCGCCCCTTCCAGCTCACGACCACCTGCGGATCGGCCGCGAGCAGGATCGAGAGCCGCTCCTGATGGCTGCGCGCCGCTTCGAGATCCGCCGCGAACCTGGCCTCGCGCTTCTGCCAGCGCGTCCGCTCACGCACATAGATCAGCGATGTCGTCGCGGCAAAGACGGTGAGCCCCGCGAGAAACAGCGACACCCCGCCGGAGCTCATGGCATCCGAGGATAACGGCGCCAGCCACTCGCTGCGCGCCATCGTCGGAACGGTGACCGAGGCGACGGCCAGCCCAGGCAGCAACGCGCGCGGACGCCAGCCGCCATCTCGCCCCTGTCGCCTCGCCCGTGCCATCCTCAACGTCCGTCGCCTCTCCGGCGGCCTTCAAGCCGCCCTGTCCATCGGGCCCGTCGGAATCGGCCGGGGGAGCTGGCAGGGCTGCCATCTCCGGGGGGCCGATCCACGCTCGCCACCACGCCAATCACATCAGAGCTTTCGACCCGGCCCGCGCATCGCGGCAGCCGAATCAGTCCCACTCTAATCATCGCTGGACTCCGTCAGGAAGTGCTTAATGGCAGGTAAATCGTTCGATTATCCGGACAGACTCGGGCACGGCGAGAGATCATCAACCAATAGAGGCAGAAAATCAGAGAGGCACAATTTGTAGTGTCTTCGGATGTGATTCCCGGAAGGCACAGCCATGAAAAAAGGCCCGGCGGATGCCGGGCCTTCCGATCGTCAGCGCTCGAGCGCCTTGTCAGTAGCGGTAGTGCTCGGGCTTGAACGGGCCAGCCTGCGGCACGCCGATGTACTTCGCCTGGGCGTCGTTGAGCTTGGTGAGCTTGGCGCCGACCTTGGCGAGGTGGAGCGCCGCGACCTTCTCGTCGAGATGCTTCGGCAGCGTGTAGACGTTGTTCTGGTAGTTGGCGTGGTGGTTCCAGAGTTCGATCTGGGCCAGCGTCTGGTTCGAGAACGAGCACGACATCACGAAGGACGGATGGCCCGTGGCGTTGCCGAGGTTCACCAGGCGGCCTTCCGAGAGCAGGATGATGCGCTTGCCGTCGGGGAACTCGACCTCGTCGACCTGCGGCTTGACGTTGTCCCACTTGAAGTTCTTCAGGCCGGCGACCTGAATCTCCGAGTCGAAGTGGCCGATGTTGCAGACGATGGCGCGGTGCTTCATCGCGCGCATGTGGTCGACGGTGATGACGTCGAGGTTGCCGGTGGCCGTGCAGAAGATGTCACCGCGCGGGGCAGCGTCTTCCATGGTCACGACCTCGTAGCCTTCCATCGCCGCCTGCAGGGCGCAGATCGGGTCGATCTCGGTGACGAGCACGCGGCAGCCGGCCTGGCGCAGCGAGGCGGCCGAGCCCTTGCCGACGTCGCCATAGCCGGCGACGACCGCGACCTTGCCCGACATCATCACGTCGGTGCCGCGGCGGATGGCGTCGACCAGCGACTCGCGGCAGCCATAGAGGTTGTCGAACTTCGACTTGGTGACCGAGTCGTTGACGTTGATCGCCGGGAACGGCAGGCGGTTGGCCTTGGCGAGCTCGTAGAGGCGGTGCACGCCGGTGGTGGTCTCCTCGGAGACACCCTTGATCGCGGCGCGGGTCTTGGTGAACCAGCCCGGGTTGGCCTTGAGCTGGCGCTTGATCAGCGCGAAGAAGATCGTCTCTTCCTCATTGCCCGGCTTGTCGAGGAAGGCGGCGTTGCCGGCCTCGGCCTCGGCGCCGAGGATGATCAGCATGGTCAGGTCGCCACCATCGTCCAGGATCATGTTCGGCGTGCCGCCGTCGCCCCAGGTCGCGGTCTTCAGCACGTACTCCCAGTACTCCTCCAGCGTCTCGCCCTTGATGGCGAAGACGGGGGTGCCGGTCGCGGCGATCGCGGCGGCGGCATGGTCCTGGGTCGAGAAGATGTTGCAGGACGACCAGCGGACGTCGGCGCCGAGATCCTTCAGCGTCTCGATCAGCACGGCGGTCTGGATGGTCATGTGCAGGCAGCCGGCGATGCGGGCGCCCTTGAGCGGGGCCTTGCCCTTGTTCTCGGCGCGGACCGCCATCAGGCCCGGCATCTCGTCCTGGGCCATGTTGATTTCCTTGCGGCCGTAATCCGCAAGCGAGATGTCCTTGACGATGTAATCCGACACGGGGGGCTCCAATCGCTCAACCTGAATGATGGCGCGCTCTCTAGCAGCGCCCGGAGCGAAAGGCAATCAAAGATATAAAGATGTCTTTATATGATTAGCGCGAGTCGGATTGGATTCGTCAAAGCCACCCGCTGCCACGCAAGCGCCGCAGCGATACCCGGCCGCGCAGAAGCTCGATAAAGAACCAGCCAACAAGCAGAAGCGAAACAATTCCGGCGACGATCTCGATCCAGCCGAAGATCGCCGGCATGGTGCTTATTCCCCCTCGCCGAACTTGTCGGCGATGAGGGCCGCGAGCGCATCCAGCGCAGGCTTCGCCTCGGCGCCCCTGGCGACGATGGTGATCGTCGAGCCGATGCCGGCGCCGAGCGTCAGCACGCCCATGATCGAGGTGGCGCCCACGGTCTCGCCGCAGCGGCTTACCGTGATATCGGCCTCGTAGCGGGCGGCGCATTGCACGAATTTCGCCGTGGCGCGGGCGTGCAGACCCTTCTTGTTGACGATCTCGAATTCGCCGTAGAGGGCACCGTTGGGGATTTCGACTTCGGGGCAGTCGCAGTCTTCGTCCATCCGCCCCTCTCGGCGCCGTTACTTGCCGGCCAGCACGCGGCTGGCGACCGTGATGTATTTCCGGCCCGCATCCTGCGCGCTGGTGACCGCTTCGTCGAGGGTCTTCTCCTCGCGCACGCTGGCGAGCTTGATCAGCATCGGCAGGTTGACGCCGGCGACGACGTCGATGCGGCCCGGCTCCATGACCGAGATCGCCAGGTTCGAGGGCGTCCCGCCGAACATGTCGGTCAGGATGATGACGCCGCGGTCGGTCTCGACCTGCTCGACGGCGGCGATAATGTCGCGGCGCCGGCTCTCCATGTCGTCATCGGGCGCGATGGCGATGGTCGCAAGGTTCCTTTGGGGGCCAACGACGTGTTCGAGCGCAGCGCGGAACTCCGTCGCCAAATGCCCATGTGTCACGAGGACCAGTCCGATCATTCAATCCAGCACCGGAGAGCGCCGTCAGCGCCCGGACAAGGTCGCGGTTTATGCGGCAGGAGCGAGATATGCGCAAGCCGTCAACCGTCAAACTTGTCAAAATCGCGATCAGTGCCCGGCCTCTGTGAATAAGTCCAAGGCATTCAGCGCAAGCCTCTCGTCACCGGCGCGGCCTGTCATGCGCAGGCGCGGCAGGTCGACCCCGGCGAGGCTGTCGACGAGATCCTCGGGCTCGGGCATCCGTGCCGGCTCCTCGGCCGCAAGGTCGACGATGAGCCGGACCACGACCGCTCCGGTATGGGGTTCAGGTGTGAGGCCTAGCCCCCGCCGCTCGACGATGCCCTCCAGCGGCGCGACCGGCCTCGCCACCAGCCGATTGCCAGCGGCGACGAGTTCGGTGCGGTCGTCGGCGACGAGCCTGGCGAAGCGCCCCCCTTGCGAGGCGAGGGCGATCAGCGCGAGCGCGAGCGTCGACTTGCCGCTGCCGGACGCGCCGCGGATCAGAATGCCGGCCTCGCCGACGGCAATCACGGTCGCGTGGATCCGGGTCTGCTCCTGCAGGGGCACGGCAGCCATTCTGGCCTCAGGCCGCATGGGCATAGGCTGCCGGCAGGCAGACGATGAAGCGGGCGCCGAGGCGCGACGCCTCGCCATCGGGGCCGGCCGGGCCAAGCCGGTTCTCGGCCCGGATCGAGCCGCGATGCGCCTCGACGATCTGGCGCGAGATCGACAGGCCGAGCCCGGAATTCTGGCCGAAACCCTCGTTCGGGCGGTCGGTGTAGAAGCGCTCGAAAATGCGCTCCAGGGCATGGGGCTCGATGCCCGGCCCCTCGTCCTCGACGGTGACGAGCACGTCGTTGGCAACGCGCGAGAGCACGACCTTCACCGGCTTGTCCGCCGGCGAGAAGGAACGGGCATTGTCGATCAGGTTGACCAGGACCTGGCCGATGCGGGAATCGTGGCCGAGCACGAGGAATGCGTCGTCGCCGAGACGCTGGCTGCGGCGGTCGCTGCTCAACTCGATCTTCGCCTGCCCCTCGCGCCGCGTCTCGTTCTGGATCGTCACGACGGCGCCGAGCACCTGCGCCACGTCGACCGGCGCGGAATCGTTGCGCGCGAGCTCGGCATCGAGCCGCGAGGCGTCGGAGATATCCGAGATCAGCCGGTCGAGCCGGCGAACATCGTGCTGGATCACGGCGAGCAGGCGCTCGCGCGAATCCTCGTTCCTGGCGCGCGGCAAGGTCTCGACCGCACTGCGCAACGAGGTCAGCGGGTTCTTCAGTTCATGAGCGACATCGGCGGCGAAGCTCTCGATCGCCTCGATGCGGCTGTAGAGCGCCTTGGTCATGTCGCGCAGCGTGCCCGAGAGGTGGCCGATCTCGTCATGGCGGCTGCTGAAATCCGGGATCTGCTCGCGCGACTTGACACCGCGCCGCACGCGCTGGGCTGCTTCCGAGAGCTTGCGGATCGGCTCGGCGATGGTGCCGGCGAGCAGGATCGAGAGCACGATCATCACGCCGGCTGCGACGGCGAAGACCTGGAAGATCGCGAAGCGCTCGGCGGCGATCACCGCATCGATGTCGCCGCCTTGCGTCGAGAGCAGCAGCGCGCCCTTCACGGTCCGGAAGCGCTGCACGGGCACGGCAACCGAAACGATGGTCTGGCCGCGGGTGTTGACGCGCACGACGCTGGCCGGGGCGCCGTTCAGGGCGCGGGCGACCTCCGGATAGGACTTGCCGTTGGCGTTCTCGAAATCGTCGTAGGTCGGGACATCGGCCTTGCCGAGCCGGTTGCGCAGCATGTTCCAGGTGCGCTCCAGCAGCGGCGGCTCATCGGGCTCGCCGACGCGCGGCAGGTCGAGGCGGAGCACGTCGCCGCGCGAATAGAGGCTGCGCGAGTCGATGGTAAGCATGCCGTCCTTGTCGTAGACCCGCGCGCGGGTCTTGGTCGGCATCACCAGCCGGCGCAGGAGCGGAGCGACCTTCTCGGGATTGATCGAGAAATCGAGCGGATCCTCGGCAATGCCGGCGCTCTCGCCGGCCTGGAGCTGCAGCAGCTTGTCGGGATCGATGGTGATCGTGTCGATTTCGACCGTGGCGGAAGCCGCGATCGCGCCGGCGATGATCTCGCCCTGGGTCAGCAGGCTCTGGACGCGCGCCTCGATCAGCCCCTCGCGGAACTGGTTGAGGTAGAGGAAGCCGATCAGCAGCGCGACGAGCCCGCCGAGATTGAGGACGAGGATGCGCCGGGTCAGGCTGGAGGCGGCGCGCAGCGAGACCGCGCGCGCCATGCGCCGCCAGGCGATGCCGACGCGGCGGCGCAGCCCGGCGCGCCAGCCGGAGGGCGGCGCGGGCGTTCTGGCCTCGTTGTCGACGGTTGCCATGGCTGCGGCTTGCTTCCCGCTCGGAATGACGGCGACGGCGAATCCGGCGCGCCCTCGCCTTCCTTGCCTCAGACTTCCTTGAAGCGATAGCCCACGCCGTAGAGCGTCTCGATCATGTCGAACTCGGCGTCGACCTGATTGAATTTCTTGCGCAGGCGCTTGATGTGGCTGTCGATGGTGCGGTCGTCGACATAGACCTCGTCGTCATAGGCGGCGTCCATCAGGGCATTGCGGCTCTTCACCACGCCCGGGCGCTGCGCCAGCGACTGCAGGATCAGGAACTCGGTGACGGTGAGCGTCACCGGCTCGCCGCGCCAGGTGCAGGTATGGCGCTCGGGATCCATGCGCAGCAGGCCGCGCTCCAGCGCCTTGGCGTCCTCGGGGCGGGGGGCGGCGGTCGCGTCCTTCGCGCCGGCCCGGCGCAGGATCGCCTTGACGCGCTCGACCAGCAGGCGCTGCGAGAACGGCTTCCGGATGAAGTCGTCGGCGCCCATCTTCAGGCCGAAGAGCTCGTCGATCTCCTCATCCTTGGAGGTGAGGAAGATGACGGGCAGATCCGATTTCTGGCGCAGCCGCCGCAACAGCTCCATGCCGTCCATGCGCGGCATCTTGATGTCGAAGATCGCAAGGTCCGGCGGGTTCTGCTTCAACCCGTCGAGCGCCGAGGCGCCGTCCGTATAGGTCATGATGCGATAGCCCTCGGCCTCGAGGGCGATCGAAACCGATGTCAGGATGTTGCGGTCGTCGTCGACCAGCGCAATCGTTGGCATAAGGCTTTCGTCTCTTTGTCACGTTGCAATAAACGGTTCCCCTCTCGCGCGAGAGAGGCCAAAGCGTGGCGGCAATCTAGCCGGGGCGTGGCGATTTGCCTATGTCTCCGTAGCGCAAGCTGGAAATCGGAGTAAGGTTCCATGGCCAAGGCCGCCAAAGACGTGATCCAGCCGATGGACGAGGCTGTGCGCCTGGAGGCCAAGAATCTGCTGCGCGAGGCGCGTTCGGCCGCGCTCGCCACGCTCGGCCCCGACGGTCACCCTTCCGCGAGCCTGGTCGGGCTCGCCACCGATATCCAGGGCACGCCGATCATCCTGATCTCGGGGCTCGCCGCCCATACCGGCAACCTCGCCAACGATCCACGCGCCTCGCTGCTGATTTCGCCCGGCGGCAAGGGCGATCCGCTCGCCCATGCGCGGATCACGCTGAAGGTCCACGCCCGCAAAATCGACCGCGAGAGCGAGGAGGGCGCGCGCATCCGCCGCCGCTATCTCGCGCGCCAGCCGAAATCGGCACTCTATGCCGATTTCCCGGATTTCTCCTTCTTCGCCCTGGAGATCGAGGGTGCGAGCCTCAATGGCGGCTTCGCCCGCGCCTTCGCGCCGACGCCGGCCGACCTGATGAGCGATCCGGCACACGCCGCCGCACTCGCGGACGTGGAAGCCGGCGCCGTCGCGCATATGAACGAGGATCATGCCGAGGCGATCGGCCTCTACGCCACGCAGTTGCTCGGCGCGAAGGCCGGGGACTGGCGGGCCATCGGGCTCGACCCCGACGGGCTCGACATCGGTCTCGGCAGCACGGTGCTGCGCCTGCCCTTCCCGGCCTCGGTAGATGGCCCCGGCGCCCTGCGGCGCGTCCTGGCGGAACTCGCCACCAAGGCACGCGCCCAAGCGGCCTGACGCCTCGAAAATCGCCTTGCAGACCGAGCCGTCGCAGGGACGCGCGGCCATTTACCACAGGTTGAAATTCAATCGATTTAGAGAAGTTTGCAGCGGTGACGGGCCTTTTCAATGACTTGAGCGAGGGGCCGCATCGCCGTAAAGACCCATCGTGGCCTCTAGGGCCTCGCCTTCGACGCTGGGCCCTGCCACCGGTCCAAGCGCATTCGTGAAGACAACAGGCCGCCGACAGCATGGCGGCCTCCGGAGGAATTCAGTGGACAATATCGGTCAGTTCAACGCCGCCCAAGGCGCCGAGGGCTTCGGCTTCCGCAAGCTGAAGGCCGTGCACTGGAACCTGGAAGCGTCACAGCTCTACGAAGCGTCGCTCGACCGGGGTGAATCCCGGCTCGCCCGCGGCGGCGCGCTCTGCGCCGATACCGGCACCCATACCGGCCGCTCGCCGAAGGACAAGTTCACGGTGCGCGACGCGCTGACCGAAAACACCGTCTGGTGGGCCAACAACCAGGCGATGAGCCCTGAGCATTTCGAGACGCTGCTCGGCGATTTCCTGGCCCATACCGAGGGCAAGGAGCTGTTCGCGCAGGATCTCTATGGCGGCGCCGACCCTGTCCATCGCGTCAAGGCCCGCGTCTTCACCGAGATGGCCTGGCACTCGCTGTTCATCCGCAACCTGCTGATCCGCCCGTCGCGCGACGAGATCAGCGCCTATGTGCCGGAGATGACGATCGTCGACCTGCCGAGCTTCAAGGCCGATCCGAAGCGCCATGGCTGCCGCAGCGAGACCGTCGTCGCCATCGACTTCACCCGCAAGATCGTGCTGATCGGCGGCTCGGCCTATGCCGGCGAGATGAAGAAATCGGTCTTCACCTATCTGAACTACGTCCTGCCGACCAAGGGGGTGGTGCCGATGCACTGCTCGGCCAATGTCGGCTCCAAGGACGATTCCGCGATCTTCTTCGGCCTCTCCGGCACCGGCAAGACCACGCTTTCGGCCGATCCCGAGCGCACGCTGATCGGCGATGACGAGCATGGCTGGTCGAAGGATGGCATCTTCAACTTCGAGGGCGGCTGCTACGCCAAGACGATCCGCCTCTCGGCCGAGGCCGAGCCGATGATCCACGCGGCTTCGCTGCGCTTCGGCACGGTGCTCGAGAACATCGTCATGGACCCGCTGACCCGCGAGGTCGATTTCGACGACCAGTCCAAGACCGAGAACACCCGCTCGGCCTATCCGCTCGACTTCATCCCCAACGCCTCGCGCACCGGCCGCGCCGGCATCCCGAAGAACATCGTGATGCTGACCGCCGACGCCTTCGGCGTGATGCCGCCGATCGCGAAGCTGACGCCTGCCGAGGCGATGTACCACTTCCTCTCCGGCTACACCGCCAAGGTCGCCGGTACGGAGCGCGGTCTCGTCGGCGTAGAGCCCGAGTTCTCGACCTGCTTCGGCTCGCCCTTCCTGCCGCGGCATCCGTCGGAATATGCCAACCTGCTGCGCGACTTCATCGCCAAGCACCATGTCGATTGCTGGCTGGTGAACACCGGCTGGACCGGCGGCAAATACGGCACCGGCCGGCGCATGCCGATCCGCGTGACCCGCCGCCTGCTCTCCTCGGCGCTGGACGGCTCGCTCAACCGCGCCGATTTCCGCCGGGATCCGTATTTCGGTTTCGCCGTCCCCACTTCGGTCCCCGGGGTCGAGCCGCATATCCTCTATCCCGTGAAGACCTGGGCCGACAAAGCCGCCTTCGCCGCAACGGCCAAGGACCTCATCGGCATGTTCGCCAAGAACTTCGCGAAGTTCGAGGACCATGTCGACGACGCCGTGAAGGCGGCCGCGCCGTCGAGCTCGCTCGCGGCCTGAGGCCAAACCCTCCGGACTATGCTACGAGAGGCGGCCATGAGCCGCCTCTTTTTCATTGTGCTGAAGCTTCTCCTCACCCTCGTCCTTCTCGGTACCGCCATCTGGGGCGCGGGTTTCCTGCTGTTCCGCCTGTCGGGCGCGACCGCCACCATCGCGGCGATCGGCTTCGGCATCGCCGCGCTTGCCGGCCTCGTCGGCGTCTGGACGAGCGATCTGCGCCTGCCGCTCGGCTTCGCCACCGTCTTCCTCGCCCTACTCGGATGGTGGAGCAGCTTCCAGCCCTCGCATGACCGCGACTGGATTCCCGAGCTCGCACGGCTACCGACCATCGCACGCGAGGGCGATGCGATCACCGTGTCCAACCTGCGTCATTTCCATTGGCGCACGGAGGCGGATTACGATCAGGTCTGGGAAACGCGGCGCTTCAATCTCGCGTCCGTCACCGGCGCCGATATCTTCCTGACCTACTGGTCGGGCGAGGCGATCGCGCATCTCCTCGTCAGCTTCACCTTCTCGGATTCGGTGCCGTTGACCTTCTCGATCGAGGTCCGGCGCGAGAAGGGCGAGGAGTGGTCGGCGCTGGCCGGCTTCTTCCGCAGCTACGAGATGGCCTATGTCGCCGCCGACGAGCGCGACATCGTCGGCTTGCGCACCCATGCGCGGCGCGAGGACGCACGGCTCTTCCGCCTCAGCGCCTCGGCCACCCAGGCCCGCGACCTGCTTCTCGCCTATGCGGCCGATATCAATGACCTCGCCGCCAAGCCGCGCTGGTACAACACGCTGACGACCAATTGCACGACGGTGGTCTACCACCTCGTCTCCAGCGTCGCGCCGGGCTGGAAGTTCTCGCTACCGCTCGACCCGCGCGTGCTGCTCTCGGGCTATCTGCCCGGCTATCTCCAGCAGATCGGCGCGATCCGGCAGGATATCCCGCTGGAGGAACTGGTCCGGACCGCGCGCATCGGCGACCACGCGCGCACGCTCTCGCTGGACGATCCGCAGTTCTCGGCGAAGATCCGGGAGGGCGTGCCGACCGGGCGGCCGTAACACCGCTGTCTTCCCGTGCGCGCCGCGGCGCGCAGTGCCGCTGCGCAAACACGGGACCGCGCGCAGGATAGGGCGCCTTTTCGGAAAGCGCGCAGAAAGAGACGCCCTCTTCGGAAGGCGGTCCCGTGTCTGCGCGGCAGCATTCACATGCTGCAGCGCGCACGGGATGACACTTGGGGTCTACCGGAAGAACAGGACCGTCTGCACCACGAAGAGCGGGATCAGGATCGCGCCGGACCAGAGCATGTAGCCGAAGAAACTCGGCATCTTCACCTTCCGGTCCTTGGCGATGGCGTAGACCATGAAGTTGGGCGCATTGCCGATATAGCTGTTGGCGCCCATGAAGACGGCACCCGCCGAGATCGCCGCCAGCGTCAGCGCCCCCGTCGTCATCAGCGCCTTCGGATCGCCGCCCGCCAGCTCGAAGAAGACGAGATAGGTCGGCGCATTGTCGAGGAAGGAGGAGAGCGCACCCGTCAGCCAGAAATAGGCCACCGTGTTGGCGCTGCCGTCGGCATTGCTGACCAGCGCGACCAGCGGCGCGAAAGCCCCCGCCTTGCCGGCCTGCAGCATCGCCAGCACCGGGATGATGCAGATGAAGATGCCGGCGAAGAGCTTGGCGACCTCCTTGATCGGGCCCCAGCTGAATTCGTTGCCAGCGCGGACGGGGCCGGGCGTCAGCTTGAGCGACAGGCCGGCGAGGGCGAGCAGGATGACATCGCGCAGCAGGTTCTGGCCCTCGACGGGAACGCCGTGCAGCGTGAAGGCCACGCCCGGCTTCCAGTTCGCCGACATCAGGATCGCGACGATGACGCCGGCGAGCAGCAGGATGTTGACCTTGCCCCAGAGCTTGATGGCGCGGTCCGGCGTCGGGTCCTTGAGCTTCGGAAAGCCTTCCTCCTTGCGGAAGAACCAGCTGTCGAGCGCGTAGAACAGGCCGAGCAGCACGGCGACGGCGAAAGCCGTCTCGGGCAGCAGATGCGTGGTGGTCCAGAAGAAATCGACGCCGCGCAGAAAGCCGAGGAAGAGCGGGGGGTCGCCGAGCGGAGTCAGCGATCCCCCGATATTCGAGACCAGGAAGATGAAGAAGACGACGACATGGACGTTGAAGCGCCGGTCGTCATTCGCCCGCAGCACCGGCCGGATCATGATGATCGAGGCGCCGGTCGTGCCGACGAAGCTCGCGAGAACCGTGCCGATCGCCAGCAGCACCGTGTTGGTCGCCGGCGTGCCGCGCAGATTGCCCGAGATCAGGATGCCGCCCGCGATGGTGAAGAGCGCGAAGAGCAGGATGATGAAGGGGATATAGTCGAGCAGCGCGGTGTGCAGCAACGCGCCGAGCGCGGGATCGAAGCCGCGCAGCAGGACGAGCGGTACCAGCGTCAGCGCGGCCCAGAAACCGGCGAACTTGCCGTAGTGATGCTCCCAGAGATGCGGGAACAGCACGGGACCGAGCGCGATCGAGAGCAGCATGCCGGCGAAGGGCAAGGCCCAGCCGGCGCCCATGGTCGCCCCGCCGATATCGCCCGCCGCCCAGGCGGTGCCAGGCACCGCCACGAGCGCGAGCGACGCCACCGCGATCAGCCTGCCGGCCGCCACTGCCACGACGCGGCCCGCCTTACGGTTTGGGCGGCGTGCCGATGACCGGCGGCGCGTTGAGGTCGAATCCGCCCGGCAGACCCGTACCGCCGAGGCCGGGAATCTGGATCGAGTCGAACTGCTTGTCGATCGCCTTCTGGTCAAGCTGCACGGCCGAAGCCTTGTAATGCATGACCATGCTCGGGAAGATCACCACCAGCGCGACCATGATGCACTGGATCACCACGAAGGGCACCGCGCCCCAGTAGATCTGGCCGGTGGTGACCGGCTCCATCATGCGGCCGGTGACGCGATCCTTGTAAGAATTCTTCGGCGCGACCGAGCGCAGGAAGAACAGCGCGAAACCGAAGGGCGGGTGCATGAACGAGGTCTGCATGTTCACGCCGAGGATGACGCCGAACCAGATCAGATCGATGCCGAGCTTCTCCGCCGCAGGCCCGAGCAGCGGCACGATGATGAAGGCCAGCTCGAAGAAGTCGAGGAAGAAGGCGAGCAGGAAGACCATCACGTTGACGACGATCAGGAAGCCCGTCGCGCCGCCCGGCAGGCCGACCAGCAGATGCTCGACCCAGAGATGGCCGTTGACGCCGTAGAAGGTCAGCGAGAACACGCGCGCGCCGACCAGGATGAAGAGCACGAAGGCCGAGAGCTTGGCGGTCGATTCCGTCGCCTGCTTGAGCAGGTCGAAGGTCATGCGCCGCTTGCCCCAGGCGAGCAAGATCGCCCCCGTCGCGCCCATGGCGCCGCCTTCCGTCGGCGTCGCGACGCCGATGAAGATGGTGCCGAGCACGAGGAAGATCAGCGCCAGCGGCGGCACCATGACGAAGATCACCTGCTCGGTCATGCGCGAGAGCAGGTTGAGGCGCAGCAGCTTGTTCAGAAGTGCAATGACGAAGGAGATCGCGACCATCAGCGACATCGTCAGCACGACGAAATCGGAGCCGGCCTTCACCTGCGTGAACAGCTTCATATAGGCATAGGCCAGCGCGAGCGAGATGATCGCGACGACGAGCAACGAGAAGCGGCGCGTCTTGCCGTCCGCATCCCGCAAGGTCTGTGCTTCCGGCGGCAGGCCGGGCGCGCGCTGCGGCCAGATGATGGTGACAAGGAAGACGTAGCCGGCATAGAGCAGCGAGAGCACGAGGCCCGGAATGAAGGCGCCCTCGTACATATCGCCGACGGAACGGCCGAGCTGGTCGGCGAGCACGATCAGCACGAGCGAGGGCGGGATGATCTGCGCCAGCGTGCCGGATGCCGCGATGACGCCGGAAGCCAGGCGCCGGTCATAGCCGTAGCGCAGCATGATCGGCAGCGAGATCAGGCCCATCGAGATCACCGAAGCCGCGACGACGCCGGTGGTCGCGGCAAGCAGCGCGCCGACGAAGATCACCGCATAGGCGAGGCCGCCGCGGACCGGCCCGAAGAGCTGGCCGATGGTGTCGAGCAGGTCCTCGGCCATGCCGGAACGTTCGAGGACCAGCCCCATGAAGGTGAAGAACGGCACGGCCAGCAGGACGTCGTTGTTCATCGTGCCGTAGATGCGCTCGGGCAGCGCCTGCAGGAAGTTCTCCTGGAACAGGCCGAGATCGATGCCGATCAGCGCGAAGAGCAGGCCGTTGGCCGCGAGCGCGAAGGCGACGGGATAGCCGAGCAGCAGGAAGACGACGAGCGTCGCGAACATCACCGGCGCCATGTTGACGCGCAGGAAATCGCCGATGCCGCCGCCCGCCGCGAAGGCGTCGCCGGTATGAAGGCCGAAGAAGGCGAGGATCGTGAGCGCGAGCAGCAGGCCGGCGACGCGCGGAAGGCGATGAGCGTGCATGGGACGGTTCCGGACTTCTTGCGGGCCGCTCACGAAGCGAGGCCCTGTTCCTTGGCTTGGTCGAGCAGACGCTGGGCTTCCGCCTCGGCTGCGGCAGCATGGCCGAGCGCCGCCTCGTGATCCTCCAGATCGCCGCGCATGATCGCGATCGTCTTGATGATCTCGGAAATGCCCTGGAAGCTCAGCATCACGAAGCCGACGACCACGAGGCCCTTGGCCGGCCATTGCGGCAGGCCGCCGGCCGAGAGCGACTGCTCGTTGATCGCATAGGAGCGCATGAAGAACGGCCAGGAATGGTAGACGATCAGCAGGCAGAACGGCATCAGGAAGAGCAGGTGGCCGAGCAGCTCGATCCATTGGCGGACGCGCTTCGGCAGCGCGGCGTTCACGATGTCGATGCGGATGTGTTCCTTCACCTGCATCGTCCAGGAGGCGCACATCAGGAAGACCGCGCCGAACAGCATCCATTGCAGCTCGAGCCAGGCATTCGACGAGACGTTGAAGACCTTGCGGACGATGGCGTTGACCGCCGCCACGATCACCGCGATCAGGATCAGCCAGGCGACTTTCTTGCCGATCTGGCCGTTGACCGCGTCGATGACCCGGCTGATGGCAAGGAGACCCTTCACATTCCCGCTCCCGTGAGGGCGCAATTCTGCGCCGTTTCCGCCCCTTTGTCGGCAGGATCGGTATAGGAGGGCTGCGCTCCACGCAAGACTGTGCGGGTCTTATCCATTGGACGAAAGGCGGAGCGCACGACTGCCTGTTTTTGCGGCAGCAAATTGTGGCCGCGCTCCCTGCCTCGCCCGCCCGGCGAATAATCGTTATGTTGGCGTTCATCTTCGGAGAACATTATTCTCCGACCCGCTTTCCACGCTCGATTCGAGGCGCCGATGTGCCGCTTCCTCGCCTATTCCGGCGTTCCCGTCTTCCTCGAGGATTTCGTCGCCTCGCCCTGCCATTCGCTGATCCACCAGTCGCTTCATGCCGAGGAAGCCAAGACCGGCACCAATGGCGACGGCTTCGGCGTCGGCTGGTATGGCGAGCGACCGGAGCCCGGCCAGTATCGCGAGGTGCGCCCCGCCTGGTCGGACGAGAACCTGCTCTCGATCGCGCGGCAGGTGCGCTCGCACCTGTTCTTCGCCCATGTCCGGGCCGCAACCGGCACCGCGACGACGCGGGCGAACTGCCATCCCTTCGTCCATGGCCGCTATCTCTTCATGCATAACGGCCAGATCGGCGGCTACGGCACGATCCGCCGGCGGCTGGAAGCGCTGATCCCCGACTCGCTTTACGGCGCCCGCGCCGGCACAACCGATTCGGAGGCTCTCTTCCTGCTGACTCTCGCTCATCTGGCCGATGGCATGGCACCGGACGACGCTCTGGCGGCTGCGCTCTCCGACGCGTTTTCCCTGATGCAGCAGGCCGGCATCCGCGAGCCGCTGCGCTGCGCCGCGGCGCTCGCCGATGGCGACGGCATCCACGCGGTCCGCTGGTCCTCGGATACGAAGCCGCCGAGCCTCTATGTCTGCGAGCGGCCGGACAGCGTCGTCGTCGCCTCCGAGCCGGTCGACGCCGCCCGCGAATGCTGGCAAGCCCTGCCCTGCAACACGCTGGTCGCGGTGCGAGGCGGCGCTGTCACCTTCACACCTTTCGAGATCGCGCTGAAACAGGCGGCCTGAGCCAGCATCGGAGCGCTCGCTTCAAGCCGCGGTCGGGCAGGACGGCCATGTGCCGCGCGCCCTGACACGCCACCGGTTGTCTTCCTACGTCGAAGGCCTAGCCTTGCTTCCCGGCGAGGCTATCTCCGGGAAAGGCACAGGCGATGAAGAAGGGTTCCGATCTTCTGGTCGAAGCGCTTGAGAACGAGGGTGTCGACCGCGTCTTCGGCGTTCCCGGCGAGGAAAATCTCGACGTCGTCGAGTCCCTGCGCACGTCGAAGATCGAGCTGGTGCTGACGCGGCATGAGCAGGCCGCAGCCTTCATGGCCGCGACGCATGGCCGTCTGACGGGCAAGCCCGGCGTCTGCATCGCGACGCTCGGCCCCGGCGCGCTGAATTTCTCGACCGGCGCGGCCTATGCCCATCTCGGCGCGATGCCGATGATCCTGCTGACCGGGCAGAAGGCGATCATGACCGCCAAACAGGCGCGCTTCCAGATCGTCGACGTCGTCGCCTCGATGCGCCCGCTGACCAAGATGACCCGCCAGATCGTCAGCCCCGGCAGCATCCCCTCCGTGGTGCGCGATGCCTTCCGCGTCGCGATGGAGGAGCGGCCGGGCCCTGTCCATCTCGAACTGCCCGAGGATATCGCGGCCAAGGAGATCGAGGATATCCCGCTGATCCCGGTCCATCCGCTCGACCGCCCGGTCGCGCCAGCCGTCTCGCTCGACCGCGCGGCCGCGATGATCCTCGCCGCCAAGCGCCCGCTGGTGATGATCGGCGCCGCCGGCAACAGGCCGCGCCTGGTCGAGCCGCTCTCGGCTGCGGTGCGCCGCATCGGCCTGCCCTTCTTCAACACGCAGATGGGCAAGGGCGCAGTCACCGGCGGCTCGAACCTCTATCTCGGCACCGCCGCGCTCTCCGAGGGCGACTATGTCCATGAGGCCGTCGCCGCTGCCGACCTGATCATCGCGGTCGGCCACGACACGATCGAGAAGCCGCCCTTCCTGATGCGCAATGCCGGCGGGCCGAAGGTGATCCATCTCGGCTTCCAATCGGCCAATGTCGAGCAGGTCTACCATCCCGATGCGGAGGTGATCGGCGATATCGGCGTCACGATGACGGGGCTCGCCGACCGGCTGGAAGGCAAGCTGCCGGCGCAGACGCAGATGCTGGAGCGGCGCCAGAAGATCCTGGCCAAGATCAATGCCCGCGCCGAGGAGGATCGTTTCCCGGTGACGCCGCAGCGGCTCGTCCATGACGTGCGCGCGGCGATGCCGGAGGACGGCATCGTCTGCCTCGACAACGGCATGTACAAGATCTGGTTCGCGCGGAACTACCGCACCCATGTCGCCAACACGCTCTTGCTCGACAATGCGCTGGCGACGATGGGCGCCGGCCTCCCCTCGGCGATGATGGCGGCGATGCTGCACCCGAAGCGGCGCGTCATGGCCCTCTGCGGCGATGGCGGCTTCATGATGAACTCGCAGGAGATGGAGACAGCGGTCCGGCTCGGGCTCAACCTCGTCGTGCTCGTCCTCAATGACGGCGCCTATGGCATGATCCGCTGGAAGCAGGCCGTCGACCAGTTCCCGGATTACGGCATGACCTTCGGCAATCCCGATTTCGTCGCCTATGCCAAGGCCTATGGCGCCAAGGGCTCGCGCGTGACCTCGGCCGAGGCGCTGGTGCCGACGCTGGAAGCGGCGTTCAAGGGCGGCGGCGTCCATCTCGTCGATTGCCCGATCGACTATTCCGAGAACACCCGCGTCCTCGTCGAGGAACTCAGGAACAAGGTGCCGGACGTCGATCTGGCTTAAGCCACGATTCATCGCTCACCGCGGGTCATCCCGGGCGACCGCAAGGAGACCCGGGATCCATGCCGGAGCGTTTCCGATATGCGTTCCGGCATGGATCCCGGATCTCCGCTTCGCTGCATCCGGGATGACACGCGCCTTTCTGGGAGAAAAATCATGCTCCAGGTTGTTCAGGCCTATGACCGCGCCCCGATCACCGAGATCGAGACCGACGACGAGGCCGCGCTCGAACGCAAGCTCCAGACGGCGCAGGCCGTCTTCAAGGACCGCGACAACTGGCTGAAGCCGCATCAGCGCATCGCGATCCTGCGCAAGCTCGCGGGGCTCCTCGAAGCGAAGCGCGACCATTTCGCCATGCAGATCGCGCGCGAGGGCGGCAAGCCGCTGCCGGATGCGATCGTCGAGGCGAACCGGGCGGTCGACGGCGTCTACAATGCCGCCGAAGAGCTCCGGAATTTCGCCGGGCGCGAGATCCCGATGGGTCTCTCGGCCGCCGCCGCCGATCGCTGGGCCTTCACCACCAAGGAGCCGATCGGCATCGTCGCGGCGATCTCGGCCTTCAACCATCCGCTCAACCTGATCGTGCATCAGGTCGCGCCGGCGATCGCGGTCGGCTGCCCGGTCATCGTCAAGCCGGCCGGAACGACCCCGCTCTCCTGCATCGATTTCGTCAAGCTGGTGCATGAGGCCGGACTACCGGAAGCCTGGTGCCAGACCTTCATCCCGACCGAGACGGCGCTGGCCGAGAAGCTCGCGACCGATCCGCGCATCGCCTTCCTCAGCTTCATCGGTTCGGCCAAGGTCGGCTGGTACCTGCATTCCAAGCTTAGCCCTGGCGCCCGCTCGGCGCTCGAACATGGCGGCGTCGCGCCGGCGATCGTCGACAGGAGCGCCGATCTCGACGGGATCATCGAGCCGATCGTGAAGGGCGGCTACTACCATGCGGGCCAGGTCTGCGTGTCGACGCAGCGCATCTACGTCCATGACGCGATCATCAACGACTTCACGGAGCGCCTTGTCACGCGGGTGAAGACGCTGCGCACCGGCGATCCGACACTGAAGGACACCGAAGTCGGCCCGCTGATCGTCCCCAAGGAGGCCGACCGCGTCGCCTCCTGGATCGACGAGGCGGTGAAGGGCGGCGCGCGGATCGCCACCGGCGGCAAGCGCCTGTCGGAGACGGTGCTGGAGCCGACCGTGCTGATCGATCCCGATCCCGAAGCCCGGATATCCAGCGAGGAGGTCTTCGGCCCGGTCGTCGCGATCTACCGCTACAGCAAGCTCGACGACGCGATCGCGCGGGCGAATTCGCTCCCCGTCGCCTTCCAGGCCAGCATCTTCGCTGGGGATATCGATGTCGCGATGCGGGCGGCGAACCGGCTCGATGCCTCCGCCGTGATGGTCAACGACCCCACCACCTTCCGCACCGACTGGATGCCCTTCGCCGGGCGGCGCGTCTCCGGCTACGGCACAGGCGGCATCCCCTACACGATGCACGACATGACGCAGGAGAAGATGATCCTGCTCAAGCGCCGCTGAGCACGGCACTCGACAGGGGCGGGCCGATGCGCCATGGACGGCGCGTCGGCGCATGACGCCCATCGAAATCCCACGAACGGATCGCCAGCATGACCGCCTCCTCCGCGAACGCCCCCGCCTCCCAGGGCCGCATCGCCCTGCTCGGTGCGCCCATCGAGGTCGGCGCCTCGCGCCGCGGCGCGCTGATGGGTCCGGCCGGCCTGCGCACCGCCGGCCTCGTTAGCGTCCTGGAAAGCCTCGGCTACACGGTCCGCGACCACGGCGACATCCTGCCGCGCGACCTGACCCCGGTCGATGGCCCGGCGCCGGCCAATGCCCGCTTCTACAACGAGATCGCCGCCTGGATGCGTGCGCTCAGCGCCCGCGCCTATGAGATCGCCCGCTCCGGCGACACGCCGATCTTCCTCGGCGGCGACCACAGCCTGTCGATGGGCTCTGTCAATGGCGTCGCGCGCCACTGGCAGGAGCAGGGCCGCAAGCTCTTCGTGCTCTGGCTCGATGCTCATGCCGATTTCAACATGCCGGCGATCTCGCCTTCCGGAAACATGCATGGCATGTCCTCGGCCTTCCTCTGCGGCGAGGCCGGGCTCGACGACCTGCTCGGCAGCGAACCGCGCGCCTCGATCGCGCATGAACAGCTCAGCCTGTTCGGCATCCGCTCGATCGACCCGCTGGAGAAGGCGGCGGTGAAGGCCCGCGGTATCGATATCGCCGACATGCGCGCCATCGACGAGCATGGCGTTGGCGTCCTGATCCGGCAGGTCATCGAGAAGGTGCGCGCGGCGAACGGCGTGCTGCACGTCTCCTTCGACGTCGACTTCCTCGATCCGCCGTTGGCCCCGGGCGTCGGCACCACCGTTCCGGGCGGCGCGACCTATCGCGAGGCGCATCTCGTGATGGAGCTGCTGCACGATTCCGGACTGGTGCGCTCGATGGACATCGTCGAGCTCAACCCCTTCCTCGACGATCGCGGCCAGACCGCCCGCCTCGCAGTGGAGCTCGCCGGCAGCCTGTTCGGCCAGCAGATCACCGACCGGCAGACGCCGTCGAACGCGATCGGCGCGGCCTGAGCCACGCTGTCGCGACAGCCCGCCTGCATTCCTGCATGGAATGAGCCGTTCCGTCGGTCGAAAGCCGATGGAACAGGAGCGGTGCCCTCAGCTCACGGTCCGGAACTGCTCGCGCTGCGAGAACAGCGAAGCCGTGCCGCCGGTATGGATGATGCAGGCCGGCTCATCGGCCGGAATGCCCCCGCTCGCGACCAGATCGAGGAAACCGGCGCAGGTCTTCGCCGTATAGACATGCTCGACCAGGATGCCCTCGGTGCGGGCGAAGGCGACGATCGCCGCCTCCGCTTCGGGGGTGGGCACGCCCCAGCCGCCGCCGAGATGGTCCATGTGATAATGCAGCGGCGCCCGATCGAGTCCGCCGACTGAAAGCCCCGTCCGCTGGGCTATGCCATCGTAGATCCGCTGGAGGCGCGCCTCCAGCTCGGCCTGCTCGTATTCGACGCTGACGAGATGGACCTGGAAGGGGTGGCCGAGCATGGCATTGCCGAAGATGAAGCCGGCCTCGGTCGGCCCCATCGAGCCCGCCAGAAAGACATGGCGCAGCGGCACCGATTCGCGTTGTGACTGCTCGTGCAGTTCGAAGGCGGCCAGGACATAGCCGAGGGCGCCCAGAACGGCGTCGCCGACGATGTAGGGCACTCGTCCCTGCTGCGTCAGCTCCGCGGCGGCGGCCTTCGTCGCCGCTCCACGCTCATCCTCGCCGACGGGACCGATGAACCGGGTCTGCGCGCCGAAGAGCCGGTTCAGGAAGGAGCCTTCGCGATTCGCGGGGTTATCCGCGGCATTGTGGATGATCAGGCAATCCAGCCCCGCCATCGAGGCCGCCGCCGCGGTGAGGCGGCAGAGATTGGACGTCGCTCCGCCCGCGACGAGAACGATGTCGGCACGCTGCTGCAAGGCCGCTCCGAGCCAGAATTCGAGGCTACGCAGCTTGTTGCCGCCGAGCCCGATCTCCATCAGGTCGTCGCGCTTCGCATAGAGACCGGAGCGCCCGAGCTTCCGCTCGAAACCGGAGAGCCGCTGCAACGGCGTCGGCATCTTGACGAGATCGTAGCGCGGCTCGCGCAGGATGCTTTGCAAATCCGACATCAGGCCATCCACTCTCCCGATCGCACCCAGCTGGCGGGGCGCGCGACCATGCAGCGCATGCGTGCCTACCGCACAGGGAAATTCAAGCCCCCTCGGGGCAACGCGCTGGGACGAACAGCCATTGCGTTCGGATGCACGGCCTATCGGCGGCACGGTGGCCCGGCAGATTTCCACCGCCGAAAGGCCAGCTCGTCATTGCGCGTGAAAACCGCGTAGCGTCAGCAGGCGCGGTCCCCGCGCATGCTTGAGGAGCGACAATGACCAGGGCTTTTCTTCTGGCCGCGGCCTGTATCGGACTGGCAGGCTGCAATGCGGGCGGCGGTGCACCGAACGCCAACTTGCCCGCGATGAACGTGGCCTTCACATGGTGTTCGGGCACGCCCGCCTTCACCATCGGCAACATCCCGGCGACAGCGAAGATGCTGAGCTTCCGAATGATCGATCAGCAAGCCCCCGGCTACAATCATGGCGGCGGAACCGTGCCGGCTTCTGGAAAGGCGACCCAAACCATTCCGTGCGGCGGCTTGAGCGGCTCCTACACCGGGCCGAACCCGCCGCCGCCTCAGATCCATGACTATCAATGGACGGTCACGGCTCTGGATGCCGGCGGACAGCCCGTCGCGGCAGGCCGGGCGACCCGAAAATTCCCGGAATAGGGCACAAGCCACGCTCGCCAGGCCCTGGAGCATCGGGCTGAATATCGTATTCAGCTCGATGCTCCAACTCTTTGATATTGCATCGATTTTTCTCGATAGCGACATGCCGCTTTTCGGGCCGATGCCCTAGCGATTCACGCCGCCGAGAACGCGAATGCCTCGCCAAATGTCTCTTGGCCGCCGCGACCGAATTAAACGAATCCGCGCACCAGCCGGGCAAGCTGCGGTACGCATCGTTCAAAGGCCTGCGCGAAGACGCCGGCGAAACGGCAACCTTCGCAATCGATCGATAGATGGCGCCCTTATTTGGAGCCCCGCTTCTTTCGATCATCCTTCGCTGGCTCTACAGCCGCCTTAGTCGAACGGCTGATGGTCGCAATCGCCAGCGGCGGCTTGCCCGATTTTTCGGAGATGATTCGATCCTGCTCGGCTATGGCATCGCGAGCTGGATCGTCTCCATCGAGACCGCCGAGCAGCTCAGTCGGAACACGCCGATTGGATGTACGGGAGCCATCCTCATAGACGACATCGAACATCGTGAACTCGGCATCGAGTGCCTTGGACTTCGTACGCTTGGCCATTGCGGTTTCCTATCTCCCCAGCTCGCTCAGCCGGGGCGCACCGCCCAAGACCCGCGATGGCTCTGCGCCGTCGACGCGAATCACTGGAGGGGCGACAGATTGTCATTCCAACTCGATCCGGTCCGATCAGAATTGGGCAAGCCGTTTGGGTAAAAGTAGGGTAGCGCTCAAGCGCCGCTCCGAAAAGCTGTTGAACCCAGCCACTTAGGAGGAAATTTGGTGGAGCCAGGCGGAATCGAACCGCCGACCTCTTGAATGCCATTCAAGCGCTCTCCCAACTGAGCTATGGCCCCACTCGCGATGATCGGCTTGGGGACCGATCACCAACCGGATTTTTACCGCCTCGGCGGTTCCGTCCGGGCCGCCCTGCCGGCGACGAAGCGCTCTATAGGCGGCTCGGACGGAAGACACAAGCGCTTAATGTCGCCGTGTCGTCATCTTTTTTCGAGGCTGTGGATCAGTTGTCCTCGTCGCCCTCGATGTCGCCATCGATCAGGTCGGAAACGTCGTCGTCGCCTTCTTCGTCTTCCTCGAGGAAGGTGTCGTCCTCGTCATCGCTGCCGACATCCTCGACCTCGATATCGTCCTCGCTGGTGACGACGGCATCCTTCTCCGACGCCTCGGCATCGGCCTCGTCGAGCGAGACGAGCTCGACGGCGCCATCGGCGGCCTCGGTCTCCTCTTCCTCGTCGGCTTCCGGCTTCGGCGCAGCGGCCTTGGCCTGCGGCTCGAACATCGCCCGCGGATAAGCCTGGCCCGTATAGGGCGAGACGATGGGATCCTTGTTCAAATCATAGAACTTGCGACCCGTGACCGGGCAAACGCGCTTCGTTCCGAGTTCCGGTTTCGCCACTGCGTCGGACCCTTCAATCATCATCTATCTGAAAAGCAGGCGCGTCCGTTAGTCGGGGTAAGCGGCGCTGTCAAATACTGATTTGCATGAGGCGGCCTCGCAAGCGCCCGGAACGGCGATTCGGCGCGCCGCCGCGGGCCCGCCTTGGCGTGCCGCGCGCGGGCGTGCTACGGCCTTCAGCGCATTCCTTTCGGCCAGCCCGCAGAGACCGCTCCCCTTGTCCCACGACCATGAACCCGTTCCCCTCACCGCCCGCACTGGGGGCCCGCTGAAGGGCCGCGTCCGCGTGCCCGGCGACAAGTCGATCTCGCACCGGGCGATGATCTTCGGCCTGCTGGCGATCGGCGAGACCAAGGTCACCGGCCTGCTCGAAGGCGAGGATGTGATGCGCACGGCCGCGGCGGCGCGCGCGCTCGGCGCCATCGTCCATCATGACGGGCCGGGCGCCTGGCGCGTGCAGGGCGTCGGCGTCGGCGGCCTGCGCGAACCGGCCGATGTGCTGGACTTCGGCAATGCCGGCACCGGCTCGCGCCTGATGATGGGCGTCTGCGGCTCGCACCCGATCACCACGACCTTCGACGGCGACGCCTCGCTGCGCAAGCGGCCGATGCGGCGCATTCTCGATCCGCTCGAGCAGATGGGCACCGTCGTCGTCTCGCAGCAGGAGGGCGGCCGCGTACCGTTGACCCTGCGCGGGCCGAAGGAGGCGATCCCGATCACCTACCGCCCGCCGGTCGCCTCGGCGCAGATCAAATCGGCCGTGCTGCTGGCCGCGCTCGCCGCGCCCGGCGAGACCACGGTGATCGAGGCCGAAGCCACCCGCGACCACACCGAGAAGATGCTCGCGCATTTCGGCGCCGAGATCACGGTGACGCCGGAAGGCGAACATGGCCGGCGTATCGTGCTGAAGGGCCAGCCGGAGCTGAAGGCAGCGCCTATCGTCGTGCCGGCGGACCCGTCCTCGGCCGCCTTCCCGCTGGTCGCGGGGCTGATCGTGCCGGGCTCGGACATCCTGATCGAGAGCGTGATGACCAACCCGCTGCGCTCCGGGCTCCTGACCACGCTGCGCGAGATGGGCGCCGACATCACCGTCGAACGCGAGGCCAACGAGGGCGGCGAGACGGTCTGCGACCTGCGCGTGCGTGCCTCCAGCCTGAAGGGCGTGACGGTGCCGCCGGAGCGGGCTCCGGCGATGATCGACGAATACCCGGTGCTGGCGGTGGCCGCCTCCTTCGCCACCGGCACGACGCGGATGCGCGGCCTGCAGGAATTGCGCGTCAAGGAATCCGACCGCCTCGCCGCGGTCGAGGCCGGATTGAAGGCTGCCGGCGTGACCTGCCGGATCGAGGGTGACGACCTCATCGTCGAGGGTTCGGGCGGCGGGCCGGTGCGTGGCGGCGGGCCGATCGCGACCCATCTCGACCACCGCATCGCGATGAGCTTCCTCGTCATGGGGCTGGCGACAGAGCAGCCGGTCGTGGTCGATGACGGGCTGATGATCGCGACGAGCTTCCCGAGCTTCGTGTCCTTGATGAACGGGCTCGGAGGCCAGATCGGATGAGCGCGGCGGCGCGCCCCAGCCGACTCGTCATCGCCGTGGACGGCCCTGCCGCCTCCGGCAAGGGCACGCTCGCGCGCCGGCTCGCCGCGCATTACGGCCTGCCCTATCTCGATACCGGCCTGCTCTACCGGATGGTGGCGCGCGCCATGCTCGATGCCGGCCACGACATCCATGACGCCGCAGCCGCCGAGGCAATCGTCGGCAGCTTCGACGAGACCGCCTTTCCCGAGGAGCGGTTGCGCGGCCGCGAGATCGGCGAGGCGGCTTCCGTGGTCGCGGCCATGCCGGCCGTGCGCGCTGGGCTGCTGACCCGACAGCAGCGCTTCGCGGCGCAACCCGGCGGCGCCGTGCTCGACGGGCGCGATATCGGCACGGTGATCTGCCCGGAGGCGTCGGCCAAGCTCTTCGTCACGGCAACGCCGGAGGTGCGCGCGGCGCGACGCCACAAGGAACTGGTCGGACGCGGCGAGGCCGTCACCATCGACGGCATCCTCGCCGATATCCGCAGGCGCGACGCCCGCGATTCCGGCCGTAGCGACGCCCCGCTCAAGGCCGCCGAGGATGCGGTGGTGCTCGACACCTCGGCACTGACCGTCGAGGAGGCGGCTGCCGCCGCGATCGGCATCGTCGAAGGCAGCCGGGCGGCCTGAGCCCGCGGCCACAGATTTTCGCGAGAAACGCGGGTCATCCCGGCCGGAGCGGAGCGAAGAGCCGGGATCCATGCCGGAACCTTCGTAGGAAACGCTCCGGAATGGATCCCGAGTCTCCCTACGGTCGCCGGGATGACCCGGTGTTTCTGAGGGAGATCAATCTGCTCCAAGCCCATCTGCTCGCGAATTTGCTATCGAAACAGGCGCCCTTAGCCGGATTTTCCGGCTTGGCGCTCGTCCCGGCCAAGCGCACACTGCGTCTCGCAAAGGGATGGCGGAGGTGGCAATGCGGCGCTGGCTGTACGGTCTCTCATGTCTGGCAGCGGCGGCGCTCTGGCAGCCTGCCCTGCCGCGAGCCCAGACCGCGGGGGCGCCGCCCGAAGAGGTCGATGTCGCGCTCGTGCTGGCGGTCGACATCTCCTATTCGATGGATCTCGACGAGCTCGCCCTGCAGCGCAACGGCTATATCGAGGCCTTCCGCTCGAAGCAGCTCCATGACGCGATCAACAAGGGGGCGGTCGGCAAGATCGCCGTGACCTATTTCGAATGGGCCGGCAGCAGCTTCCAGCACATCGTCCGGCCCTGGAAGGTGATCGACGGCCCTGCTGCTGCGATCGCCTTCGCCGAGGAACTGGCCGAGGCGCCGACACGGCGCGGCCGGCGGACCTCGATCTCGGGCGCGATCGATCTCGGCATGCAATTGCTCGAACAATCCAACGTCACCGCGATGCGCCGCGTGATCGACATTTCCGGTGACGGCGCCAACAATGACGGACGCCCGGTCACGACCGCGCGCGACGAAGCCGGCGCCAAGGGCATCGCCATCAACGGCCTGCCGGTGATGCTGAAACAGGCCGGCTATTTCGACATCGACAACCTCGACGCCTACTATACCGACTGCGTCATCACCGGCATCGGCGCCTTCGTCATCCCGATCCGCGAGAAGCACCAGTTCGTCGAGGCGACGAAATCGAAGCTGCTCCGCGAAATCGCCGAGGCGCCGGCCGATGCGACCGTCCACAAGGCGCAGGCCGGCAGCAACGCCACCTGCCTCGCCGGCGAGCGGCAATGGCGCGACCGGATGGGGAATTGAGAGGCCGCCTCCCTTCTCCCCTTGCGGGAGAAGGTGGCTCGGCGCAGCCGAGACGGATGAGGGGTCGCGCAACCTTTACCGTCTTTGCGAGCGTAGCGAGGCAATCCAGGAGGACTGGCTCGAAGCGTTTCACCCGGTCTCCCTGGATTGCTTCGTCGCTTCGCTCTTCGCAATGACGGATAGCGTCGCGCGACCCCGCATCCGCCTGCCGGCACCTTCTCCCGCAAGGGGAGAAGGGAGAGAACGAATACCGGCCGAGTACGTTGATTTACGTCCCCCTCGGCTTCGCCCGCGTCGTCGGCAGGGCGGCAGCGGGATCGTCCGGCCAGAGATGGCGGGGATAGCGGCCCTTCATCTCGGATTTCACGGCGGCCCATGAGCCACGCCAGAAGCCCGGCAGGTCGCGCGTCACCTGGATCGGCCGATGCGCTGGCGAAAGCAGCTCCAGCACCAGAGGCACCCGCCCGCCTGCGAGAGCGGGATGAGTCGCGAGGCCATAAAGCTCCTGCACGCGCACCGAGATGGTCGGGCCGGCCTCGGCGGCGTAGTCGACCGCGAGCGAGGAGCCCGTCGGGGCGGTGAAATGGGTCGGCGCCTCCTGATCAAGTCGGCGCTTCATCTCCCAGGGCAGGAAGCTCGCCAGCGCCGAATCGAGATCGGGAGGCTGGATCGAGGCGAGCGAGGTCCGGCCGAGGAGATGCGGCGCCAGCCAGAGTTCCGGCTCTTGTGCCAAGCCTTCATCGGAGAGGTCGGGCCAGCCAGCCTCAGGCTCGGCCTTGCGCAGGAAGGCAGCGCGCTCGCGCAGTTGGTTCTGCCCCTTGGTCCAGGGCAGGAGGCCGATGCCGAGCGCGGCGATGCCCCTGGCCAGCGCTTCCGCGTTTTCCGAAGTATCAGCCACCGAAAGCGGCCTTTCCGACAGCGAGAGCGCGCCGTAGCGGCGCACGGCCCGGACACGCAAGGCGCGCGCCGCGCGGTCGAAACTCGCTTCCTCGCGCTCCGCGATGGCGAAGGGAGCAAGACCGTGAGAGACGAGCATCGCGATCTCAGCTTCGGTGATTGCAGCAGCGGCCATGACACGGGCCTGCTGGGCCGCACCGGTCATCTCGGCCACGACGATATAGGGCTCGCGTGCCAGGCGCTGCGAGGATTCCAGCGCGCCGCCGCGGCCATTGGCGAGGAGATACTGGCCGGAGCCCAGCGCGCGCGCCTTGGCGATCCGGTCAGGGTAGGCGAAGGCGAGCAGGAGGCCGGACGACAGGGCTTCACCGGCCGAAGCCTGATCCTTGCCGATGCTGCGCTCCGCAGTTCGGGCCCAACCTTCGGCGAGGCGACGCATGTCGCCGGCCCGCCCGCCGCGCTCGCGATTGAAGCGCTCCAGCCGCTCGGCGAGATCGATGGCGTCGCCGCCGAGGCCACGCTCAACCAGCACGGCGGCGAGATCGGCGGCCATGTTCGCCTGCCCGAAGCGGGCGGCGGCCACGACCATGCGGGCGAGGCGCGGTGGCAGCGGCAGCGCCTGCAGGGCGCGTCCATCCGGCGTGATCCGCCCGTCGGCATCGAGCGCACCGATATTGCTCAGGAGCGCGCGGGCTTCCTTGAGAGCGGGCGCCGGGGGGGGATCGAGGAAGGCCAGCGTCGTCGGATCACTGAGGCCCCAAGCGGCGCAATCGAGCAGCAGCGGGCTGAGATCGGCCGAGAGGATTTCCGGCCGGGCGAAAGCTTCGAGCGCGCCGGTCGCGGCCTCCTCCCAGAGCCGGTAGCAGATTCCCGGCTCGGTACGGCCGGCGCGGCCCCGGCGCTGGTCGGCGGCGGCGCGGCTGACGCGGCGGGTCTCCAGCCGGGTCACGCCGATATCGGGCTCGTAGACGGGAATGCGGGCGAGGCCGGAATCGATGACGACGCGCACGCCCTCGATGGTCAGCGAGGTCTCGGCGATGGCGGTCGCGAGCACGATCTTGCGCCGGCCCGCCGGAGCCGGCAGTACGGCGCGGTCCTGTTCGCGCTGGTCGAGCGCGCCGTAGAGCGGAGCGATCTCGACCACAGGATCGCGCAGCCTTTCGCGCAGGCGCTCCTCGACGCGGCGGATCTCGCCCTGGCCCGGCAGGAAGACGAGCTGCGAGCCCGGCTGCTCGTTGAGCGCCAGCAGGATCGTCTCGGTGACCTGATCCTCGATGCGCTTCAGCGGGTCGCGGCTGCGATGGCGCGTCTCGATGGGGTAGGCGCGGCCTTCGCTCTCGATCACCGGGGCCTCGCCGAGCAGTTTCGCGACGCGAGCGCCGTCGAGCGTCGCGGACATCACGAGGATGCGCAGGTCCTCGCGCAGGCCGCCCTGCGCATCGAGCGCCAGTGCGAGGCCGAAATCGGCATCAAGCGAGCGCTCGTGAAACTCGTCGAAGAGCACCGCCGCGACACCGTCCAGCGCGGGATCGTCGAGGATCATCCTGGCGAAGACGCCTTCGGTCACGACCTCGATGCGCGTCTTCGGGCCGATCTTGGAGCCGAGGCGCACGCGCAGGCCCACGGTCTCGCCGACGCGTTCGCCCAGCGTCTGCGCCATCCGGTTCGCGGCGCCGCGCGCCGCCAGGCGGCGCGGTTCGAGCACGATCAGCTTGCCGCCTTTCGTCCAGGGCTCGTCGAGCAGCGCGAGCGGCACGCGCGTGGTCTTGCCAGCGCCGGGCGGAGCGACCAGCACGGCGTTCGGCCGCGCCCTCAGGGCGGCAACGAGATCGCCGAGAACAGCGTCGATCGGAAGGGGCGTGTCGAAGGTGCGCATGCCCGGCCGATGTGGCGCAGGCTCAGCCTTCGCGCAAGCCACTCGCCAGCCGGCACGCATCATGCTAACCGCAGCGGCATGACTGAGACCGGCCAGACCCGCATCCAGAACCGCTTCCAGGCCTGCGCCCGCGAGGGCCGGGCGGCGCTCGTGACCTTCGTCACCGCCGGCGACCCGGATTTCGAGACCTCCAGCGCGATCCTCGCGGCCCTGCCCGGAGCCGGCGCCGACGTGATCGAGCTCGGCGTGCCCTTCACCGACCCGATGGCGGACGGCGTGCCCGTCCAGCTCGCCGGCCAGCGCGCGCTCAAGGCCGGCCAGACGCTGCGCAAGACCATCGCCATGGTCGAGAGCTTCCGCAAGGCCGGCCATGACACGCCGATCGTGCTGATGGGCTATTACAACCCGATCTACGCCTATGGCGTCAAAGCCTTCCTGACCGATGCCCGCCGCGTCGGCATCGATGGCCTCATCGTCGTCGACCTGCCGCCGGAAGAGGACGAGGAGCTCTGCCTGCCGGCGCTGCAAGCCGGCGTCTCCTTCATCCGCCTGGCGACGCCGACGACCGACGACAAGCGCCTGCCCAAGGTTCTCCAGAACACCTCCGGCTTCGTCTATTACGTCTCGGTCACCGGCGTGACCGGCGGCGCCATCGCCGATTACGGCGCGGTCGGCGATGCCGTCGCGCGGATCAAGCGCCACACCGACCTGCCCGTCGCGGTCGGCTTCGGCGTCAAGACCGCCGAGGACGCCGCCACCATCGCCAGGCGGGCGGATGGCGTCGTCGTCGGCTCGGCCCTTGTCGAGCGGGTCCGCCTTTCGCTCGATGACCAGGGCAAGGCCACGGAAAAGACGGTTTCGGCTGTCACCTCGCTGGTCAGCGAGCTCGCCCAGGGCATCCGCTCCGTCGCCAAGGCGGCCTGAGCCCGGTTTCGTTCAACGGTCGCGTCGCTTGCCCGCCGGCAGGCGCGACCCCATTTTCGGCGTGACGGCGCGCGAGCGCTGACAAGCCCATCAGGGATTCATCCGATGAACTGGATTTCCGAAGTCGTCCGGCCGCGCATCAAGACGCTGTTCAAGCGCGAGAGCCCGGAGAACCTCTGGATCAAGTGCCCCGATTCCGGGCAGATGGTGTTCCACAAGGATGTCGAGGCCAATGGCTATGTCATCCCCGGCTCCGAGCACCATATGCGCGTCACCGCGCCGGAGCGCCTGCGCCTGACTTTCGACGACGGCAAATGGCTCGACGTCGCGCTGCCGGAAGTCGCGACCGATCCGCTGAAGTTCCGCGACGAGAAGCGCTATGTCGACCGGCTGAAGGACGCCCGCGCCAAGACCGGCGCGCAGGACGCCTTCAAGATCGGCTATGGCCGGGTCAAGGGCCTGCCGATGACGCTGGCCGTGCAGGATTTCCACTTCATGGGCGGCTCGCTCGGCATGGCCGCGGGCGAAGCCTTCGTGAAGGGCGCCGAGACCGCGCTCGACAAGAAGACGCCCTATGTCGTCTTCGCGGCGTCCGGCGGGGCGCGCATGCAGGAAGGCATCCTCTCGCTGATGCAGTTGCCGCGCACGACCGTCGCGGTTCGGCGCCTGCGCGCGGCGGGCCTGCCCTATTTCGTGGTGCTGACCAATCCGACCACCGGCGGCGTTACCGCCTCCTACGCGATGCTTGGCGACATCCACATCGCCGAGCCCGGCGCGCTGATCGGCTTCGCCGGCCCGCGCGTGATCGAGCAGACGATCCGCGAGAAGCTGCCGGACGGTTTCCAGCGCTCCGAGTACCTGAAGGATCACGGCATGGTCGACATGGTCGTGCATCGCCGCGACCTGCCGGAGACGCTGGCCCGACTCGGCCGCCTGCTGACGAAGCAGCCGGCCGTGAAGGAAGAGGCCGCGTCCGCGCGCCCGGTGGCCGAGGCGGTCTGAGGCGATCCGAGAGAGTTCACGGCTGGGGGCCGTCACGCCATGGGGTCTTCCGACGCCTTGCTCGCGCGCTTCATGGCGCTGCATCCCAAGCTGATCGACCTCTCGCTCGGCCGCATCCTGACCCTGCTCGAGCGGCTCGGCGATCCCCAGAAGAAGCTGCCGCCGGTGATCCATGTCGCCGGCACCAACGGCAAGGGCTCGACCATCGCCTTCATGCGGGCGATCCTGGAAGCGGCCGGCCTCTCGGTCCATGTCTACATCTCGCCGCATCTGGTGCGCTTCCATGAGCGCATCCGGCTGGGCGCGCCCGACGGCGGGCGCTTCGTCGACGAGGACAAGCTGGTCGAGGCGCTGGAGCGCTGCGAGGCGATCAATGCCGGCGATCCCATCACCTTCTTCGAGATGACGACGGCGGCGGGCCTGCTGCTCTTCTCCGAGCATCCGGCCGATGTATTGCTGCTGGAAGTCGGGCTCGGCGGACGCTTCGATGCGACCAATGTGATCGCGCATCCCGCCTGCACGGTGGTGACGCCGGTCTCGCTCGACCATTCCGAATATCTCGGCGACACCGTGACCAAGATCGCCGGCGAGAAGGCGGGCATCTTCAAGCGCGGCGCGCCCGCCGTGATCGCGCCGCAGGAGCCGGAGCCGACCGCGGTTCTGGAAGCCGCCGCCGAGCGCGCCGGCGCCTCCAAGATCCTGATCGGCGCGCAGGATTTCAACGTCCACGAGGCCGGTGGGCGGCTGGTCTACGAGGATCAGGACGGTTTGCTCGACCTGCCGCTGCCGCGCCTCTCCGGCCGGCACCAGCACATCAATGCCGGCACCGCCATCGCCGCGCTGCGGGCGGCCGGCTACGGCGCCCTGCCGACGCGGGCCTTCGAGGACGGCATGCGCCAAGCCGACTGGCCGGCGCGGTTGCAGCGCCTGTCGCGCGGGGCGCTGGCCGAGATCGTGCCGGAGCGCGCCGAGCTCTGGCTCGACGGCGGCCACAATCCCGATGGCGGGCGCGTGCTCGCCCAGGCCATGGCCGATCTCGCCGATCGCAATCCGGCGCCGCTCGTGATGATCGCCGGCCTGCTCTCCACCAAGGACGCCACGGCGACGCTGCGCCATTTCAAGGGGCTGGCGCAGGTGCTCTACGCCGTGCCGATCCATAACTCGCTGGCCGCGCGCCCGGCGGAGGAAGTCGCCGAGGCCGCCCGCAGCGCAGGCCTTGTCGCGGAAGTCTCAAGCTCGGTTGAGCAAGCCCTGCGCACGATCGCGGCGCGCGACTGGCCAGCGCCGCCGCGCATCCTGATCTGCGGCTCGCTTTATCTCGCCGGCGAAGTGCTCTCGGATAACGGCACGCCGCCGACCTGATCGGCGGGCATTTGCCGTACCGTGTTTCAAGAAGCGCGGGTCATCCCGGCCGGAGCGCAGCGAAGAGCCGGGACCCATGCGGCATTGCGATGGCAAGGTCGGCCCCTCGCTCGCCTTCGCATACACCTCACGGGCCGGCTATCGCGGGCCGGACAGCTTCCGCGTGCGCATCCGCTACACGGACGGCGAAATCCGTCATGAGCGGTTCGACGTCATGGTCGATTGAGGCGCAGCATCGGGAGAGCGTCATGCAACGCAGTTTCGGAATATCCGGCCCCTCCGTCCCCTCGATCGGACAGGGCAGCTGGTATAGCGAGCAAGGCGACCGACGCGAGGCGATCGCCGCGTTCCGGCGCGGGCTCGATCTCGGGCTGAAGCATATCGACACGGCCGAGATGTATGGCGACGGCCGCTCCGAGGCCCTGATCGGCGAGGCCATCGCCGGGCGGCGCGACGAGGTCTTCCTGGTCTCGAAGGTGCTGCCGCACAATGCGTCGCGGCGCGGTGTCCAGGTGGCCTGCGAACGCTCGCTGAAGCATCTCGGGACCGACCGGCTCGACTGCTACCTGCTGCATTGGCGCGGCCCGCATCCCCTGGAGGAAACCTTCGCCGCCTTCGAAGCGCTGAAGCAGGAGGGCAAGATCCTGTCCTGGGGCGTCAGCAATTTCGACGAGGACGATCTCGACGAGGCGCTCGCCGCAGCGGGCAAGGGCCGGATCGCCTGCAATCAGGTGCTCTACCACCTGCGCGAACGCGCCATCGAACATGCGGTGATCCCGTGGTGCGAGCAGAACGGCGTCGCCGTCGTCGCCTACAGCCCCTTCGGCCATGGCGATTTCCCGGCCGCCGGCAGTGCGCAGGGCAAGGTCCTGGCCGAGATCGCCGCGAACCATGGCGCAACGCCCCGGCAGGTCGCGCTCGCCTTCCTGACGCGGCGCGCCAGCGTCTTCGCGATCCCGAAGGCCGGCCGGGTCGCCCATGTCGAGGATAATGCCGGCGCACTGGGCCTTGCCCTCTCCGAAACGGAGATCGCCCGGATCGATGCCGCCTTCCCGCGCGGCCGCAAGCCGGCCTCGCTGCCGATGATCTGAAGCGCCGGAAACCACGTTCCGCCTTCCCGCTTTACAACACGGCACCGGCGGCGCTCTCCTAGAGTCAAGGGCGGCAGCCGTCAGAGCTCGACAACGCCTCATTCAGCAGTTCGCGTCTTTCGGAGTGAGTGTGATGCGTCGCGTTCTCGGCCTCCTGGCCGCCCTCATCCTGTCGGCCTTTGCCGGCGTCGCCCATGCCGGCGTCGATGTCAGGGTCAACATCCCCGCCCAGCGCATGTCAGTGACCACCACCGATGGCGAAGCCTACGAATGGAAGATCTCGTCCGGCCGCAAGGGCTTCCGCTCGCCCAACGGCGTCTATCGGCCGACCCGGCTCGAAAAGAACTGGTATTCCCGCAAATACGGCGGCGCGATGCCCTATTCCGTATTCTTCCGCGGCGGCTACGCCATCCATGGTACGGGGGCCGTGGGCGCGCTCGGCCGCCCGGCCTCGCATGGCTGCATCCGCCTGCACCCGGCCAATGCCGCAAAACTCTTCGCGCTGGTGAAGAAGCACGGCGCGAGCCAGACCCGGATCGCGCTCAATGGCGCCGCGCCCGATAATCTCTCGCGCTTCGCCAAGGCCTCCACCTCCTCGAAGGCCAAGCTCGCGAAGGCGGGCTCGTCCAAGCACAAGATCGCCAGGGCGAAGCATCGCAGCCAGGCGACCAGCGTCGCCCAGCAGCGCCGTGGCGGCGACTGGGAAGCGGCACGCGGCCAGATCCTGCTGCGTCCCGCCCTGCCAGCCGGCGCCTATGGCTACCAGCCCTATTATCCGAGCGGCTACGGCTGGCGCTGACTGGCGAAAGCGACCCGCTTGACGGAAAAACGCGCCGTCATTCCGGACAAGCTGCGAAGCGGCGCTGATCCAGAATCCATCGGAGGGCTCTGCACTCTACGATGGATCCCGGGTCAAGCCCGGGATGACGGGTGAGTTTCCGCAAAAATTTGCAGGCGCTAAAGCGCCTCGGGCGCGATCCGGAGCCAGCCTTCCAGCGTCTCGCCCGGCGCAAGGCGCTTGAGCGGCGAGGCTGCGCGCGCTGCCGGTTCGCTCGGCGCGCCGATCGCATGGCTCTGCGGCTCGACGCAGAGGAAATCCGCACCTGCCGGCGCCCACACGACGGGGCAGTCGAGATTGTCGCTCGCGGTCAGGGTGATGGCGAGGCCGGTCGAGGGCGTCTCGATCCGGGCCGTGCCGTCCCAGCCGAGGAAGCTCCAGGCGGTCACAGCCTCTGCGCGGAAGGGATGTGCCTCGGCATAAGGGCCGCCATCGGCGAAGGCTTGCTGGCCGGTGGCGCGGAAGGCCTCCCCGAAGATCAGCGCGCCCTCGTTGCGCATGACGAGGCTCGTGTCGGCGGCGCAGGGAAACCAGGGATGGTGGCCGATGCCGAACGGTAGTGCCGTCCGCGCCTCGTTGGTGATCGCCATCCGGATGGTCATACCGGCCTCGTCGAGGCTGACTTCCTGCCGCGCCCGGTAGCGATAGGGGTCGGAACCTTCGGTTCGGCGATGTTCGAGAACGGTATGACCGCGGTCGTACTCCAGCACATCCCAGGCCGCCTGCCAGCCGAAGCCGTGGATAGCGCCGCCCGGATCGTTCTGGGGGACGAGGAAGCGCTGCTCGCCATCGTCGACGACGCAACCGAACGCGCGGTTGGCGAAGGGCAGCAGCGCCCAGGTCCCGAAGAAATTCGGCGTCTCCGTACCCGGCTTCCGCCCGGCAGGCGGATAGAGCACGTCGTGGCGACGCCCATCCGGCGCACGCCAGCCAAGCGACGAGACGATGCCGCCTGCGTCAGGGACGATGACGGCGTCGAGGCCGCCCGCTTGCAGTTCGAGCATCCGGCTTGTCCGATTCGTTCCCGCGATCGAGGCTCGCAGGGTTGCCGCGAAGGCCGGCCGTATACAAGGCTTCCCTGCGGCCGGCTCTTGACCGGACCGGGCACGACGGAGACAGTCGCCTGCTATTGCCGGAGCCTGCCATGCCCAAACCTCTGATCGCGCTCGACTGGGGCACGACCCGTGCGCGCGCCTTCCTGATCTCGGAGACGGGTGCGGTTCTGGAGCGACGTGTCGCCGATCGCGGCATCCAGTCGGTTCCATCAGGCGGCTACCCCGAGGCCTTCGCCGAGCTCGCCGGGGATTTCCGCCACGCCACGCCCGACGCCGCGGTCGTGCTCGCCGGCATGGTCGGCAGCCGCAACGGCTGGATCGAGGCGCGCTATGTTCCCTGCCCGGCTTCGTCGGCCGAGATCGCGGCAGCCGCGATCAGGGTCAACCTCGATGCCGGGACGACCGCAACCATCCTGCCGGGCCTGAGCTGCGATGACGGCGCCTTCGACGTGATGCGCGGCGAGGAAACCCTGATCGTCGGGCTCGGCCTGACCGACGGCATCGCCTGCCTGCCGGGCACCCATTCGAAATGGGCGGAGATCAAGCAGGGCCGCATCACCCGCTTCGCCAGCTTCATGACCGGCGAGGTCTACGGGCTCCTGCGCAACGATTCGATCCTCGCCCGGCTGGCGGAGGCCCCGTCCGAGGCGGATACGATCGAGGGTGCCGCGCGCGGGCGCGCTGCGGCCGGGCGGCCCGGCGGGCTGCTCAACAGCGCCTTCGCGGCCCGCACCGAGGTCCTTGCCGGCCGGATGGCGGGCGGCGCGGTCGGGCCCTATCTCTCGGCGCTGCTGGTCGGGCAGGAAATCGCGGGTGCCGAGGCCCTGTTCGGCCAAGGGCAGGAGATTCATCTCGTGGCGGATGGAGCCCTAGCCGAGAGCTACGGCGCCGGCCTGCGGGCGCGGGATCATGCTGTCCGGGTCATCTCGCCCGAGGTCGCCTTCGTCGCCGGCGTCAGGCGGCTCGCAGCGGATCTTGCCGCATGATCGTCGTCTTCGGTTCGATCAATATCGACCTGGTGACGCCGGTCGAGCGCCTGCCGGGGCCGGGCGAGACCGTGCTCGGGCCGGGCTATGCCCTGCATCCCGGCGGCAAGGGCGCGAACCAGGCGCTCGCGGCGCGGCGCGCCGGCGCGGATGTCGTGCTCGTCGGCGCGACCGGGCGGGACAGGTTCAGCGATGCCGCGCTGGCGCTGCTCACCACCGACGGCGTCGATCTCGACCATGTCGCCCAGGTCGACGAGCCGACCGGCGCCGCCTTCATCGCGACGGATCGCGAGGGCGCCAACCAGATCATCGTCGCAGCCGGCGCCAATGCCGTTGCGCGGCCAGATGCCCTGCGACAGCTCGAGCTCGCGGCCGAGGACATCCTGCTTCTGCAACGCGAGGTGCCTGAAGAGGCCTGCCTGGAGGCCGCCCGCACGATGAAGCAGGCCGGCGGGCGCGTGATCCTCAATCTCGCCCCGGCCGAGGCGCCATCGCCCGCGCTGCTCGATCAGCTCGACATGCTGATCGTCAACGAGCACGAAGCCATGGTGCTGGCGCAGGCGCTGGGATGGCCAGAGCGGGATCCCGACGCGATCGCGCGCCGGCTCGACGACGAGCGCCGCATCGCCACGATCGCGACATTGGGGGCGGCGGGCGTCATCGCCTGGGTCGGCGGCAACCGCCACCGTCTCGCGGCTCCGCAGGTCGCGGTCGTCGATACCGTCGCGGCGGGAGACAGTTTCACCGGCGCCTTCGCCGCCGCGCTCGCGGCCGGCAAGGACCTGCCCGCAGCGCTGCGCGACGGCCTCGCCGCCGGTTCTCTCGCGTGCACGCGCCGCGGCGCCCAGCCGAGCATTCCCCGTAGGGCCGAGATCGCCGTGCTGGCCGCCACGCTTGCGGGCGAACCGCGCTAAGCCGGGGTTAAGCCTGTCCGCAATCGGGCAGGCCCACTCTCTCCGGGTGCACGCAAATGCGTGCAACCCCTTCACGTTTCGTCAGCGCTCCGCATGCATCGTGGCAGCACCGGCAGAAGGCCCGGAGGGAGCCGTGGCGACACAACCGTTGATCTGGGCTTTGAGCGTGGCCGGTGCCGCGATCGCAGGCGCGCTGTCCTATACGCAGTTCCTGGCCCCGCGCATGGTGAACCAAGAACCCGCCGCCGCAGCGTCCGCACCGCAACAGAAGCCGCCCGGACCGCGCATGCCTTCGACACTCGCCGTCGCCGCCGATTATCGCGGGCACTATATCGTGCACCCGACGGTCGAAAACTATCGCATCAAGATGGTGGTCGATACCGGGGCCAGCATCGTGGCGCTGACGGCAGCCGATGCCCAGGCTCTCGGCATCAAGAGCGACGCCTCGACGCGCAGGGTCATGCTCAGCACCGCCAACGGCACGGTCTCGGGGTTCCGCGCGACGCTGCGGGAGATCAGACTCGGCGACATCGTCGTCCGCAATGTCGATGCCGTCGTCCTGCCGGCCGGAGCGCTCTCGATGAGCCTGCTGGGCAATTCCTTCCTCAGCAAGCTGCAGGGTTACGAGGTCCAGACCGGGCGCATGGTGCTGCGCGGCTGACGCCTCGCGCGGCACGTTTCGGCCCGATCTTCCGCGTGCGGCATCGCGAGAACCGCGGGTCAGGCCGGGGCGACGTCAGGTGAAGAGCGGGCACGGATTGGCGTCGGTCCGCTTCACCTGCTCGATGTTCAAGGTGCCGCCGGCCAGGCCGTTGCGCGGGCGCGCATAGATCGGATTGTCGCCGAGCGTGAAGGTCCCGGTCAGGACATAGCCGATGGTCGGCGTGTACTTGTAGCTCGCGCGCGCCATGATGACGGAGGTATTGGGAACCTTGACGCTGTCGGGAATGATGACCGTCGTCCCCCGGCCCGGCGCCGTCCCGTTGCGCTGGTTGCTCCAGCACACCTTCGCGACGCCCGTCGAGTCGATGACGATGCTGGCAATGACCATCCCGGCCTTGCTGGAGTCATACGGCATCAGGACGGTCTGCGCGGCATTGAAGATGTTGTCGATATCCGCAGGCGCCACCGACTGGGCGCGCGCCGTGAGATCGCTGAGGGCGGAGGTCAGCTGCGTGACCTTGCGATTGATCATCACAAGCTGCACGACCTCGACCATCCCGACATAGGTGACGAGCATCACCGGCAGGATCATGGCGAATTCGACCGCCGCCACGCCGTCCCGATCACGGCAGAACCTGCGCCAGAGGCGGGAACGTGGACGAAAACCCGGCAGCATATCCATCACTTCCCCCCTCCCGTCACAGAAAGGGCTCGGCCCGGAAGGCCATGCTGACGACGATGCCGCGCCGGCCCGATCCGATATTGGCGAGCGCCGCGGAGGCCCAGCTCGTCAGGAAGAGGCTGTAGTCCAGCACAGCCCGTACAACGACGATGTCGTTGCCCTGCGGCTGCACGTAAGAGAAGCCGCTCGTATTGAGGCTTCCGCCCGCGAGGGGATTGTTGCCGGACGTTCCGGACGTGGCGGCGGAGAAGCTGTTGTAGACCCGCACGTCGACATACAGTTTCGAGCAATCGATCAGCCCCATCGGGGCAGCGGCGCAGATGTCATCGCGGAACTTCGTCGCATTCACCGCGCCGGTCGCTCCGGTGTAAAGGTTCCGCGACTGCCCCGTGACCAGCGAGCGGGACACCTGCGACAGCGACTCCTCGAGGACCTGATTGGTCCAGAACATCAGGGCCGTCTCGAAAATCGCGAAGAGAAGGGCAAAGAACGGAACCGCGACGAAGGCGAACTCGACGACGGTCGCCCCGTCCTGCGAGCGGCGGAAGCGCCGCAGCAGCAGGCGGCCGGCGCTGAGGCGCCTGGATCCGCCATCCGGCGTGGACGTGCATGTCGTTCGGTCGGACATCCGTTTGCCCCATCGAGCTTCGGCTCAGGCTGGAAAGCTCTACGGCAAAAGAATTTCGGATCGGTTAGGGGTTCTGCCTCGCCACCGGAATCCATGTGAAGCTTTCGCTAACCATGGTCGATCGCGTGGGCCGCGCCTCGCGCGCGTACGTGGATAGATGGGAGGCGGGCCCTGGAGCGTCGGGCTCCTCGCTCCTGCATCGGCTTTGCCCGAAAGCCGCGTTCCGCTTCTCGGGCCGACGCGCTAGTTCCGCGTCGCCGTCGCCAGCGCATTGCGGGCGGTCGCCTGCCCTGCGGCACCTGCGAAATATTCAGGCTTGTCGCCCATCTGGACGGAGGGCTGGCAGGTGGGATTGCAGGCATAGCTTTCGCGATCCATGCCCCGCTGCACTGTCAGAACGGAATCGGGCGCAGCGCCGACCCGCACCTGCGATTCCGCCAGGAGGGTCCCGTTGGCATCCAGCGCGATCAGATTGGTCACGCCGAAGCTCTTGCCGGTCACGATCATCACACCGTTGCGCTGCACCGACACATCGGCGATCGCCGGATTACCGACGACGACCGTCTGGGCCTTCTCGGGCAAGCGCACCACCTTGGCGTGATCGACAAGGACGATCACGCTTTCGGATTGCGCACGCGGAGCGGCGACGGCGGCACTGCACAAGGTGGCGGCCAGGGCTGTCGCGGCCGCCCAGCGGGCAAGCCAACGGCCCCCTTGATGAGCAGAGATGATCAACATGGCGGCGCCTCAAGCTTTGCGACCCCTCCAGCAAAGCCCAAAATGATGAATCAAACCCTAAGCGCGCGGGGCTCAGCGATTTCAGGCCGCGCCGCAGAATATGTCGTAACGGAATAACAGAGCGTCCAAGCGTCCAACTCCGGGCAACCCGAAAATAAAAACGCAACTTTCGACTTATTAAACACCTCGTTTACCGAAAAAAGCTCACGCATCCCGCTTTTTTCAATAAGGTCACAGGCGGTCCACATCGGTTAAATCGAGCATTAACTACAGAAAGAACACGCCGCGAAACCGGCCAATTCTTCGATCCGCTTAACCGATCAGCAAGATGGGCCGGCTAATGTCGTTCCTGTCGCTGACCGAAGCCACCTAGAGCACAGGCAGCCGTCAAACCGTGGTGTAAAGGAGATTCAGCATGACCAACGTTTTCGCTCGCTTCGTCAAGGACGAGTCCGGCGCCACCGCCATCGAGTACGGCCTGATCGCGGCCCTCGTCGCCGTCGGCATCATCGCCGGCGCCACCGCTCTCGGCACCCAGCTCAGCGGCCTCTTCTCGCGTATCGCCACCAAGCTGGGCGGCGTTACCGTTTCCTGATCGGCTGCCTGGCTACCGATACAACAAAGCGCGCTCCGGCCCTGCCGGGGCGCCGAACCTTTCGCGGCATGCCGCGATCGACACAAGGGTCCGGCGGAATCCGCCAGACCATTCTCGTCCCAGCATCGGAATGGATCATTCCATGTCGCTGTCGCTGATCATCCTGCTCGGAATCCTGCCGCTGGCCATCAGCTACGCTGCGGCGAGCGATCTCGTCTCGATGACGATCTCGAACCGGCTGTGCCTGTCCCTCATCGCGACCTTCGCGCTCTGCGCGGCGCTGCTCGGCTTGCCGCTTTCGACGATCGGCTGGCACCTGGCGTCATGCATGCTGGTGCTCACCGTCTCCTTCGGCTTCTTCGCCGCGGGCTGGATCGGTGGCGGAGACGCCAAATTCGCCGCCGCGATGGCACTCTGGTTCGGTTTCGACCAGCTGGGCCCCTATCTGGCGGTGGCCGGCCTGCTCGGCGGCATCCTGACCATGCTCATCCTGCGGCTGCGCGCCCACCCGCTGCCGGCCCTGGCGGAGCAATGGCCCTGGGCACGGCGCCTGCATGCCGCCAACGCGGGCGTGCCCTATGGCATCGCGCTCGCCTTCGCCGCGCTCCTGCTCCTGCCGGAAACCGCCATCTGGCACGCCGCGATCGGCGGTTGATCGGCCTGCCCTGCCGCAACGTCGCCGGCATTCAAAAAATATACGACCGATTAACCATAAGTTGACGTTTCCGAACGACGATCCGGGACGAGAGCCAATCAGATTTGGCTGAGGGTCGTTCGTTCATGAGTCCCGCACGCATCATCATTCTCGCGGTCGCGCTGGTGGCAGGCCTGGGCGCAGCGCTGCTCGTCAAGGGGCCGTCGCAGGCGCCCGCGCCGGCCGCGAAGATCGAACCGGCCCCGACCGTGCCGGTCCTGGTCGCTGCCGCCGACATCCCTGTCGGCAACACGGTGACCGCGAACGACCTGCGCTGGCTCGACTGGCCGCTCGCGAGCGTGCCGACCGGCATCATCCGCAAGGACGAAACGCCCGAGGCGGAGAAGGAGATCATCGGACAGGTGGCCCGCTACGCCACCCTCGGCGCCGAGCCGATCCGCCGCGAGAAGCTGATCAAGACCGACGGAACGGGCTTCCTCTCCGCAGTCCTGCCTTCGGGCATGCGCGCGGTCGCGATCTCGACCGACAGTCGCGGCGCCAACACCGCCGGCGGCTTCATCCTTCCCAATGACCGCGTCGACGTGATCTCCACCTCGGGCAGCGGCGACGCCTCTTCGAGCGAAGTAATCCTGCACAACATCCGCGTCCTGGCGATTGGCCAGAACGTGCAGGAGCGCAACGGCGAAAAGGTCGTCGTGGGCGAGACGGCCACGCTCGAAATCGAGCCGAAGCAGGTCGAAGGCCTGGTCCAGGCCCAGAAGAGCGGGACGCTCTCGCTCGCCCTGCGCAGCCTCAAGGATGCCGGCGAAAAGACGCCGCCGGATCAGACCGACGGCGCATTGACCCTCGTGCGCTACGGCGTCGTCTCGAAGAGCGCGAAGCCATGATCAGATCCTCTCTCCGCCTCGCAACGGCTCTCGCGCTTGCCCTGACGGCTGGCAGCGCCATCGCCCAATCCACCGGCAGCGGCCCCGCGCCCGTCCTCAATGTCGGCTCGAGCGAGAATGCGATCTCCCGCAAGCTCGACCTTTCGATCGGCCGCTCGCTGATCGTCGAATTGCCGCGCGACGCCAAGGAGGTCTTCGTCGCCAATCCGAAGGTCGCCAATGCGGTGGTCCGCACCGCGCGCAAGCTCTTCGTGATCGGCGTCGCCGACGGCGCCACCTCGATGTTCGTGATGGACGCGGACGGCCAGCAGATCACCGCGCTCGAGATCAATGTGGGGCGCGACCTCAACGTGCTCAGGCAGACGCTGCGCACGGCGCTGCCGAACTCCCAGATCGAGATCAAGCCGGCGGGCGATTCGATCCTGCTCGTCGGAACGGTGCCGAGCGCCTCGGAAGCCACCCAGGCCGTCGACATCGCCAAGGCCTTCGTCGGCGGCGGCCCCTCGGGGAAGACCGGGGCGGTGATCAACTCGCTCACCATTCGCGACCGCGACCAGGTGATGGTCAAGGTGACGGTGTCGGAAGTGTCGCGCAAGGCGATCAAGCAGCTCGGCATCAACTCCACCGGCGAGTGGAAGCTCGGCAATTTCTCGGTGAGCCCCACCATCGACAACCCGTTCTCGCTCTCGCCGCAGGCCCTGTCCGCCTCAGCAATCACCGCCGGCATCGGCAATACCAAGAACTTCACGCTGCGGGCGCTGGAGCGGGCCGGCATGGCGCGCGTCCTCGCAGAGCCGACGGTGACCGCGGTTTCGGGCGAGAGCGCAAAATTCACCGCGGGTGGCGAGATCCCGATCCCTACTGGCTACACCTGCGACCCGGCCAAGGCCGTCTGCACGCTCGGCGTCTCCTACAAGCCGGTCGGTGTCGCGTTGAATTTCACGCCGATCGTGCTCTCGGCCAACAAGATCAGCATGCGTATCGCCACCGAGGTCACCGAGCTCGACTTCGAGAACCAGATCGTGCTCCAGGGCGGTTCCGGCCAGCCCAACGTCACCGTCCCCGCCTTCCGCGTGCGCAAGTCCGACACGACGGTCGAATTGCCCTCCGGCGGCACGCTGGCCACGGCGGGCCTGATCCAGCGCGTCTCCAAGACCTCGATCAACGGCCTGCCCGGACTGATGAACCTGCCGGTCATCGGCGTGCTGTTCCGCTCGCGGGACTACCAGCGCGAGGAGACCGAACTGATGATCACGGTCACGCCCTATATCGCCAAGCCGATGCAGCCGACCGAGGTCCAGCGGCCGGATGACGGCTTCATCGAGAGCCACGACTCCCAGGCGATCCTGCTCGGACGCCTGAACAAGCTCTACGGCAGCGGCGGCGGTCCGGTTCCCCAGGCCTACAAGGGCCGGGTCGGCTTCATCGCCGACTGAGCGCCCGGCGACAACGATGATGGATGGCCCGACCATGACGGTTTCCTCCCGGAACGACTCGACAGGACTGCGCCTGATCTCCGCCGTGCTGACGCTCGGCGCCCTTCTCGGCGGCTGCGCCAACCGCGCGCTCAATGCCGACAACTCGGCCTACGGGCCGGACGACGTGCGCGAGCGGCATCCGATCGTGCTCCGCGACGCGCCGCGCTCGCTCGACGTCTTCGTCGGGCGTTCCGGCCGGACGCTCGATCCCCGGCAGGCCGACGACGTCGCCAGTTTCGCCCGCGAATTCCGCCAGTCCGGCAAGGGTGGCCTCGTGGCCGAGGTGCCGACCGGCGCCCGCCGCGACCATGCGACACAGGACACGCTGAGCGGCATCAAGGCGGCGCTGTCGCGCGGCGGCGTCTCGCCGGCCCTTCTCAGCGTCCGCAGCTATCCCGTCCAGGACCCGGGCCTCGCCTCACCGATCCGCCTGACCTTCGCGTCGCTCCAGGCAAGCGTAGCGCATCGCTGCGGACAATGGCCGACCGACATGGGCAGCTCCGATTTCAGGTTCTCGTCCTCGAACGCGCCCTACTGGAATCTGGGCTGCTCGTCGCAGGCGACGCTGGCCGCGCAGGTGGCCGATCCGATCGATCTCGTCCGCTCCCGCGACGAGGGCCGCCCCGACATCGTCAAGCGCATGGGCGCCATCACCAAGATCCGCGAAGGCACGGATCCCTCGACCCAGTACCGGCAGCAGACGCCGCAGATCAACTCCACTGTCGGCGGAGGCGGCTGATGCAGCCCGAGGCTCGCGAAAACCCCGCGATCGAACTGTCCAGCGACGAAACCATCGCGCCGCTGCCGCGCATCACGCTGCAGGCCTTCTGCGAAACGCCGGCAGTCGCCGCGACCATGCAGGCCGCCGTCGCCGACCGCCGCATGGACAAGGCGCATGCCCGTATCCAGATGGGCGGCCCCGCCGCGGCGGTCGAGGCCTTCCGCTCGGCTCCGACGCCCAACATCATCGTGCTCGAAACCGTGGCCGACCCGGCAACGCTCGTCGCGCATCTCGAAGCCCTGTCCGATAGCTGCGACGCCGGGACCAAGGTCGTCGTGATCGGCCATGTCAACGATGTCCAGCTCTATCGCGACCTGATCCGCCGGGGCGTCAGCGAATACCTCATCGCTCCGCTGGAACCGCTCGACGTCCTGCGCACGCTGTCGGATCTCTACCTGTCCCCCGGGGCCCGCAACCTCGGTCGCGTCATTGCGGTGATGGGGGCCAAGGGCGGCGTCGGCGCCTCGACGATCGCGCATAACGTCTCCTGGGCGATCGCACGCAATCTCGACGCCTCGACCGTGATCGTCGATCTCGACATCGCCTTCGGCACGGCCGGCCTCAACTTCAACCAGGACCCGCCGCAAGGCATCGCGGAAGCGGTGTTCGCGCCGGAGCGCCTCGACTCCAACCTGCTGGACCGGCTTCTGTCGCGCTGCAGCGACAATCTCGCGCTCCTGGCCGCACCGGCGGTCCTCGATCGGACCGTCGATCTCGACGAGGATGCGCTCGAACAGCTCCTCGACCTGCTGCGGGCCTCGGTACCCTGCATCATCCTCGACGTGCCGCACCAGTGGAACGCCTGGGTGAAGCGCACCGTGCTCGGCGCCGACGAGATCGTCATCGTCGCCGAACCCGAGCTTGCCTCCCTGCGCAACGCCAAGAACCTGGTCGATCTGTCACGCGCCACACGGCAGAACGATGCCGTCGCCCGGCTGGTCCTCAACCGGGTCGGCGTCCCCAAGCGGCCCGAGATCAGTGTCGGAGAATTCTCCAAGGCGCTCGGCATCGACGTGCTGAGCTCGATTCCGTTCGACGCCCAGCTGTTCGGGACGGCCGCCAATAACGGCCAGATGATCGCCGAGGTCCAGGCCGGGAGCAAGGCGACCGAGGCCTTCACCCAGATCGCCAGCGCGCTGACCGGACGCGGCGAAGCCAAGCGGGGCCGACGCAGCCTGTTCGAGCCGCTCGTCTCGAAACTGAAGCGCCGCAAGGCCTCGTGACCGACGGGGGCCTATGATGACGGGGAGACGCCCGGACGCCAGGCGGAGTGCCGGCCCAGGCCGGGCGGGAGAGTATTGAGATGTTCGGCAAGCGATCCGTGGGCGCAGGCACCGCGCCAAACCTGAATGCAAGGACGCCCGCGGCCGTGCAGGCAACGTCGCGCAAGCCCGAGCAGGCCGCGTTGGAGGAACGCAGGATCGCGCCGGTCACCGAGGCGGCCCCGCGATCCGAAGACTATTACCAGATGAAGAGCATGATCTTCGGGGCGCTGATCGAGGCCATCGATCTGTCGCAGCTCGCGAAGCTCGACTCGGAATCGGCGCGCGAGGAAATCCGCGACATCATCAACGAGATCATCTCGCTGAAGAACGTCGTGCTCTCGATCGCGGAGCAGGAAGAGCTGCTCGACGACATCTGCAACGACGTGCTCGGCTACGGGCCGCTCGAGCCGCTGCTGGCGCGCGACGACATCGCCGACATCATGGTCAACGGCGCAGGCCGGACCTTCATCGAAACCGCCGGCAAGATCCAGCTCACCAATATCCGCTTCCGCGACAACGCCCAGCTGATGAACATCTGCCAGCGCATCGTCAGCCAGGTCGGCCGGCGCGTCGACGAGAGCTCGCCGATCTGCGACGCGCGCCTCGCCGACGGCTCGCGCGTCAACGTCATCGCGCCGCCTCTCGCGATCGACGGCCCGGCCCTCACCATCCGCAAGTTCAGGAAGGACAAGCTGACGCTCGACCAGCTCGTCAAGTTCGGCGCGATCTCGCCGCCGGGGGCCGAGCTCCTCAAGATCATCGGGCGCGTTCGCTGCAACATCGTCATCTCCGGCGGCACGGGCTCGGGCAAGACGACGCTGCTGAACTGCCTGACCAACTATATCGACGATGACGAGCGGGTCATCACCTGCGAGGACGCGGCCGAACTCCAGCTCCAGCAGCCGCATGTCGTGCGCCTCGAAACCCGCCCGCCCAACCTCGAAGGCACGGGCGCGGTGACGATGCGCGACCTCGTCAAGAACTGCCTGCGCATGCGCCCTGAACGCATCATCGTCGGCGAGGTGCGCGGACCGGAGGCCTTCGACCTGCTCCAGGCGATGAACACCGGCCATGACGGCTCGATGGGTACGCTGCACGCCAACTCGCCGCGCGAATGCCTGAGCCGTATCGAATCGATGATCACGATGGGCGGCTTCTCGCTGCCGTCGAAGACGCTGCGCGAGATGATCTGCTCCTCCGTCGACGTCATCATCCAGGCCCAGCGCCTGCGCGACGGCTCGCGCCGGATCACGCACATCACGGAGGTGATGGGCATGGAAGGCGAGGTGATCACGACCCAGGACCTGATGCTCTACGACGTGGTCGGCGAGGATGCCGCCGGCAAGCTCATTGGCCGGCACCGCGCCACGGGCGTCGGGCGCCCGCGCTTCTGGGAACGTGCGCGCTATTACAACGAGGAGCAGCGTCTCGCCGCGGCGCTCGACCAGCTCGAAGAGGCGGGCACCAGCAATGCCCTCTAAGCGGAAGATCCTTCGAGAAGGCCGGACAAGACCATGAGCACGCTCGCCGTCGCCCTGCTGGCCATGGTCGCCGTCGGCGGCGTTGTCTACGCGCTGCTGTATCCGACCCTCAGCGGCGAAAAGCGCGCCGAGAAGCGGCGCAAGGAATTCGCCGGCCCGAGCACGGTCCGCGGCATCGACCGGGAGGCGCAGACCCGGAACAAACGCAACCAGGTCGCCCAAAGCCTCAAGGAGATCGAGAACCGCGAGAATGCGCGCAACAAGGTTTCGCTGGAAACGCGCATCGGCCAGGCGGGCCTCTCCTGGACTCCCAAGAATTACTACATGATCAGCGCCGGGGCAGCGGTTGGCCTCGGGCTGCTGCTGTGGTTTGCGAGCGGCAACTGGATCCTCGGTCTCGTCGGCCTGTTCATCGGCGGCTTCGGCCTGCCCGCCTGGTTCCTGAAGCGCTGCAAGAGCCGGCGGCTGAAGAAATTCATCGTGGAATTCCCCAACGCGCTCGACGTCATCGTGCGCGGCATCAAGGCGGGCCTGCCGGTCAACGACTGCCTGCGCATCATCGCCAATGAGGCCGTGGAGCCGGTGAAGACCGAATTCAGGCTGATCATCGAGGCGCAGGCGCTCGGCCTGCCGCTGTCGGAAGCGACCACCAAGCTCTACGAGCGCATGCCCTGCGCCGAGGCGAATTTCTTCGGCATCGTCATCGCGATCCAGCAAAAGACCGGCGGCAACCTCTCCGAGACGCTCGCGAACCTCTCGCGCGTGCTGCGCGAACGGCGCAAGATGCGGGACAAGATCCAGGCCGTATCGATGGAGGCCAAGGCCTCGGCCGGCATCATCGGCTCCCTGCCCCCGGTGGTGGCTGGGCTCGTCTGGCTCACCACGCCGAAATATATCGAGATCCTCTGGATCAGTCAGACCGGCAAGTTCGCGCTGGTCGCGGGCGGCATCTGGATGCTGATCGGCGTGCTGGTGATGCGCAAGATGATCAATTTCGACATCTGAGGCGGATGATGCTTTCACAGATCGTCAACAGCGTCACAGATCCGCAGTTCCTGCTGGCGCTGCTGGCCGCCATCGCAGCGACAGCGACCGTGCTGACGATCGCTATCCCGCTGACCGAGGGCAACAGCCTCCAGAAGCGCATGAAGAACGTCGCGACGGAGCGCGAGAAAATCCGCGCCCGCGAGCGCGAGAGGCTCAACCGACAGAACGAAAAGGTCTCGCTGCGGCCGGAGCCGAAAGCCTACATGCGGCGCGTCGTCGAGCAGTTCAAGCTCGGCGACTGGCTCGGCACGGAGAACGCCAAGAAGCAGCTCGCCATGGCCGGCTATCGCGGCCCCCAGGCCGAGGTCACCTTCTTGTTCTTCCGTCTGGCCGCCCCTGTCGGGCTGTTCCTGTTCACGCTGTTCTACCTCTTCGTCATCAACGGCTTCGGCCAGTCCTTCATGATCAAGGTCGCCATCTCCATCGGTGGCGCGTATCTCGGCATCAAGGCGCCGGAAATCTTCCTGTCGAACCAGGCCGGGAAGCGTCAGGCTTCGATGCGCCTGGCCTTTCCGGATGCGCTCGACCTGCTGCTGATCTGCGTCGAATCCGGTATGTCGATCGAGCACGCCTTCCGGAAGGTGGCCGGCGAGATCGGCGACCAGTCGGTGCCGCTGGCCGAGGAATTCGCGCTCTGCACCGCCGAGTTGTCCTATCTGACCGATCGCCGCATCGCCTATGAGAACCTCGCGCTCCGCACCGGCCTCGAAAGCGTGAAATCGGTCTCGACGGCCCTGATCCAGGCCGAGCGTTACGGCACCCCGCTCGGCACCGCCCTGCGGACCCTGGCCCAGGAAAGCCGCGACCAGCGCATGACGGCGGCCGAGAAGAAGGCGGCCGCGCTGCCGCCCAAGCTGACCGTCCCGATGATCCTGTTCTTCCTGCCCGTGCTGTTCGTCATCATCCTGACGCCGGCGCTGGTGCAGGTCTTCAAGTGGCAGTGAAAGCCGCACGAGACCCGGGATCAAACCGCCCAACGACGAAGAAGGCCGGGGCCCCGTGGCTCCGGCCTTCTTCGTTTCGGCGTAACGGCTTTTCAGGAAAGCCGAGCTCTTGCGGGAACGCCTCTCAGGCGGGCGGGGCGGCGGCGGCCGCACCAACCGTCCCGTTCGCCATGGGCGGCCTGGCGGGGGACTGCGCCTTGCCCTTGCCGCTCTTCAGAAGATCCCAGCTGTTCTGCTGGCTGACGCTGCGCTTGAGATAGGCGATGGTCTGGGCGGCCTCGGCCGGGCTCTGATCGCGGCGCGCCAGGGTTTCCGCCTCGCCGAAGCGGCCCTGCAGGCCGAGGACCAGCACGAGGTTCTGGCGGACGCGGACATCCGCACGATCCGATGCGGCGGCCTCGGCCAGAACGCGCTCGGCCTCGGGCAGGTTGCGCGACAGGGCGAGCGACAGCCCGTAATTCGACATGATCGTCGGCTCGTTCGGAGCGAGTTTCAACGCCGCCTGGTAGATCTGCTGGGCGCGGGCATGGTCGCCGAGCTGATCGGCGACGGTGCCCTGCGCCGACAGCACCCGCCAGTCGGGCCGCTCGGGCGAATGTGCCCGCGACAGGACCTCGTCGGCCTCCTGCAGGCGCCCGTTATCGGCAAGCGAGCGGCCATAGGCGCCGAGCAGCTCGCGATCGTCCTGGTGAGCGAGGACGGCGCCCTGGAGCACCGCCATAGCCTGCGCGTTCTGTTCGAGGCTGCGCAGCGCACGCGCATAGTAGAAGGCGGCGTCGCGGTCCTTGGGGTTGGCGTCGTAGCGCTTCGCCCATGTCTCGCGCTCGGCCTGCCAGTCCGACGCCGTGCGCGGCTGGCTTGCCTGACTCGCGCGGCCGATCGAACCGGTGACATCGCCCAGGCCGCCGCGGCTCTGGCAGCCGGCCAGGACCACCGCCGCAAGGCACATGGCAAGGCCGAAACCGGCGCGGGAACCCCGCCGGGCCGCACGAACGGAGATGGGCTGCACTGGGACGGCAGAGCAGGCTGAAGAATAGGGCCGGGCTGAAGGCATGGCCGGATCGCCTCCCGAAAACGGGTCGTCTGGATGGGTTCGTCTGGTCGATCCGGTGATAAAGCGTTAACCCTAATGCATTCTTAATTCCCTCCCCGGCCCCCCCTGCCCGAAACCGAAACATCACTCCGTGCACAGCCTCCTGACCTCCGCTTCCGCCGCAGCCATTCCCGTTCACGTCGTCTCGGCCGGCACCTGGCCCGCACTTCAGGATCAGCTGCCTCCCGCCAATCGCAGTTTTGCTCTCGCCCAGGGTTTTGCGGCCCGCGCCGGCCAGCATTGCCTGCTGCCCGACCCGCAAGGCGCTCTCGCTGCCGTGCTTCTCGGCATCGACGCGGCCGCGCGCCGGCCCGACCCGTTTGCGCCGGGCCGACTCGCCGCGCTGCTGCCCGCCGGCGACTACGCGCTGTCGGGCGAGATCGGCGATCCCGCGCTGGCGACGCTGGGCTGGCTCTTGCAAGGCTACCGCTTCGACCGCTACCGCAAGCCGAGCCCGGCGCGCGCGCGCCTGATCGTGCCCGACGGCGTCGACGGCGAGGAGGTCAGCCTGATCGCCGACTCCGCCATGCTGGCGCGCGACCTCGTCAACACGCCGGCCAATGGGCTTGGGCCCGGCGAGATCGAAGCGGCGATCCGCGGACTGGCAGCCGAATGCGGTGCGAGCGTCACCAGCATCGTCGGCGACGACCTGATCGCCCGCAATTTTCCGATGATCCATGCGGTTGGGCGCGCCTCGACGCGGGCCCCGCGGCTGATCGACCTGGTCTGGGGCGATCCCGCCCATCCCAAGGTCACGCTCGTCGGCAAGGGCGTCGCCTTCGACACCGGCGGGCTCAACCTCAAGCCCGATGCCTCGATGCTGCTGATGAAGAAGGACATGGGCGGCGCGGCGGCGGCGATCGCGGCGGCCCGGATGATCATGCTGGCCAAACTGCCGGTCAGGCTGCGGCTGCTGGTGCCCGCCGTCGAGAATTCCGTTTCGGGCAACGCCTTCCGGCCCGGCGACGTGCTGGCGAGCCGCAAGGGCCTCTCGGTCGAGATCGGCAACACCGATGCCGAAGGCCGGCTGATCCTGGCCGATGCGCTCGCGCTCGCCGACGAGGAGGCACCGGAACTGCTGGTCGATTTTGCGACGCTGACCGGGGCGGCCCGCACCGCGCTCGGTCCCGAATTGCCGCCGTTCTATACGCATGACGAGAAGCTCGCAGCCGAGATCGCGCGGCTCGGTATGGCCATGAACGACCCGGTCTGGCGGCTGCCGCTCTGGCCGCCCTATGACGGCCTGCTCGACTCCAAGATCGCCGACGTCAACCACGTCTCGAGCAGCGGCATGGCCGGCTCGGTCACGGCAGCCCTGTTCCTCAACCGCTTCGTCGAGAAGACCAAGGCTTACGCCCATTTCGACATCTATGCCTGGACTCCCTCGCCCAAGCCGGGGCGCCCGGAAGGCGGGGAATGCCAGGGCGCTCGCCTGATCCATGCGCTGGTGAAGCAGCGTTTTTGATGCCGCATCGGCTGGTCCGAAAACCGGCCTCCACTTTTCGGGCCGATGCTTCATCCACGCGGTTAAGGCTGATCCGCGAAGGCGATTGCGCGGCAGCGCCACCGGGATAATGATACGGGTCCGTAACGATCTGGACCCGTTCATGCCTCTGGAGATCAAGCCTTCGCAGGCGCTCAAGCTATGGCGACAGGTGCATCTCGATCTGGTGCGGGACCACGATGCCGATCTCTCGGCGCGCCAGACCGCGATCCTGCTGACCGTCTATCTGGAATTGCCCCCGCATACCGTGCGCGGGCTCGCCAGGCAGCTCGGCGTGACCAAGCCGGTGATCACGCGGGCGCTGGACACGCTGGGCAAGCTCGGCCTGCTGACACGCAAGCGCGACGAGGCCGACCGCCGCAATGTCGTGATCCAGCGTACCGTCGCAGGCGCACTCGCCGTCGAGCGGCTGGCCGATCTCGTGACCGAGCATGCCAAGGAGATCGGCGGGAGCTGAGCATCCACCCCAGCCGTGGAACAAGCCGTCATTGCGAGGAGCGTGAGCGACGAAGCAATCCAGGGGCGGCAGGGCGGAACGGTTCAGCCCAGTCCGCTGGATTGCTTCGCTCCGCTCGCAATGACGGTTGCGGCGCCCCGAAATCCTGTAGATTGCCGCCATGACCACGATTCTCGACCGCCGCATCCATGCCTTCCGCCCCGATCTCGCAGCGCGCACGCTGACGGGCCAGGTCGAGGCAACCCGCTTCGCCGATCCGCAACCGATGCGCATCGTCGCGGCCTCCGCTCCCGTGCGGCGCGAGCCGCGCCCGGATGCCCCGCTCGACACCGAGGCGCTGGCCGGCGAGCTGGTGCAGGTCTATGAGCGCGAGGAAGGCTGGGCCTGGGCACAGCTCGCTGATGACGGCTATGTCGGCTACATCCCCGACGATGCCTTGCGGCCGGACCGGCCCGCGCCGACGCATCGTGTCGCGGGCTTGCGAACCTTCGTCTATCCCGGCCCCTCGATCAAACTGCCGCCGCTCGCGGCGCTCTCGCTCGGCGCCAGCGTCGCCGTGGTCGACAGCAAGGGCGATTTCGCAGTTCTCGCTGACGGAGGCCATGTCTTCGCCGCCCATCTCGCGCCGGTCGACCGGCATGAGCCGGATTTCGTCGCGGTGGCCGAACGCTTCGTGGGCGTGCCCTATCTCTGGGGCGGCAAGACCAGCCTCGGGCTCGACTGCTCGGGGCTTACCCAGCTTGGCCTCGCAGCGGCCGGCATCGCCGCGCCGCGCGATTCCGACATGATGGAGGCGACGCTCGGCCACGCGGTCGCGCTGCGCGAGGACCTGTCGGGGCTCCAGCGCGGCGATCTCGTGTTCTGGAAGGGCCATGTCGGCATCCTGACCGACCCCGGCACGCTGCTCCATGCCAGCGGGCATGTGATGAGCGTCTATCGCGAGCCCTTGCGGGAGGCGCGCGACCGCATCCGCACCAAGAGCTTCGGCGAGATCACCAGCATCAAGCGGCTGGGGTAGTTCCCCGATCCATTAAAACGCGCGGTCATCCCGGGCGGAGCGAAGCGCAGACCCGGGATCCATCATAGGGCTCGGCGCTCTACGATAGATTCCGGATCGGCGCCGCTACGCGGCTTGTCCGGAATGACGGCGTTGAGGTTCAGCCCGGCGCTGCGACTCAGGCAATCCCCTTCAGCCGGTAGAGCGCCTCCAGCGCTTCACGCGGGGTCATCTCGTCCGGGTCGATCCCCGCGAGCGCCTCGCGCAATCCGTCCGGCTCGCCCTCGGGAACCACAGGAGCCTGTCGGCGCTGCGGCACGGCGAAAAGCGGGAGATCGTCGACAAGCGAGGCGACCGGCTTCTCGCGTTCGGTCTTCTCCAATTCGCCAAGGATGGCGCGGGCGCGCTCGACCACGGCCGGCGGCAGGCCGGCGAGCTTGGCGACCTGGATACCGTAGGAACGATCAGCCGCCCCCGGCACGACCTCGTGCAGGAAGACGACCTCGCCCTTCCATTCGGTGACGCGCACGGTCGCATTGGCGACGCGATCCAGTCGGTCTCCGAGCGCCGTCAGCTCATGATAATGCGTCGCGAACAGGCTGCGGCAGCGATTGATCTCGTGGAGGTGCTCGATCGCCGCCCAGGCGATGGAGAGGCCATCGAAGGTCGCGGTGCCGCGCCCGATCTCGTCGAGGATGACCAGCGCGCGCGGGCCGGCCTGGTTCAGGATCGCCGCGGTCTCGACCATCTCGACCATGAAGGTCGAGCGGCCGCGCGCGAGATCGTCGGCCGCGCCGACGCGCGAGAACAGCCGGTCGACGATGCCGATATGCGCCGAGGCCGCCGGCACGAAGGAGCCCATCTGGGCGAGCACGGCGATCAGGGCGTTCTGGCGCAGGAAGGTCGATTTACCGGCCATGTTCGGACCGGTGATCAGGCAGATGCGCCCGCCCTTGGCCTCCGTGCCGGGCGGTGACAGCTCCGTATCGTTGGCGACGAAGGGTTTTCCGTCGCGCTTCAGCGCGGCCTCGACCACGGGGTGGCGACCGCGCTCGATGGTGAAGGCGACACCGTCATCGACCTGCGGGCGGCTCCAGCCTTCGCGGCCGGCGAGATCGGCCAGGGCCGCGGCAACATCGAGCTCCGCCAGTGCCAGAGCAGCCGCCTTGATCGGCTCGGCCTGGGCCAACACCGCTTCGCTGAGCGCGGCGAAAATCGCGAGTTCGAGCTTCAGCGCCCGGTCGGCGGCGGAGGCGATCTTGGCTTCGAGCTCGCCGAGCTCGACCGAGGAGAAACGCATCGCGTCCGACATGGTCTGGCGATGCACAAAGGTCGCGCGCCAGGGATCGCGCAGGAATTCCTCTCCGGTTACCTGCGGCACCTCGACGAAATAGCCGAGCATGGCGTTGTGCTTGATGCGCAGCGTCCGGCAGTTGGTCTCGGCGGCGTAGCGTGCCTGCAATTGCGCGATGACCTTGCGCGAGTCGATCTGGAGCAGGCGCAACTCGTCGAGCGCCGGATCGAAGCCCTCGCGCACGAAGCGCCCGTCGCGGCGGTTGAGCGGCAATTCATCGGCCAATGTCGCATTGAGGCGCACCGGCAGATCGGGATCGCTTTCGCCGAGAGACCGCATGGCGCGCGCCAGCTCGACAGGCAGTTCACCGCGCCGGACGAGGAGAGCCGCGATCGCGCGGGCGGCATCGAGCCCGGCGCCGAGCGCCGCGAGGTCGCGCGGGCCACCACGGTCGAGCGAGAGCCGCGCCAGCGCGCGGGCGACATCCGGCACCTTCTCCAGAGCGGAGCGCAGATCCTCGCGCAGGCCGGCATCCGCGACGAGCAGTTCGACCGCGTCGTGGCGCGCGGCGATGGCGGCAGGATCGGTCAAAGGGCCGGCGAGGCGCTCGGCCAGCAGGCGCGCGCCACCCGGCGTCACCGTGCGATCGATCGTGGCGAGCAGGCTGCCCTGGCGCTCGCCACCGAGCGTGCGCGTCAGCTCCAGATTGGCGCGGGTCGCGGCGTCGATCAGCATCGTCGCCGAGCCGGAATCGCGCACCGGGGCCGAGAGCGGCGGGCGGGCGCCGAGCTGGGTGCGCTCGACATAGGCCAGCGCCGCGCCGGCCGCCGCGATCTCGGCGCGGGTGAAGGCGCCGAAGGCATCGAGCGTGGCGACACCGAAGAATTCCTTCAGGCGCCGTTCGGCAGAAGCCGCGTCGAGCCCGTCGCGTGCGAGCGGCGTCACCGGCACCGCGATCTCGCGCCAGAATTCCCTGAGCTCGGGATCGTCGTGAATGGCGTCGGGGCAGACGATCTCGCGCGGCTCCAGCCGGGAGAACTCGATGGCGAGCCGCTCCTGCGGCGTCTCCATCACGGTGAAGCGCCCGGTCGAGATGTCGATCGCGGCGAGCCCGTAAAGCGAGGCCGCCTCGCCTGTCTTGCGGCGGGCGACGGCGACGAGGAGGCTCGCGCGGCCGGGTTCGAGCAGGCGCTCCTCGGTGATCGTGCCGGGGGTGACGAGGCGCACGACATCGCGCTTCACCACCGATTTGTTGCCGCGCTTCTTGGCCTCGGCCGGATCCTCGGTCTGCTCGCAGACGGCGACGCGGTGGCCGGCGGCGATCAGGCGCTGGAGGTAGTCGTCGGCGCGCTCGACCGGCACGCCGCACATCGGGATGTCGTCGCCCTGGTGCTTGCCTCGCTTGGTCAGCACGATGCCGAGCGTGCGCGAGGCGATCTCGGCATCCCGGAAGAAGAGCTCGTAGAAATCGCCCATCCGGTAGAACAGCAGGCAGTCCGGATTGGCGGCCTTGATCTCGACATACTGCGCCATCATCGGCGTGACGCGATCGGCGGCAGCGGCAGCTGGCACGGCAGGACGGGCGGCTTCGGGCGAGGAACTCTGGCGCATTGCGCCGGCACGCTAGCAAAATGCGGCGCCAAGACCATCCGTTAGGACGGCTTTCAACAATTGAAAGCAAGGTTCCCGGGCCTAACCGGCCGAAGGTCACGACATTGCTGCTGATCAACCTCGCCCAGAGCCTGTTCTTCCTGCTGTTGGCGGGATTGCTCCTTACTGTCGCCACGCCCCGCATCGGCAACCGCGCCTGGCTGCGCCAGGTCATCGTCGGCATCCTGTTCGCGGCCGGCGCCCTCGTCAGTATGGGCAACCCCTTCGTGCTCCAGCCGGGTCTCGTGGTCGATTCCCGCAACAGCTTCGCCATCCTCGCCGGCCCCGTCGGCGGCCCGATCGCCGCCGTCCTGACGGCCGCGCCCCTGGTCGTGATGCGCTATCTCAGCGGCGGCGTCGGCATGGTCACGGGCATCACCGGCATCGTCGCGCGAGCCGTGATCGGCATCGTCTATGCGCTGTGGCTGGCGCGCCGCCGGCGCCCGTTCGGCATCGGCGACCTCGCGGCGCTGAGCGTGATCGACGCCGTCTGCCTCGTCGCCTCGGTGGTGTTCATTCCCGGCACCGCCGGCGAGCGCTTCCTGCGCGAGGCTGTCCCGATCATGATCCTGGTCGGGACGATCGGCATCTTCCTGACTGGCATCATCGTCATCAACGACAGTGAAAGACGGGAGACGGCCTACCGGCTACGCACGCTGATCGACCGCGCCCCCGGCACGCTCTACCAGCGGATCGTCCGGACGGACGGCACGATGTCCTATCAGTTCGCCTCCTTCGCCATCGACAAGCTGCTCGGCATCACCAAGGAAGAGGTCGAACGGGACCCCGAAATCTGGCTCGGCAAGCTCCTGCCCGAGGACCGCGCCCGCCTCGAGCAGATGCGCCGTGACCAGCAGGAGACCGAGACGCTCTGGCGCTTCGAAGGACGCTATCACGCTCCCGATGGCGGCATCGTCTGGCTGCGCAGCGAATCGACCAAGCGACGCCTGCGCGACGGCACCCTGGTCTGGGACGGCATCCTGCTCGACATCACCGCCGAAAAGACGCTCGAGACCCGTCGCGACGAGGTCGAGACGCTGCGCAAGACGACGCTCGACGCGCTCGCAAGCGACCTCGAACGCACCGTCGGCAAGGCGCTCGCCGATGTCGGCGCCTCGCTGCGCGGCATGCATAGCGCCGCCGGCCAGATGGTCGAGAACGCCAACAAGACGACGCTGCGCGCCGAGAGCGTGACGCAGGAAGCCGACAGCGCCTCGCGCCGCATCGGCAGCGTTGCAGTCGCGGTCGAGGAGATCGAGGCCTCGATCCGCGAGCTCACCCGCCAGACCAGCCATGCCGACGACACGGTGCGCGCCGCCGCATCTTACGTCCGCAGCACGCGCAGCGACGTCGCGGGGCTGACGGAGGCCGCCGACAAGGTGCGTGCCGTGCTCGACTTCATCGAGGAGATCGCGGCCCGCACCAACCTGCTCGCCCTCAACGCCACGATCGAGGCCGCACGCGCCGGAGCTGCCGGCCGGGGCTTCGCCGTGGTGGCCGGCGAAGTGAAGAACCTGGCCGAGCAGACCCAGAAAGCGACCCGCGACATCGCCGAGACGCTGGCCGACATCCGTGGCGCCGCCGCGACCGCCTTCGAGGCCGTCGCCCATATCGAAGGCACGATGACGACGATCGAGCAGACTTCGGGCGCGATCGCCGCCGTCGTCAGCCGCCAGGCCGGCATCGCGTCGACCATCGCCACCGATGCGCAGGCTGTCGCGCTCAGCGCCGATGCCGTCACCACCAATGTCGGCGCCGTCGGCGTCGAGGCGCGTGTCACCGGCGACGCCGCGATCCAGGTCACGGAAGCCGCCCGCAAGGTCGACGAACAGACCGAGGCGCTCGACCGCTATGTCGCCGATTTCGTGCGCAGCGTACGCACCGCCTCGCGGGCCTGACCCGGTTCACTCCGACAGGAATTTTGTGAAGCACTCGCCGCTTGTGATCTCGGGCGCCGCCGCCGTATGGTCAGTTCCCCCTCGAGGAAACGCACAAGAAAAGACGCTTCGATGAACGACCGTCCGAAGACCAAGAGAGCCCGCCCGACCTTCACCGACCAGGAGGCCCTGCTGTTCCACTCGCAGGGACGGCCCGGCAAGCTGGAGATCGTGCCGACCAAGCCGATGGCGACGCAGCGCGACCTCTCGCTCGCCTATTCGCCGGGTGTCGCCGTGCCGGTTCTGGCGATCGCGGAGGACCCGTCGCGCGCCTATGACTACACGACGCGCTCGAACCTCGTCGCCGTGATCACCAACGGCACCGCCATCCTCGGCCTCGGCAATCTCGGCGCGCTCGCCTCGAAGCCGGTGATGGAGGGCAAGTCGGTCCTGTTCAAGCGCTTCGCCGATGTCGACTCGATCGATCTCGAGGTCGATACCGAGGATCCGGACAAGTTCATCGAGGCCGTGCGTTATCTCGGCCCGTCCTTCGGCGGCATCAATCTCGAGGATATCAAGGCGCCGGAATGCTTCATCATCGAGCAGCGCCTGCGCGAATTGATGGACATCCCCGTTTTCCATGACGACCAGCACGGTACCGCGATCATCGCCGCCGCCGGCCTGATCAACGCGCTCGACATCACCGGGCGCGACATCAAGTCGACCAGGCTCGTCATCAACGGCGCGGGCGCCGCCGCCATCGCCTGCATCGAGCTGCTCAAGGCGATGGGCTTCAAGCCCGACAACGTCATCCTCTGCGACACCAAGGGCGTGATCTACCAGGGCCGCACCGAGGGCATGAACCAGTGGAAATCGGCCCATGCAGCGGTCACCGACCGGCGCACGCTGGCCCAGGCGCTGGAGGGGGCGGACGCCTTCTTCGGCCTGTCGCAGAAGGGCGCGGTGACCCCGGAGATGGTCGCCGCGATGGCGCCGAACCCGATCATCTTCGCCATGGCGAACCCCGATCCGGAGATCACCCCGGAAGAGGTCCATGCCATCCGCGACGACGCGATCATGGCGACCGGCCGCTCGGACTACCCGAACCAGGTCAACAACGTGCTGGGCTTCCCCTTCATCTTCCGCGGGGCGCTCGACGTGCGCGCCACCACGATCAACATGGAGATGAAGATCGCGGCGGCCGAGTCGCTGGCGATGCTGGCGCGCGAGGACGTGCCGGACGAGGTCGCCGCCGCCTATCAGGGCTCGCGGCCGCGCTACGGCAAGGACTACATCATCCCGGTGCCGTTCGATCCGCGGCTGATCCATGTCGTGCCGATGGCGGTCGCCAAGGCCGCGATGGACTCGGGCGTCGCCGGCAAGCCGATCGTCGACACCGCCGCCTACAAGGCGCAGCTCTCGGCCCGGCGCGACCCGATCGCCGGCACGCTGAACCGCATCTTCGAGCGCGTCCGGCGCTATCCCAAGCGCGTCGTCTTCGCCGAGGGCGAGGAGGAACAGGTCATCCGCGCCGCCGCCTCCTTCGTGGCGCAGGGGCTCGGCCAGGCCATCCTCGTCGGCCGCGAGGATCGCATCACCGAAGCCGCGACCTTCCTCGGCGTCGACCTTGAATCCAAGGGCATCTCGGTCCAGAACGCCCGGCTCTCCCACCGCAACAGCGCCTACGCGCAATATCTCTACGAGCGGCTGCAGCGGCAGGGCTATCTGTTCCGCGACTGCCAGCGCCTGATCAACCAGGATCGCAACCATTTCGCCGCGGCGATGGTGGCGCTCGGCGATGCCGATGCGATGGTGACCGGCGTCACCCGCAACTACTCGATCGCACTGGAGGAGGTCCGCCGCGTCATCGACGAGAAGCCGGGGCACCGCGTGATCGGCGTCTCGATCGTGATCTCGCGCGACCGCACCGTGCTGGTGGCCGACACCGCGATCACCGAGATGCCGACGGCGCGGCAGCTTTCGGAGATCGCGATCGAGGCGGCCGGCGTCGGCCGCAGGCTCGGCTACGAGCCGCGGGTCGCGATGCTCGCCTTCTCGAGCTTCGGCCATCCGGCTGGCGAGCGCTCGGAGAAGGTGCGTGAGGCGGTCGCCCTGCTCGACAACCAGCGCGTCGACTTCGAGTATGACGGCGAGATGGCCGCGGACGTCGCGCTCAATCGCGAGGTGATGAGCCAGTATCCGTTCTGCCGCCTCTCGGGACCGGCAAACGTGCTGGTGATGCCGGCCTTCCACTCCGCCTCGATCTCGACCAAGCTCCTGCAGGAACTCGGCGGCGCGACCGTGATCGGCCCGCTGATCGTCGGCCTCGACAAGCCGATCCAGATCGTGCCGCTCGGCGCGAAGGATTCCGACATCGTCAACATGGCCGCTCTCGCCGCCTTCAATATCGGCGGCTGATCCGGGCCGGCTTCCGCCAGGTTCCCTCATGGGGGCCATTCGCCGCGGCGGCTTGTGCTTGGCCGCCGAGGCGCTATCTGTCCGGCAGGGCTCGGACCCGAGCCTTGCCCGCCACCGCGCCGCCGCGACCCCGCAGCGGCGCGCAACCCCGAGAGCGCATGTCCTTCGGCCCGCATGAGCCCGGAATGCCCCTGCGCAAGCGCAGCCGCTGGTGGTGGCTCGGCCCGCTCGCGAGCAGCGTCATCTTCGGCGCCTCGCTGGTCGTGCTCTGGCATATCATCAGCGGGATGGAGCCCGGGCAGCTCGCCGGCGCCTTCGAAAAAGCCAGCCTGCGCCAGCTCGGCCTCGCCATCGCCTTCACCGCGCTGAGCTACCTGCTGCTCACCGGCTACGATGCGCTCGCGCTGCGCCGGCTCGGCCTCTCGATCCCCTATCGCACCACGGCACTCGCCTCCTTCACCAGCTATTCGGTCTCGTTCACGCTCGGCTTTCCGATCGTGACCGGCGGCACGGTGCGCTACTGGATCTATTCGCCCAAGGGCGTGCGCGCCTCGGAAGTCGCGAGCCTGACGGTCATCGCGGGCCTGACCTTCTGGCTCGGCCTCGGCGCCATCCTCTGCGCCAGCCTGATCTATTCGGCCGATGCGGTGGCGATGCTGGCACGGACATCGCCGCTGGTCGTCCAGATCGTCGGCGGGCTCGTGGGCCTCGGCATCCTCGGCTATCTCGCCTGGATCGCCACGGACGAGCGCACGATCCGCGTGCGTGGCTGGAACCTGCATCTGCCGGGCCTTGGCACCACGCTCGGCCAGATGGCACTTGGCGCCTGCGAGGTCTGCGCGGCGGCGGCCGTGCTCTTCGTGCTGCTGCCCGGCGGCTACGGCCTGGAGTACCCGACCTTCCTGGCCGCCTATATCTTCGCCTGCCTGATCGGCATCGCGAGCCACGCACCGGGCGGGCTCGGCGTGTTCGAGGCGACGATGCTGGTCGCGCTCAACCGCTTTCCCTACGAGCAGGTCCTGGGCGCGCTGCTGATCTTCCGGGTGGTCTACTACATCCTGCCCTTCATCCTGGCGCTGGTTCTGCTCGCACTGAACGAGATGATCCGCCGCATCCGCCGTCACGAGACATAGACGGTCGCCGGCTCGGTCCTAGCCAGCCCCTTTGTCATTCCGGGGCTTCGCGCAGCACCTACTTCATCGCGACGATGATCAGCATAAAGGCCAGCATCAGCAGGAGCAGGCGGAAGCTCCAGTTGAGCTTGCCCAACTGCTCGGCGGTGGTTTCCGGCCAGTCTTCCCCGGCCTCATGGACGGCCTCAGGTGCAGGCGCGGTCTCGACGACAACCGGAACCGGGCGCGTCCGCCATTCGATGGTCTCAATGAATCCACGCGCTGGTTGTGTGGAGCGGCCGTCGGCATCGAGGCCCAGGTACCAGTCGAGCCCTTCCCCGGCCTCGCGTCCACGATCTTCCTCGCGGACCCAGAGACTGGTCGTGGCGCTGAGCGCAAGCTCCTGCGCCAGGCCGGCAAGCATGTCCGCCTTGAGCGCCTCGAAGACGGCAGGAGCCAGGAAGGCCTCGGCGAAAGGCAACGCGCTGCCATCCTCATCGCGATAACCGAGCAGCAGCAGCAGGCGCGGCTGTTCGCCGGCCTGCGACAGCGGCCGCAGCGTCAAGCCGATCATGCCGGCCTCGCCGTCGAATCCGGCGCGGCGCAAGGCACCACCCGTAACGGTGGCCTCGGCGAGGAAGCGCCGGCTCTCCTCCAGCCGCCCGTCACGGCTCTCGAAGCCGCCGACGAAGCGAAGCCCCGAGGCCGACAGCCGGAAGCGCCGCGCCGCATCCTGGACATAGCGGGTCGACGACCCCTCGATCGCCATCCGCCCGTCGCTGACGGATACGCTGCGCGTCACGCCTGATTCGTCCATGTCCCCGTCCTGTTCCGCCATGACGATAGCAGCTTGGCCCGCTCGCGTCAGGCGACAGCTCCTGACAGCGTCACGCCGATGCCGCAGGATGGAGGCATGCTCGAACCATCACGGAGGCATCAGACGATGGCAGACGAACTCGTGCTCTATACCAACCCGATGTCGCGCGGGCGCATCGCGCGCTGGATGATGGAGGAGATCGGCCAGCCCTATCGCGCCGAGATCCTCGGCTTCGACGCCTCGATGAAGAGCGCGGGCTACAAGGCGCTCAACCCGATGGGCAAGGTGCCGACGCTGGTCCATGGCGAGACCGTCGTCACCGAATGCGCCGCGATCTGCGCCTATATGGCCGACGCCTTCCCGCAGGCCGGGCTCGCGCCCGAGCCGAGCAGCCATCTGCGCGGCCCCTATTACCGCTGGATGTTCTTCGCCGCCGGCCCGGTCGAGGCCGCCGTCAGCAACAAGGCCTTCGGCATGGAAGTGCCGCCCGACCGGACGCGCGCCATCGGCTACGGCACCTACGCCGATGTGATGGACACGCTCGAATATGCGTTGACCCGTAGCGCATACGTGGCCGGCGACCGTTTCAGCGCCGCCGACGTCTATGTCGGCTCGCAGGTGCTGTGGGGGCTGCAATTCGGCACGATCGAAAAGCGGCCGGCTTTCGAAGCCTATGGCGCCCGCATCGCCGCACGCCCGGCGGCACGACGCGCGACCGAGATCGACGATGCGCTGATCGCCAGGATGCAGAAGCCGGCCTGATGCTGCGGCCATGCACCGGGAAACGCGCCCGGCGCATGGCACATGGCCGGCGGGGCCGGTTGTCGCGCGCGGCCGGCAGGGCTAATCCTGCAACCAGAATCTCGCCCGCCGCTGCCGGATCACCGCAGCCGCCAGGTCTTGCTGCCAACATCGCGATCGCCATGAACGACATGTCCGCTCTTGCCCGGCCGCGCCACGGCATGGGTTTCTACCCCTTCGTGGGCCTGACCGCCGCGCTGATGGCGACGAATGCGCTCGCCATCGATTCGATGCTGCCGGCCCTGCCGCAGATGGCCGAGGCGCTCGGCATCGCCGAGGCCAACCAGCGGCAATGGATCATCACCGCCTATCTGCTCGGCTTCGGCGTCTCGCAGATCTTCTACGGCACGATCTCGGACCGCTTCGGGCGACGCCCGGTGCTGCTCGTGGGCTTGACCATCTATGTCGTCGCCAGCATCGCGGCTGCCTTCGCCGGCTCCTTCGAGGCGATGATGGCGGCGCGCGTGCTGCAGGGCATCGGCGCGGCCGCGACGCGCGTGCTCGTCGTCTCGATCGTGCGCGACTGCTATGCCGGCCGCGAGATGGCGCGCGTGATGTCGCTGGCCATGATCGTCTTCCTGGCCGTCCCGATCCTGGCGCCCTCGATCGGCCAGGCGATCCTCTGGGTCGCGCCCTGGCGCTGGATCTTCGGCGTGCTGACCAGCTTCGGCGCCGTCGTGATGCTTTGGGTGCTCCTGAAGCTGCCCGAGACGCAGCACCCGGAAGACCGCAAGCCGATCGAGCCGGCGAGCGTGCTCGCCTCCTTCCGGACGACGCTGACCAGCCGCATCGGCGTCGGCTACATGCTGGCGATGGCCTTCGTGCTCGGCGGGCTGTTCGGCTTCATCAATTCGGCGCAGCAGGTCTTCGTCGACGTCTTCCATGCGCCGGAATTGTTCACCACCATCTTCGCGCTGATCGCGATGTTCATGGCGGCGTCCTCGCTCTTGAACTCGCGCATCGTCGGGCGACTGGGCATGCGCCGCGTCTCGCACGGCGCCCTGCTCGGCTATATCGCGCTGACCGGCATCCACGCGCTGGTGGCGCTGGCCGGGCATGAATCGCTGTGGAGCTTCGCGATCCTGCAAGGCGGGGCGATGTTCTGCTTCGGGCTGATCGGCCCGAATTTCGGGGCGATGGCGATGGAGCCGCTCGGCCATGTCGCCGGCACGGCCTCCTCGGTGCAGGGCTTCGTCACCACCGTGATCGGCGCGCTGCTCGGCTTCTATATCGGCCAGCATTTCAACGGCACGGTCGTGCCGCTGACGCTCGGCTTCGCGCTCTGCGGCATCGCAGCGCTCGTCGTCGTGCTGATCGTGGAGAAGGGCCGGCTGTTCCATCCGGCGCCGGGCCGGTCCTAAGGGCACCCAGACAATTCCCTGAGCCCTCATCCTGAGGAGCCATTTCGTCAGAAGTGGCGTCTCGAAGGATGTTTCAGGAGGTTCCGGAGACATCTGGAGCATCCTTCGAGACGCCGCTGACGCGGCTCCTCAGGATGAGGGCTGGAGCTTCGTGTTGGACCCTGAGGGCGCTTCGCCCTCGCACCGCCGCCCGAGGCGACGGGAATGCCTGGAAATACGCTTCGGTCCAACCGGGACCGAAAGCGATCCGCCCGAGGCCCGGGAGAGGCGCCGCCATCGCCTTCCCGCAGAACGCGTCAGACGCTCAGGTCGTCTGCAGGTTCACGGCCGAGTTCTTGCCGGTCTTCCGGTCCGGCTCGAGATCGTAGCTGATCTTCTGCCCCTCGTTCAGCCCACGCAGACCGGCCCGCGTCACCGCGCTGATATGGACGAAGACGTCATTGCCGCCGCCATCAGGGGTGATGAAGCCGTAACCCTTGGTCTCGTTGAACCATTTCACGGTTCCCGTACTCACATGCCGTTCCTTCCATAGGCTCGCCGGTTTCCCCCCGGCAGCGCAGTGTAGAAAGCAAATCGCCCCGGTTGCAACGACGCGCTGCACAACCAGTACCGCGCCTGCGAAATGCGGGCCGCGATGCCTCCCGCGCAGGCCCGCCGCCGAAGCAAGCCGCTTGCGGTCCGGGCGTCGCTCGCCCATGAACGGCGCAAGCTTGTTAGCTAGGGAGCAACACGATGAGCAATTATGTGATCGACCCGCCGGCCGTGACGGCTGTTCCGGTCGCCGGCGGCGGCTCCTTCCCGGTGCGGCGCGTCTTCTGCGTCGGGCGCAACTATGCGGAGCACACGCGCGAGATGGGCGGCGATCCCGACCGCGAGGAGCCGTTCTTCTTCACCAAGCCGGCCGACGCGCTGCTGATCAACGGCGCCGACATGCCCTACCCGACCAAGACGAAAGACCTCCACCATGAGATGGAGCTCGTCGTCGCCATCGGCACCGGCGGCAAGGACATCCCCGAATCCGAGGCTCTGGCCCATGTCTATGGCTATGCCGCAGGCCTCGACATGACACGCCGCGACCTCCAGAACGTCGCGAAGAAGGCCGGGCGTCCCTGGGACATGGCCAAGGGCTTCGACCTCTCCGGGCCGATCGGCGAGATCGTGCCGGCGAGCCATGCCGGCCATCCCAGCGCCGGCAAGATCGAGCTGACCGTCAACGGCGTCGTGCGCCAGACCTCCGACCTCGCCAAGCAGATCTGGAATGTCGAGGAGACGATCGCCTATCTCTCCGGCCTCGTCGAATTGAAGCCGGGCGACCTGATCTTCACAGGCACGCCGGAAGGCGTCGCCGCCGTGAACAAGGGCGACGTTCTCGAAGGCGAGATCGCCGGCGTCGGCACCGTCCGCACCCGCATCGCCTGAAGCCTTCTCAGCCCTCATCCTGAGGAGCAAGCCGATGGCTTGCGTCTCGAAGGATGGTCCAGGAGGCTCCGGGACCATCTGGAGCATCCTTCGAGACGCCGCTTCGCGGCTCCTCAGGATGAGGGCTGAGTGGGACAGCAATCTTCAGCCATCTTGTAAGGACCGCATCATGCGCCTCACCCCCGACGCTTCCGGCGTCTTCCCGATCGCGCCGACCCCGTTCAATCCGGATGGCAGCATCGACTGGACCTCGGCCGACCGGCTGTTCCAGTTCTATCACGACATCGGCTCTGACGGCGTCACCGTGCTCGGCATCATGGGCGAGGCGCCCAAGCTCGAGCCCGAGGAATCGGTCGAGCTGGTCAAGCGCTGCGTCGCCAGGATGGGGGCTAAGCCGATCATCGTCGGCGTCTCGGCGCCCGGTTTCGCGGCGATGCGCTCGCTCGCCCGGCAGGTGATGGATCTCGGCGCCGGCGGCGTGATGATCGCCCCGCCGCCCTCGCTCCGCACCGACGACCAGATCACCGGCTATTACGCGCAGGCCGTCGAGGCGATCGGCAGCGACATCCCCTTCGTCATCCAGGACTATCCGCTGACGCTCTCGGTGGTGATGACGCCGGCGGTGATCCGCAAGATCGTCATGGACAACCCGTCCTGCGTGATGCTGAAGCACGAGGACTGGCCGGGGCTGGAGAAGATCTCGACCCTGCGCAAGTTCCAGAAGGAAGGCTCGCTGCGCCCGATCTCGATCGTGACCGGCAATGGCGGGCTCTTCCTCGATTTCGAGATGGAGCGCGGTGCCGACGGCGCCAATACCGGCTACGCCTTCCCGGAGCTGCTGATCGACGTGGTTCGCCTGCAGAAGGCCGGCAAGCGCGACGAGGCCCATGACATCTTCGACGCGCATCTGCCGCTGATGCGCTACGAGCAGCAGCAGGGCGTCGGCCTTGCCGTGCGCAAATACACGATGATGAAGCGCGGCATCCTCAGCCATGACGCCCAGCGCAAGCCGGGCTCGGTCCTCAGCGCCGCGGCCAGGGCCGAGGTCGACTACCTGCTGTCGCGGATCGCCAAGCACGATCCACGCGCGAAGATCTGAAGAGCCGCAACCACACCCCCTCTCCCCCTGCGGGAGAGGGTTGGGGTGAGGGGTCTTGCGACGCTTGCCGTCATTGCGAGGAGCGAAGCGACGAAGCAATCCAGGGGAACGTAGAGTTCTGCCGCCCCTGGATTGCTTCGCTGCGCTCGCAATGACGGAGAGCGTAGCGCGACCCCTCATCCGGCCCTTCGGGCCACCTTCTCCCGCAAGGGGAGAAGGGAAGGTCGCAGCCCGAGCCTCAATGCCCCTTGTGCTCGCCTTCGCCGCCCTTGGCGGCGATCGAATCCACCTTGAACTCGACATCGACTGTCCCGGCCTTCTCGAAGGTCAGCGTGCCCTTCATCATCTCGCCCTGCTTGAGCTGCTGCTTCAGCTCCATGAACATGATGTGGTAGCCGCCGGGCTTGAACTCGACCTTGGCACCGGCCGGCACTTCGACGCCCTGCTCCAGCGGCCGCATCGTCATGATGCCGTCCTTCACCGCCATCTCGTGGATTTCAGAACGGGCCGCGAAAGGAACGGAGACCGAGACGAGCCGGTCGGCCGTCGCGCCGGTGTTCTCGATCGAGAGATAGCCGCCGCCGACCTTGGCGCCGGCCGGCGTGGCGCGCGACCAAGGATGGCCGATCTTGAGCGGACCGGCCTTGATTTCATGCGCAGTGGCGAAACCGGCCGAGAGCAGGAGAGCCGCGGCGGCGAGCGAGCAGGAAAGCTTCATGATGTATACCCTGAACGAACGGGCCGCTGACGCAGCCTCGTGAGAAGGTGCCGCCGCTAATTGGATCGCTATGCGATCCAGTTTTGTCTCGGCATCAGATGCTTCCGATGCTTTGGGAGCGGACAGGCCGGAATTGGATGCGGATGGGCAGGCGGAGGTTTCAGCCCAGCGGCGGCGCGCGCGACTGTGCGAGCCCGGCCGCGAAACGATGCGGCAAGCCCTCCGCCAGCAATGCAGGCGACGCCAGACGCGTGGCGAGGCGCATCGGCACAGGCGCGATCTCGACCGGAGGGCCGGCGAGGACCGGATTGAGCGGGCAGCCCTTGCAATGGGTGAGATCGCCGAGCGGGGCGGGCTGGCCCTCATCGGGAACCGGCGCACCGGAGCACAGCACGAAGCCATCATGGCCGCTCAGCGTCGCCAGGGCCGGGGTGGGCGCGAGCGCCAGAGCCAGCACACAAAGCGCATAGGCGACCGCCAGCCAAGCTCCGAGCCCGGAGCGGCGAAGGCGATCGAGAAGGGCGGCGCGAGCCTGCATGGCCGCAAATGGCGCCGCTTCCGCGGCTTCGTCAAGCCGCGCATTGCCGCATCCTTGGCAGAGCGCAAAGAGCGCATGGAGAAAATTATTCTCCACCATGTCGTTTCTTCAAAAGAACGATCCGGTTGACAAACAGGACGCCGTCGATCAGATTGCAGGTGTTCCCGGAGCAATCGGGGAGCCGCGGAGATTTGAGCAGCAGCTTGCGCCGCGTCACCAAACGCTAAAGCGCCACGACTGGGTCGTGGGCTCCAGATCGAGGAGACTGACATGACCATTGTGAAAGCGAGCCGAAGCCAAACCCGCTTCCGCCGAATGCCCTGCCGCTGTCGACGCTGAGATCGCAAGGCCGAAAGGCCCTTCCCATCCAATCGTTCCGACACATGCCGCACCGGCGGCAGAAGGCAGTTCCATGTCCCAGCTTCATTCTCTTCCCGCCCGGGCCCGCCCGGCGCAGCAGGCCTATGTCATCGAGCTCGGCGAGGCCCAGATCGGGCTCGTGAGCCGCCGCGCCGACGAGCGCGACTTCACCTTCGTCTCCGCCTCCGCCGCTTTCCGGGCGCTGGACGGGCAGCGTTTCGCCACGCCCGGCGCCGCCGAGACCGCCGCGCGCCGGCTCTTCCGCTCGCAGCGGCGCTCGCCGCTGCTGCTGCTGGCTTCGTGAGGCGGCGATGCAGCTTCTCTCCGCCCTCTGGAACGGCCTCGCGAACTGGTTCGCCGAGGCCGTCCCCACCACCTTCGACCCGCTCGACGCCGCAGCGGCGGAAGACCAGCGCCGCTCGGTCCATGACGTGACCATCGAGCAGCTCGGCATCGCCCATTGGTCCTGCCACACGCATTTCTGAGGACATGATGAACGCCCCCGTCAGACCCGGCACGCTCAGTGCCGGGGCTTTGCCCCTCTCCTTGCCCGAACCGGCCATCCGCTTCGAGCGTGTCGGCAAGACCTATCCCGGCCGCCGCGGCCAGCAGCCGGTCGGCGCGCTCGCCGGGATCGATCTCGACGTGCCTGCCGGCACGATCCTCGGCGTGATCGGGCGTTCCGGCGCCGGCAAGTCGACGCTGATCCGCCTCGTCAACGGGCTGGAGCGCGCCACCGAAGGCCGCATTCTGATCGAGGGCCAGGACGTTACGGACCTCACCGAATCCGGCTGGCGGCAGCAGCGCCGGCGGATCGGCATGATCTTCCAGCATTTCAACCTGCTCTCCTCGCGCACGGTCTTCGACAATGTCGCGCTGCCGCTGGAGATCGCCGGCGCGAGCAAGGCCGAGATCACCGAGAAGGTCGAGCGCCTGCTCGCGCTGGTCGACCTGTCCGACAAGAGCGCGCGCTATCCGGCCGAGCTCTCCGGCGGGCAGAAGCAGCGCGTCGGCATTGCCCGGGCGCTGGCCACCGATCCGAAGGTACTGCTCTGCGATGAGGCGACCTCGGCGCTCGACCCCGAGACGACGCGCTCGATCCTCGCCCTGCTGAGACAGGTCAACCGGGAGCTCGGCATCACCATCCTGCTGATCACCCACGAGATTCCCGTCATCAAGGAGATCTGCGACCGCGTCGCGGTGATCGAGGGCGGGCGCATCGTCGAGCAGGGCGAGACCTTCGCGGTCTTCACCAACCCGCAGCACCCGACGACGGCGAGCTTCGTCGAGACCGTGACCGGCGTCGAACTGCCCGAGCATCTCGCCCAGCGCATCCGCAAGGACGCGCGTCCCGGCGACAATATCGTGCTGCGCATCACCTTCCTCGGCGAGAACGCAACCGCCCCGGTGATCAGCCGGCTGAGCGGCATCGTCGGCGTCGACGTCAACATCCTGGCCGGGCGGATCGACGCCATCGCCGGCCAGCCCTTCGGCAGCCTGCTCGTCTCGGTGCCCTCTCGCGCACCGGAGAGCGACGCCGTGCTCGGCGCCCTGAAGAGCCTCGGGCTCAAGGCGGAGGTGATCGGCCATGTCTCCTGAAATCATCCGCCTCATCGCCCAGTCGACGCTGGATACGCTCGCCATGGTCGCGGTCGCGGCCGGGCTCGGCACGCTCTTCGGCCTGCCGCTCGGCGTCTTCCTCGCCACCAGCAAGCGCGGCGAATTGTTCGCGGCGCCGGCCGCCAACCTGTTCCTGGGCACGCTGGTCAACGCCACGCGCTCGACGCCCTTCATCATCCTGGTCGTCGCGATCATCCCGTTCACGCGCCTGATCGCCGGCACCTCGATCGGCACGGCCGCTGCGATTGTGCCTCTGACCGTCGCCTCCACGCCCTTCATCGCCAGGCTGATCGAGGGCGCGGTGCGCGAGGTCGACCAGGGACTGGTCGAGGCCGCGCGTGCGATGGGGGCCACGCCCGTCCAGATCATCAGAAAGGTGCTGGTGCCGGAGGCCCTGCCGGCGATCGTGCTCGGCCTGACTCTGGCGCTGGTCAGCCTGATCGGCTTCTCCGCCATGGTCGGCGCGGTCGGCGGCGGCGGGCTCGGCGATCTCGGCATCCGCTACGGCTACCAGCGCTTCATGCCGGACGTGATGGCGGCGGTCGTCGCCGTGCTCATCGTCCTCGTCCAGCTCGTCCAGAGCGTCGGCGACCGGCTCGCCCGCCATCTCAACAAGCGCCTGCGTCACGCCTGACGTTTCCAGACTCATCCCCATTCGACAGAAGGAACCGACATCATGACGACCCTCCTCAACCGCCGCGCCGCGCTGCTTGCCGGTTTCGCCCTGACGCTTGCCGCCGTCCCCGCGCTCGCCCAGCAGAACCAGGTGATCCGCATCGGCGTCTCGCCCGGCCCGCATGCCGAGATCCTGGAGAAGGTGAAGCCCGTCCTCGCCAAGAAGGGCATCGACCTCAAGCTCATCGAGTTCTCCGACTATGTCGTACCGAACCAGGCGCTCGATGCCGGCGAACTGGAGGCCAATTCCTTCCAGAACCAGCCCTATCTCGACAACCAGGTGAAGGATCGCGGCTTCAAGATCGAGAGCGCCGGCCTGACCGTGAACTTCCCGCTCGGCATCTACTCGGCCAAGTACAAGGACTGGTCGCAGGTGCCGGACGGCTCCACCGTCGCGATCCAGAACGACCCGACCAATGGCGGCCGCTCGCTGCTGCTGCTGCAGGACAAGGGCGTGATCAAGCTGAAGGACGGCGTCGGCTTCAAGCCGAGCCCGGCCGATATCGTCGGCAACCCGAAGAAGCTCAAGATCATCGAGATCGAGGCCGCGCAGACCCCGCGCTCGCTGGCCGATGTCGCCGCCGCCGCGATCAACACCAACTATGCCGTCGATGCCAAGATCGACCCGGCCTCGGCGATCCTGCGCGAGGACGCCAAGGGCCCCTATGTCAACCTGATCGCCGTGCGCAGCGCCGACAAGGACAAGCCCTGGGTCAAGACGCTGGTCGAAAGCTACCATTCGCCCGAGATCAAGGCCTTCGTCGCCGAGCGCTTCAAGGGCGCCGTGCTCGCCAGCTGGTAACCCTCTCCTCCCACCTGGCTTTCGATCATCGGCCAGGCGCCTTGCCCCGGATGCGAGCTGCATCCGGGGCTTTTTGTTGCCCGCTCGCAGGGCAGCAGCTTGTACCCTATCGGGCAGCCGCCGCTTCACCGGCGTGCAAGGCCGCGCCCGAGCGCCTGAAGCCGATGATTTCGAGCTCGGTCACGATGGCGACGGCCGCCGCCTGGGCCAGGACGAAGGCGATGCCGAGCCCGGTCGGAGCGAACCAGCCCATCAGGAGGATGGCGATGCTGTCGGCGATCCAGAGCAGGTTGATGCCGATCACCGCGTAGACGGCGAGGCGCGGCAGGGTCTTACGGCCTGCGAACCAGCCGAGCAGCGCCGCGCAGGGCAGCAGCACGAGCCCGGCACCGCGCAGGAAATCCATGGGCAGGCCGAGCGGGGCCGAGAGCGGCGCGGCCGCGCCGGCGAGGATGAGGCCCATGCCGGCGCAGGCGGCGGCATCGAGAGCAAGAGCGCTGCGCAGCAGGGGCGAGGACTGGATGAGCGACATGGCAATTCTCCTTCGCGGTTTCGGGCCTCAAGCCCGTTTCGATGGGGGAATGCTGACGGAACCGCGTCGGCCCGTCGATTAAGCGGGAGGTAATTGGAACCACCCGCCGGGATCGCTAGCTTCTCCACCATGAACACACACCAGCCTCCTCCGATCGGCGCGCTGCTTCGCGACTGGCGCCAGCTTCGCCGCTTCAGCCAGCTCGATCTCGCGCTCGAAGCCGAGATCTCGCAGAAGCATCTCAGCTTCATCGAAAGCGGCCGCTCACGCCCGAGCCGCGAGATGGTCCTGCTTCTGGCCGAGCATCTCGGCGTGCCGCTTCGCGAGCGCAACGCCCTGCTGTTGGCGTCCGGTTATGCCCCGATCTACCCGGAGCGTTCGCTGGAGGACCCGTCGCTCGATGCCGCCCGCAGCGCGATCGACCTGATCTTGAAGGGACACGAGCCCTATCCGGCGGTCGCCGTCGACCGGCACTGGACGCTGCTCGCCTATAACAACGCGGTGACGCGATTGCTCGGGCTGGTGGCCGATGCGGAACTGCTGAAGCCGCCCGTCAACGTGCTGCGCCTCTCGCTGCATCCTCAGGGGCTCGCGCCCTTCATTCTCAACCTCGCGGAATGGCGCGCCCATCTCCTGGCAAGGCTGCGCCAGCAGGTGCGCGCGACGGCCGACGCGAAACTCGGCGAATTGCTCGGCGAGCTCGTAGCCTATCCCCATCCCGGCCAAGGGACGCGACACGACGCCGAGGCGGAAGCGGCCATCGTCGTACCCATGCAATTGAAGCTCGGCGAGACCACGCTATCGCTGATCTCGACGACCACCGTGTTCGGCACGCCCGTGGACATCACCTTGTCGGAGCTGGCGCTGGAGACCTTCTTTCCGGCCGACGCGGCGACGGGCGAGGCTCTGCGGGCTCTTGCCATGCAAGCCGAGAGAACGGCCTGAGAACCGGAACCTTTCCGCGCAGCGCCGGTTCTTTCAGCCGACAGCGGCTGGGGGCCGACCTCTCAGGGAAGACACCGCAATGGGCAGCACGACCGACAAGATCAAGGGCCTGGCCAACGAGGCCGCCGGCAACATCAAGCAGGCCGCCGGCAAGGCGATGAACAAGCCGGAATGGGAGGCCGAAGGCAAGGCTCAGGAGCTGAAAGGCGAGGCCCAGCAGGCGCTCGGCAAGGGCAAGGACGCTGTCAAGAAGGCCGTCGACAAGGTCTGACGCATTAGCCTCAAAAGCAAAAGGGCCGCCGAAAGGCGGCCCTTTTTCATGGTCGAGCTCTTACCGTCATGCTCGGGCTTGACCCGAGCATCTCATGCCGGAGGAGGCTCATTCGCCTCTCTTTCCTGAGATTCTCGGGTCAAGCCCGAGAATGACGCCTTGGAAGACTCAGGCCGTGCCGCCGAAACCGCCGAGGAAATCCTTGACCCGGCCGAAGAAGCCCGCCGTCTCGGGATGGTTGGTGTGCGAGCTTTCGCGCTCGAACTCCTCCAGCAATTCGCGCTGGCGCGCCGTGAGCTTCTGCGGCGTCTCGACCACGACCTGGATGTAGAGGTCGCCGACATCGCGCGAGCGCAGCACGCTCATGCCCTTGGCCTTCAGGCGGAACTGCTTGCCGGTCTGGGTGCCCTCTGGGATCTTCACCCGCGCCTGCTCGCCGGACAGCGTGGGAACCTCGATCTCGCCGCCGAGCGCGGCCGAGACCAGCCCGATCGGCACGCGGCAGAACAGGTCGGCGCCGTCACGCTGGAAGATCGCGTGCGGCTTGATCGAGAGGAAGATGTAGAGATCGCCCGCCGGCCCGCCGCGCAGGCCCGCCTCGCCCTCGCCGGCCAGGCGGATGCGCGTGCCGTCCTCGACGCCGGCCGGGATGTTCACGGAGAGCGTGCGCTCGCGAGTGACGCGGCCGGCGCCCTGGCAGTTCTTGCAGGGGTCGTCGATGACCTCGCCGCGGCCCGAGCAGGTCGGGCAGGTGCGCTCCACCGAGAAGAAGCCCTGATTGGCGCGCACCCGGCCATGGCCGCCGCAGGTCGGGCATTGCCGCGATTTCGAGCCGGGCTTGGCGCCGGTACCGGAGCAGGATTCGCAGGAGACCGAGGTCGGCACCCGGATCGACTCGTTCTTGCCGGTGAAGGCCTCTTCCAGCCCGATCTCGAGATTGTAGCGCAGGTCGGCGCCGCGCTCGCGGCCATTGGCGCCGCGCGCGCCGCCGCGCCTTGCATCGCCGAAGAAGGAATCGAAGATATCCGACATGAAGTCGGAGAAATCGGCATTGCCGCCGGCGCCACCGCCATTCTCGAAGGCCTGATGGCCGAAGCGGTCATAGGCCGAGCGCTTCTGGCCGTCGGAGAGGATCTGGTAGGCCTCGTTGATTTCCTTGAACTTGATCTCGGCTTCCTTGTTGCCGGGATTCTTGTCCGGATGATGCTGCATCGCGAGCTTGCGGAACGAGGTCTTGAGCTCGACCTCCGTCACGGTCCGGCTGACGCCGAGGATCTCGTAGTAATCGCGCTTCGACATCGATCGAACAGCCCCTTCGCCTCCTTGGCGTCATGGCCGGGTTTGACCCGGCCATCTCCGACAGGAAAGCGCCTTCTTCTTCACAACCGCCTTCTCGTCACGAGATGGCCGGGTCAAGCCCGGCCATGACGTTCCAGCGGAAGACAGGCGCAGGTTACGCGCTCTTCTTCTTGTCGTCCGAGACGTCCTTGAAGTCGGCGTCGATAACGTCGTCCTTCTTGGCTTCCTCGGGCTCACCGCCCTCGGCGGCAGCACCCTCGGCCTGGCTCGCCGCATACATCGCCTCGCCCAGCTTCATCGAAGCCTGCATCAGCTCGTTGGTGCGGGCCGTGATGGCCTCGGCATCCTCACCGGTCAGCGCGGTCTTGAGCGCCTCGACGGCGGTCTCGATCGCGCCCTTGTCGGCCTCGGAAACCTTGTCGCCATAGTCCTTCAGCGACTTCTCGGTCGAGTGCACGAGGCTCTCGCCCTGGTTCTTGGCCTCTACCAGCTCGCGGCGCTTCTTGTCCTCGGCGGCGTTCGCCTCGGCATCCTTCACCATCTTCTGGATATCGGCCTCGCTCAGACCGCCGGAAGCCTGGATCTTGATCTGCTGCTCCTTGTTGGTGGCCTTGTCCTTCGCCGTCACCGAGACGATGCCGTTGGCGTCGATGTCGAAGGTCACCTCGATCTGCGGCATGCCGCGCGGGGCCGGCGGAATGCCCATCAGGTCGAACTGGCCGAGCAGCTTGTTGTCGGCCGCCATCTCGCGCTCGCCCTGGAAGACCCGGATCGTCACCGCGTTCTGGTTGTCCTCGGCGGTGGAGAAGACCTGGCTCTTCTTGGTCGGGATCGTGGTGTTGCGATCGATCAGGCGCGTGAACACGCCGCCCAGCGTCTCGATGCCGAGCGAGAGCGGGGTCACGTCGAGCAGCAGCACGTCCTTGACGTCGCCCTGGAGGACGCCGGCCTGGATCGCGGCGCCGATGGCGACGACCTCGTCAGGGTTCACTCCCTTGTGCGGCTCCTTGCCGAAGAACTGCTTCACGACCTCCTGCACCTTCGGCATGCGGGTCATGCCGCCGACGAGGACGACCTCGTCGATCTGGCCCGCCGACAGGCCGGCATCCTTGAGCGCCTTCTTGCAGGGCTCGATGGTGCGCTGGATCAGGTCGTCGACCAGGCTCTCGAACTTGGCGCGAGAGAGCTTGATGGCGAGGTGCTTCGGGCCCGAGGCATCCGCCGTGATATAGGGCAGGTTGATCTCGGTCTGGGCCGCGCTCGACAATTCGATCTTGGCCTTCTCGGCCGCTTCCTTCAGGCGCTGAAGAGCGAGCTTGTCCTTCTTCAGGTCGATGCCCTGCTCGCGCTTGAACTCGTCCGCGAGATATTCGACCAGGCGCATGTCGAAATCCTCGCCGCCGAGGAAGGTGTCGCCGTTGGTCGACTTCACCTCGAAGACGCCGTCGCCGATCTCGAGGATCGAGACGTCGAAGGTGCCGCCGCCGAGGTCATAGACCGCGATGGTGCCGGCCGACTTCTTCTCGAGACCATAGGCCAGCGCAGCCGCCGTCGGCTCGTTGATGATGCGCAGCACCTCGAGGCCGGCGATCTTGCCGGCGTCCTTGGTGGCCTGGCGCTGGGCGTCGTTGAAATAGGCGGGAACCGTGATGACGGCCTGGGTGACGGGCTGGCCGAGATAGGCCTCCGCCGTCTCCTTCATCTTGGTCAGCGTGAAGGCCGAGATCTGCGACGGCGAATAGTCCTTGCCGTCGGCGGACACCCAGGCGTCGCCGTTCGAGGCCTTCGTGATCTTGTAGGGGACCAGCTTCAGGTCCTTCTGCGTCATCGGGTCCTCGAAGGTCCGGCCGATGAGGCGCTTGATCGCGAAGAAGGTGCGCTCCGGGTTGGTGACGGCCTGCCGCTTCGCAGGCTGGCCGACCAGACGCTCGCCGTCATCCGTGATGGCGACGATGGAAGGCGTGGTGCGCGCGCCTTCCGAATTCTCGATGACCTTGGGCGTCGAGCCTTCCATCACTGCAACGCAGCTGTTGGTCGTGCCGAGGTCGATACCAATGACTTTACCCATGGATGGGATCCCTTTCGATTGAGCAGATCGCCGACCTGCGACGCTTGTGCGTCGCCTGCCGGCCCATGGACCGGATCGCCCCCGCTTCAGCGGCGAACGAAACCGGCATTCCACGTTTGACGGTGGTTAAACCGCCCCTTGGCGGCGTATATAGTGAGGGTGTTCCACCCCTTGCAAGACAGGCGAGCCGATTAAGAATCGGGAGTGCCGGCCGAATTGCCCCGGAACGCGCTTTCCGCCCGAGTGTGGCCTTCCCGTCCTTGCCTAACCTTGCGTCGGCCTGCATGCAGAAAGGCCGTTCCGGTTTCACTGGGCCGCCATGACACGACCGACGCGCCTCATCCTCGCCTCGCTGGCCCTCGCCGCGGCCGCGACGGCAGCCCTCGCCCAGCCGCTGCAACTGCCTGGCGCCCAGCCGTTCAACGCGCCGGGAACCCAGCAGGCCGCGCCCTCTCAGCCCGGCGCCCCGGCCGCGCCGAAGGTGCCGAGCATGCCCGCCATCAAGGTTGCCGGCGAGGATGCCATCCTCGGCAAGGCCCTGCATCGCCACGGCAATCACGGCGAGGCCCTCTTCTCGAAGACGGCGACAGGCTACGGCCTCAAGCTCAATCTCGATGGCTTCCAGAGCACGAATCTGGTCGAGCCCTGTGCCGTCTCCTTCGGCGACGCGCCTGTCCCGGCAACCCCGCTCGGGCGCCCGGCCGGCGTTCCCCGCTACAAGCTGGAGGCGCCGATCTGCCCGATCGTCTTCGACGTGCTCGACGGTGCCTTCCTCGTGGTCGAGCCGACGGAGCCCTGCGTCGTGCAGGCTGCGCAATGCCGGATCGACCCGCGCGGGCTCTGGGGCCCCGATGCCCGCACCGTCGCCGGGCAGGCCAAGGAGATCGAGAAGGCACGCGGCAGTGCCGAGCGCGCCGTCCGCGAGGGCTACCGCACGCTGACGGCCAAATCCGACGCCGTCGAGCAGCGCGTGATCGCCCGCGAACAGGCCGGCTTCTCGGCCGAGCGCGAAACGATCTGCCGCGAATTCCAGCGCGAGGGCCAGTTCGGCTTCTGCGGCGCCCGGATCACCGAAGCGCGCGCCGCTTCGCTGCGCGCCCGGCTCGGCCTCAACACCGAACCGAAGCCAGCCAGCAAGCCGAAGCCGCGCCCCACGCCGAAGCCGGCCCCACTCTCGCTCACGCCGACGCAGTAGAGCCGGGCCCGTCTGGGCGCGCCGCGCGCGAACCCGTCCGGCGATTAGAGCTTCATTCACCACCTTTTCCGGCTCCCTCCCCGGCCTGCGCAAGGCCGCGCGCTTCTTTACGATTGCGCGGTGATTGGCCCCTTACCAAGCCGTGGCACACTGCTTTGGGGGACAGGACACAATGCACATTTTTGATTGGAAGTTCGCGAGGAAGGGCGTTGCAGCCCTGCTCGCCGGCATGCTCGTCAGCACCGCGCCGGCCCAGGCCTGCACGAATATCCTGATGATCGCCGCCGATGGCACGCCGGTCTACGGCCGCACCCTCGAATATGCACTCCAGACACAATCCGACGTCGTCGTGGTCCCGCGGAACTACGCCTTCGTCGGCACCCGCCCGGGCAACATGGCCGCGCCGAAATGGAACACCCGCTACGCCTTCGTCGGCGTGATGAGCTTCGGCCAGCCCTTCGTCTCGGACGGCATGAACGAGAAGGGTCTTGCCGGCGGCGCCCTGTATTTCCCGGACTTCGCGGGCTACACGCCGGTCGCCCAGGCCGACCCGAATACCGCGCTTGCGCCCTGGGAGTTCCTGAGCTGGGTGCTGTCGAATTTCTCGACCGTCGCGGAAGTGAAGGCGGCGCTCGACAAGACCGTGATCGTCGATCTGCCGGCACCGATGGTGAACTTCACCTTGCCGTTCCACTTCCCGATCCACGACGCGACGGGCGCCTCCATCGTGATCGAGCCGGTGGACGGCAAGCTGAAGGTCTATGACAACCCGATGGGTGTCCTGACCAACTCGCCGACCTTCGACTGGCACCTCAACAACATCCGCAACTACGTCAAGCTTTCGCCGGTCGCGGCCGACCCGCTGAAGATCGGCGGCAAGACCTTCGCCCCCTTCGGCCAGGGCTCAGGACTGCTCGGCATTCCGGGCGACCCGACCCCGCCCTCGCGCTTCATCCGCGCGCTCGGCTATGTCGCTTCGGCGAAGCAGGCTCCCGATGGCCCGCAGACGGTCCGTCTCGTCGAGCACATCATGAACAATTTCGACATCCCCGTCGGCTTCATCGACTCCGCCGCGAAGGGCGGGGAACTCGAATACACGCAGTGGACCTCGGTCGCGGATCTGCGCGCCAGGAAGTACTACATCAAGAGCTATCAGGATCAGGTCCTGCGCATGGTCGACCTGACCAGCTTCGACCTCGACGCCAAGACGCTTCAGGTCGCTCCGTTCAAGCCGAACCCTGTGCCTCCGGCCCTCCAGTTCGGCAAGCCGTAACGGACGATAGCCGCCCCCTCTCGCTCCGCGAGATCGGGGGCGGCCGTTCCCTGGATCATAGACCGGCGAACCGCCCCTGGCGGTCTTGCCGTCAGGGCGAAGCCGTCAGGGGCAGCGAGACGGTGAGCAGGCCCACGGTTCCGCGCGCCCGGTTCTCCGCGGCGAACTCGCGCAGAACCTTGATGCGGGTCGAGACCGGCGTCCTTCCGACCGTGAAATTATAGGCGAGCGTGCCGCCAAGCGCGGTCACGCGTCCCTTATAGGCGCCGAGCTGCGCGCCGGCCCCGCTGTCGCCGGTGAGCTGCTGGTAGTGATAGCCGATGACGCCGGCCGACAGGGCGCTGGTCAGCGCCTTCGAGGCCGCCCATTCAAGATGGAACTCGGTGCCCGTCCGGTAGTCCGTGGCCGGATTGGCGCCGTTGAAGGTCACGCCGGCAACGCCCGAGAGGTCGATGCCGGTTTCCGGATCGAACCAGGTGAGGGCGCCGGACAGATCCGTCGCCCAGCGATGGAAGGCGAGATTGGCGAGTTCGCCGTTGCGGTAGTCGCCGGCAGGTGCGTTGACCATGACGGTCGCGTTCCAATGGAACTTGCCGGCATGCCAGCCGAGCATCGCAGAGAAAACGGGATCGCCGACGACCACCGCGCTGTCGCGCAGGCTGGCGCCGATGATGCGGTTCGTGCGCGGCGAATCGTACTCAGTGCCGACCCCGACCCGGACACGGCCGACGGGCAGGGTGGCACCGAGCGCGACATTGCCGCCGGCGATCTCCCAGGGCGTCACCCATGTACCGCTCAGGAAATCCGCCCTGGCCTGGCTGCGCACATCCGCGACGAAACGTCCGCCCGCCGGCAGCGACTTCCGGGCGTCGAGCTTCGCATCGTAGCTGTAGGTGTCGCTCTCGAAATAGACCCCGGGAGGCGGCAGGTAGCCCGCCATCGCGCCGCGCCCGCCGAGCAGATAGAAGCCCGTGCCGTTTTCGGCGGCGGCGGCTTTCTCACAGATTCCAAAAACGCCGACGGCGAGGCCGAGCGCCATCAGCACGCCGAGCCGGACCAGCCGGGACGATTGCCCGCAAACTTCGTTATACGTCATATTGTTGATCGCCCCCCGGCGCAGCCGCCTCCAGCCGGGCGAATCAGCCATGCGACCCTAACGCGCCTGCGGCCTGCGCTGAATCCCCCTCTAGGGCATGTCCCCGTGGTTTCGCGCGCCCGCCATGCGGGCTTGTAGCGTCTGCGGGTCCAGCGTCGCGAGCGCGTCGATCAGCGCGACCGCGAAGCTGCCGGGACCGGCCGCGCGCTCGGCCGCGATCTCGCCGGCAATGCCATAGGCGGTCAATGCTGCTCCGGCCGCGATGACCGGGTCGGACTCGACTGCCCGGCAGGCAGCGACCAAAGCGCTCGATGCGCAGCCGAGCCCGGTCACCTTGCTCATCAGCTCATGGCCATGCGCCACCGACAGCGCCCGGTCTTCCGTCTCGATCCGGTCGACCACGCCGGTGGTGACGCGCACCGTGTCCGGCCGCAGCGAGAAAAGCGGCTCCAACGTCGCCATTTCCGTGGCATTGCCGCGCACCAGAACATCGAAAGACGCCAGCACGTCGCCAACCAGCCGCAGCCGCAAGGGCGAATGCTCGACGAAGACCGGATCGAGCACCAGCGGGATGCGGCGCTCCTGCGCCACGGCGATCAGCTCCGGGATGGCCCGCTCGCCTTCCGAATTGATCGTGCCGAGATTGATCAGGATCGCACTGGCGCCGGCCGCGAAGTCTCTGACTTCCGCGGGATGGCTCGCCATCGAAGGCACGGCCCCGAAGGCGAGCAGCATGTTGGCCGTGACGTTCTGCGCCACCGTATTGGTCAGGCAATGGATGCGCGGGCGGCGCCTGGCCACCCGCGCGAGGATCGATGCAACGCTGCTTGCGTCGAGCTTTTCGTCGAAACCGCTCATCCGGCAGCAGGTAGATAGATACTGCCGCCCTTGTCGAGGAATTCCTTCGATTTCGCCGCCATGCCTTCCCTCTGGATTTCGATCTGCGCTGCCGCTTGATCGCGGGCCATCGCTTCCAGATTGGCGCGCTCGTTGTCGCTCATCGCCAGAACCTCGGCGCGCAGGTCCTGGGTGATCTTCATCGAGCAGAATTTCGGCCCGCACATCGAGCAGAAATGCGCGACCTTATGGGCGTCCTTCGGCAAGGTCTCGTCGTGGAACTCCCGCGCCGTGTCGGGATCGAGCGCCAGGTTGAACTGGTCCTCCCAGCGGAAGTCGAAACGGGCGCGCGAGAGCGCATCGTCGCGGATCTTCGCTGCCGGATGGCCCTTGGCGAGATCGGCGGCATGGGCCGCGATGCGGTAGGTGATGACGCCGGTCTTGACGTCGTCGCGATCTGGCAGGCCGAGATGCTCCTTCGGCGTGACGTAGCAGAGCATGGCGCAGCCATACCAGCCGATCATCGCAGCCCCGATGCCGGAGGTGATGTGGTCATAGCCCGGCGCGATGTCGGTGGTCAGCGGTCCGAGCGTGTAGAAGGGCGCCTCGCCGCATTCGCGGAGCTGCTTGTCCATGTTCTCCTTGATCTTGTGCATCGGCACATGGCCGGGGCCCTCGATCATCACCTGGCAACCCTTGTCCCAGGCGACCTTCGTCAGTTCGCCCAGCGTCTCCAATTCGGCGAACTGGGCGCGGTCATTGGCGTCGGCGATCGAGCCCGGACGCAGGCCGTCGCCGAGCGAGAACGAGACATCGTAGCGGCGCATGATCTCGCAGATCTCGTCGAAGCGCTCGTAGAGGAAGCTTTCGCGGTGATGCGCGAGGCACCAGCGCGCCATGATCGAGCCGCCGCGCGAGACGATGCCGGTGACGCGATTCGCCGTCAGTGGGACGTAAGGAAGACGCACGCCGGCATGGATGGTGAAGTAGTCGACGCCCTGCTCGGCCTGCTCGATCAGCGTGTCCTTGAACACCTCCCAGTCGAGCTTGATCGGATCGCCGCCGACCTTCTCCAGCGCCTGGTAGATCGGCACCGTGCCGATCGGCACCGGCGAATTTCTGAGTATCCAGGAGCGGATGTTGTGGATGTTGCGGCCGGTGGAGAGGTCCATCACCGTGTCGGCGCCCCAGCGGATCGCCCAGACCAGCTTCTCAACCTCCTCGGCGGCGCCGGATGTGACGGCAGAGTTGCCGATATTGGCGTTGATCTTGACCAGGAAGTTGCGGCCGATCGCCATCGGCTCCAGCTCGGGATGGTTGATGTTCGCGGGGATGATGGCGCGGCCGCTCGCGATCTCATCGCGGACGAAGTCCGGCGTCACGAATTCCGGCACATTGGCGCCGAAGCTCTCGCCATCGGCATGGCGCTCGCGGGCGCCCTCCAGCATGGCGGCGCGGCCGAGATTCTCGCGATGGGCGACATAGATCATCTCGGGCGTGACGATGCCGGCCCTGGCGAACTCGTATTGCGTCGTCAGTTGACCGGGTTTCGCCTGTAGAATCGGGCGCTGCGCCGGGCAGGCCGGGACGAGCTGCTCAGCCGAGATATTGCCGTTATCGGCGGCCGTGACGGCGCGCCCCACCACCTGCTCGAAGCCTCGCGCATCGAGCCAGGCGCGACGCGGCTGCGCGAGGCCGGCATTGAGGTCAATCCTGGCATCGGTCTCGGTATAGGGGCCGGAGGGATCGTAGAGGCGCACCGGCGGCTCGGCATCGGTCGTCAGCACGACCTCGCGGAAGGGCACGCGCATCTCGGGGTGTTCGGGCGCAGCGACATAGATCTTGCGCGAGCCGATGATCGGCCCGGTGGTCACGCTTTGCGGCGCCGTCTTGACGCTGTTCTTCTGGGGTTTGGTGTGGGCATTCATCAGGGGATCTCCTCCTTGGTACAGGTCAGGAGATCCGGCGTCGAAGCGGTTCAAGCGCTGTGATGCGGGTGCAGGCCAAGGCTGCACCGCGTTCCAGTCCCTCCGCCGGTATGACCCGGATCAGGTTCGATGGGTTCAGCTTCGAAAGCCGTCTCAGCCCTTGCGGGCACCCCTCGGAACGCGGACGAGGTTAGGCGCAGCGCCGCCGCTTTGCAACGGGCTGCAAGCATACCTCCCAGACCAACTGGTGGAGTATCCCGCAGCCCTCATCCTGAGGAGCGCCGCAGGCGCGTCTCGAAGGATGGTCCAGATCGTTCGGGAGCCTCCTGAAGCATCCTTCGAGACGCCGCTGACGCGGCTCCTCAGGATGAGGGCTGCCCATTTTCAAACAGGTTGTCGAGGAGAAGGAATGGCTCAGGCGGTCCGGTCGACCAGCGTGCCCTGCCCGGCCGGCAGCGTAGCCTGCGTCTGCTCGGCGCTCTGCTGGAGCATGGCGACGATGCCCTGCTCGGCGTTGGCATTCTGCTTGAGCATCGCGACCGACAGCGCCTGCCGGGTGGTGTCGGCCTGCATCGAGACGATGCTGGTGGCGAGGGAAACGGAGTCGCTCATGCCGGGCACCCTAGCCCGGCAACCCTACCAAACCCTCAACCCCGATCTTCAAGGTGCGATGATCGATGGAACCGGCTTGGGCATCGGCAAATCGCGCTCGGGCCGAACCTGCGCCTTGTCCTCTCCAGCGCCGCGCTTCTCGGCGCGGGAGGCTGCGTTGTTGGGCGCAGCCGGGCGAACGCCCTCTCCCGACCGTGGCGCCGGCGGCACGCCCGGAGCCCGCTGCTCGACGGGAGGCGAGACGGTCTGTGCCTGTGCGGCGAGCGCTCCCGCCAGGCTCGCGGCGAGCAATCCGACCAGAACCGGAGCAAGCTTTCTCATGGCGGCATCCCCCTTCGGCTATCCTCCGGGAATGAAACAGGCGCAGGGAACGACTGTTCCCTGCGCCTGTTGGGGAGCGAGGCTGCTTCGAAGGCAGCCCCGCCCGGTCGTCACTGGTTCTGGCCGTTGAGCAGCGGCGTGATGCGCCGGAGCGTGACGCGCCGGTTCTCGCGCGAAGCTTCCTGCGTGTTCACCTTCAGGTACTGCTCGCCATAGCCCTGCGTCGTCAGGTTCTCCGGCGGGATCTGGAAGTCGCGCGTCAGGATTTCCGCGACCGATTGCGCGCGGCGATCGGAGAGCGAGAGATTATCGACATCGGCGCCGACGGCGTCGGTGTGCCCCTCGACGAGGAAGACCTCGTTGGGCGAGCGCTGCAGGGCGCGCTTCACCGAATCCGCGATCACCGCGAGGCGCCGGGCCTGATCCTGTCCGACCTGCCAGGAGCCGGTATCGAAATTGATCGTGTCGATATCGACGCTGCGCATGCGGGCGCGCAAGTCCGGCGAGTAACGCACTTCGTCCAGCGTGTAGCGACGCGGGATCGCGGCGATCGGCGGAGCGATGATCGTCTCGTAGATCAGGTTCTCGTCGGCCTGGTCCGCATCGACGATATAGCGCTCGCGCGGGATCGGCAGCGGCGGCGGCGGCAGCACGACGACATCGTCGGCAAAGCGCCCCGGACGGTCCCGCAGCGTGTTGTCGATGATGATCACCTCGCGATTGTCGCGGTCGATGCGGGTGCGGCGGATCAGCCGGCCCTCCTCGTCCGTGACGGTGACGATCCTCGTGCCGTCCGGCCGCTCGAAGACCGTACGCATCTCGCCGTCGCGGCGCTCGGACCGACCCTGCCAGCCGAGATCGCGGAAGTGCTGGTCCTCGTCGCGGCGGATGATGGCGCGGCCGTCATCGTCGCGGATGATGGTGCGACCGGGCTCGCGGATGATGGTCAGGTCGCCCTCGCGCTGCTCCTGCCGCTCCCGGCGGATGTCGTCGAAGCGCTGCGCGCCCTGCGCGGCCATGATGCCGCCGATGACGCCGGCGCCAAGCCCGATCGCGCCGGCCACGCCTGGTGAGATGCCGCCGCGGCGGCCTTCACGCTGGGCCGGCTGGCCGGGAATACCGGCCGGCGGCTGCCCCGGCACGGCACCGGGCTGGCCGGGGGCAGGCGCGACGCCGGATTGCGCCGGCGCACCGGTACCCGGCACTCCACCGGACGGCATGCCGGGAGCGGGACGCCCGGGTTGGCCGGGTGCCGCGCCGGCAGGCGGCGTTGGAGCCGTCGCGCCGGGCAGGGCTGGAGCCGGAGCGGCGGGCGCCCCGGTCGCAGGGATTCCGAGGGCGGGACGCCCGGGTTGGGCCGGAGCGCCGCCTGACGGAGGCGTCGGGGCACCTGTTGCCGGCTGACCGGGCGCAACGGGAACACCGGGCTGCGGCGCCGCAGCCGGCGGACGCTGCTGGGACGGGACGGCCGAAGGCGGAACGGCCGGACCACCGCGCGGCACCGCAGATGGCGCGGCGCCAGCGCCCGGCTGGGAGGGAGTGCCGGACTGCGACGGAGCGACAGGGGCCGCAGCAGGAGGGGCTCCCGGAGGGCGCGGCTGGCTCGGCGCGGCCGATGGCGGAACGGCCGGACCGCCGCGCGGAACCGCTGAGGGCGGCGCGCCTGCACCGGGCTGGGGAGCCGGGGCAGACGGCGCGGAAGGTTGAGGAGCGGCGCGGGGAGCTGCGGGCGCCGTCGGCTCGGCCGGCGGGCGTGGAGGCGT
>NZ_CAMFJF010000009.1 GCF_945956895.1 uncultured Allobosea sp. | reverse complement strand
ACCAGCACAAATGCCGGCGCTTCACTGGATGGGTTTCTCACCGCCGCGCACACGGGCCGGTGCCAGCCCCGGCGTTTGAGGGTGAGGCTGGCGACTACGTTATAGCGCTGTCGAAGGTGCGAATGCTGGTGATCGTGAGCGAAGTCAGCGCCAGCCTTTAATCGAGCCGGAAGAGATCAGGATGGACGCCCCAACCCGTGCCGACATGCGTAGGCGGGATCCTCTCCAAGCATCCGACATGTCATGAAAGAACACTCGGACCTTCGGTCCTCGCCTGCGCGGTCGCTGCGCTCCCTTACGGACGCTTCGCGTCCACGCATCCGTCAGGCTTTGTGAGGATGGATGCGGGGACGTCGGCCTACAATGATCCCTGCGGAAATAGGGCTTATCCCCCCTCTCTGATCGACACAGACGAAACGTCCGTGGTTCTGCTCGATCAAAGAGGGGGATATCCTGCGTTTAACAGGTGGTGGGGAGTTCTGGTTCGTTAGACCCACTAGGCGGCTTCCATTGGCCTAGCAGCACTCCGACATCCTGCCCCGAAGGGCAAAGCGGTCGTGATCCTGGGGATCACTCGCCACGCGCGACTCTCCATCAATCGCTGCGTGACCGGGCGTTGTGGTTGCTGATCTCGTCAGCTTTTCACAGAGCGCCCATCTTTATGGCATCCATTCCACGCGACTGCGTGCGGCGATGACCGGCTGCCCGATCTTCCGTTCGCCTCTGGCTGGGCTGATGGCGCCGGTCCCTGATTTCCGGTATCGCCCTTGGTAGTCAGTGCCAGTATGGCCCACCAAGGCAACGACGCCTTGGGAAGGCCGCCGCTCCGATCGCTTGACAATTTAGGATCAAAGTCCTAGATTGATTGAGCTGTGTCAGAAGCGGCGAATTCTACTGCCCTCGGCGATTGAAGGTCGCCGAGGGCATCTTCTTTTTATAGCGCAGTCACGCGCTGAACTGCTGCAAGACGCGAGCGAAGTCGAAGGCGACGGAAGGCGCGAGGGTCTTTTCCGCCCCGGTCGAGCGATCAATGAGCTTCAGGCTGGTGCCACGCTTCGCCACGTCCAACCTAGCATTGGTGAGGAACGGATTGCTCGGCGCCGGGGTCTTGATCCCATCCAACATGCCACGAACCTGAGCGGCATATGCCTGCGCGAGATCAGAAGTCAGTTCCCTTACAAAAGCACCAGTGTTGAGCGTCACGCTTTCGCCGCGCCGCTCAATGGTGATGCCGGGAACCGCATCCGGCAGGTTTCCCTTGGCGATCTGTTCGCGAATGAACATGGCGATGCAGTCGGCAATCGTCATATCGAGCTTCTTCGCAAGCATGCGAAGCTGCTCTACACGCTCGGGCGGAAGCTTGATAACGTCAGACATTCGATCTCCTACTAGTTGACCTAGTATATCAGATCAAATTCCTAAAATGAATCCCCTAACGCGAACGGGTGTTCGCGAAGTTCCCCGGCCGAGTCTGCTTTCTCATCTCATCGGCCACCACCGATCGCATCGTCACCTCAAGCTGTCGCTGCATACGCTTGGCCAAATCGTCGTTCTGCTCCGGGGTGCCGGAAGAGCCGTTGACCGTGATCGGCGCCGAGATGCTGATGGCCTGCACCGGCGCGGCGCTGCCACCTGCAAGCTGGGGCTGACGGATTGCCGGTGCATCACCGACGATCCCGCCATCGGCATATCCCCGGAAGCCCTTGCGCATCGCCTCAACGGTCGCGACACCGCCAGCCCGGCGAATATCCGCCTGGCTCCAAACCACCTCACCGGCATGAACGATACCGGCCGGCTGCCACTTCGATCCGGGCCCGGTGTATCCGCCATCGGCATAGAGGCCACCGGCACCAGGCGTCAGGCCGAGGCCACTGCCCATTCCGAACAGCTTGCCGAGGCCGCCGAGGAACCCGCCACCGCCGAACATGCTGTTCAGCATGAGGTCGACCAACTTGTTGCTGATCTGCGTAATCATGCGGTCGAGCGCATTTCTAAGCGCCTCCGTCAGGCTCTTGCCCTCGCGAAGGTCGCCGAGGAAGCCCTTCAGCGCGTCGCCGGCCAGCCCCTTCGCGAAGTCCAGCGCCTCGCGGGTCTGCTCAGCTTCCTCCTTCCACCGCGCCGTGGCTGCGGCAGCGCTCTCGATCTGGGCGCGCTCGGAATCCGTCAGAGTGGCGGTATCACGAAGGCCGTCCTTCACGTCCTGCTGGGCGGCAGCCTGTGCCCGCGCGAGTGCAACCGCCTTTTCGCGGGCCGCGTTGCCCAGACCAGCCGTCTCGGCTTCGGCCTTCGCAACATCTCGAGCACGCTCGAGCGTCGCGACATAGCGCTCCACGGCAGTCGTGCGGTCGGTATCAGCTCCGGCGCCAGCACCGCCGCCCGTCTTCGGTGTGGTGACGATCGGCGCCGACTTGTCCTGAAACATGCCGTCCGTCATGGCGCGGCTCTTCGCCTGATCATTCGCCGTCGCGGTCGGGCTCATCCGCTTGGCGAGGTCCTGAAGGGCCTTCACAGCTTCCGGGCTGGTCGCGCCGAGACGTTCCGCAATACCAGCGGCCGGGCTCTGCGGCTCGTCCGGAACATCCTTCCCGCCGATGATCGCGCCGACGCGGGCGCCAGCCTTGCCGGCCGGACTGTTCGCGGCAGCATTGCCGGCAGTCAGGCCGGGCGTAGACGCAGCCGCAGCCGCAATCGACTTCATGATGCCGTAGGCCTGCGCCAGCAAGCGGACGCCGCCCGCGAGGGATTCAACCCAACTCACGGTGCTGGCGTAAAAGTCCCGGCCGGCGCTGGCGAAATCCTCATAGATCGGCTTCAGGTCGCTCCTGATGATCCGATACGCTTCCTCAAGCCGGCGCTGCATCTCGCGCGCGTTCTCGATGTCGGAATCCTCGTAAATCCGAACATCGGTGTTCTTCACGTCATTGAGCCGCTGCTTCAGCCGGTCCAGTTCGATGGTGCCGTTACGGATGCCCTCCACGATGTTGGGCGTCAGGAACTGGCTACCAATGTCGAGCGCGGCGAGATCGCGCCCCTTGCTCTGAAGCTGCTGCATCAGGTCGAGCAGCACGCGAAGGCGCTGCTCGGTCGAATTGGCGCCGAGGTATCTGTTCAGGTCCGCGTTGCCGATGTTGCCGGCCTCAACCTGCTGCCGAAGCCGGGCGGTGAGGCTCGATTCATTCCGCGCCTTGCCCTCCTGGCCTTCGCCTAGCGTCACGGTCGCAGCCTGCTTCAGGCGCTCCAAGCTCTTCGTGAGGTCGTCGTTCTCGACACGCAGGAATCGCGCCTGTGCGGTCCATACCTGATAGAAGCTGTTGCTGACGCCGGCCGAACGCGCCGCATCGCCAATCTTCGCAACGCGCTCCACCTGCTCGGCAGCGGCAGCGGTCGCGGCTTCCAAGCCCTTGATGATGCCGATACCTACAGCGAGGGTGCCGAGCGCGACGGCAACGCCCTTCAGGCCGGTCGTGAGGGCCGTGGTGTGCTGGGCAGCGAACTGGATCCCGCGATAAGCGGTGAACGCCGTATCCATGGCCTTGTTGGTCTGGATCGCGGTCGAAACCATCTGCTTGCCGCGCGTGCTGACAATATCCGTCGCGCGCTGCATGGCCTTGTCGAGGCCAGAGACATCACCACCAATGCGAACTGCTAAGCCGGTCACTCGTTACTCACTTTCGATGATTTCGACGACGGCGGACGCCGCTTCCGCGCCGGCCTCTTCGGCAATGCGGCTGCGGAAGGCGTCAACGGTCGGGTTGAAGAACGGCTGCGCCGGCATATGCGCCGTGCCGTATTCCTGAAGGACGGCGTTATCGAAGACGTGGCCGCTCGCCGAAGGGCGCTCGGTTTCGGGCGTGCCGCCTGCGCGGATCATGACGCCAGGCCCGTCTTCGGTCTGGTCGGCTTCGTAGCGGATGGATTCCCGCAAGCCGCCGGACGCTTCCGGGGCAAGCGCCTGCATCTCGGCAACCATCTCAGCCGCGAGGGCTTCAAGACGCCGCTGCATGGCCTCCTCGGCACGGGCGCGGGCTTCCAACAGCTTCCGGGTGAGATTGGCCTCGCCAAGAAATTCAGCGTCGATCATGCGGCCTCATTCCAAAGTCGGTCCATTTCAGCCTCATGGTCGTCGCGGGCGAAGTAGTCGGACGTGTCATCGTTCGCGGCGGCGCGTGCTACGGCCATCGCGGCAGCCACGGCGCCGTCGATGCGATCGGTCTTCTTGCCCTTGTGCATGCGGACAAGGCCGGTGTCGTTTCGGCTGGCGACGACGCTATCGAAGTGATGGCGGAGAACCGGATGCCCGCCATGGCGGAGCAGCCGGCCGTTCACGAAACGCTCAAGCGTGCCAGCCGCGACGCCCATCGTCATGATGTTCTGGCGCATCTCGACCACCGGAAGGTCGTCATCGTGCAGCCGCTGCATGGTGACGCGGGCAAGGTTCGGATCAAAAGCGATCTCGCGCACGTCGAACTGCGCGCAAAGCTCGCGAATATGGCTTTCGACTACAGCGTGGTCGATAATCGGACCATCGGTGACGATCACATGGCCTTCGTCGCGCCAGCGCTCGTAAGGAACACCATCGCGCTGCGAACGTAGCCGCAGTTCTTCGCTCGGGACGAAGAACCACGGCGCGACAGTGATCCTGCCATCGCCATGGCGCCACGCGGCGACAACGGCAGCAAGGTCGCCGTTCAGCGCCATGTCTACACCGACGAAGCAGGGCAGCGCCTCAAGCTCGGTAAGGTCCAGCGGGAAACTCCCGGTGTCATAAACGCCCATGTCGAACAGGGGCGCGTTGCTGACGCCAAGCCAGACATTCATATAGAGCTGCTGAAGAACCTCGCGCTCGACAGGGCTGTGCTCAGCCTTCAGCGCCAGCTTCCGCATATAATCCAGCGACGGATAGCCGTGCTTCAGGCCGGGATTGACGGCGTGCCACGCGGTTTCGTCCCGCCAATCGACATCGGCCGTCACCTCGAAAATGACGGGCAGCAAGTGCGGATCGTGGATTTCGCCGCGCTGCACCTTCCGGGCGTAATCGATCACCTCATAGGCAAGGCATTCATGCCCGCGCCCGGCAGTCGTCAGCACCACCATGAGGCTGTCCGACAGCTTGCCGAGGGCCGAGGCCATCGTCTTGTAGAGCTCGCGGTGCTTGTCCGTGGTCCAAGCATGAAGCTCGTCGATGATGACGGCCTGCGGTGTCGAGCCGTGCTGGCTCAGCGCATCCGACGAAATCGCTTCGTAGCGCGTGCGCAGCTTCCTGTGGCTGATCCGGCTCTTGTAGTCCTGAATGCTGGCAATCTTGTCGTAGCGACGATCCATGCCGATGATGAGCGCGACTTCCTCGAAACACTCGCGAGCCTGCTTCCGGGTCGAAGCCGCCGACTGCACCAGCGTCCCCGGCACCTTGAACGGGCCGAAGGTGAGCAGGAGCACAATGGCAGCCGCGAGCGAGGTCTTCCGGTTGCCGCGCGGAACCTGAAGGATCAGCCGATTGAAGAGGCGCCGGCCGGTGACGGGATCAACATTGCCGAACAGGTAGCGGATAATCCGCTCCTGCCATTCGTCCAGATGGAAGGGGCTGCCGGGCGCCCGGTTCTTCGGGTGTCGGTTCTGACGGAGCCACTGCACGGCCATCTCACCGAAGCCGAGCGGGTCCGGGATGGGCGAGGCGTCATCAACCCAAGCGGGGCGAAGAATAGCCATCAGTCGAGGAAGCCTTCCTCGTCATCACCCGCCGCCATTACGGCACGGGACCGGGCGGCCGGCGTCAAGCCAAGCTCGCCAGCGGCGCGAAGCTGCTGCTGCTGGGCCTGCAAGAGAATGGTGCTGGCGGGGTTGCGCTTGCCCGCGATGAGCAGCCCGGTCGCCTGAAGCTCGCGGTGCGCCTCGCGCATCGTCGCGACGGCGATGACATAGTTTTCCAGCGCCGCGAGATCGGCGAGCGTCAGCACCTTGCGTTCATCCGACAGGATCGGCGCAACGCGGCGCCATTCGGCCTTGGCGTCCTTCGAGAGATAGGACGGCGGACGCGGGATCGTCATGACCGGCGAGGTTCCCGACACGATGGTCGCCGGCTTCACGCCTCGGGTCACGACAACGCCACCGCGCGAAGCTCAAGGCCGTCGCGCCGTCCCAGTTCTACAATCTCCTTGATCTCGCAGTGCCGCCCGTTGAGCGAGACGCGATCGGCGATAGTAAGATCGTCGCGCCAGTGGATGCGATACACCGTGGTATTCGCCTGCGCTTCGCCGAAGCCAGTCAGGAACTCGCTCGCGGAAGCCGTGACGATCTCGGCCCATACGGTGCCGATATCCGTCCAGGCAGGAATAACACCTCCGGTTGCCGTAACCGTCTCGCTCTTGCGCTGGATCGTGATGCGGGTGTTCAAGCGCCCGATGTTGAGCATTAGAGGCTCCACCGGATGACGGCTTCCACCGACAGAACGCCGTGTCCGAAGCGGGGATCAGGATCGCGCGGCCAGACCGTGCGGACGTGGTCGAACTCGTCGAACTGGAAATCCTCGCCATCGTCGGGGCCTTCCAGAAGCGCGTTCGCGATCGCAAAGCCGATGGTCTTCGCATGGTCCGGGCCATCGCTAAGCGCCCAGATGTGCAGGTCCATGAGCACGCGGGCATGGAACTGGCGCCCGGAGCCGTAGCCGAGCATCTGCACGGTTCCGTTGCTGAAGAGAATCGCGGGCAGCTTGTCAGGGCGCACATCGCCGCTGCGGATGCTATCGGCCGCGACAAGCGCACTCACGGCCGGGTCAGCCGTCAGAAGCTCCTTAAGCGCGCCCTGAAGGGCAAGCGACGGCTCAAGCATCGGCGCTGTCCTCATCGGCACTGCGGCCAAAATGGTTCCGCCGATAGTTTTCGAGCAGCGCGGTGACACCGCCCGGTGCAACTGTCGCCGTCAGGCCAAATGTCGCGAGACTCCGGCTGATGAAATGAAAGGCGGTCAGCTTTAGAATGGCGACCTGAAGATCTGCCGGAACCGGGTTGAAATCGGCAATGGGCCTGCCGATGAAATGTCCGCAGTAAGATTCCGATGCATCGAGATAAAGCTGAATAAGCTCATCGTCCGCGCTTCCGTCAACCTTCATATGCGCCTTCGCAAGCGAAAGCGTTACGCTACTCATTACTGATTGGCCTCTTCTGAAAAACTTATATTCGTCGTCTCTTGCGCGGAGGAGGAACGGCCGGTCTCGTCGATCGCGATCAGGTTCGAGACCACCCCCCGGCGCCTCTGCTGTATGGTCGGGACCGTCATGGCCTGCTCAATGTTCCAACCCTGCGCGAGCCGGCCGCGCAGAACACCGGCAGGGACACCAGACATCTCGGCAAGCTCGCTCGTGGTGTAACGGCTGCCGCGAAACTCATGCAGGAAGATGCGGGGCATTAGGCAGCGCTCCATTGAGGGGCGCAACCATTTGCGTGAGAGACTGCTGTTCCCTGACGAATCGAGGGCAGAGAACCATGGTGACGCGGAAGGATTTGACTCAAGACGAATGGAGCTGGCTGCTGAGAATCTATCAGCACAACGCGGCTTTCCTTACGGTAGAGATGGACAAGCGCCTGACTGAACTGGGCTTGGTCGAACAGCGACTGGGCGGGGCAGGCGTTAGCTCTGCGGGCAAAAAGCTGGTTGAGCACGAGCTGATCGCCGCAAGGCGGGCAAGGGAACGTAGGTGAGCTCATCGAGGCAGCTCCCGTTCAAGCCGCTGCTTCACGCTGTTGTGGCAATGGGTGCAGAGCGGCTGCCAATTCGCCCGGTTCCAGAACAGGGTGCGGTCACCACGATGCGGAATGATGTGGTCGACCGTGGTGGCAAGCTGGCCGCAATCAGGCATGGCGCAGCGGGGATGGACCGCGAGGAAGTCGAGGCGGGCCTTACGCCAATCATGGTCATAGCCGCGCTTCCGGGCAGGCAGGCGTCGCCTATCATGACGGGCACCGCGCAAGCGCCTCTGCTCGCTCTGGCAGCGGCACGGGATGTTATAGGGAACGCGGTTGCCACACGGGCAGATGCGGGGCGGACGGCTCATCGGCGCGGCTTTCCATACTTGGCCTTGAGGGCCTGAAGGCCGGCACGGTCAAACTCGGGGTCCAGGCCATCGGCGACATTGCGCGCGGCCTGTTCGGGGTCGGGCTGGTGTTCGGCGGCCTTGTCTTCGGAACTGCCGTAGATCGAAACCATCAGCTCGTTGTGGCCTTCGATAGCGGCGCTGATTTCGGTGATGGTGGCGTTCCAAGCCTCCTCCGGCGTCCAGTGCAGGCAGCCGGTCGCACGGCGAAACAAGGCCCGGAAGAAGTCAGGGAACGGCATACGTTCGCCGCTCTGGCCGGGCTTGTCATCGCCCTCCGGGAAGAAACTGGCGCAGAGCCGAACAAGCGATACCTGCATGCTCTCGATGACACGGCCGAGCGGAAGCTGAAGCACACTGTCGAGGAAGCGGACTGCGTCCCTGCGGTCGGTCGCGGCGATCAGGATGATCTCGCGAACGGTGCCAGTGTGGAACTCGGCGATGCGCTGAAAGAGACGGTCAAAACCGTCATGGCTGCGCTCAAGGGCGCTCGCGGCCCGCAATGACGGCCGCAGGATCACGGCATTGCTGCCGTGCTCCAGAACGATCTCATCGTATGCGGGTCGCAAGGTCATCGCTTACGAAGTGGCCATCTTCAGCTTGCGGAAGACATCGGTGCGGACGACGCCGGCACCGACGCGACGGCGAGCGTGGAAGCGAACCATGCCCTCGGTCGCGAGCAGGTAGCGGTTGTTGAGCACAGCAAGCTCGATCCGGTCATAGATGCGATAGCCGGCCTTGAAGTCGCCGAAGATGACCGGGAAAGCGTTGGCGGCAACGTCCGGCATGTCGATCAGCTCGACAACCGGGCGGCCGAGGATCGTCTCGGGCTGGCCGGCCTGATAGCTGGGCTGCCACAGGTAATTGCCGTTGCCGTCCTTCAGCTTGCGGATGGTCGCAAGCGTCGAGCCGTTCATGGCCCAAGTGCCACGGCTGCGATAAACGCCCGGCAGGGCATACATGAGAGAGATCAGCGCATCGGCCGACAGGTTCGTCGCATGGCCGTTGAGGGACTGTGCGATGCCGGCTTCGGTCATGAAGCCCTTCGGCTCGGCGGCGGCGCTGCCGTTGACGAAGGCGGTGCCTTCCTTGGCGCCGAAGTCCTCGGCGAGCGCAAGCCGAACCTCGGACTCGACGTTCTGCGCGTCCTCCAGAAGCCAGTTGCTGATATCGACGTGGGTGTTCAGCTCCTTGATGGCGATTTCCATCTCGCCGAAGGTCGGCTCGGACGCTTCCGACGCGATGGCTTCGCCCTTCCACTTCGCATTCGTGACCGAAAGGCGCTTCGGCAGGATGACGGTGTGCGAGCCGGCAGACTTCACGTCCGCGATCGCGCGCACCGGGGAGAACTCGACAAGGTTGCGGATGAACTCGCTCGTGGTCTCTTCCGGCGCGAGCACATATCCCGGCGCATCGTTCGCGACCGTCAGGGCCTTCTGGTCAATCTGGCCGGTGCGCAGGAAGTCGCTGAACGCCTTGGTTTCGAGGGCGTCCTCGGCCTGATTGTCGTTCGAAGCCGGCAGGCGATTGGCCTTGGCTTCCAGCTTGTCGAGGCGGGCGTCGCTCTTCGTCTCGATAGCCTTGAGGCGGGCGTCCACGGAACTCGTCAGATTGGCGAGCGCCGAAGCGACATCGGCCGGCACGTTGTCGGCGTCGTCGGACTTCAGTTCAATATGGGCGAGGTTGTTCACGTTGGTCCTTTCAGGGATTGAGCGCCACGGCGGCGCGGTTGATTGCCTCGGCAATGGCAGCCGTGGCGTCCTTGGCGTTCGTGATCCGGGCCTTGGGATGGGCCGGATTGCGGACGACAGAGATTTCGAAGAGGTCGAGCTTGGAAATGATGCGGTTCCGGCCGCGCTGCTTCGCCTCGATGGGGCGGAAGCCAATGGACAGGCCGGAGATGAGGCCACTCTTCACCATGGAGCGGACGGCGCGGGCGCGCTGGCTTTCCTCAATGAAGAGGCGCCCCTTCACCTGAAGGCCGTCAGCAGTTTCGGTGATCTCGTTCCAGATGCCGACAGGCTGGCCGGGATCGTGCTGAAGCAGCATCGGCGTGTCTTCGCCGAGGATGTTGAAGGCGCCCTTGGTGATGATGTCTCCGACGCTATCAGCGCTGCCGAAAGGCCATGCGTTCCCGGTGATGGTGCCGGCGTCGTCGATCGAGAGCACGGCCTTGATCTCAAGGCGCTCAGACATCGGACACCATGAGCGGGTCGTCGTCCTGGCCCTCGGCTTCGGACTCCGGGTCCTTGCCATTCCAGAGCCGGTAAAGGATGCGAACCGCGAGCGGGAACGTCTCGCCGATGGGGCGGGGCTTGGCGTAGGTCTCGACAAGATGTGCGGCAGCCTGCGGAGCCATACCGCCACCGATCAACGCGAGCCGGATGGTCTCGACGATCTCGACAATGCGGAAATCGCCCTGCGGAAGCCGAAGACACAGCGCGCCCATGCCGATGCCGGTTAGCTTCTCAAGTTCAAGCTGCGCCCATGGCGTCAGTGCAAAGGAGTGCTCTGCGTCGCCGAAGAATGCGACGGTCGTAACGTCGCTCAAGCGGCGTCCTTTCCGGTGTCGGGGTTGTCATTGCTGCCGGCGGTGTCGCCGGTCGTGGTGAAGGGGTTCGCCAGCACATCACCACCCGGCAGGGCCGGCATGTTCATAGTGGCGCGAACCTCATTCGCGGTGACGTTGCCGGCCGCGCGATGCTTGCTGAAGACTTCCGCCTTGGCCTTCGCGTCGGCGCGCTGAAGGTCGTCAATGACGGCTTCAATGTAGAATTCGTCCTGCTCGTCCTCGGTGAGCAGCACGGTCGCATAGGCGTCCTGCCAGCGGTCGAGCCACGGCCGAAGCGCAACGCGCTGGAAACTGGCTTCCATCTGCTCGGTGTTGGCGTAGGTGCCGTCCGAAAGGTCGAAAAGCATGGTCGGCGGGACGCCGAAGAGGCGGGCAATCTCGCGGGTCTGCTCAACGCGGTTTTCGATGAACTGCGCGTCGGTGCTGTTCATCGTCGCGGCCTGGTAGCGCCAGCCGCCCTGAAGGATCAGCGGCCGGGAATCTCCTTCGCCGAGGAAGGCCTTGCGATAATCGGCGAGCATGTTGCCGACGACAGTGCTGCCCTTGTCATTGTCTGGAACCTTGTTCTCGTTCCAGAGGACGCCGGACGGGCGGGCGCCAGAGCCGAAGAACTTGGCGGCGTGACGCTCCAAGAGCATCGCAACGCCGATAGCCTCCCTGCCGAGGTTGACGGGCGAGGTGTAACCGGGCGCCGGCAGATAGAGCACATCACGAGTAGAGAGCCGGACCTGACGGCGATCCTTCAGCGTGACGATGAAATAGGGCTCGCCGAAATCATCGATCTCGCGACGGCAGGTGCCGGGCGGCAGATATCGGAACGCATACGGGCGACCATCATCGGTGCGGATCACCTGCGCGAAGCCAGCACCATGAAGCAGCGCGTCCCAAGTCAGGTCCGTGCGGAACTGGGCAGCGCTGAGATGGTCGGCGGCGCGATTGTGGACGAGCCGATAGGCGGGGTGATCCTTCGCGGCTTCCTTGCTGCCGTCGCGATAGACCTTAAACGGGATTGAGCCGGCGTTCTCAGAGATCAGCCTGATCGCATGAAAGACAGCCGGGACGCGAAGGGCGGTATGCGGAGTAACCGAAACACCGGAGGCAGTCGGCAGCGCGCCGAATAGCTCAGAGAACGCAGGATCAGAAGCTGGGATTGCCTTCCGGTCGAACTGAAATCCGAGTGACTTCCTTACGCTGCCGACTAACTCGCGGAACACAACTCAACCTTCACCAATTTAACGGTGAAGAATTGTCTCACACATGGAATCGCGGAGCAATAGAAATTAGGATCAAAATCCTACTTAGGTGCATCCCAAGTTTTAATCGATCGATGCATGGCTGATTCGACTTCGGTCAATTTCCGCATAAGTTCGAAAGCACCTTCTTCGGCCTGCTTTGACAACGTTCTTTCTGGGTTGTCAAAGCGTTCAAATTTGTAATTTGAACAAATCTGTTTGCAGCTCTCTAGCATAATTCTGGCGTCTTCTCGCAAGGCGACTCCATGGGATATTTCAAAATCTTCAATCAATTGTTCAATCTTGAAAAGATTGTCATTTATATCGACGCTGGCATCATAGGAATCGTAATCAGGGTAATTTGCTTTCGGAAAAACAGATCTCCTTAATTTTGCGAATGCAGAAAAGCAATCAATTTCTTTGTTAAAGATGATCTCTTGTTTCTTCAGATCAAGTTTAAGTCGCTCTGCGCTCTGATTAAGCTCCGATTTCAATGCTTCAGTTTTTTGAGAAAGTGAAGATTTGTGCGTTTCCAGGTCGGAGTTTAACGTAGATTTGTGTTTTTCCATGCTGCGATTGGCTACAAAATTCGCAACCCACGCAGTGATGCCGCAAAAAACCGTGAAAACGGCGGTCCATCCGCCGATCACGCCAATATTCTGTGAAACGAACTCAAGGGCCGAATTCATAGGTCAGGGCTCCGTGCGTAGTCGTTGCCTTTTAGCGTCAAATCACGATTAGGAAAGCGGGTCATCGCTGGCTGAGCCGCTTCTAACGTTACGTTGCCTTAAGTTCCGGCAAATCATAGGCCACACGGTCAAGAGCCTCCTTCAGCACGTCGAGCGAGGTTTCGTGCTCGTAGCCGGCGCCAGCCGAGCGATCATCCTGCCCTGCGATCTCATCGCGAACCGATTTGGGCACGCCGGCGAGCTTTAGTGCCGTCTTTAAAGTGTGCCGGAACGAGTGGAATACCTTGTTCTGGTCGTGAATGCCGACCTTCGGGAGATAGGTGCGATTGAACCAGCGCGGGATAAACTGACTGTAGGGCTGGTTTACGGCGCGCTTCTTTCCTTCCGCGCTCTGCATCATGGCTTGCCCATCCCGGAACCAATCGGGGAACAGGCGGTCGGTGCCGTTCCTCCGCAGTTGAGCGATGCGGTCATGCAGGCCGAGCGCGAGCAGCGTCCGGTGCACCGGGACCAGCCGCCGCGACTGTTTGTTCTTCGTCTTCTCTTCCACGGCGAATGCCAGCACGCCGCGAACTTCGCTGATGCTATCGAGGCGAAGTTGGGCGATCTCCGATGCCCTCATGCCGGAGTAGAGCGCTATGAGCAGCGCCCAACGCTTTTCCGTCAGCTTTGGCGAGGGATCAAACAGGGGCGCCGCGAATATCTTCTGAAGGTCGGCGTCGCGGAAATAGTCGCGGTCGTCGTCAGGGTCGCGGTTGCTCTGATCCACGCGCACGCCCTTCGCCGGGTTGTCGGGAATGACGCTGTTGTTGACGCACCATGTCAGAAGCGCGCTCAGCCGGGATAGCCATTTGTCGTTGATGGTTGTGGCGTTGAGTGTAGGGAAGGGCTCTTTCCGTGCCTTGTTGAGCCGGATCGTCTCGGGGAGCGTCTTGTCGGGGAAGCGCTTGGTGTAGTTTGCGGGCGTTTCGAGCAGGGCGTTCTTGTAGGCCAGGACATCCTGCCGAGTGATCCGATAGGCCGGCTTCGCCTCGCCTAGGAATTCCTCGAACATGCGCACGGCGACTTCATACTCATAGACGGTGCCGGGCTTGCCCTGCTTCTCTGTCATCATCGCCGACAGGACGACGGAGAGGGCCTTCGCGCTGTCCGGGCTGATGATGCGGACGCGCAAAGGATCGGCGGTTGTCGAGGGCAGTTCCGTCGCCGGGATCAGCATTGGGTGCTTTGGCGGGGCGTCCGCTTCCCCACGGTCGCGGCGGTTCTGATTTTCAATCGATTCAGCCTTCACGCCGGCGAGCATCCGGGCGAGAGAGCGCCATTCCTCGGTGCCTTTTGCAGGGACGGGGCTACCATCATTCGCGAACTCGTCAACAGCCCATTGGATTAGGGCGGCAAGCTCGTCGTCCTCGGCGCCGCCGCTCGCGGCACGCTTGAGCGCGTAATAGTAGGTCGGGCGGAATTTCGCCTCATGCGCCGGGTCATAGCCGTTCGGCAGGCTGCGGGCTGTGTCGTCGCGCTGAAGCTCGCGGTCGAAGTGGGCAAGGGCCATCTGCCGCACGCTCATGGGGCGACGCCGGGAGGGTGCGGAAGGGCTAAGGGCAGCCACGCGGTCGCGGGCCTGATCCAATTCCATCTGCATGCGATGAATCGCAGATGATAGCAGGCGAATCGCGACAGTCCGGTCGGCTCCCAGGGGCTCAGTCAGTTCGCGCTTACCGACGATCGGACGAAGCAAAGCAGGGACGGTAAGGCGAGCATAATAGCGCCCATTACGCGGGAGCAGGTTCCTGATTTTGCCGGCCATGAAACCCTCTGCCAGAGGCGATTTTGTAGCAAACTTTGTAGCAGAGGTATGGGAAAAGCCGTTGTGTATCAACGGTCTTCAAGGGATTTCAGAGGCTTGAAGGGAAGTGGCGGAGACGGAGGGATTCGAACCCTCGATACCCTTGTGGGGTATGCTCATTTAGCAAACGAGTGCCTTCAGCCTCTCGGCCACGTCTCCGGCGAGAGGCTCTATGCCTGATTGCAGAGCCGTTTGACAAGCCTTGTCGGCAACTTCCTTTGCCATGCTTGTGAATGCGTGCCGCGACGGTCGTAGAGCACTCCATCGCTCATGGAGTGAGCGAGACGGCGGAAGGGGGCGGCGGCTCGACTGAAGGCTGCTGCAAGGGAGCTCTGCGCCAGTTCGCCTTGCTCCTGCCCGGCGCAGTCATTAGATTGAAGCCGTCCGTTGGGGTGCCGAAAGGCTGAGAGGCGTGGTTCGCGCCAACCCATCGTACCTGATCCGGGTAATGCCGGCGAAGGGAACGGTCTTCGGCTCGCAGACATCTCGTTCGCGCCCCAGGCCGCTGCCTTCCCGGGAGCAGGGAAGAGCATGACGGCGAAACGCCTTCAGTCTGGCCTGAACGTCGCGGTGGTCGGCGCCGGCGTCGTCGGCCTGGCCTGTGCGACCGAACTGGTGGCGCGTGGCGCTCACGTCACCGTCCATGAGCGCGGCCCGCGCATCGGCGCCGGGGCCTGTTCCTGGTTTGCCGGCGGCATGCTGGCGCCCTGGTGTGAGGGCGAGAGCGCCGAGGAGCCGGTGGTCCGGCTCGGCCAGCAGGCGGCCGACTGGTGGGAGCGCCATGCCGGTGGTGTCGCGCGCAACGGCACGCTTGTTGTTGCTCCGAGCCGGGATCGATCGGAATTGCGACGCTTCGGCCAGCGCACTAGCCATTTCGACGAGATCGACGGCGATGCCATCGCCGGGATCGAGCCCGATCTCGCCGGGCGCTTCTCGCGCGGCCTGTTCTTCGCAGGCGAGGCGCATCTCGACCCACGCAAGACGATCGCCACGTTGGCCGAGCGGCTTGTCGCCAACGGTGCAGCGATCCATTTCAGCAGCGCCGTTGAGCCGGCGGATCTCGACGCCGATATCGTCCTCGACTGCCGGGGGCTCACGGCGCGCGATGTCCTGCCGGAGTTGCGCGGCGTCAAGGGCGAGATGCTGCTGCTGCGCAGTGACGATATCAGCCTGTCGCGGCCGGTCCGGCTGCTGCATCCGCGCATCCCGCTCTACATCGTGCCGCGCGCTGACGGGCTGTTCATGGTCGGCGCGACCATGATCGAGAGCGGCGAGCGCCGCCGCATTTCCGCCCGCGCCATGTTGGAACTGCTCGGCGCGGCCTATGCGCTGCATCCGGCCTTCGCCGAGGCGGAGGTGGTCGAGATCGGCACCGATGCCCGCCCCGCCTTTCCCGACAACCTGCCGCGGCTGACGCGTCGAGGCCGGGTGATCCATGTCAACGGGCTCTATCGTCATGGCTTCCTGCTCAGCCCCGCCCTGGCGCGGATGGCGACGGAGGCGGCGCTGAGCCCGCAAGCGACACCGGAGATGCTGCATGACCTTGCTGCTTAACGGCGCGCCCCAGACCGTTGCCGCGAAGACGCTGGCCGAGGCGCTGGCCGAGCTGGGCTTCAGCGGCCGCATCGTCGCGACGGCGGTGAACGGCGATTTCGTGCCGGCCCGCAAGCGCGCGGAGACGGCCCTGAGCGAGGGCGATCGCATCGAGATCGTCGCGCCGATGCAAGGAGGCTGAGATGGCATCGTTCTATGGCTTCGAGCCGCAGAACCCGCTGTTTCTCGGCACGGCGCAATATCCGTCGCCCGCGATCCTGGCCGAGGCGGTGAAGCGCTCCGGCGCCGAGGTCGTCACGGTCTCGCTGCGCCGGGAATCGTCCGGCGGCGCGGGGCAGGCCTTCTGGGCGCTGATCCGCGAGCTCGGCGTCAAGGTTCTGCCGAACACGGCCGGCTGCCACACGGTCAAGGAAGCGGTGACCACCGCGCAGATGGCGCGCGAGGTCTTCGGCACCGACTGGATCAAGCTCGAGGTGATCGGCGAGGACGACACGCTCCAGCCCGACGTGATCGCGCTGGTCGAGGCCGCCCGCATCCTCGCCGATGACGGCTTCAAGGTCTTTCCCTACACGACCGAGGATCTCGTCGTCGGCGGGCGGCTGCTCGATGCCGGCTGCGAGGTTCTGATGCCCTGGGGCGCGCCGATCGGATCGGGCAGGGGGCTCAACAACCCCTATGGCCTGCGCAGCATGCGCCAGCATTTCCCGGATGTGCCGCTCGTCGTCGATGCCGGTATCGGGCTGCCCTCGCATGCCGCGCAGGCGATGGAGATGGGCTATGACGGCATCCTGCTCAACACCGCCGTCGCCAAGGCTGGCGATCCCGCCGCGATGGCCGAGGCCTTCGTCCTCGCCATCCGCGCCGGCCGCCAGGCTTTCGCCGCGCAGCCGATCGAGGCGCGCGACATGGCCGCTCCCTCCACGCCCGTGATGGGCAAAGCCTTCCTGGCCTGAAAGACCGCTGACGCATGAAGCTCGATCCGTTCTATCCCATCTTCGACAGCGCCGACTGGTTGGAGCGGATGCTGCCGCTCGGCGTCAAACTGGTGCAACTGCGCGTCAAGGATCGCCCCGAGACCGAGGTCGCCCGCGAAATCGCGCGGGCGAAGACGCTCTGCGCCGCGGCCGATTGCGTGCTCGTCGTCAACGATTACTGGAAAATCGCCATCGCCGAAGGCTGCGACTTCATCCATCTCGGCCAGGAGGATCTCGACGAGGCCGATCTCGGCGCGATCCGCAAGGCTGGCCTCAAGCTCGGCATCAGCAGCCATGACGAGCCGGAGCTGGAGCGGGCGCTGGCGGCGAAGCCCGACTATGTCGCGCTCGGCCCGGTCTATCCGACGATCTTGAAGCAGATGCGCTTCGGCCCGCAGGGGCTGGAACGGCTCGGCGAATGGAAGCGCCGCATCGGCGACCTGCCGCTCGTCGGCATCGGCGGCATCTCGCTGGAGCGGGCGCCGGGCGTGTTTGAGGCCGGCGCGGATATCGTCGCGGCTGTGACCGACATCACGCTGAACGCCGACCCGGAGGGTCGGTTGAAGGCCTGGGTTGCGGCGACGCGGAAGCACGCGGCGACAGCCTGAACGCTGTCATCCCGGGCGTAGCGAAGCGGAGACCCGGGATCCATTCCGGAGCGCTTCCGAAATAGGTTCAGGCATGGATCCCGGATCGGCGCGGCTTCGCCGCTTGTCCGGGATGACCACGGAGTATTGCGACGGCAGAGAGCGCTCTCAGCTCTCAGCTCTCAGCCTCGGCCGACATCGTGTGGCCGTCGACATGGCCGAGGCTGCGCTCGGGGTCGAGCCGGTCGCGCACGCGCTGCTTCAGCACCTTGGAATCCGGGAAGCCGCCATCGACCTTGCGGTCCCAGATCAATTCGCCGTCGTAATGGATCTGGAATATCCCGCCGGTGCGCGGGATCAGGGCGACCTCGCCGAGATCCTGCCCGAAGGTCGAGAGCAGCTCCTGCCCGAGCCAGGCCGAGCGCAGCATCCAGTTGCACATCGAGCAATAGGTGATGGCGATGCGGGGGGCGGGCTTGGTCTGGGTCATGATCGGTCACCGAAGCGGGAGGTCCTCTCGGACATCCCGCTTCGCGGGTCTTGATGCAAGCCTGAAAGGTGCATGGCCGATCGGCATGAAACTATGATCTAAGCCTTTGTTTCGAATAAATAAAATAAGGGTGCTCAAACCTCGTCGATATAGCGCCGGCGCAGATGCGCCTTGAACACCGAGGCGTCGAGCGGCCGGCCGGTCGCTTCGGTCAGCAGGTCGTCGGTCGGGAGCAGCGAGCCCTTGCCGTGGATATGGACGCGCAGCCAGCCGACCAGCGGGCTGAAGTCGCCCTTGCCGATGCCGGGCAGGATCGAGCTTTCCGCCTTGCAGGCGGCGTCGAAGATCTGGGCCGCGGTCATCGCGCCCAGCGTATAGGTCGGGAAATAGCCCCAGCCGCCGGACGGCCAGTGGATATCCTGCAGGCAGCCGAGCCGATCGTTGGGCACGGTGACGCCGAGCAGGGACTTCATCCCGGCATTCCAGGCGGCAGGCAGCTCGGCAAGCGGCATCTCATCGGCGATCAGCGCCTTTTCCAGCCGGTAGCGCAGGATGACATGGGCGGGGTAGGTCACCTCGTCGGCATCGACGCGGATGAAACCGGGCTCGACGCGGGTGTAGCGCCGCCACATCGCCTCGGTTTCCCAGGCCGGTCCCACACCTCCAAAACTCTCGCGCATCAGCGGCGCGGCATAGGCGAGGAACTGACGCGAGCGGCAGGCCTGCATCTCCATCAACAGCGACTGGCTCTCGTGCAGGCTCATGCCGCGCGCGGCGCCGACCGGCTGGTTGAGATGCGCTTGAGGCCGGCCCTGCTCGTAGAGCGCGTGGCCGGTCTCGTGCAGCACGCCCATCAGCGCCTTGGTGAAATCGGCCTCGTCATAGCGCGTGGTGATGCGGACATCATTGTCGGCGCCGCCGCAGAACGGATGCGTCGAGATGTCGAGCCGGCCGCGCTCGAAATCATAGCCGAGCGCCGCCATGAACTTGAGGCCCAGCGCTCGCTGCGTCTCGGCGGCGAAGGGGCCTTCCAGCGTAGGCAGCGCCGGTCGACGCGCCTGCACTGCCATGGCCTCCTGCGTGAAGCCCGGCAGGAAGGCGGCGAGATCGTCGAACAGCGCATCGATCTTGGCGGAACGGCCGCCGGGTTCGTAATCGTTGAGCAGCGCGTCATAGGCGGAGAGGCCGAGCTTCTCGCCCTTGGCCCGGCCGATCTGGCGCTGCAGATTCAAGACCTCGGCGAGATAGGGCAGGAGCCCGGAGAAATCGGCATCGGCCCGCGCCTGCCGCCAGCGCATCTCGCAGGCCGAGACCGCCTTGCTCGACGCTTCCACCAGCTCCGAGGGCAGGGCGGTGTCGACCGTCCAGACGCGCCGGATCTCGCGCAGGTTCGCCTTCTCCCAGACGCCGAGGTTGCCGTCGCTCTCGGCCTCGCCGAGCCAGTCACTGACGCGGGTATCCGTCGCGAGGCCGTGGCGCATGACATGCAGCAGGGCCATGCTCTCGGCCCGCGTCTCGGCTGCGCCCTTGGGCATCATCACGTCGTTGTCCCATTGCAGGATGCCGATGGCGTTCGACAGCGCGGCGATTCGGCCGAAATGGGCGGTGAGGTCGGAATAGGCGGTCATGTTTCGGCGTCTCCGGGAATTCTATCAGGCTTGACACTACACTGAGTCATCCCGGACGGAGCGAAGCGGAGATCCGGGATCCATGCCTGAGCTAATGCCGGAAAGGTTCAGGCATGGATCCCGGGTCTCCCTCCGGTCGCCCGGGATGACCGGAAGCGGGGATGGAAAATTCAGGCGAACAGCTTGGAGTACTGCCGCGGCTGCGAGCGCAGATACTGGTTAGGCGCCTTGACGGTGGCGCCGAGCTGCGCTGCAGCATGCCAGGGCCAGCGCGGGTTGTAGAGGATGCCACGCGCCAGCGCGACGAGATCGGCCTCGCCCGTGCCGATGATCGCCTCGGCCTGCTCGGCCTCGGTGATGAGACCCACCGCCATGGTGGTGATGCCGGTCGCCTGCTTGATGGCACGCGCCAGGGGCACCTGATAGCTCGGGCCGAGCGGGACCTTCTGTGTGGCCGATAGCCCGCCGCCGGACATGTCGATGAAATCGGCGCCGCGCGCCTGCGCCGCTTTGGCGAAGGTGATGCTCTGCTCGATGTCCCAGCCGCCCTCGACCCAGTCCGTGCCGGAAATGCGGAATCCGACGGGATAGTCCGCCGGCACCACGGCCCGCACCGCATCGAGCACCGCGAGCGGGAAGTGCATCCGGTTCTCCAGCGAGCCGCCATATTCGTCCTCGCGCTTGTTCGAGAACGGCGAGAGGAATTGGTGCATCAGATAGCCATGCGCGCCATGGAGCTCGATCGCCGCGAAGCCGAGCCGCACGGCCCTGCGCGCCGAATCCGCGAACGCCTCGACGAGCCGTGCGATATCATCCTTGGTGAGGGCGCGCGGCGGACGGGGATAGTTCTCGAAGCCGATCGCGGAGGGTGCCTCGACCGTCCAGCCGCCCTGATCGAGGCCGAGCTGGCCTCCGCCTTTCCAGGGCTGGGCGAGGGAGGCCTTGCGGCCGGCATGGGCGAGCTGGATCGCGATCGGCATGTCGGACCAGCGGCGGGCGGCATCGAGCGCCTTGCCGAGCGCGGCCTCCGTCTCGTCGGACCAGAGGCCGAGATCGAACGGGCTGATGCGCCCGTCCGGCGCGACGGCCGTCGCCTCGATGATCAGGAGGCCGGCGCCTGACAGCGCGAGATGTCCGAGATGGATGGTGTGCCAGTCGGTGGCGCAGCCATCCTGCGCCGAATACTGGCACATCGGGGCGATGACGATGCGGTTGGCGAGCGTCAGGCTGCCGAGCTGGTAGGGGCTGAAGAGCTGGCTCATGGTGGGACAGGGTCTCGGAAGGAGCAGGTTTCCCGCACAGTCTAGAAGCCGCCGCGCGGCCAAGGCCAGTGGCCCTCGCGCAAACGCGATGCCCGATGCGTGCAGATGCACCTCGCGATGTTCTGCGCGGGCCCGCAAGTTCGCCACGCGGAGCGCGACGCCTTCCGCGCGGCGGCCGCTGCCGCCGATTTCCACGAGGGCGTGACGGCCTTCCTCGAAGAACACCCGGCTGCGGAGCTCAAGTCCGTCTTCCCGCGCCTGAGGGCTCTCACCTTTGCGTGTGCGCTGCACAAATATCTCGTCAAATTGCCGTAATCGCACATATGATAAGCAGGCTTACGGTTTGGGGACCTGTGAATCATGAAGCGACCCCTGCGGCGGGAACTCGTATTCCAGCTCGTCGAAACTTCGCGGCTGCTGCGGACCTATGTCGAGCAGCGGGCGCGGCAGCACGGCACGACGCGGGCGCAATGGGGGGTGATGTCGCGCTTGCGGCGGCAGGAGGGGCTCAATCAGGCCGCGCTCGCCGAGCAGATGGATCTGCAGCCGATCTCGCTCGCGCGTCTGCTCGATCGCCTCCAGAGCCAGAACCTGATCGAGCGGCGCGAAGACCCCACCGATCGCCGTGCCTATCGCCTCTACCTCACGCCGGAAGGCCGGGCGCTGGTCGATGATCTCGATGCCGTGCGGACCGAGATCGCCCACGAAGTGCTGGGCGATGTCGACGAAGAATCGATCCTGTCGGCGCTCGGTACGCTCTCCGCGATCCGCGAGCAGACCCGAACCCGAACCGAAGACAAGGCCCCGGCTTCGGCCGGCCATGCTGCCTGAGCAAGTGGACAGACAATGAAGCGTTCAGGATTGGTCATCGGCGTCGTCATCGCCGGCCTTGCTGCGGGCGGAGTCTGGTATTGGCGCACGCATGCGCCGGAAGGCGGGCAAACCGCGCGCGGCGGCCGGGGTGACGGCGGGGCGGTTTCGGTGATCTCGGCGCCTGCCCTGCAGGCGGATTTCCCGGTGCGCAAGCACGCCATCGGCTTTGTCGAGACGCCGGCGAGCGTCCTCGTGCGCTCGCGCATCGACAGCCAGATCATGACCCAGAACGTCGTCGACGGGCAGTTCGTCAAGGCCGGCGACCTGCTCTTCACCCTCGACGATCGTGATATCAAGGCCCAGATCGCCAAGGACGAGGCGATGCTGGCGCGCGACGAGGCGACGCATACCCGCAATCTCGCCGATCTCGAGCGCTACAAGCAGCTCCTGGCCCGCAATGCCGGCACGCAGGTGCAGGTCGACCAGGCGACGGCCGACGAGAAGAGCTCCGCCGCCAGCATCCAGGGCGATCACGCGACGCTCGACGCGGACCGGCTCAAGCTCGGCTATACCCGCATCACCGCACCGATCGACGGCCGCGCCGGCTCGGTGCAGGTCACGCCCGGCAACCTCGTCAATGCCACCGGCAACAACAGCGGCACCAGCCTCGTCACCATCACCCAGATGAGGCCGCTGCGTGTCTCCTTCGCTCTGCCGGAGAGCGAGCTGCCGACCTTGCAAGGCGCGCTCGCCGCGGCCAAGCCCGTGCCGGTAACGGCGCGGGTGCCGAATTCCGGCCGCCCGGCGGCCGAGGGCAAGCTCAATTTCGTCGATTCCACCGTCGACATCACCTCAGGCACGATCACCGCCAAGGCCGCGTTCGCCAATGACGATCTCACCCTCTGGCCGGGGCAATATGTCGATGTCGAGATCATCCCGGAGACGCTGTCCGGCGTCGCGGTGATCCCGACCGTCGCGGTGCAGACGGGGCAGAAGGGGCCTTATGTCTTCGTCGTGAAGCCGGATTCGACCGTAGATCTCCGGCAGATCAAGGTCGCGCTCAGCGACGGCGACCGCACGGCGGTGGCCGAGGGCATCGCGCCGGGCGAGCGCGTCGTCACCGACGGCCAGATGCGCCTGAAGCAGGGCACGCAGGTGCGTGAGCGGGCGGCGACGGGCGAGAAGCCGCCGCAGGCCACGCCGGTTGCGGAAGGCGCACGCTCATGAACGTCTCCGGCTTCTGCATCCGCCATCCTGTCGCGACCATCCTGATGTCGGTCTCGCTGGTTCTGGCGGGGCTCTTTGCCTGGCGCTTCCTGCCGGTCGCGGCCCTGCCGCGCGCCGAGTTCCCGGTGATCAACGTTTCGGCGCAGCTGCCTGGCGCCTCGCCCGACACGATGGCGACCTCGATCGCGACGCCGCTGATCAAGCAGTTCGGCACGATTGCCGGCATCGACTCGATCTCGACCATCAACTCGCAGGGGTCGACCTCGATCGCGATCCAGTTCGTGCTGAACCGCAATATCGACGCCGCCGCTGCCGACGTGCAGGCCGCGATCACCCGCACCCAGCGGCAATTGCCGATCGAAATGACGACGCCGCCGAGCTATCGCAAGGTGAACCCGGCCGATGCGCCGATCATCCTGCTGGCACTGAAGAGCGACGTGGTGCCGCTCTCGCAGCTTGACGCCTTCGCCCAGCAGGTGATCTCGCCGGCGCTCTCCACGGTCGACGGCGTCGCGCAGGTGCTGATCTGGGGCAGCCAGAAATATGCGGTGCGCATCCAGATCGATCCGACGGCGCTCGCCGCGCGCGGTATCGGCCTCGACGAATTGCAGGCCGCGATCACCGCGACCAACGCCAATACGCCGGTCGGCACGCTCCAGAACACGGCGCAGCAGCTCACCATCCAGGCGCAGACGCAGCTCGCCAATGCCGCCCAGTTCACCAATGTCATCATCACCACGCGCTCGGGCAAGCCGGTCCGGCTCGGCGACGTCGCCAAGGTGATCGACTCGGTCGAGAACACCCAGACCCGCAGCACCTATGACGGCATGCCGGCGATCGTGCTCGCCGTGCAGCGCCAGCCCGACGCCAACACCGTCGAGGTGGTCGATCGCGTCAAGGCGATGATCCCGACCTTCCAGGCCCAGTTGCCGGCGGCAGCTTCGCTCTCGCTGCTGAACGACCGTTCGACCTCGATCCGTCAGGCGGTGGAGGACGTGCAGTTCACGCTGCTCTTGACCATCGCGCTGGTCATCATGGTGATCTTCGTCTTCCTGCGCCGGATCGCGGCGACCTTCATCCCGGCGGTCGCGGTGCCGATCTCGATCATCGCCACGCTGGCGGTGATGTACATGCTCAATTTCTCGATCGACAACATCTCGCTGCTGGGGCTGACGCTCTCGGTCGGCCTCGTCGTCGACGATGCCATCGTCATGCTCGAGAACATCGTCCGCCATATGGAGGAGGACGGCCTCTCCGCCTACGAGGCCTCGCTGAAGGGCGCGGGCGAAATCGGCTTCACCATCATCTCGATCTCGCTCTCGCTGGTCGCGGTCTTCATCCCCGTGCTGCTGATGGGCGGCGTCATCGGCCGCATCTTCAACGAATTCGCCGTGGTGGTGACGGTCTCGATCCTGGCTTCCGCCTTCGTCTCGCTGACGCTGACGCCGATGCTCTGCTCGCGCCTGCTCTCGGGCTATTCCGAGCATCATCAGGAGAACGCGCTCGGCCGCCTGCTGGAGAAGGGCTTCGACAAGCTGCTCGCCGGCTATGACGCCGGGCTGACATTCTGCCTGCGCTTCCAGCCGCTGATGCTGCTCGCCTTCTTCCTGACCATGGGCGGCAGCGTCTGGCTGTTGCAGAGCGCGCCGAAGGGCTTCTTCCCGCAGGAGGATATCGGCCAGCTCCAGGTCTCGACCGAGGCGCGGCAGGACATTTCCTTCGACGCGATGCTGAAGCTTCAGTCCGAGGTCGCCGACATCTTCCGCAAGTCGCCCTATGTCGCGCATGTCGCCTCGTCGGTCGGCGGCAATGGCGGAGGCGGCAGCGCTCTCAATTCCGGGCGCCTCTTCGTCGAGCTGAAGCCGCTGGACGAGCGCCCCAAGTTGCAGCAGGTCCTCGGCTCGCTGCGCCGCGATCTCAGTCAGGTGGCGGGCATCAACACTTACATGGTTCCCGTCCAGAACCTGAACATCGGCGCGCGCTCCTCGAAGAGCCAGTACCAGCTCGTCGTGCAAGGGCTCGACCAGACGCTGATGAACGATTGGGCCCTGCGCCTGGCCGATGCGATGAGCCGTGACCGCGCGGTCTTCGCCGACGTCACCACCGACCTGCAGAACAACGCCTTGCAGGCGACCGTCGTCATCGATCGCGACAAGGCCAATGCGCTCGGCATCGGCTCCGATATTCTGCGCTCGACGCTCTATTCCGGCTTCGGCGTCCGTCAGGTCTCGACGATCTACACGGCCGGCGACAGCTATCAGGTGGTCGTCGAGTTCAATCCCAACGAGCACTGGACCCCCGAGCGCCTGAACGCCATCCGTGTCCGCACAAAGGGCGGCACGCTGGTGCCGCTCGGCGCCATCGCCCGGATCGAGCGCACGGCCGGCCAGCTCACAGTCAACCAGCTCGGCCAGCTTCCTGCGGTGACGATCTCCTACAACCTCCCGGCCGGCGTCGCGCTCGGCGACAGCGTCCTGCGCATCGAGGCGATCAAGGATGGGCTCGGCCTGCCGAAGTCGATCACGACGACGCTCGCCGGCACGGCCAAGACCTTCCAGGATTCGCTGGCCAACCAGGGCCTGCTGATCGCCGGCGCCATCCTGACGATCTACATCGTGCTCGGCATCCTCTACGAGAGCTTCATCCACCCGCTGACGATCCTGACCGGCTTGCCGTCCGCGGCGGTCGGGGCGCTCGGCGCGCTCAGGCTCTTCGACCTCGAGCTCTCGGTCATCGCCATCATCGGCCTTCTGATGCTGATCGGCATCGTCAAGAAGAACGCGATCATGATGATCGACGTGGCGCTGGTGCTCCGGCGCGAGGGCCTATCGGCGCAGGAGGCGATCCACAAGGCCTGTGTGATGCGGTTCCGGCCGATCCTGATGACGACGCTGGCGGCGCTGATGGGCACCTTGCCGATCGCGCTCGGTGCCGGCGCCAGCGCCGAACTGCGCCAGCCGCTGGGCATCGCCGTTGTCGGCGGCCTGATGATCTCGCAGGTGCTGACGCTGTTCATCACGCCCGTCCTGTTCCTCTACATGGACAGGCTCTCGGAAGGGCTGGTGAAGCTCGGCGGCTCTATCCGAGGCACGAAGCACGCGCCGCCGCCGGTCACGCACCCGGCGGAGTGAACACCATCAACCGACCGTCATTCTCGGGCGGAGTGAAGCTCTGACTCGGGAATCTCATGTCGGAGAGGGCAGGGAGACTTGCGCTGAGAATTCACATGCGTTTCTGTTCAATTGCGGCGCGCGTCAAATAATTCGAGTCGAAGAAGATGAAGGTGGCAACTCTCCTCGGAGGTATCGCGGCGCTTATTGTTTTGATCGTCTTGATTTGGTTGTTGTTCCACGTCGCCAAGAAAGTCGGAAAGGACTTCTCGCTTACGTCCCTTGATGTCGTTCTGATTGCACTCGGGGGAATTCCAATCAGAATTACCAGGTCGTTGCGTGAAAAATCGCGTATGCTAGACCCGATAAAAGAGCATAGGCTTTATCCGATGCTTCTTGGGAGCTATGCTCTCATCGGACTTCATATGCTGACGTGGATGTTCATTTTTATCTGAAATCGCGTGAGCGAAGGGTCTGAAGCCCGCAAAGCGATTTAGCATCTCGTCATGGTCGGGCTTGTCCCGACCATCCACGTCTTCCGCCATCGAACCCAGTGTTCAAGGCGTGGATGCTCGCCACAAGGGCGAGCATGACGTTTCTTGAATTGGCGCCGAGGCATGTGCCTCAGGCGGCGTCGAGCCCGTAGAGCGAATGCAGCGTGCGCACCGCGAGCTCGGTATAGGCGGCGTCGATCAGCACCGAGAATTTGATCTCGGAGGTGGTGATCGCGCGGATGTTGATGCCCTTCTCGGCCAGCGCCCGGAAGGCGCGCGCCGCGACGCCGGCATGCGAGCGCATGCCGACGCCGATCGCCGAGATCTTCACCACGTCGGTCGCGCCCTGGATCTCCTGGTACGAGATCGTGTCGTGCTTGCTCTCGAGCAGCGTCTTGGCGCGCTCGTAGTCCGCCGTCGGCACGGTGAAGGTGATGTCGGTCGTCGCCTGGTCGTCCGAGACGACCTGGATGATCATGTCGACATTGATATTGGCATCGGCGAGCGGGCCGAAGATCGCCGCGGCGACGCCGGGCTTGTCGGCCACGCGGCGGAGGGTGATCTGGGCTTCGTCCCGGGAGAAGGCGATGCCGGTGACGATCTGCTGTTCCACGATGTCGTCCTCGTCGCAGATGAGGGTGCCAGGATTGGGGTTTTCGGGGTCGTCGAAGGAGGAGCGCACATAGGTCGGCACGCGCTGCGTCATGGCGATCTCGACCGAGCGCACTTGCAGCACCTTCGAACCCAGCGAGGCCATTTCGAGCATTTCCTCGAAGGAGACCTTGTCCATGCGCTTCGCCTTCGGGACGATGCGCGGATCGGTGGTGTAGACGCCGTCGACATCGGTGTAGATGTCGCAGCGGTCGGCCTTGAGGCCGGCGGCGAGCGCCACGGCGCTGGTGTCCGAGCCGCCGCGGCCGAGGGTCACGATGCGGTGCGTGCGCGGATTGACGCCCTGGAAGCCGGAGCAGACCGCGATCTCGCGATTGCGGTCGAAACCGGCGAGGATGCCGGCGCCGTCGACGCTCTCGATCCGGGCCGAGCCATGCGCGTCGGAGCCGTAGAGCGGGATCTGCCAGCCCTGCCAGGAGCGCGCCGGCAGGCCCATCTCCTGAAGCACGATCGCCATCAGCCCGGAGGTGACCTGCTCACCCGAGGCGACGACGGTGTCGTATTCGGCCTGGTCGAAGAGCGGCGACGCCTCCTTGCACCAGGCGACGAGTTCGTTCGTCTTGCCCGACATGGCGGAGACCACGACCGCGACCTCATGGCCGGCGTCGAACTCGCGTTTGACGTGGCGCGCCGCGTTCTTGATCCGCTCGACAGTGGCGACTGAGGTGCCGCCGAATTTCATCACCAGACGGGCCATGACGGTCTTTTCGATAGCTGCCCCGGCTATGACACCGGGTCGAAAACTCGCCCTCGCACTTGCAGCGGGGCGGGTGTAGATGACGGGCGACAGGCGCGGTGTCAATGCGGCATCGCATAAGCGAAGGACTGGTTCATGGCGGCTGCGACCCAGCGCACAGGCTCGACGATCGACCCGGCCGAGGTCGCCCGCTTCGATGCGATCGCGCGCGACTGGTGGGATCCGAAGGGCCCCATGGCCGTCCTGCACAAGTTCAATCCGGTCCGGCTCGCCTTTGTCCGCGACGAGGCCTGCGCCCATTTCGGCCGCGATCCGAAGAAGATGCGCGCCCTCGACGGCTTGAGCCTTGTCGATATCGGCTGCGGTGGCGGCGTGCTGTCCGAACCGCTCGCGCGACTGGGCGCGCAGGTCACGGGCCTCGATCCCGCCCCGACCAATGTCGCGGTCGCGCTTAGCCATGCCGAAAAGAGCGGGCTTTCGATCGACTATCGCGAGGAGACGATCGAGGCGGTCGTCGAAACCGGCAAGCGCTTCGACATCGTGCTCGCCATGGAAGTCGTCGAGCATGTCGCCGATGTCGATGCCTTCATCGCCGCCTGCTGCGCGGCGGTGAAGCCGGACGGCCTCTTGGTGATGGCGACGCTCAACCGCACGCTGAAATCCTATGCGCTGGCGATCGTCGGTGCGGAATACGTGCTGCGCTGGCTGCCGAAGGGTACGCATGATTGGGAGAAATTCGTGACGCCAGCCGAGCTTGGCGGCGCCATCGAAGGCAACGGCTTCGCGTTGGGGACGCAGACCGGCGTGGTCTTCAATCCGCTGACCGGCCGCTGGAGCGCTTCGCGCGACATGGACGTGAACTACATGCTCGCCGCCAGCCGGGGCGGCCGAGGATAGTACCTGTTGATTTCGCCCGGTGCCACGCTGTCATTCCGGGGCAGGCCGTAGGCCTGAGCCCGGAATCCAGAGCCGATGCCGTCGTGAAGTGGGGCGACGACCGGGGCGCGGCTTTTTGGAAATGGCATCGGTTCTGGGTTCCGGGCTCTTCGCTGCGCGAAGCCCCGGAATGACGATGTGGTTCCGGAGAAGCACATCAGAATCCAGCTTTCAGTCTTCCTTTCCGCCAAGCTTCTCGCTCGCCGTTGCGATCCGTTCCAGCAGATCGGCCGGAAAAAGCTCCGCGATCCGGGCCTGGGTTGCACGCCAGGCCGGTAGCGCGCCGTGAAGGCGCCTGAGCCCGCTCTCCGTCAGCCAGACGGCGCGGCGCCGCAGATCCTTTTCCACCGTTGCAATCTCGATCAGCCCGTCGCGTTCCAGCCCTCTCAGATTGCGCGATAGCGTCGAGGGATCGAGCCCGGCCCGTGCCGCCAGCGCGGTCATGCGGTCGTCCGCGCTCGTCGCGATCAGCGCCATCAGTCCGACCTGGGCGAGGCTGAGGCCGCTGTCCCTGAGCGCTTCGTCGTGGAGCAGCGTCACGCGGCGCGCGGCGTGGCGCAGGCTCAGGCCCGCGCAGCCGGCAGCCAGTGCCCGCAATTCCTCACGCAATCCGCTTGTCTCCATCATGGCGAATCGGAATTTACATGCAGATACAATAATTGTATATACATGTAATTACCCACTGAGAATCCACTATGCCCATCGACATCCTGAGCCGTATCGGCGGCACGACGCTTCTGCCGCTGCGCCGGGTTGTGCCGGCGAATGGCGCGCGCATTCTACTGAAGCTGGAGAGCGAGAACCCGACCGGCAGTATGAAGGACCGGATGGCGCTTGCGATGATCGAGGCGGCCGAGCGCGACGGGCGTCTGAAACCCGGCGGCAGCGTCGTCGAATATACCGGCGGCAGCACTGGCGTTTCGCTCGCGCAGGTCTGTGCGGTGAAGGGCTACCGCCTGCACATCGTCACCTCCGACGCCTTCGCTTGTGAAAAACTCACTCATATGCGCCTGCTCGGAGCCGAACTGACGATCATCCCCAGCGAATCCGGCCGCATGACCGAGAAGCTGACCAAGGATATGATCGAGGCCGCCCGCGTCATCGCGGCCGAGACGGGCGCCTTCTGGACCGACCAGATGCGCAACACCGACCAGCTCGCGGCCTATGACCGGCTGGCGGACGAGATCTGGGAGCAGATGGGCGGCCGGATCGACGGTTTCGTCCAGAGCGTCGGCACGGCCGCGTCATTGCGCGGGACGGGCGAGGCGTTGCTCCGGCGCGATCCCAAGATCGCCTTGATGGCGGTCGAGCCCGCCGAATCCGCGGTGCTGGCGGGCGGCCCGACCGGCGCGCACAAGATCGACGGCATCGGCGCTGGCTATGTCGTACCCCTCTGGCGGGCCGATCTCGTCGATGCCATCGAGCCGGTCTCGACGGCCGAGGCGACGGCGATGGCGCTGCGCCTGGCGCGGGAGGAGGGGCTGTTCGCGGGTACCTCGACCGGCGGCAATGTCACGGCCGCCTTGCGCCTCGCGGAGCGCCTCGGCTCAGGCGCGACCATCGTCACGCTGATGTGCGATACCGGGATGAAATACCTGAACAGCTACGCCGCCCGGCTTGACGGCTGACCCTCAGGGCCGGATCACGGCAAGGCTGATCAGCAGCAGCAGGCCCGAGCCCGTCGCGATCGCTGCGCGGACGGCCTCGGCCGGAAAGCGCGTCGGGACGCCGTAGCGGTGCCATAGCCAGGCACCGATGAAGGCGCCCACCAGCAAGATGCCGGTGTTGAACATCGTGCCGAAGCCGCTGTCGTCGAGCAGCAGGTCGGCGAGCCAGCCGAGCAGCGCCGCGCCCAGCATGATCATCGTGATGACGAGCATCACGGACAGCAAAGGCATGTCGGGCAGGCCGACCATCTTCAGCAGACCGGGCATCCTCTCTCCTCGGTGCCGCACAGGCCGCCAGCATCGTGGCAAACGATGAACAAAGCGCAAGCGCCCCGAAGAAGAGGTGTTGCGCTGCGGCGTGATTCCTTAGGTTAATGGCGCAGCGCAGCATATGGTGCATGATCGGCGTCCCATTCCGCCGACGATCTCCGGGTTGGGCAACGACGGAAGAGAGCAGGGAGACGACCATGTCGAAGTCGCAGGCCGCCGTGAAGCCGCTCAAGGATCTCTACGAGCTCGACGAATTGCCGCCGCTCGGCCATGTCCCGGAGAAGATGTATGCCTGGGCGATCCGGCGCGAGCGCCACGGGGCGCCGCAGGAGAGCTTTCAGGTCGAGGTCGTGCCGACATGGTCGATCGGCGAGGAGGAGGTTCTGCTCCTCGTGATGGCCGGCGGTGTCAACTACAACGGCATCTGGGCCGGTCTCGGCCAGCCGATCTCGCCCTTCGATGTCCACAAGGCGCCGTTCCACGTCGCCGGCTCCGATTGCGCCGGCATCGTCTGGGCCGTCGGCTCCAAGGTGAAGCGCTGGAAGGTCGGCGACGAGGTCATCGTCCATTGCAACCAGGACGACGGCGACGACGAGGAGTGCAATGGCGGCGATCCGATGTTCTCGGCCACCCAGCGCATCTGGGGCTACGAGACGCCGGACGGCTCCTTCGCTCAGTTCTGCCGCGTCCAGTCGCGCCAGCTCATGCACAAGCCGAAGCATCTCGCCTGGGAGGAGGCTGCCTGCTACACGCTGACGCTGGCCACCGCCTATCGCATGCTCTTCGGCCACGCCCCCCACACCATCAAGCCCGGCGACAACGTCCTCGTCTGGGGCGCCTCCGGCGGCCTTGGCGTCTTCGGCGTCCAGCTCTGCGCTGCCTCCGGCGCCAACGCGATCGGCGTGATCTCGGACGAGACCAAGCGTGATTACGTGCTCGGTCTCGGCGCCAAGGGCGTGATCAACCGCAAGGACTTCAACTGCTGGGGCCAGATGCCCAAGGTGAACTCGCCCGAATACAACGAGTGGACCAAGGAGGCCCGCAAGTTCGGCAAGGCGATCTGGGACATCACCGGCAAGAAGGATGTCGACATCGTCTTCGAGCATCCGGGCGAGGCGACCTTCCCGGTCTCCTGCCTCGTCGCCAAGCGCGGCGGCATGGTGGTGTTCTGCGCGGGCACCTCGGGCTTCAACATCACCTTCGACGCCCGCTATGTCTGGATGCGGCAGAAGCGCGTGCAAGGCTCGCATTTCGCCCATCTCAAGCAGGCGAGTGCCGCCAACCAGTTCGTTATAGACCGGCGCATCGACCCCTGCATGTCCGAGGTCTTCCCCTGGGACAAGATCCCGCTTGCCCATCACAAGATGTGGAAGAACGAGCACGCGCCGGGCAACATGTCCGTGCTGGTCTATGCGCCGCGCACGGGCCTCAGGACCTATGAGGATGTCGCGGAGGCTTTGACGGGCTGAGGTGCCTCAGGCGGCTGTTCCCGCGCGTTCACCGCTTCCATGCGGCGCAGGAACGCTTCGACCGAGGTTGTCAGTGACCCCGCCACCTCGGCCATGATCTCGGCGGCCTGGCGGGCCTTCTCGATCTCGGTCTTCGTCTCGCCGACGGCATTGTAGGCCTGCTCGACGCGCTCGGTCGCCTGGCGGCTGTGGTCCGCGGCGGAATCGATGTTGCTCGACATGGCGGCGGTCGATGCCCGTTGCTCCTCGACAGCCGAGACGATGGCGTGCGTGACCTCGTGGACGTCGAGCACGGCCTGCCGGATCGCCTCGATCGATCGCGTCACATTGGCGGTCGAGGCGCCGATCGCGCCGATCCTGGTGATGATCTCGTTGCTGGCCTCGGCTGTCTGCGCCGCCAGGCCCTTGACCTCGGCCGCGACGACCGAGAAGCCGCGCCCGGCCTCACCGGCGCGCGCGGCCTCGATCGTCGCGTTCAGGGCAAGCAGATTAGTGCGCCCGGCGATCGCCTGGATCATCTCGACGATGCCGGTGATGCCCTGCATTACGCTCGAGAGCTGGGCGATGTCGCTCATTGCGGTGGCGCTGATCGAGACGGTGTCGCTGATCACGGCCCCGGCGCGATAGGTCCGCTCGCCGATCAGCGCGATCGCGTCGTTGAGATGGCCGGTGCTTGCTGCGATGGCATCGATCTCGCCGTTGGCGCTCGCGGCTGCGCTGCGCGCTGCGTCGGCCTGGGTGGCCGTCGTTCTGGCGGTGCCCGAGAGCGACGCCGCGCTGGCGGCGATGCCTTGTGTCTCGCGCCGGACGACGTCCTGGAAACCGGCCATCGACCGGCGGAAGGCTGTGACGACCTCCATCAGTTCGCCGTGCCGACGGCTCGTCTCGTCGCGTTCGGCAAGCGCGCTTTGCTGGAGCTGGGCGCGCTCCCGGCTGCTTTCGACCGCGGCGTTGCGGCCGCGCACGGCTTCCGCGAGCGTTGCGCCATAGGCCGTGACGTGGCGGGTCATGAACACAAGATAGAGGGCGAGCAGAATCGCCACCGTGATGGCGGTGCTGCTGGAAAACGGGGCGAAGGACAGAACCGAGGTCGCGCCGAGCGTGACGCCGTAGATCAGCGCCGCGCGCGGCACGACGACGAAGCGTGTCATGCCGCTGGCGATCATGCCGGCGATGACGAAGCCGATGGCGACATTCTCGCGGGGATCCATGGTCGCGCCGGCGACCCAGGGCAGCACCCCCCAGATCAACCCCAGTATCGGCGCGCGCAGATGCACGATCCGCATCGGCCATGGCGAGCGTTCATAGAGCCTGCTGCGCCAGGCGGCGATGTCGAGCCCCATCGACAGCGAATAGGCGGCCGTCACTGCAACCCAGCCGATCAGCATGGGGACGCGGTCGGGGCGCCACAGCAAGGCGGCTACGGCGACGACGGCGGCGAAGTTCAGGATCGCCGAAGCGAGCGCGTTTCGCGCGAAGGTAGCGAAGCCCTCATGCTCGCTGTTCAGCAGCAGTGGGTTTTCGACGGGGAGGGAGGAAGATTCGTGGAGCATCGCACAGAACGTTCAATCGCGAAAGACACTGCGCGAGCCGTGTTGAGGATTGGTTGACGAAGCGTCAGTGCCGCTTGGTGCTTTTCGTTAACGATTGCGGCGGTCCACGCGGTGCCGGGGGCTCGGCTCCTGGAGTGGAAAGCGGCGTTGATAAATCTGATTGCAATATGCAATCAGTTTATTTATGCGTGTGTCATCGAGGCGCGTGCAGGAGAAACCCGTGTCACTCACGCTCTACGCCCATCCCTTCTCGTCGTATTGTCAAAAAGTGCTGGTGGCGCTCTACGAGAACGCGACACCCTTCGCCTATCGCCAACTCGGGCCGGAAGATCCCGAAGCCGGCGCCGAATGGGCCAGGCTCTGGCCCATGAAAAAGATGCCGGTGCTTGTCGATGGCGAGGCGCCCGTCTTCGAGTCGAGCGTCATCATCGAGCATCTCGACCTGTTTCATCCCGGAGCGGTTCGGCTGGTGCCGGCCGATGCGAAGCAGGCGCTGGAGATGCGGATGATGGATCGCGTCTTCGACAATTACGTGATGACGCCGATGCAGGCGATCGTCTTCGACCATCTGCGCCCGGCCGACGATCGGGATCCCTATAGTGTTGCCAGAGCGCACGAGAAGCTGGACGACGTCTATCGCTGGCTCGACGGAGCCTTGGCCGGGCGGCAATGGGCCTGCGGCGACGCCTTCAGCCTGGCTGATTGCGCGGCGGCGCCGTCGCTGTTCTATGCTGACTGGGTTCACGAGATCGGCGAGACCTTCGGGAACCTGCGCGCCTACCGGACCCGCTTGCTGGCGCGGCCTTCCTTTGCGCGTGCTGTCGAGGAAGCCAGGCCCTTCCGCAAGCTGTTCCCGCCGGGCGCGCCCGATCGCGATTGAGGCATGGCCATCCCGATGGGAGCATGGGCAGGGCGCGTTGGCGCTCTGTCTGCGACTGCCGATCGGCGCTAGAGACGACAAAGCCCGGCGGCTTCAGGTTCCGATGTCCTCGCCTTTCATCCTGCGCGCGATCCCGCTTATCTTCACCTTTCTCTGGTCCTCGGGCTGGGTTGTCGCCGGCTATTCGGCCCGCTATGCCGATGCCCTGACCTTTCTGGTCGTGCGCTTTGCCAGCGCGGCGCTCATCATCTCCTTGTTGGCGCTGGCGACGGGCGCGCCCTGGCCGCGCAGCAGGCGCGCCTTGCGGAATGCCGCCGTCTCCGGCGTCCTGCTGCACGGCATCTATCTCGGCGGCGTCTGGTGGGCGGTGCGCCATGGTCTGCCGGCGGGTATTTCCGGGCTCATCGCCGGTCTGCAGCCGGTGCTGACCGCACTTTTCGCGCCTGCGCTGCTCGGAGAGCGCATCTCCCCGATCCGCTGGCTCGGCATCCTCTGCGGCTTCGTCGGCATCGCCCTGGTGCTGGAGCCGCAATTGGCCGGGGTCGAGCCTGCGGCGCTCTGGGGCGTCCTCGGGCCGATCCTGATCAACGTGATCGGCATGTTCTCGGTGACCTTCGGCTCCTTCTACCAGAAGACGCACATCTCCACCGGCGACCTGCGCACGGTGACGGCGATCCAGTATGTCGCGGCCTGCTTCGTCGTCCTGCCCTTCGCCTATGCCTTCGAGCCGATGCGGATCGAGTGGAACCTGACCATGTGGCTGGTCCTCGCCTGGTCGGCCGTCGTGCTCTCGCTGGGTGGTATCGGGCTCTATTTCTACATGCTCCGGCGCGGCGAGGTCTCGCGCATCGTCACCTTCCTCTATCTTGTCCCGGCCCTCGTCGCGGTCGAGGCCTGGCTGCTCTTCGGGGAAACGTTGACCCCGCTCCAGATCGGCGGCATGGCCGTGACGATCGTCGGCGTCGTGCTCGCCAGCCGCAAATAGGCTTCTCCCCAAAAAGGAGGGTTTCGGTTTCGCTTGATCTCCTCTTATGCTGCGTCGCAACAAAGGGAGGGTCGAAGACCATGAACGCCAATACGGCCGCAAAGGCTGAGAATCGCGTGAATGCGATCGAGTTGATCGCGGCGGCGCTGCCCGGCTTCGAGACCCTGTTCCAGGAGGCCGTTGCCGCGGTGCGGCAGAAGGTGCTGGTCGAGGGCCGCATCTCCTCTGTCCGGCTGGAGGCTGAGCAGCACGCGGCTCACGGCCTGTCCTGGCTCGCGACCTATGTCACCGCTTTGCGCGAGCTCAAGGCCTATGGCGAGCGCCTCGAGGCGGAAGGCCGTTACGGCGCCGTCGAGGACTACGCGCTGCGCATCGGCGCCGGCGAATACGCCGCCCAGATCTTTGGCGGCATTCCGATGAGCCAGGGCGAGATCCTCCGGCTGCCGGCGCTCGGCCTCTCGCAGAAGGCCGTCGCCGCCGCCTGCTCGGACGCTGCCGAGGCCTTGATCGCCGAGGGCAACACCCCGGAGAACCGCGCCCGCTTCGTTGCTTTGTTCAGCCAGAGCGATGGTTCTCACAGCGTCGGCGATCCCGGCCTCGACGAGACGCTGGAGGCGATCCGCTCGGAGATGCGTCGCTTCTGCGCCGTCGAGGTCACGCCCCACGCCCATGAATGGCATCTGGAGAACGAGTACATCCCGATGCCGGTGGTCGAGAAGATGGCCGAGCTCGGCGTCTTCGGCCTGACCATCCCCGAGGAATTCGGCGGCATGGGCCTGTCGAAGGTCTCGATGTGCGTCGTCTCGGAAGAGCTGTCGCGTGGCTATATCGGGGTCGGCTCGCTCGGCACCCGCTCGGAGATCGCGGCCGAGCTGATCCTCTGCGGCGGCACGCCCGAGCAGAAGGAGCAGTGGCTGCCGAAGATCGCCTCAGGCGAGGTTCTGCCGACGGCCGTCTTCACGGAGCCCAATACCGGCTCGGACCTCGCCTCGCTGCGCACCAAGGCAGTGAAGGAGGGCGAGGGGGCTGAAGCAATCTGGAAGGTCCATGGCAACAAGACCTGGATCACCCATCCCGTCCGCGCCGACATCATGACGTTGCTCGTGCGCACCGACCCGTCGGAGCCGGGCTACAAGGGGCTCTCGATGCTGATCGCGGAGAAGCCGCGGGGCAGCGATTCCGATCCCTTCCCGGTCGAAGGTTTGACCGGCGGCGAGATCGAGGTGCTCGGCTATCGCGGCATGAAGGAATATGAGCTCGCCTTCGACGGTTTCGAAGTGAAGGCCGAGAACCTGCTCGGCGGCGTGCCCGGCCAGGGCTTCAAGCAGCTCATGCAGACCTTCGAGGCGGCGCGCATCCAGACGGCGGCGCGCGCCATCGGCGTGGCGCAATCGGCCTTCGATCTGGGGTTGCGCTACGCGCAGGAAAGAATCCAGTTCGGCAAGCCGCTGATCGCCTTCCCGCGCGTCGCCGACAAGCTGGCGATGATGGCGGCCGAGATCCTGATCGCCCGCCAGCTCACCTATTTCGCCGCCCGCGAGAAGGATGCCGACCGGCGCTGCGACCTCGAGGCCGGCATGGCCAAGCTCTTGGGCGCCCGCGTCGCCTGGGCGGCGGCCGACAACGCCCTGCAGATCCATGGCGGCAACGGCTTCGCGCTGGAATATCCGGTCAGCCGCGTGCTCTGCGACGCCCGCATCCTCAACATCTTCGAGGGCGCGGCCGAGATTCAGGCGCAGGTCATCGCGCGGCGATTGGTCGAGGAATAGCCTCAGCCGTAAAGGCGGGCATCTTCACCGACGAGCAGATCGCGGATCGCTGACGGTACGGGGAAGCCGTAGCCTTGGCCGGGTTGTTCCCAATACAGCCAGCCCGAGCGGTGATGGTTGCTGGTATAGATCTCCGTGCCGATGGCCTGAAGCGCGAGCAGGAGTGCTTGCGCTCCGTCCACGCCGTAGCCGAAGCCGCGGCGTGGTTCGCCGGGCCAAACGATCTCGTAAGCGCAGCTCCACTCGCGCTCGCCGCGTACAGGAGCGCATAGGCTGATCATGACGTCACATGCGTTTCCCGGAACGGCATAGGTCAACACGCGCTGAGCAATGATCACGATCGCCTCGATCGTTGAGAGGGAAGGGGCGTCGACGAGCCTGACAGGCAGCATAGCCTCGATCGCCACTGCCTCGTGATAATTTCGACATCATCGGGCGCTTTGGCATCGTGACGGCCGTTCGCCGCAGAATTTGCAGGAGCCATGATGTCCAACCTCTTCGTCCCCGCTTTGGCCGGAGCCGCCCTGATCGCCGCCGCGATGCTCCCGGTTACCTCCGCCACGGCTCAGGAGGATGCCGGCCGGCGTTCCTCGCCGCGCATCAGTGTGATCGGGGAAGGCGAGGTCAGCGTCGCGCCGGACATGGCGATCCTCAACCTCACCGTCCTGCGCGAGGCCGAGACGGCGCGGGCCGCTCTGACGGCCAACAACGAGGCGATGAAGCAGGTGCTGGCGGCCCTGAAGGAGGCCGGCGTCGCCGAGCGCGATCTCCAGACCTCGGGCCTCGGCATCCAGCCGCGCTATGCCCAGCCGGGCAAGGATCGCGCCGCCGAACCGAAGATCACCGGCTACAGCGTCAGCAATGCGCTGACCGTCCGGGTCCGCAATCTCGCCGATGCCGGCGGCATCCTCGACAAGGCGGTCGGACTCGGCGTCAACCAGGGCGGCGGCATCGCCTTCGTCAAGGACGACATGAAGCCGACGCTCACCGAGGCACGCAAGCGTGCGGTCGCCGATGCGATCGCGCGTGCCAAGACCCTGGCCGAGGCGGCGGAGGTCAAGCTGGGCAAGATCCTCTCGATCGAGGAGCAGTCGAGCATGCCGCGCCCGATGCCCTATGGCGGCGCGGTCCGCATGGCAGCCAGCGACGCGTCCGTGCCGCTGGCGAGCGGCGAGAACACCTACCGGACGCAGGTCAACGTGATCTTCGAGATCGCGCCCTGAAGTCCAGATTCAGCCGCGCTCGGCCTGTTCCGGGCGCAGCTTCCTGCCGACTGTCGTCGGCAGGCTGGTGATGACGACGCCGCAGAGAACCCAGAGCCCCGGTAGCCAAAGTTCCGCCGGCGGCAGCTCTGCCAGCAGCAGATAGGCCGCGAGCGTGATCAGCGGCACGCGCAGGGTGTCGGCGCTGCACAGCTGCAGCGGCGAAGCGTGGCGCGAGGCATTGGCGAGCGCGGCCTGCGAGACGAAACCGCCAACGATCAGCGCCAGCACCGTTCCGCCGATCACGGCAAGTTCCGGCAATGCGAAGGCGAGCCGGTAAGGCTGTGACGGCGGCGACCATTGCTCCGGCACGAAGAACCAGAGCAGCAGGTAGAGCGGCAGCTGGATTGCGTGCATCAGCAGCACGATGGAGAGCGTGCTGCGCTGTGCCGCCAGCCGCGCCAGCATGAGATTGGTCGTGGTTAGCACTGCAACCGCGCCGATGGCGATGGCGAGGTCGCTATTGGGCACCGCGTTCAGCCTGAACACCAGGAGCCCGATGCCGGTCGCGAGCACGACAAGCCCGACCGCCGGGCCGGTGCCGGGCCTGCGGCGCAAGGCCAGGAACAGCAGCAGGGCCGCGAAGAGCGGGCCGGAGAATTCGATGGTGGTGACGAGCGCCAGGGGCAGATGGGCCAGGCTCCAGATCAGCGCGAGAGAGCCGGCAAGATGCAGCACGCTGCGGGCGATATCCTCGCGCAGTTTCGCCGGCAGGATTTTGCGGCGCTCTTCGGCTCCACCCGCCCAGACGGCCGAGCCTGCGATGGCCAGGCTGCCGACCGAGCGCAGCAGGCCGATTTCGATGACGGTGAGATAGCCGGCGAGAAGGCGGATGGAGAGGGCGATCGCGAGATACGAGACGAGGTAGGCGCTCATCCACCCGAGGAAGGCCGGAAACCCTCGGCTTGTCCCGTCCAGGGTATTCCCAGCAACATGCGCTCCAGGATGGCCATTCGCATCGGCACGGAAAGCTGGACCTGGCGGAAATAGCCTGCGTTCGGGAGGCTGTCGCATGAGGTGTCGAGCTCCGAGAAGCGCGGAAGGGGGTTGAGGATCAACGTGTCTGAGCGGGCGTCGAGGACCTTGCGGGCGGTCAGGGTGAAGGGTTCGCTCTCTTTTTCCTTGTCGACGGCCTCGTTGCCGAGGGACGCGTGGGCGAATTTGCTCATGTCCTGCATCTGGATGCTGAGCACGTCATGGTCGAGCGTATGGCGGATGTCGTGGACGAGGCCGACCTGTGTGCCGAGATCGGCGAGGACGGTCATCGCTTCGCGCATTGCCGGGTTGATCGGGGTGTTCGGCAGGCAGCACAGCGTGAAACGCTTCGGCGGCGAGAGGCGCAGCATCTTCACGAAGGAGATCGCGAAGCGCGCCCGCGAATCGCTCGACAGGGCGATGCTGAGAGTTTCGATCGGGCCGCGCATCTGGCGGATGGCGAAGATGTCGACCAGGGCTTGGGTCGGATGCTCGTCGGCCCCGTTGCCGGCATTGATGACCGGCAGATAGCTCAGGCGCCCGACGCGATAGGGCATGTCCTCCATATGCGAGCGCACGATCAGCAGGTCGCTATAGAGCTCGACCGTGTGGATGTGGTCCTCGATCGATTCGCCCGTCGCCGTGCCCATCCGGCTGCGATCGGTGTCATAGGCGTCGATCGACTGGTGGCCGAGCCGGGCAGCCGCGGTCTGGAAGCCGAGGCGCGTGCGCGTGCTGCGCTGGTCGAACAGGGTGGCGATGACCTTGGGCCGGCGGCGCGGGGCCGGCGGCTGTTCGGGCAGGGGCAGGCCGGCCTTTTCGAGCTCTTCCTCATGCAGATGCCGCTCGGCACGCTCGATGATGTCGTCGAGATCGAAGCGCGAGACGGCGTCCGCGCTCAGCAGATCCTTCCCGCTCGGATAGTTCGGGCGTTGCATCAGCAGCCTCTGGGCCTCCGGCTCGCGCGGTCGTCTGCGTCCGGGGCGTGTCAGGCGACCTGACTGTAGCGGCCCGGCTTGCGCGAGCCGGAGCGCGAGCGCGCCGACCCCATCCGCCCCGTGGGAACACGGTTGCCGATCATGGGCAGCAAATCGGCCGCTGTCATCGGCCGGGCGAAGATATAGCCCTGAATGCCGTGGACGGCGTGCTTTTCGATGACGGTGAGCTGCTCCTGCGTCTCCACACCCTCGATGATCAGGCGCAGCTTCAGGTCGTGCGCGAGCTGGGCGATCGCGTTCATCAGCGAATCCGCCTTGCGCGAGGTACCGATCTCCTGGGTGAAGGCCTGGTCGATCTTGATCGTGTCGATCGGCAGATGCGCGAGATAGCTGAGCGAGGAATAGCCCGTGCCGAAATCGTCGAGCGCGATCCGCACGCCGAGCGCGCGCAGCGCGACGAGGCGGGACACGACATGGTCGGGATCGTCGATCAGTGAGCTCTCGGTGATCTCGATCGTGAGCCGCTGCGGTTCGATGCCGCTCATCCTGAGCAGCGCCTCGACGACACCGACGATGTCATGGCCATGGTCGAACTGGCGGGCCGAGACATTGACGCTGACGCCGACGCTGCGCGGCCAGGACAAGGCCGTCCGGATCGCCTCGCCGAGCACCCAGGAGCCGAGCACGGTGATGAGGCCGGTCCGTTCGGCCAGCGGGATGAAGATCTCGGGGCTGACCATGCCGCGCCGCGGGTGCCGCCAGCGCAGCAGCGCCTCCGCCATGGTCGCGGTGCCGGAGCGCGGGTTGTAGATCGGCTGGAAGTGGAGTTCGAACTCACCGCGGCGGATGGCGTCGCGCAGCTCCGTTTCCAGTGCCACGCCGTCTTCATGCTCGTTGCGAATGGCGTCGGTATACATGACGAAACGGTTCCTCCCGTCGAGCTTGGCCCGGTAGAGGGCGATATCGACGCATTTCAGGGCCTCGTCGATCGAGGCAGCGCAGCCGGCCGGCGCAATGCCCATGCTGGCCGTGGCGGTGATGTGGCGGCCGCCGATGACGCGTTGGCTCGCGAGCATCATGACCAGGCGGGCGGCGAGCGCGCTCGCGCTCTCGGCATCGCGCGGGGTCGCGACCATGAACTCGTCGCCGCCGGTGCGTGCGGCGATATCGCCGGCGCCGAGCTCGGTAATCAGCGTCTCGCTGAAGCCCTGCAGCAGCGCATCGCCGATATCGTGGCCCAGGCTGTCATTGATGCTCTTGAAGCGGTCGATATCGATCGAGATCAGCGTGACCGGAAGCCCGGAGGCGGCCATCTGCCGGATTTCCCGCATGAAGCCGCGGCGGTTGTACAGGCTCGTGATCGTGTCGTTGACGGCCAGATGCTCCAGTTCGCGCATCGTGCGCAGCCGGGCGAGGAAGATTTCGTGAATCACCTGGGCGCTGGAGAAGGTCAGGACGGTGGTGAGTAGGACCGAGAGCCCGATCACCAGATAGGCCGGGTCCCGCGTCCAAAGCAGGGCGAGGGTGAAAGGCGTTGCAGCCGCCAGCACCTGCACGCGGGTAATCACGGGCCGCGAGCTGTTGCGTCCGGAAATGCCGGCGAGATAGCCGATCGTCTGGGCGATCGCCAGCGCCGCGACGGGTTCGTAGGGGTAGCGCAGGATGGCATAGCTGCCGAAACCCGAGATCAGGGCTGCGGTCGACCAGGCGCCGGCCATGACGAGATTTTCCAGCGTGCCGATCTGGCTCTCATTGGCCGAGGCGAGATGGATACCCTTGTAGTAGCGGTGCGAGAGATAGCGGAACACGCCGAGCGCGACCATGATCGCGGCCATCGCGTGGAAGGCGAGATCGCCCGTCAGAAGTCCGCTCGCAGCCATGACCGCCGCAACCGTGACGGTGCCGATGAAGATCGTTCCGGGCGTGGCATAGAGCGCTGCCACAAGCTCCGATTTCATCGCGCTGTCGTTCTCATGAACGTCGACGATCATCAGGCGTCCCGTCACTATCTATGTCTGCTGGTCGTCTGGCGTGCCTGCTATCCTCGCTAAAAATCTATTAAAGAACTGTATGTCGCTTCGGAGGTTTCGCCGACAAATTATAGCTTGCCGCCCGTGCCGCGCCGTCAGCCGCGCAGCCGGTACTTGGAGAAACCTTCCGGTCCGTCTCCGGCCGGTTCCGCCTTCAGATCGGCAGGCAGCTTGCCGGCGGCCGCGGGCGAGGTCAGGAAGGTTGCATTGACGCTGGCGGGCAAGGAGATGAGCGTCCAGTTGCCGTCGGCTTTCGGGTCGATCGTCTTCTTGCCCAGGATATGACGCACGATCACGTCGCGGTTGAGATCGGGTGCTTCCAGCACCACCGTCGTCTTCGTGCCCGGGAAATTGCCGCCGCCCCCAGCGCGGTAGTTGTTGGTGACGATAAGGAATTCCGCTTTCTCGTCGATCGGTTGGCCCGCGAAGGCGAGGTCGCGGATGCGGTGCGCTTCGGCTGCGACGAGCTTGCCGTCATTGTCGTAGCGCGAGGCCTGCGTGACGTCGATCCGATAGGTCACGCCGTCGATCACGTCGAAATTGAAGGCGGGGAAGGCGGGGTTGATCAGGGGCTGTTCGTCGCTCTTGGTGGGGTCGATGCGGTTGAAGATGCCGGCGGAACGCTCCAGCCATTCCTTTACGTCAGAGCCGCTGACTTTTACGACCTGCACCGTATTCGGGTAGAGATAGATATCGGCGATGTTCTTCAGGGCCAGCGGGCCGGCGGGAATGTCGGTGTAGAATGAAGGGCCGGAGCGCCCGCCCGATTTGAACGGTGCGGCCGCCGAGAGGATCGGCAGGTTCTTCCAGCGCGTCTGCGCCATCAGCGGCTTGGCATAGGCGATCTGCGCCTCGGCGACGATCTGGATCGAGGAATCGTCCGCCACCAGCGCGAAATAGGAATTGATCGGCGCGGCCGTACTGCCGACCGGTTCGCGCATATAGGCCAGCGTCGCCTCGTGGTCGGCCTTGACTGCAGCCAGGATCGCCGGCTCGGCCGTGGCCTTCGGCACGATCTTGCGATCGGGCGTGCGCTCGTAGATCGGCTTCGCCTCGACCTTGAAATCGGCGATCGTCCAGCGCTCGCCGCGCTTTTCCAGCTCGAGGTCGATGATGCCGAGATGCGAGCCCCAGAAACCGGGCTGGCAGGCCGGCTTGCCGTTGAGCGAGCCCTTGACGTTGTCGACGCCGGCGATGCCGTCGAAGGATTTCCCGCCGGGAAAGACCAGATGCTGGTGGCCGGTCAGGATGACGTCGATGCCGTCGACCTTCGACAGGTGCAGCGCCGCGTTCTCCTCCATGCCGCGCCGCGTTCCGCCGGCGATGCCGGAATGGCAGAGTGCGATGACGAGATCGGGCTGGGCGTCGAGCAGGTCCCGCATGTGCTTCTCGGCGGCGTCGACGATGTCGGTCGCGACGATCTTGCCGTCGAGATTGCCCTTGTCCCATTGCATGATCTGCGGCGGCACGAAGCCGATCACGCCAATCTTGAGCACATGTCTGGCGCCAGTCTCGTCCTCCAAGCTCTGCTCGAACAGGCGCCAGGGATCGACCAGCGGATAGCCCCCGATGCGTTCGACATTGGCGCAGACCATCGGGAACTCGGCCTTGGCGAGGCCATGGTCGAGGAATTCCAGCCCGTAATTGAACTCGTGATTGCCGAGCGTGCCGCAGAGATAGGGCAGGGCGTTCATCGCCGCGAGCATGGGATGGGTCTCGCCGGCCTTCAGCCCCTTCTTGTAGGCGATGTAGTCGCCGAGCGAGGAACCCTGCAGGAAATCGCCATTGTCGAAGAGCAGGCTGTTCTTGACCTCGCCCTGGGCGGCCTTGATCAGGCTCGCGGTCTTGGCGAGGCCGACCGTATCGTCGGAGCCGTCGCGGAAATAGTCGTAGGGCACGACATTGACGTGGAGATCGGTGGTCTCCAGCACGCGCAGCTTCAGCTTCGCCGGGGCCTGCGCGGCGGCCGCTCCGGGGAGGGCGGCGCAGGCGGCGATCGCGGCCCCGGCCTTGAGCGTCTCGCGACGGTTGAGACGATGATCCTGTGCCATGGCCGGCTCCCGCTATGCGCTGCGGGACAGGACGTTAGCATTGCGGCGCGGCGGTGACACAGGGAAGATGCCCGGCTAGCCCGACATTCGAAAGATGGTGAACGGAGACCGCGTTGATCCTGATCGGCCAGTATGACTCCCCCTTCGTCCGCCGCGTCGGCATCACGCTCGCGCTCTACGGCCTGCCATTCGAGCACCGGCCCTGGTCCGTCTTCGCCGATGGCGAGAAGGTCCGTGCGTTCAACCCGCTGATGCGCGTGCCGACCCTGGTGCTCGACGATGGCGAGGTGCTCATCGACAGCGCCGGCATGATCGATGCGCTCGACGATCTCGCCGGGCCGGAGCGCGCGCTCTGCCCGCGCAGCGGCTTGGCTCGGCGGCGGACCTTCTTCGTCGTCGCGCTCGCGATGGGGGCGGCCGAGAAGGCCGTCAGCCTGTTTTACGAGTTGCGCCTGCACGAGCAGGTCTCCGCGGTCTGGGCGGAGCGCTGCAGCGGGCAGATCCTGTCGGCGCTCGCCGCGCTGGAGCGCGACCGTGCCGGCCGCACCACGTCCTATTGGTTCGGCGAGACCTTGGGCCATGCCGATATCGCGGCGGCAGTGGCGCTGCGCTTCATCAGCGAGGCGCATCCGGGGCTGGTCGATGCCGCTGGGATACCGGCGCTCGCGGCTCATGCTGCGGGGCTGGAAGCGCTTCCGGTTTTCGGCGAGATATCCCAGCCTTTCGTCGCGCCGGCCTGAAGAGCCAACGCTGAAACGATGATTTGCTGCGTTTCGAGTTGAGACGCGGGGCATCCCGGACGCAGCGCAGCGGAGATCCGGGGTCCATGCCTGAACCCTGATGGCAGGCGCTCCGGAATGGACCCCGGGTCAAGCCCTGGATGACGGCGTGGTTCGGAGTGAAATCGACAGGCGTTACCCCGCGCGGTGGAAGCCTTCCATGCGCACCCGCCCGTCGACGCCCTCGGTCCAGCCCCGGACGCTGCCATCGGCCTGCCGCTTCGCTTTCACCCGGAAGACGTCCCCGGCGATGAGCGGGCTCAAGCCCCGATAGTCGAGCCGGATCGGTGCGCCCTCCGTCAGCGTCGAGATGATGTTGGCGATCAATGTCGCCTGAATCGGCCCGTGCACGACGAGCCCGGCATAGCCCTCCGTCCCCGTCGCATAGGGAAAATCGTAGTGGATGCGATGGCCGTTGAAGGTCAGCGCCGAGTAGCGGAACAACAGCAGCGGGCTTGCCTCGACCTCCCAGATGAGATCGGCAGGCTCGCCATCGCTCGCCGGTCCGGGCGCCCCGGCCGCTAATGCGCCGGGCTGCGCCGCCTCGCGGTAGACGATGTCGTGCCGTTCGCGCAGGGCGACGCCGCGCTCCGTCGCATAGTCATGGTGGATGGCGACGAAGCAGAGCGGGCCGCTGCGCCCCTCCTTGTAGGCGATGTCGCCGATGCGGGAATGCCTGATGACGCGATCCCCCTCGCGCAGCGGCGACAGCGTCTCGATCCGTCCGCCGGCCCACATCCGCCGCGGCAGCGGCACCGGCGGCAGGAACTCGCCCTTGGCGGCATGACCGTCAGGTCCGCAAGCCCCGATGTCCGAGATCGGCGGCGCCAGGCACCAATGCAGCGCCAACGGCGCCTCGCCCGCACCGTGCGGCGCGAGATGGCGGCCGAAGGTGGCGGCGAAGCTCTGCATGAGACGCGGCGTGACCACGTCCTGCGCCTCCTCGGTCTTGCCGGTCCAGGAGGCAAGTTGGGCGATATCGATGCTCATGAGGGGCTTTCCTTGGTCGTTCCGCTCAGGCTTGCTTCGCTTCGGTCTGGCGAGAGAATTCGGCGCGCAACGCCGCATCGTGCTGGCCGAGTGACGGCACCGGCCGCATCGCGACGCGCTGGCCATCGACAACGGCCGAAGGAGCCAGCACCTCGATTGGGCCATTGGGCGTCGGGACGGGTAGGGTCGTCGCGGCCGGGTGGTCGATCAGCCCACCGACGGTGGAGACGGTGCCATAGGCGATCGCATGGCGATCGAGTGCGGCAGCGACATCCGCGAAACGGCGTCGGCCGAGCCGCGCCTGCACCTCGTCGTCGAGCAGGGCGCGCTCCTTCACCCGCAGCACATTGGAGGCGAAACGCGTATCGCCGGCCAGTTCCGGGCTTTCCAGCACGTCGCGGGCGAAGACCTGCCATTCCCGCTCGCTCTGGATCGAGACCAGCACCTCGCCGTCGAGCAGGGAGAACACGCCATAGGGCGCAATCGAAGGATGGGCGAGCCCGACTCGCGCCGGTTCGATACCGCCATAGCGGCGCGTGAGATAAGGCACGTTCATCAGCTCGGCCAGCGTGTCGAACAGCGAGAGCGCGATCGCCGAGCCTTCGCCGGTCCGCGCCCGCTTCAGCAGCGCTTCGAGGATCGCGGCATAGGCCGCCTGTCCGGTGGCGATGTCGGCGATCGAGACGCCGATGCGCGAGGGACCGGAATCGGCGGTGCCGGTGATGGCGGACAAGCCCGATTCCGCCTGGATCAGCAGGTCATAGGCCTTGCGCCGCTCATGCGGCGTGCCCGACGCATAGCCCGAGATGTCGCAGGTGATCAGCCGCGGATGGCGCCGCCGGAGCGTCGCACTACCGAGCCCGAGCCGGTCGGCGGCGCCGGGCGCCAGGTTCTGGATGAAGATGTCGGCTGACGCGATCATCGTCTCGACCAGCGCGAGGTCATCAGGTCGTCGCAGGTCGACCCGGCAGGATTCCTTGCCCCGGTTGATCCAGACGAAATAGGACGACTGCCCCTTGGCGAAGCCGTCATAGCCGCGCGCGAAATCGCCTTCCGGCCGCTCCAGCTTGATGACGCGCGCGCCGGCATCGGCGAGCTTGCAGCTCGCGACCGGCGCAGCCACCGCCTGCTCCAGCGCGACCACGACGATACCTTCCAGCGCATTCGACATCGGCATTCCCTCGATAGGCGGGAGAGGAAGAGCGGTCGGGCACGGCCGAGTCAAATAGATTCTGGCGCGGCGCCGCTATGCGGTGCCGCGTTTTCCCGGAACTACCCCGTCATCCCGGGCTTGCCCCGGGATCCATCGTAGAGCGCAGGACTCCACGATGGATTCCGGATCGGCGCTGCTGCGCAGCTTGTCCGGGATGACGGCGAGGTTCCGGAAAGCTCGAATCGGGCGCTTCCACTTGCCTCTCTGGAGCGAGGGGAAGCGAATCTGTTCGGATGCTGGCTCAGGTTGAATCGGCCTGTCATGAACGGGCGCCATGCCCTTGGCGGATCAGAGAAATCATTTCTGGCGCAAGCGCTGGGGGAGGCGCCTCACATCCTGACGATGTGGCGGATCGTGCGGCCCTCGTGCAGAGCGGCGAAACCCTCGTTGATCTCGTCGAGGCTGCCCGAGCTGGTCCAGAGCTTGTCCACGGCGAGCCGCCCGCGCTGGTACAGTTCGATGAAGCGCGGGATATCGCGCGAGGGCACGCAGGAGCCCACGTAAGACCCCTTCAGCGTCCGCTCCTCCGCGACGAGCCTGACCGGAGAAAGCGAGAGCGTATGGGCGGGGTTGGCGAGGCCGGCGGTCGTCGTCGTGCCGCCGCGCCGCGTGATCTGGTAGGCGAGGTCGAGCGCCTTGACCGAGCCGGCCATCTCCAGTCCGTGGTCGACGCCGCCCTTGGTCGCTTGCCTGATCGCCTCGACCACATCGGGCGTATCGGCCTTGAAAGCATCGGTCGCGCCGAGCGCCAGCGCCAGATCGAGCTTGTCCTGCGCGAGGTCGACGGCGATGACGCGCGAAGCGCCGCAGGCGATGGCGCCGAGCAGGGCCGAGAGCCCGACGCCGCCGAGCCCGACGACCGCCACGGTCTCACCGGCCTTGATCCGCGCCGTGTTCACGGCTGCGCCGACGCCGGTCAGCACGGCGCAGCCGAACAGGGCCGCGATCTCATGCGGGATATCGGCCTCGATCTTGACCAGCGAGCGGCGCGAGATCACCGCATGCTCGGCGAAGGCGGAGACACCGATATGGTGATGCACTGGCTGGCCATCGACCGAGAGCCGTCGCCCGCCGCCGAGCATCTCGCCGCGGCCATTGGCGGCGTTGCCGGGCTCGCAGAGGGCAGGGCGGCCCTCGGCACAGGGCGCGCAATGCCCGCAGGACGGCACGAAGACCATCACGACGCGGTCGCCGGGCTTGAGGTCATCGACGCCTTCGCCGGTTTCGACGACTTCACCAGCGGCCTCATGGCCGAGCACCATCGGCACCGGGCGCGGGCGATTGCCGTCGATCACCGAGAGGTCGGAATGGCAGAGGCCCGCAGCGCGGACCCTGACCAGGACTTCGTCGCGGCCGGGCGGCGCGAGGTCGAGTTCCTCGATCCGCAGCGGACGGCTCTGCGCATAAGGCGCCACAACCGGGCTTGCGTTCAGGACGGCGGCGCGAATCTTCATGGGTGGGCTCCGGACTCGGTATCCGCCGCCATCCCGACAGGAGAGGGCGCCGCTGTCAAAGCGGAATGGCGCAATCCTTTGCCGTCATTCCGGGCAAGCGAAGCGCAGACCCGGAATCCATCGTAGAGTGAGGTGCCCTTCGATGGATTCCGGATCGGCGCCGCTTCGCGGCTTGTCCGGAATGACGAAGGGGTTTTTCAGGCCACCTCGCTCAGCGTGCCGCCGAGGAAGAGCTGGCCGATGCGCGGATCGGCCAAAATCTCCGCCGCCGGTCCCTGCATGCGGGTGCGGCCAAGTTCAAGCACCAGCCCTTCGTCGGAGATCTCCAACGCCGAGCGGGCATTCTGCTCGACCATCAGGATCGAGACGCCTCTGGCACGAAGGTCCTTCAAGATACCGAAGGTCTCCTGCACCATCAGAGGCGAGAGGCCGATCGAGGGCTCGTCGATCAGCACGAGCTTGGGGTCGAGCAGCAGGCCGCGCACGATTTCGAGCTGCTTCTGCTCGCCGCCGGAGAGTGTCGAGGCCTGTTGGCCGGCCTTGGCGCGAAGCGCCGGGAACCGGTCGAGCGCGGCCTCCAGCCGCTGCGGCATGTCGGTAATCCCCGAGCCGGCAGCGACCGTGCCGAGCTCGATATTGTGGCGCACCGAGAGCTCCGGGAAGATGTTGCGCCCCTGCGGCACATAGCAGATGCCGGCTTCGAGCAATTTGCGCTGGTTCCAGCCGGTGATGTCCCGCCCGTCGAAGCGGATGCGGCCCTCGCGCAGCTTGATGAGGCCGAAGATCGCCTTGAACACCGTCGACTTGCCGGCGCCGTTCGGCCCGATCACGGTGGTGATCGCACCGCGCTTCACGGCAAACGAGGTGCCGTTCAGGATGGTCATGGCGCCATAGCCGCCGACCACGCCGTCGAGTTCGAGGATGGGGGTGGTCATTCCGCGTTCCGTCCCTTCCGCGTCATTCTCGGGCGAAGCGTAGCGCAGACCCGAGAATCTCATCCCGGAAGAGGCGCCTTCTCGTCCTGAGATGCTCGGGTCAAGCCCGAGCATGACGTGCCTAGTGTCCCAGATAAGCTTCGATCACCGCCGGATTGGCGCGCACTTCAGCCGGTGTGCCTTCCGCCAGCACCTTGCCTTCCGCCAGCACGATCACGCGGGTGCAGAGCGACATCACGAAATCCATGTTGTGCTCGATCACCACGAAGGTCGCGCCCTGTTCGGCGTTGATCGCGCGCAGACGCTCCTTGAGATCACCCAGCATGGTGAGGTTGACGCCGCCGGCCGGCTCGTCGAGCAGCACGAGGCGGGGGCCGGCCATGAAGGCCATCGCCGCATCGAGCAGCTTCTGCTGGCCATAGGAGAGGCCGCCGGCCTTGGCGTCCGCGAGATGGCCGAGCTTGAAGAAGCCGATCATCTGCTCGGCCTTCTCCGACAGTCCGGCATCGCTCGCGCCGAACAGGCGGCCGAGCATCGAGCCTTGATGTTCTTGGCCCGCCAAGATCAGGTTCTCGCGCACAGACAGTTCCGGGAAGACCTGCAGCAGCTGGAAGGTGCGGCTGACGCCGAGCCGGTTGAGCGCGGACGGGCGCATGTTGGTGACATCTAGGCCGTCGAGCTTCACCGCGCCTTGCGATGGCTCGAGCTGGCCGAGGATGCAGTTGAACAGGGTCGACTTGCCGCAGCCATTCGGGCCGATGATGCCGAGGATCTCGCCCTCTTGCACCGAGAACGAGACACCGTTGACCGCTTTGATGCCGCCGAATGCCTTGTGCAGGTCGTGGACTTCGAGGACCGGGCTCATCGCGCGCCTCCGGTCTTGCGCCGGAGCGCATTCCAGCCGCGTTCGATCAGGCCGCAAACGCCCTGCGGGCAGATGACGAGGAGCGCGAGCACGATCGTTGCGAAGATGATCAGGTAGAGCGACCCGGCGAAGCGCAGCCATTCCGGCAGCACGACGCCGAGCAGCGCACCGACGAAGGGGCCGAGGAGATAGCCGGAGCCGCCTGCGACCACCATCAGCAGCAGGAACAGGCTCTGCGACAGCGAGAAGGGCGAGGGATCGATGAACTCGACCAGCGGCGCATAGAGCGAGCCGGCAAAGCCGCCATAGGCCGAGCCGATCGCGAAGGCGAGCAGCGTGTAGGCGCGGGTATCGATGCCGAGGCTCGCGGCCCGGACCGGGTTCTCGCGCAAGGCCGTGAAGGCGCGGCCCCAGGGCGAGCGGACGAGCCACCACAGCTTCAGCGACAGGATCAGTGTGACGACGACGACGAAGCGATGAAACTCCAGCGCGCCGAACAGCTTGATGCCGAAGAAATCGGGTCGGTTGATATTGGAGATGCCATAGACGCCACCGGTCAGCCACTGCTCGTTGCGGATGAGCAGCCAGATCAGCGTCGAGAAGGCGAGCGTGACGAAGGCGAGGTAATGTGTTCGTACCCGGAGCGCCGGGAAACCAAGGAGCAGGCCGACCGCGAAGGTCAGCAGGCCCGAAAGGGCGAAGGCGGCGTACCAGCTCACCCCGTATTTCGTGGTCAGGATCGCGGTGGCATAGGCGCCGAGCCCCGTGAAGGCGGCCTGCGCCAGCGAGCTCTGCCCGGCATAGCCGAGGGTGAGGTTCAGCCCCATCACGCCGATGCTCATGACGAGCCAGAGCGAGAGGACATAGGTGCCGTAGCGGCCCATCCCGACCGGTGCGAACCAGAGGATGACGGCACCGAGGACGAGCGCGACCAGCGCGGCATCGATCCGGCGGGCCGGGAGACGAGAGGCTGTGGAATTCTGGACGGCAGGGGCGCTCATACGCGGCGCTCCTCCTTGCGGCCCATCAGCCCCTCCGGCTTGACCAGGATGATGGCGACGAGCAGCACCAGCGGCACGGCCAGCCGATATTGCGTGGAGATATAGGCGGCGGCGAGCGAATCCGCGACGCCGATCAGGAGGCCGCCGACGAGCGCGCCGCGCACCTGGTTGAAGCCGCCGACGATGGCCGCGATGAAGGCGAACAGGCCGATGGTCTCGCCATTTGAGAACTTCGCCAGATAGATCGGCGAGATCAGCAGCGAGGCGATGACCGCGAGTGCGGCATTGAGCAGGAAGGTCAGCAGCACCATTCGCTCGACGGGGATGCCGAGGATGCGCGCCACTGTCGGGTTCTGCGCCGTCGCCTGCATCTGCCGGCCGAGCCGCGTGCCGCCGACGAACCATTGCAGCAGGCCGATCGCCGCGAAGGCGACGACGATGATCGCGAGATGCTGGAGCGAGATCGAGGCGCCGAGCAGGTTGATCATGTCGGTCGGCACCAGCGAGGGGAAGCTCTGCGCCTCCGCCGAGAAACCGTCCTTGGCGCCTTCCTTCATGATGGTCGATAGCGCCATGGTGGCGATGGCGAGCGGCAGCACGCCGTGCCTGATCATCGGATCGACGACGACGAGCTTGAAGCCCGCGCCGAAGATCAGCAGGAAGACCGCGATGCCGAGCAACCCGCCGGCCCAAAGCGGCAGGCCGAAGAGCTTGACGGCGAGCAAGATCAGCACGGCGGGCAGCATGACGAACTCGCCCTGGGCGAAGTTGATCGTCTGCGAGGTCTGCCAGACCAGCGTGAAGCCGATCGCGGCGAGCGCATAGATCGCGCCCGTGGCAATGCCGGCGATGAGATAGGCGATGAATTCGGCCATGCGATATGCGCTCGGTTGGAGAGCGTTTCGTGTTCAATCAGCGCGCGTCATCCCGGACGCAGCGAAGCGGAGTTCCGGGATCCATCGTAGAACGCCGCGCCCTTCGATGGATCCCGGGTCGAGCGCTGCTCGCCCGGGATGACGTTGAGGATATACGGGTTGCTTACGGCTTGATCCGGGGCAGGGTGGTGTTGATCACCTGCTTGCCGTTGACGACCTCGGCCAGGAAGCTTTCGCGGTCGAGATCGCCGTTCTGCTCGATCACCGTATCCATCAGGATGCCCGGCTCCTCGCTCGCCTTGATGGTTGCGCCGCGCAGCGTGTCGGCGACGCCCTTCTTGTCGAGCTTCTTCTGCTTCTCGGTCGCCCATTTCACCATGAACACGGCCATGTAGCCCTTCACGCCGTTATGATCGGAGGAGAAGCCGTATTTCTCGCGATAGCGCTTGCCGAAATCCTGCAGGGCCGGGATCGGCGCATCCGTCGAGAGGCCGACATGGCCCTTGACGCCATTGGCGGCATCGCCCGCGAGTTCCAGCACCTTGGCGCCGAGCAGGGTGGTCTCGCCGATCATCGGCTTGGTGATGCCCTGCTGCTTGGCGGCGCGCAGGAAGCGGGCGCTTTCCTCCTCATTCAGGTAGACGAAGACGGCGTCGGCATTGGCGTTCTTCACCTTGATCGCGTCGGCGGTGAAATCGGCCTGGCCCTGCTCGGTGGAGACGTCGGCAGTAACCTTGATGCCGGCCTTCTCCAGTTCGGGCAGGATGGTGTCGCGCCCGCCCTTGCCGAAGTCGTTATTGACCCAGACCACGGCGATCGAGCCGGCCTTGACGGTGTCCTTCAGGTATTTGGCGATCTTCGGCATCGCCGCCGCCTGGCTGATCGAGGTGCGGAAGATGTAGGGGTTGCCCTGGCGGGTGAAGCCGGCCGCCTCGCCACCGACGATCTGGGCGATCTCGGCGCGCTGCGAGATCTGCATGGAGGCGCCGATCGGCCCTGAGAAGATCGGGCCGAGGATGGCATAGGCGTTCTCGTCGATGGCGCGCTGCACGGCGGCGCGGGTGTTACCCGGATTGGTCTGCGTGTCGTAATGGACGATCTCGACGGGCTTGCCGAGGATGCCGCCCTTGGCGTTGATGTCGGCGGCGGCCATGTCGGCGCCGTTCTTCCAGTTGGTGCCGGCGGCAGCGCCCGCGCCCGACAACTCGATGACGTCGATCAGCTTGACCTTGTCCTGCGCCTGCGCCGGCAGGCTGAGCGCGGCGCCGAGCGCGGCGGCCATGACCCAAAGCGATTTCATGTCCCGTTTCCTCCCGGACGTTTCTTGTCGCATGCGCGGTCCTGGATGGCCGCAGCGTCCGCCCGCTTCTTGCCGGGCTTTGGGGCGGGATGTCCAGAGGCGAAGGGGCTGGGCGGGGCAGGCGTTTCCGCTTTACCGGGATGGTGCCGGTTGAGCCGCTGACGCCGGCTGTCAGCATGCGAACAGGCGGGCCTGTCGCCTGCGATCGATGGTGCTAAAGAGGGGAGGCTTTGCCGGAGGAGCCCGCATGAAACAGGACCCGTTGTTCGAGCGCCTCTGGGATGGCTCCGCCGCGATGGAGGAATGGACCGCTGCGGTCTCGCACGGCGCGATCACGCAGGTCGACGACAACATCATCACCGTCCACACGACCTATTTCTGCGGCAGTGTGACGGCGATCCGCACGCGCGAAGGGCTCGTCCTGATCGACACGGCCAAGCCGGACACCGCCAAGCAGACGCTCGATGTCATCCGCTCCTGGGACGATGGGCCGATCCATACCGTGATCTTCACGCACGGCCATATCGACCATACCAGCGGCATCAAGGTGATCGACGAGGAGGCGGATGCGCGAGGATGGCCGCGCCCGCGCATCGTCGCGCATCGCAATGTCGCCCGGCGCATGCAGCGCTATATCGACTCGCACGGCTTCAACAGCCTCGTGCAGAGCCAGCAGTTCAACATGCCCGGCTATGTCTACCCGATCGGCCAGCGCCGTCCCGACGAGGTCTATGACGACACCCTGTCGCTCACGATCGGCGGAGAGCGGCTCGAACTCTTCCATGGTCGCGGCGAGACGGATGACGCGACCTTCGTCTGGCTGCCGGAACGACGCGTGCTGGCGAGCGGCGATTTCGTGATCTGGGTGTTCCCCAATGCCGGCAATCCCCGCAAGGTCCAGCGCTTTGCGGCCGAATGGGCGCAGGCGTTGCGACGCATGGAGGAGCTCAGGCCGGACATCCTGATCCCTGGCCACGGCCCCGTCGTCTTCGGAGCGGAGCGTGTCGCGCGTATGCTCAGCGACGGCGCCGAGGCGCTGGAGCATCTCGTCCACGAGACGCTCACGCTGATGAATTCGGGCGCGACGCTCGAAGACGTCCTGAACAAGGTCAAGGTCCCAGCGAGCTATCTCGCCAAGCCCTATCTGCTGCCGAAATACGACGATCCGGAGTTTTTGGTCCGCAGCATCTATCATTTCTACGCGGGCTGGTTCGACGGCAACGCGGCCCATCTGAAGCCCGCCCGCACGACCGAACTCGCAGCCGAACTCGCCGAACTCGCCGGCGGCGCCCGCAAGTTGGCCGAGCGTGCGGAAGCCCTGGCAGGGCAGGGGCAGAACAGGCTCGCGGTGGCATTGGCCGAGCTCGCGGCATCGGCGCTGCCGGACGATCCTGGGCTCCAGGCCATCCGCGCCGCGACGCTCCGCAAGCTGATCGATGGTGAATCCTCGCTGATGGGCAAGGCCTTCCTCGCCGTCTATGAGCGCGAGGCGGAAGGCTGTTCGAAGGGCTGAGCGTACTGGGCGGGCGGAGGGCCCTCGGAGCCCTGAAATGCGGGTCATCCCGGACGAAGCGAAGCGTAGATCCGGGATCCATGCCTGAACCTCGACCGGAGGGGCTCTGGCATGGATCTCGGGTCAAGCCCGGGATGACGGCGCGGGGCCACTGAAAATCGGCTGGACCTTAAGGCTCGACCGGCAATGCGCGCGACTTCCGGTCGAGTTCACGGAACACCGGCAGCGACTGCGCGGCGAAGCTTTTCAGCTCGGGATCGTCGCCCTCGCCGGCATAGCGCTCCATCAGCAGGACCGCCTCGTGATGCATGCTGCGCTGGGCCTCGACATAGGCCTTGTCGAAGGCCGCGCCCTGCTTGTCGGTGAGGTCGCGCAGCAGGTCGAGATGGCGCGTGTCCGGCCGGTCGGGCAGGGCGATGTCCGAGCGCTTCGCGACGATGCGGCGCAGGCCGCTGGTCACGGCACCTTGCTGGCTGGCGAGGTCATGCGCGAAATCCTTGATCAGGGGTGAACTGCTCTTGTGCAGCGCCAATGTCGCCGATTCCATGCCGAACATCTGGGCAGTGGCGGTCTGGCGCACGAATTCGGCGGCCGGAACAGATGATTGTGCCGCGGCGGCGGAGCCGAACAGAACGACCCCGGAGAGCCCCTGAAGAAGGCTCCGCCGAGTACGATGAGTGATCTCGATCATCCTCGGGGAACCGCAAAGCCGCCGTGAGGTTCCATGGGCCGTATGCCGGGTGCCGGTGCGTTCAGCCGCCTTGTCGCATCTGGCCGGCTGCGATAGCAGGACCCTGTACGCTTGCCTGTCCGGATGCAGAGGACCTCCCATGCCGACCACCGTCGAGACCGTGCGCGATGCGCTGGTGAAGGCCCGCCGCGACCGTTCGCTGGCCGAGATCGCGAGCCTGCCGGTGCCGGCGACCCTGTCCGAGGGGCTCGTCGCGCAGGCGGCGGTCGGCAAGGCGCTCGGCCTGCCCGAAGCCGGCTGGAAGGTCGGCATCGCCGAGGACGGCACGGCGGTCGCCGGCCTGATGCCTGGCCCCTATCTGGCGCCCGGCGATGTCTATGAGGGGGCGATCGGTGCGGAATTGCGCATCGAGATCGAGCTCGCGCTCCGGCTGGCGCGCGACGTGCCGTTCCGCCCGGCTCAAGCCTATTCGCGCGCCGAACTACTCGCCTGCTGCGACAAGGCTTATCTCGGCATCGAGATCGTCGAGAGCCGCCTCGCCAACTGGGCCGGCAATGTCGCTTTCCCGCTCTGGCTCGCCGACGCGATGGGCCATGGCGGCTATGTCATCGGCCCGGAGATGGACATCGCCGCGCTGGATGACTTGACCGGCCTCGGCTGCTTCATCTCGCTCAATGGCGTGACGATTTACGACCAGCCGGCCGTGCATGGAAACGGGGACCCGATGACGCCCTTCCTCGCCTGGGCGAACCGCCAGAGCGACGATCTCGGCAGCCTGAAGGCCGGGCAGATCGTGACCACCGGCAGCCTTTGCGGCGGTGTGCTTTCGCCGGGCAAGGGCGAGGTCGTGACCCGGTTGTCGCCTCTCGCGACCGTGACCTTAACGCTTCGTTAGAAGGAACGGTCGAGTCCTTGAGCATTGCGCGAGCCTGTCGCCTGCCTATGATGGCGGCGGGCATGGGCACTGTTTGAGTGTGGGGGTTGCTTGGAGGGCGGATGCGGTTTTGGCGTAGGGCAGGGCATGCGGTCGCGCTGAGCGGCGGCTGTGCGTTTGCCACACTGCTGAGCCTGCAGGCTGAACCTGCCCGGGCTTTCGATCTGTCGTCGCTCGACGTGTTCGGCCTCTTTGCCAAGAAGGACGAGCCACCGGCGCCGAGCGCTGCCGCCTTGCCCTACAAGCTTGAATTCGATCTCGGCGAGGCCGACGATGCCAAGGCGTTGACGCGTTCGCTGCAGGACGCCTCGCTGCTCTATCGCCTGCGTCAGGACGCCCCGCCCGACGGCGAGAGTCTGTCGCGCCGGATGGCGACCGATCTCAACCCGATGCTCGATGCGCTCTGGTCGCAGGGCTATTTCAACGCCGAGCTCGCCATGGTCGTCGACGGCACGACATTGACGCTCGGCGTGGAGCCCAACGCGACGCTGATCCGGGCTCTGGAAGCGCATCGCAACCGGGACGCCGTGCCGATCACGATCAAGGCCCGCCCCGGCAAGGTCTTCGGGCTGCGCAGGATCGATGTCGTCGAGCAGGGCGAGGATGGGGCGCCGGCGATCGCCGATCCGCTCAAGGTCTCCCGGCTGAAAGCTGGGGATGCGGCCACCACGGCTACGTTGAAGGCCGCGCAGGCGGCCCTGGTCGATTACATGCGCGCGCAATCGCGGCCGCTCGCCAAGGTGGTCGAGCTGCGCCCGGTCGTCGACCACGCCGCCGGCATCATGGACGTGACCTATGTGCTCGCGCCCGGTCCGCTCGCCGGCTTCGGCGACATCACCATCGGTCAGACCGACGAGATCCCGCCGGCGGTCGTGCGCTCCTTCATCTATCTCGAGCCGGGTGATCCCTATTCGCCGAAGGCGCTGGCCGATACCCGCCGCTCGATCGCAACGATCCCCGCTGTGGGTTCCGTCCGCATCCGCGAGGGCGACAAGCTCGACGGCGCCGGCAACCTGCCGATCTTCGTCGAGGTGACCGAGCGGCCCAAGCGCCTGCTCGGCTTCTCTGCCCGCTATTCGACCATCGACGGCCCGGCGGTGAAGACCTACTGGGAGCACCGCAACCTGTTTGGCGGGGCCGAGCGCCTGCGGCTGGAGGCGAGCATCTTCTTCGCCCCGCGCATCGACGGCACCAAGATCCAGCGCTTCGGCGATTTCAAGGAATCCGATCTCGGCGGCCGCTTCGCCTTCAGCTTTATGAAACCGGCGCTTGGCGGCAGCCGCAACGACCTGCTGGTCGACGGCGTCGCGACGCGCGAGCGCGTCGGCCTCAACCGCTATGGCGGCTACACCGCTCGCTACGCCAACGCCACCACGGCGATCCGCCATCGCTTCAGCGATACCTTCTCGGTCCAGGCCGGGATCGAGGTCGAGCGCGGCCAGACCAGCGACGTGCTCGGGCAGGTGGATTACACCCTCGTCGGCATTCCCCTCTCGGTGAAATACGATTCCACCGACAACCTGCTCGATCCGACGCGTGGCTTCCGGGCCGCTGCTTCCTTCGCGCCTTATCCGACCTTCCTTGGCTCGACGGTCGGCATCTACCAGACCAAGGCGGCCGTCTCCGCCTATTATGCGCTCGACGAGGACGCCCGTTACGTTCTCGCCGGCCGTGTCGGCTTCGGCTCGGTCGCCGGCGCCAGCCTCGCCGACATCCCGGCGACGCGGCGCTTCTATGCAGGTGGCGGTGGTTCGGTGCGCGGCTATGCCTATCGCAGCCTGTCGCCGCTCGGGCCGTACGGGCAGATCATCGGCGGACGCAGCCTGCTGGAACTCTCGGCCGAGGCACGCATCAAGATCACCGATACGATCGGAATCGTGCCCTTCTTCGATGCCGGCACCGCCTTCGAATCGAGCCTGCCGGACGGCAAGCAGAAGCTGCAGATGGCCGCAGGTCTCGGCTTCCGCTACTATACCGGCATCGGGCCGATCCGCGTCGACATCGCCGCCCCGCTCAATCCGCGCAAGGGCGACAAGCCGGTCGCGCTCTATGTCAGCGTCGGGCAGGCCTTCTGATGCGCGGGATCCTCACCATACCCCGTCTCGCGTTGTTCGCCCTGCTGATGACGGCGGGCTTCCTCTTTTCGGCCCATTTCGGCGGCTTCGCCCAGAATGCCCAGACCGATCGCGGCGTCATCGCCGACCTGATCTCCAAGGTCTTGTCGAGCGATACCAGCCAGGTCTCGATCGGCCAGGTCAACGGCGCGCTGTCCTCCGATGTCGAGATCCGCGACATCGTGCTCTCCGACCGCGACGGCGCCTGGCTGCGGCTCGACCGCGTCCGCCTGATCTGGACCCGCAGCGCCCTGCTGCTGCGCCGGCTCGATGTCGACCGGCTCGAGATCGGCAAGCTCGAGATCCTGCGCAAGCCCGCGCCGCAGCCGGCCGGAACGGCGCGGCCGAGCAACGAGCCGATCCTGCCCGAGCTGCCGCTCAAGGTCATCATCCGCGCGCTCCAGCTCAACGAGCTGGCGCTCGGCGAACCCGTGCTCGGCGTCGCCGCCCGGCTGAGCGCCAACGGCGGTGCCCGGCTGGGGCCACCCAACGAGGGGCTCGACCTCAAGCTCGAGGCCAAGCGGCTCGACATGGGCGGGCTTTTCGACGTCAGCCTGTCCTTCGTACCCGAAAGCACGCGCCTGCAGCTCGCGGCCAAGCTCGACGAGCCGGCGGGTGGCCTGATCTCGAAGGTCGCGGGCCTGCCCGGCGAGCCGCCGGTCAAGCTCGACGTGACTGGCGACGGCCCGCTCGATGCCTTCCGCTCCAGCCTCGTTTTCACCGCCGGTCCGACGATCGGTGCCGACGGCTCCGCGACGCTGTCGCGCTCGGGTGCCGAACGCCAGCTCGCGCTCGCGCTCGATGCCCGTATCGAAGGGCTGATGCCGCCGCCGGTGGCTCCGGTCTTCGCGGGTTCCACCCGCCTCGACGGCTCGGTCGGCTTCCGCGACGATAGCGGCATCGACATCCGCAATCTCGCGCTGGTCTCGGCACTGGCGCGTCTCGACGTGCTCGGCCGTTACAATCCCGACAAGACGCTCGACCTGCGCGTCACGGCGGCAGCCCGGCCCAATGCCGATGGCCGCACGGTCGCGTCCGGCACCGAGATCGGCAAGCTCGCCTTCGACGCGACGATCCGCGGCCCGGTGGCCGGACCGACCGTCGTCGCGAAGCTCGACGCAAACGACGCCAAGCTACCGGCGGGGCAATTTGGCAAGCTCGCTCTTTCCTTCAACGCGACGCCGACCGGCACGATCGGCGAGCCCGGCACCCGTATCGCCCTGACCTCGGACGGAGAGGCCAGCGGCATCGTGCTGGCCGACAAGGCACTGATGCGCGCGGTCGGCGACAAGGTCACCTTCACCTTGCGCGGCACCGGGCAGGATGATGCTACGGCCGATTTCGAGATGCTGAAGCTCGCGCTCTCCGGCATCGAGCTCGACTATCGCGGCAAGCTCGGCCAGGCGCGCATGCTCGGCCAGTTGAAAGCCGTTCTGCCCGATCTCGCCCGCTTGAGCGGTCTCGCCGGGCGCCCGCTCGCGGGCAGGGCGGATATCACTGCCGATCTCGACGCGACGCCCCGCCAGAACAACTACACGGCGACGCTCGCGGGCAAGGCCGAGCGGCTCGCCACCGGCGAGGCCGCTCTCGACCGCCTGCTCGTCGGCAACCTGACGCTCGCCGGCCGCGTTAATGCCCTTGCCGGCAACTACACGGTGAACGGCCTGCGCGTCGCCGGCCAGCATGCGGCCTTCACCGCGGACGGCTCGATCGGCCAGCAGGAATCCGACCTGAAGCTCGCGCTGAACCTGCCCGATCTCAAGCGCGCCGATCCGCGCCTGTCCGGCCGTGGCGATATCACCGCCCGGATCACCGGCCCGCAGAACAAGCTCGATGCCACCGCTCGCATCGCCGTCGCTAACGCGACCGCGCTCGCCCGGCCGATTCCGCGCCTGACCATCGACGCCGTCGCGAAGGACCTGCAGGGCGCGCTCGATGCCAGCGTCACCTTGGCCGGCGAGGTCGATTCCAAACCGGCGACCGGCTCGCTGCGCGTCGCCCGCCAGCCCGACGACGGCTGGAACCTCTCGACGCTCGATTTCGCGCTCGGCTCCGTCCGCTTGAACGGCGGCCTGACGCTCGACACGGCGAGCCGCGCCGCCGGCCGCCTGACGCTTGCCGCCCGCAATCTCGACGATCTCTCCGCGCTGGCGCTGACCAAGCTCGGCGGCCAACTCGATGCCGATATCATCCTGGCGGCGCCGGACGGTCGCCAGGATATCGACCTGACCGCCCGTGGCTCGCGACTCGCCGGCCCTTCGCTGACCATCGACAAGCTCGATGCTCGCGCCAATGCCCGCGATATCTACGGCCGCCCGATGCTCGATGCGGCGATCGCCATCGACCGCGCCGTCGCGGCCGGCGAGGCGATCAGCGGCATCCGCTTCGATTCGAAGGGCGCGCCTGATGCCAGCGCCTTCACGCTCAGCGCCAATGCGCGCGGCTTCGCGCTGAAGGGCGCTGGTCGCCTCGTTCCGGGCGAGCCGTTGAAGCTGGAACTTGCCTCCTTCGACGCGCGTCGCGACGGGCGCGCGATCACGCTCGCCAATCCCGCCGCGTTCAGCTTTCCGGCCTCCGGCGTCGAGATCGCCAATCTCGCCCTGCTGGTCGACAAGGGGCGGGTGACGCTCGATGGCCGCGCCGGGCAGGCGCTCGACCTGCGCTTCGCCGCCCGGGACGTGCCGCTTTCCGCCGCGAGCATCGCGGTTCCCAGCTTGAAGCTCGGTGGCACGCTGAATGCCGAGGCGCAGATCAAAGGCAGACCGGGCGACCTCTCGGGGCCCTGGAAGCTCAGGATCGCCCAGCTCGTCACGCCTGAAACCCGCCAGGCCGGCCTGCCGCCCGTCGAGATCCAGGGCGAGGGCACGCTCAAGGGGGCTGCCGCCAGTATCTCGGCCACGGTGAACGCCGGCAAAGGCGCCAGCCTGACGGTGCGCGGCACTGCGCCGCTCAACGCCAGCGGCCCGCTCGACCTTTCCGCGCAAGGCCGCGTCGATGCCGCGCTCGCCAACACCATACTCGGCGCAAGCGGACAGCGCGTCACGGGCGTGGTCGCTCTCGACATGCGCGCCGGCGGAACCGCTGCCGCGCCGCGCCTCAGCGGCAACGCGACCCTGACGGGCGGCAGCTTCACCGACGCCCTGCAAGGCATCCGCCTGAATGCCATCGAGGCGCGGATAGCCGCCAATGGCGACAACCTGACGATCGAGCGTGCCTCGGCGAGCACCGTGAACGGCGGCACCATCTCGGCGAGCGGCCAGGTCCGGATCGATCCGGCCGCGGGCTTTCCCTGCACTATCCGTATCCGCGGTGATCGCGCGCAGTTGGTGTCGAGCGGCCTGGTCACGGCCGTAGCCGGCCTGAATCTCGAGATCACAGGCCCGCTGGCGCAACGCCCGCGTCTCGGTGGCCGGATCGACATCGCCTCGCTCGAGGTCTCGGTGCCGGACCGTCTGCCCGCCACGCTCCGGCCGGTCGATGGCATCAAGCATGCGAATGCGCGCGGCACGGCGGCGGCCCGCCTCGCCGCAGCGCGCCGGGCGCAGATGGCCAAGGGGCGCGGCCGCCCCGCCCCGGCTTTCGACGCGACGCTTGCCCTGACCGTTTCCGCGCCTGCCCGTGTCTTCATCCGCGGCCGCGGTATCGATGCCGAGCTCGGCGGCGAGATTCGCGTCGGCGGCACCTCCTCGGCGCCCGCTCTGGACGGCGGCTTCGAACTGCGTCGCGGCCGGCTCAGCGTCCTGACCCAGCGGCTCGATTTCAGCCGCGGCCGGCTGACTTTCGCCGGCGGATTGATTCCCGATCTCGACTTCGTCGCGCAGACCAGCGCCGGTGATGTGACGGCCAAGATCGTCATCAGCGGCCCCGCCGATCAGCCGGTCTTCGCCTTCACCTCACAGCCCGAGCTGCCGCCCGACGAAGTGCTGTCGCGGTTGCTCTTCGCCCGTGCCTCGGGCTCGCTCTCGCCGTTCCAGGCCTTGCAGCTCGCCCAGGCGGCGGCGCAATTCGCCGGCGGCGGCGGCGACGACACCTTCGAGCGGCTGCGCAAGTCTCTGGGCGTCGACAATCTCGACATCCAGATGGGCGCGGGCGGGCCGACGGTCGGAGCCTCTCGCTATATCAGCGACAATATCTCTGTGGGCGTGAAGGTCGGCTCCAAGCCGGAGGACAGCGGCGTCTCGGTCGGTATCGACGTGACCAAGCGCCTGAAGCTCCAGGCCGAGACCGGGGCGGACGGTAGCGCCGCCGTCGGAATCGGAGCCGAGTGGGAGTACTGAGCCCGTGCCGACGGGAATCAGGCTCTGAAGAGATTCGACCCGAGGTCCGTTCTCCGCGGTGCGATTCCCCCGTCTTTGCAAGGCAAAAACCGGTTGTGCGGTGCCGTTGGAGTTAATGCTTCGTGAATTTCGCCGGTCAAAGCGTGGCTCCCTTGCAACACCGGTTTCCAAAGCACCCCATTCCCCGGTCCGGGCGGATGATCGTGGTTGATCGGCGGGGCGCCTTTCGTATGGTGGGAATGCGTCGGGACGTTCCCGGTCGCTGTTTTTCGCCTTCGCCTCCGAAATAGGTCGGTGACGCAGGCGAAAGACCGGGAATAGGCAGGTTCTGCGATCAGGCTAGAAAGCTTGGGGCGGGGGGCAGGCTGAAGCCCGAGGGTCTCGAAACTCTTTTGGAGGTTACCAAATGAAGCTCGTCAAGAGCCTCCTCCTCGGTTCCGCCGCCGGCATCGCCGCGGTCGCCGGGGCTCAGGCCGCCGACCTTCCCTCGCGGAAGGCCGCTCCGGTCGAATACGTTCGTGTCTGCTCCGCTTTCGGCGCCGGCTTCTTCTATATCCCGGGCACCGACACCTGCCTCCGCGTCGGCGGCCGTGTCCGCGCTGAGTACCTCGTCCAGCAGCGCTTCAACGGCATCGGCCTCGACACGCAGGACCAGTACGGCATGCGCGCTCGCGGTCGTATCTACATCGACGCTCGTAACCAGACTGCCTATGGCACGCTGCGCACCTTCGTCCGTGTCGACACCACCGTCTCGAACGGCTCGTATGGCCAGGGCGTGAACTCGACCGGCCCGCAGTACACCGCCACTCAGGGCGGCGCTGGCGGCACCTCGGTCGGTCTCGATCGTGCCTTCATCCAGTTCGGCCCGATCACCGCTGGTCGTTCGCAGTCGTTCTTCGACTTCTACGCTGACGCTCTGAACTACGGCCCGATCCGTGGCTCGGACAACGGCGTCAATCTGCTCGCCTACACCGCCACCTTCGGCGGCGGCTTCTCGGCCACCCTGGCCCTCGAAGACTCCAACGAGCATCGCGTCGCCAACGGCAACTTCGTTCAGGGCGGTTCGGACTATCCGGATCTCGTCGGTTCGTTGAACGTCGCTCAGGGCTGGGGCTCCGCTCAGCTGTCGGGCGCCGTGTTCCAGCGCAAGACCCTCGCCAGCGTCGGCGTCGGCTCGGGCGACAAGACCGGCTTCGCCCTGCAGGCCGGCGTCAAGATCAACCTGCCCATGCTCGCCGCTGGCGACGAGCTCTGGCTGCAGGCTGCTTACGCCGAAGGCGGTCTCTCCTATCTCGGCTACGGCGGCAACAGCGCCGGCTCGACCTGGGGTGCCAACACGAACGTCGGCCGTCTGCTGATCACGAACTCCGACGCCAACGTCAACACGCTCGGCTCGGTCAAGCTGACCAAGGGCTACGCCCTGACCGCCGGCTTCCTGCACTACTGGACCCCCACGATCCGGCAGGCCGTGTATGGTTCGTACTCGAAGCTGGACTACGCCAACGGCATCGGCGCGGTCAACGCCGTCGGCTTGGATCCGGTCGAGTGGCGCGTCGGTTCGAACCTGATCTGGTCGCCGGTTGCCGGTCTCGACATCGGCGTCGAGATTCTCTACGCCAACGCCCGGGTCAAGAACTTCGTTCAGGCGGCTGGCCGTCCGGTCGGCGTCATGACCAAGTCGGACGACGCCTGGAGCGGCCGTCTGCGCATCCAGCGCGACTTCTGATCGGTTTCCGATCTTTAGTCAGGAAGCCCCGGGGAAACCCGGGGCTTCTTTTTTATGTGGGTTGTCCGGTCTCGCTGTTGACGGCCCCCCATTGCCTTCGGTCATGATCTCGCATGAATGCTCCGGCGACCGTTCCGTCAGTGGAATGGCGCCGAGCCTTCGCTGAATCGATATCTGCGGATCGCTCGATAAGCCTTTGAAAAACCGAGAGCGCTCCCAATCGTGAGTGCCGCGTGAAACCTTCGGGTCCACGCAGGCGGGGGGCTGTGCATGTCTCAACCGGCGCGTTGGCTCTGGGGGCTGATCCCACTGGGCTTGCTGTGGGGAGCTGGAAATCTCGCGCTCGATACCGCGATCGAGCGCGATGTCGGCTTGCGTGCCGAACAGGCCGTCGCGGCGGCTGCCGGCACGGCGCCGGGCGCACGCCCCATCGTGGCTCAAGTCGATGGTCGGGATGTCACCATCGGCGGCGAGGTCCTGTCCTCCGACGGCGCGAACAAGGCGATGGCCCGCCTGCATGGTGAGTTTGGCGTGCGCCGCACGCTCGGCGGCCTCTCGCAGGTCGTTGCCCAGAAGCCCTATTCCTGGTTCGCCAACCGCCGATCCGACATGGTGACGCTCGGCGGCTTCGTGCCGGATCTCGATACGGCGGCGGCCAACGCGGCGGTGGCATCGGCAGCCTTGCCCGGCCTGCGGATCGATGATCGCCAGGCGGTCGCCTTTGGGGCGCCGGAGGGCTTTGCTGCGATGGCCGTGGCGATGCTCGCCGAATTGCCGAAACTGGCTTCCGGCCGGGTCTCGCTCGACGATGGCCGCTTCTGCATCGAGGGGAAAGCCGCCAGTTCGGATTCGTTCCTTGATCTGGAAGCTGCACAGCCGCGCGCAGAACGTCCGGGTTTCCGCGCGGTCAAATGCGATCTCGAACCTCCGACCGTGACGCCCTATCGCTGGAGCGTCGAACACGAGGCGGGCGGCGGGCTGGTGATGCGTGGCCTCTATCCGGATCGGGAGGCCCGCGAGCAGATTCTCGCGGCGGCGCGGCTGGCTTTCGGTGCGGGGACGGCCCTTCGCGACGAGATGAAGCCGGCGCTCGGGGCGCCCTCGGCTTTCCTCGCGAAGGTGACGCGCGCCCTCGGGGATCTGGCGCGGCTGCGCGACGGAAAGGCCGAGCTCGACGGCGGGGACTACGCCCTGACGGGAAGGGGGCCGCAGGCCTATGATGCCTGCTTGGCCTTGCGACTGCAGATCGCCCAGATGGATGGCCCGGATTCGGTCGCGCGCGCCACGATCGAGTGCCCTCCGGCGCCCCCGCCGCCGGTGCCGGTCGTCGTGCCGATGCCCGAGGTGCCGGGATTGATCCTGAACGATGTCCTGCCGGCTTCGCCGAAGCCGGAAGGTTCTGCTCCAGCGCCCGCGCCGGCGCCGCCGCAGGGCGCAGCCGCCAACCCGCCGGCAGGTGCATCGGTGGCTGCCCCACGCGCGGTGGCGCCGGTTCCGCTGGAGTGGAGCGCGACCCGTAACGAAAGGGGGGTCCGCCTGAACGGAAAGCTGCCGGACGAGGCGGTGCGCAGGGATGTTCTGGCCACGGCGCGCCGCATTTTCGGCGAAGTGTCCGTCGAGGACCTTGCGGCGATCGAGCCGGCGCTGCGATCCGAGCTCGACCTGCGGGCTTCCACCGGTTTTGCGCTGGAGGCGCTGTCCAAGCTGCGGGCGGGGTCGGTGTCGATCAGAGAGAAGGCTTTCGCAATCGCGGGTGAGATGGCGGATGCCGCGAGCCTTGCGGCCTTGCGCGATCTTCTCGCGAGCCGTGCTCCGGCCGGTCTGGCCTTGGCTGCCATGCCGGACAACGTCGTCGTGCGGCCTTACGGCCTGTCGCTATCGGCGGACCGCACCGGCCTGCGGCTCTCGGGATATCTGCCCGATCAGGCGATGCAGGGAGTGTTGCAGGCTCTGGTCGCGGATTCTCCTCTTAAGGGCCGTTTCGAGGATGCGACGACGCTGGTTCCCGGTGCCCCGGCTGGCTTTGCCGAAGCGGCCCGCGCCGTGCTCGCCGATCTGCTGCGCCTCGACCTCGGCTCCGCATCGGTGGTGGACGACCGTGTCACGCTGCGCGGATTGACCTGCCGCGACCTGATCAAGAGCGAGGTCGAGACCAGCGCCGCTACCGGCCTGCCGCCCGGTTTCAAGGTCGATGCGGTCGTGGAGCTGCGCCAGACCGGCTGCGTGGTCGACCCGCCTGCGAGCTGCCAGAACGATCTCGACGGCTTGACCAGGCGCAACACGGTGCTGTTCGGCCAGGGGACCTCGGTCGTCGAGCTCGATGTCACGACCGAGCGCGTCATCGGCGAGGCGGCGGCCATCCTGAAGAAGTGTCCGGGTTCCCCGATCGTCATCGAGGGACATGCCAACCGAGACGGAGAGCGGCGCGGCTTCGACAACATGGACCTGTCGCTGCGCCGGGCCCTGCGCGTGCGCGACGAGTTGGTGCGGCGCGGCATCGAGCCCGGCAAGCTTGCGGTCAAGGGCTATGGCAGCACGCGCCCGCTCGTGTCGTATGAGGCGCCGGAAGCGCGCGCGATGAATCGCCGTGTTCAGTTCACCGTGGCGAAGTAGGAGGCGGACATGCTCTATCTCGCCAGCCAGTTTCTCTGGTTCCTGCTCGCCGCCTTCGGCCTGGGCTTCGCCATGGGCTGGATCAGCCATGACGGCGGCAAGGCCCGGTTCTGGAGCGGCGCCTGGACCGTTGTCGCCGTGCTCTGGGCAATCGGTGCAGCGCTAACCTGGCTCCAGTTCCTGAACGGCATGGCGGCGACCTGGGTCGAGACGGCGCTGCTGTTCACGGCCGTCTACTGGGCCGGATGCGTCTGCGCCGGTCTCCTGCGCAAACCGAGAGCTTCGCAGACGGCTGCCGAGCCCGTGACGGCGCCGCAGGCAGCGGTCGCCGCGAGCGCTCCGCTGGCCTCGCCGCCTGCAGCCGGACTGCCGCCGGTCGAGAACGAGGCGGACTTGCCCGGACAGCGCCCGGCCGGGCTTATCACCGCGCGCGACGACAAACCCGATGACCTGAAGCTCATCAAGGGCATCGGCCGGCAGAACGAGGGGCGCCTGCACGGCCTCGGCATCTGGCATTTCGAACAGGTCGCGGGCTGGACGCCCGCGAATGTCGAATGGGTCGGCGGCTACCTTGCCTTTCCCGGCCGGATCGAGCGCGAGGACTGGGTCGGGCAGGCCAAGCTGCTGGCGGCCGGGGCCGAGACGGAATTCGCGAGGCGCGCCAAGGCAGGCGAGGTCGAAACCTCGCGCGACGACGGCTCGGGCGGGCAGGACAATGTCGCGGCGATTACCACGGAGAAGGCCAAGGCCAAGCGCCCGAAACCCTGACCCGGATCAGGCCGCGCGGCGTTCGGCCCGGGCGATCAGCTTGGCGATCCGCCGGATCATGTCCTTCGAGCCGAGCAGCGGGGCGTGGCCCTGGCCGGGCGCGGTGTAGATCTCGCAATCGGGATGGCGCTCCGCCATCTCCTCCAGGGTCTTCTCGGCCAGCAGGTCGGAATTGCCACCGCGGATCGCCAGCATCGGCACGGCCTTGAGCGCGTCGAAATAAGTCCAGAGCACCGGCAGCGGCGCCTCGAGATCGAGCTCCTCCAGCCCCTTCATCAGCCTGACATCGTAATCGGGCCTGAGCGCGCCGTCGCGGTCCGTCCAGGTGCGGCGCGCCATCATCTCCCATTCCACCTCGCCCAGCGCGGGAAATTGCTGGTCGGAGAGCCGTTTCAGGATCTCCGCGCCCTCCTGGAAACTGCGCGGCACCGGCAGCTTGCCGACATAGCCGCGGATGCGCAGCAGGCCGCGCGCGTCGATCACCGGGCCGACATCGTTGAAGACGACGCCACGGATCGGGGCCGGCCGCGCCGCCGCCAGCGCCATGGTCAAAAGGCCACCGCGCGAGGTGCCGACGAAGACAGCCTGCTCGGTACCGGTCGCGACCAGAACCTGGACGAGGTCGTCGAGCTCGATCCGGATATCGTAGTTCTTCCAGTTCTTGTCGTATTCGGAGAGCCCACGACCGCGATAGTCGAGCGCGAGTACGCGCCGCGGCTTGGTCTCGTCGTCGGCGAGCGCCAGCGCCACTTCATGGAAATCGGCGGCAGTACGGGCGAAGCCGGGCAGGCAGATCACCGGCAGCGCAGTTGCCGCGAGCGGGCCGTAATCGCGAAAGTGCAGCTTGAGCCCGTCGCTGGCGCTGACGAAGCGGGAGGTAAAGCCGGATTCGGACGTCATGGCGGACTCAAAGGGCAGGCGCGGCGGGAGCGCACCTAACCATGGGCGGAGCGCTGGCGGAAGCCGGCTCCCGGTTCAGGGAGCGCCCCAGCGGCGCAGCTTGTCGATGCAGCGGTTGAACAGGTCGAGCTCTTCCGGCGTCAGCACGGAGAGGAAATCGCGTTCCATATCCTCGCCGAGCCGGTCGGCCTCTTCGCGGATGGTGTGGCCCTGCGCCGTCAGGTGCAGGGCCACGCGCCGCGCATCGGTGCTTTCCAGCGCGCGCTGGACGAGGCCGGCATCGACCAGCTTGCGCAGATGCTTCGAGACCAGCGTCTGCTCGATGAAGGTCGCTTCCGACACGGTCCGGGACGACAAGCCCGGTTGGTCGCCGATGGCCCGCAGCACCCGCAACTCGCGGATATTGAGGCCGACCTGCTCCCTGTAGACCTGCGAGGCCTTCGCCATCGCGGTCTGGCTCAACTGATCGAGCCGGAAGGTCAGGAACGAGTCGCGGGCCATCTTGCTCCCTTGCTCAACCTTGCGTGCGCTTCCGGTTCGCCAGGCTCAGCGCGAGCAGGGACAACGCCGTGCAGGCGAGGAGGTAATAGGACGGCACCATATCGGAACCGGTCTTGGCCACGAGCCAGGTCAGGGTGAAGGGCGCGAGCCCGCCGAACAGCAGCACGACGACATTGTAGGCGATCGACATGCCGGTCGAGCGCACCTGCGTCGGGAACATGCCGGCGAGGAGGCCCGGTGTCGGCGCCCAGATCGCGGCGATCGAGAGCGCGCAGATCGCCTGCGCGGTCAAAAGCCGCTCGAAGCTCGGCTCCGCCACGACATAGGCCAGCAGCGGGTAGGAGAGCAGCGCGAAGCTCAGCATGCCCGCGAGCCAGACGCGGAAGGCGCTCCAGCGATCGGCGAGATGGCCCATGATCGGCACGAAGATGAAGAGCAGGATGCCGCCGATCAGCGAGCTCAGCATGGCGCTGGTGAAGGGCAGCTTGAGCTGGCGGATGACATAGCCCGGCAGGAAGATGAACCAGACATAGTTCGAGGCCGTGCCGGGGATCATGATGCCGAAGCAGCGCAGCAGCGCGTTGCGATGCTCTGCGAGCACGGCGCGGAAGGGCGTGTGGCCTTCGCCCTGCTTGGTCTCCTTCTCGTATTCCGGGGATTCGTCGACGAAGCGGCGGATATAGAAGCCGAGCGGCGTGATCAGCGAGCCCAGCAGGAAGGGAATGCGCCAGCCCCAGCCTTGCAGGTCCGCGGGCGAGAGCAGTGTCGCCAGCGCGTAGCCGGAGAAGGCCGCGAGCGCGAGTGCCAGCGCCTGCGAGCACATCTGAAAGCTGCCGAACATCATCTTGCGGCCGGGCGGAGCATATTCGACCAGCATGGCGGTGGCGGAGGCGAACTCGGCGCCGACCGAGATGCCTTGCAGGATGCGCGCGATGATGACGAGGATCGGCGCGAGGATGCCGATCGCCGCATAGCCCGGTGTCAGGCCGATCAGCACGGTCGAGAACCCCATGATCAGGATCATCACCGTCAGGATCGGCTTGCGGCCGAAGCGGTCGGCATAGGTCGAGAGCAGTACGCCGCCGGCCGGCCGGACGAGGAAGGAGATCGCGAAGGTCGCCGCTGTGAGCAGTGTCGAGACCAGCGGATCGGAGGTCGGGAAGAAGACCTGCGCGATGATCGTGGCAAAGAAGCCGTAGACTAGGAAGTCGTACCATTCGAGGCCGTTGCCGATCACCGAGGAGATCACGGCACGGCGGATCATGGCGGAGGAGCGCGGCTCGGCGCCCTGGATCGCGGCGGCGGTCATGCGTTGGCTCCGGTCTGGCGCTCGACGAGGCGGCACAGGATGCTGGCGCCGACCGGCAGCAGCCGGTCATCGAAATCGAAGGTCGGGTGGTGGCACATCGCGCCGGGCTGGCCGAGGAAGATATAGGCGCCGGGCCATTGCCGCAGCATCAGCGCGAAATCGTCGGAGAAGGGCAGGGGTGTGAGGTCGGTCTGCACATTGGCCTCGCCGAGAACCTGTCCCGCCGCGGCGGCTGCAGCCGCGGCGGCGCGAGGATCGTTGAGGCAAGGCGGGCAATTCGCCTTCCTTGTGCAGGTGATCGTGCAGCCTGATAGCAGCGCGAAGCCGCGGCAGGCCGCATCGAGCTTGTCGACGATGCGCGCCTCCGTCTCGGGATCATAGGTGCGGATCGTCCCGCTGAGTTCGGCCGAGTCGGGGATGATGTTCGAGGCCGTGCCGGCGATAAGCTTGCCGAGGCTGATCACGGCCGGCTGCATCGGGTCGACATGGCGGCCGACGATCGAGGAGATCTCGGTCGCCAGCCGCGCCGCCACCTGCAGCGGGTCATTGGTCGTATGAGGCGCCGCGCCGTGGCCGCCCTTGCCCTTGATCGTGATCTCGAACACGGTCGTGCCGCTCAGGGTCGGGCCGGGACGCACCGCGGCGGTGCCTTCCTCATAGAGCGGGATGGTGTGGAGCGCGTAGACCTCGGAGCAGGGGAAGCGCTCGAACAAGCCATCGGCGATCATCCGCTCGGCGCCCTGGCCGATCTCCTCGGCCGGCTGGAAGATCAGATGAACCTTGCCCCGCTTCGGTGGATTGGCGGCAAGATGGCGCGCCGCGGCGAGCAGCATCACGGTATGGCCGTCATGGCCGCAGCCATGGAACTGGTTCTTGGTGGTGGAACGGTAGTCGAGCCCGGTATCCTCGTCCATCGGCAATGCGTCCATGTCGGCGCGCAGGCCGATGGCCGGCCCTTCCGCCGCGCCCTCGATGACGCCGACGAGCCCGGTGCCGCCGAGCCCGCGATGCACCTCGATGCCGAAGGAGGCGAGCGTCTTCGCGACGAAATCCGACGTTCGGAATTCCTGGAAGGCGATTTCGGGATGGGCATGAAGGTCGCGGCGCCAAGCCTCAAGCGTGGGCGCGAAATCGGCAATGTCCTGCAGCATCGAAATTCCTCCGCTGCCGGCGAAAAGTAATTGAAAGTTTCAAATATTGCAATTGGCAGGAACGATCGTTGCCTGCGGGATGGCCGTAGCAACAATGGTCGGTGCCGAGAGATGAGCATTCACGCGTAGGCGATGCGGCGGAAACAAGCGTCAGCTATCCCCTCTCCCCTTGCGGGAGAGGGTTAGGGTGAGGGGTCGCGCGATGCTGATCGAGGGCCCGGTTCTGTATGCTCCGAAACGTTCAAGGACTGCGCGACCCCTCATCCGGCCCTACGGGCCACCTTCTCCCGCAAGGGGAGAAGGGAAGAGCGGCCCGGCTTTTCAGTCCCGCTTGCCGCCGCGCTTCAGGTCGTAGTCGATCAGATAGGCGGTGCGCTGGTTCAGGCGCTCGCGATAGACCTGCAGGTTCTCCATCACGCGCTGGACGTAGTTGCGCGTCTCGGAGAACGGGATGCGCTCCACCCAGTCGACGGCGTCGACCTCGGGATCGCGCGGGTCGCCATAGGCGGCGATCCATTTCTTCACATTGGGCGAACCGGCATTATAGGCGGCGAAGGTCAGGATATAGGAACCGCGCCATTCCTTGAGCAGGTCGTTGAGATGGGCTGCGCCCATCCGCGCCGCATAGAGCGGGTCCTTGCCGAGCTTCTCCCAGTCGAAGGGCAGGCTCGCGCGCCGCGCCGTCTCGCGCGCCGTCGCCGGCATCATCTGCATCAGGCCGCGCGCGCCGGCGCCGGACATCGCCGTGGGATCGAAGGCGCTCTCCTGCCTGGCAATGGCATGGACGATGGCGCGCTCCATCGGATCGCCAAGCACGTCGAAATCCGGGATGCCGTTGACGGGATAGGCGGTCATGTCGAGCGGGAAGCCGCGTTGCAGCGCAGCCTTCCCGATGCCGACCTGCGCGCGTGCGTCCGTCTCGCGCCGGGCGATGGCCGCGATCGCCTCCAGCGCCTCGGTCGTGTGCAGGCGCTGTGCGAGATCGTTCAACATCAGCGTGGCGAGATCGCGCTCGCCGATGCGGTAGAGCAGGCGCACGGCGCGGTGCCCCGGAAGCGTCTCGAGACCGGCGGCAACCGTACGCCGCAGCGGCAGGCCGGACAGGCCGAGCTTGGCCCTCGCCAATTGCCCATAATAGGCGACCGGCTGCTCCGCGGCTTTGCCGAAGGCGGCCCTGGCTTCCTCCACCTTGCCGAGATCCTCATAGGCGCGGCCCTGCCAATAGGCGGCACGCGCAACCGAGATCGGCGTCTCGGCGATGCCGGCAGCCGCATCGAAATGCTTGAGCGCCACGTCCGGCTTCTTGAGGAAGCGCAGCGCGATGAAGCCGGCATGCCATTCGGCCTCGATCCGCTCGGCCGCATCCTCGGCGCCGTGGCCGGACGAAACCTCATAGGCTTTCTGCGGCTGGCCGGCATCGAGCAGCTTGCGCGCGATGATGCGCCGCTCCTCCCACCAGCCGTCGCCATCGCCGAGCAGAGCCGGATCGCGCGGGATAGCGGTCAGGGCCTTCACGGCATCGTCGAGCTTGTCGCCGCGGCGCGCCTGCTGGGCTTGCAGGAAGGCGAAGGAGACATCGCCGCGAACCGAAGTCGGCACGGCCGAAATCAGCTTCTCGGAGATCGGCCGGCGCGCCTTGGCGCTGGCGAGCCGCGCCTTGGCCAGCACGATATAATCGGCCGAGACGCGGGCAGCGTTGCGCAGGGCCGCCTCGCCGTTCTCGCGAAACAGGAAGCGCTCGGCGCGCAGGCGGTGATCGTCCTTGGTTAGTACCGTCTCGAATCCGCCGAGCGCGATCTTTTCGAGCGACTGCCCGAACGGGTCCTTGCGCCAGGTCCGGCGGATGAGGGCGTTGGCCTCCTCGGTCTTGCCTTCCTCCTTGAGCGCGATGGCCAATGCGATCCGCCCGGACGGCGAGACCGGTTGCTGGCCATGGAAGAAGGTGCGCACGATCGCCGGGCTCTTCTTCTCGGCGATCAGCGCCTCCTCGGCGCGGCGTCGAAAACGGGTCGTTGCCGGATAGTTCGGATGCTCGCGCAGGAAGGCGTCGATCCTGATGAAGGGCACCGCGCCGGCATTGGCATGGATCGCGACCCATTCGAGCAGCGAGCGCACCGAGCGATCGTCGATGCGCGCGGCGAGCTCGTCACCCTCGTTGAGCGCGCCACGGCGATAGGCGGCGACGGCCGCCTTTACGGCTTCGACATTGACGGGGGTCTCGCCGCGCAGCGCATCGGAAGGGTAGGGCGGCAGGGCGCTCGTGGTCTCGGCATCGCCGAGCATGGCGAGCTTGCGCTGGCTTGCGAGCATGCCGTCGTCTCCCGCCAGCGTCGTGGAGGCGGAGAGCAGTGCAGGCAGCAGCAGGCCGATCAGTCTCCTCACGGCGGCAGGCGAGGCCATGGCGGAACTCCAGGCTAGCCATCGGACCGAAAAGTGGAACCCACTTTTCGGAACAATCCGATGCTGAACAAAGAGCCAGATCGCCTTTTTGCGCCCGTAGGCGCTTGGCGATCTGGGATGGACATCGGGGAATGGTCGGGGAAGGCGGTTTATGAACGCTTAACTATGAGGCCACGCATTTTCATGGCTTGCCGGCTTTGCCTTGGCGAGACGACGGTTTATGTGTGGCGGCCCTGTAACTCGCTTTTCGCCCTAGGATCGTCCTCATGACCAAGCACATTGCCTTCACCGGCTCGATGCCCGCTCTGGTCACGCCGTTCAAATCCGGCAAGGTCGATGAGCAGGCGTTGCGCGCGCTGGTCGAATGGCAGATCGGCAATGGCTCGACCGGGCTCGTGCCCGTCGGCACCACCGGCGAGAGCCCGACGCTTTCCCATGACGAGCACAAGCGCGTCGTCGAGATCGTCATCGACCAGAACAAGGGCCGCGTCCCGGTCATCGCCGGCGCCGGCTCGAACAACACGATCGAGGCGATCGACCTCGCCGTCCATGCCGAGAAGGCTGGCGCCGATGCCGTGCTCGTGGTCACGCCCTATTACAACAAGCCGACCCAGGAGGGCATGTACCAGCACTTCAAGGCGGTGAACGATGCGATCGGCATTCCGATCATCATCTACAACATCCCGCCGCGCTCGGTGGTGGACATGTCGGTCGAGACGATGACGCGGCTCTACGAGCTGAAGAACATCGCTGGCGTGAAGGATGCCACCGCCAATCTCGCCCGCGTCTCGCAGCAGCGCCACGCCATGGGGCCGGACTTCATCCAGCTCTCCGGCGAGGACATGACCGCGCTCGCCTATATGGCGGCCGGCGGCCATGGCTGCATCTCGGTCGTCGCCAATGTCGCGCCGCGGCTTTGTGCCGACCTGATGGAGGCCGTCCGGAAGGGCGACTATGCCGGCGCGCTGAAAGTACAGGATCGGCTGGTGCCACTCCATGACGCGATCTTCAAGGAACCCGGCCTCGCCGGCGCCAAGCACGGCCTCGCGCTGCTCGGCCGCATCGAGGAGGAAGTCCGCCTGCCGCTGATGCCTGTGACCCCGGCGACGGGCAAGGTGATCCGCGAGGCCATGGTTTTCGCCGGGCTGTTGAATGCTTAAGTGGGTAGGTGACCGCGCCACACAGGCGCGGTCATTCGCTTGCCGATGAAGCAAGCGGAAGGATGATAAGGCTGGCCTTTCCAGGAGCTTGGGTGCCGATCCCGAATCGGATTCTCAAGCTCTGATGGCGTCGGTCGCACAGCATGGATTCAGCGGGACGGCATGAAGAAACCCGATCCGGAGCGCTATCGTCTGGCGGCGGATAACCGCAAGGCGCGCTTCAATTACGAGATCAAGGAGACGATCGAGGCCGGCCTTGCCCTGCAGGGCACGGAGGTCAAATCGTTGCGCGGTGGCCGCGCGACGATCGGCGAGAGCTATGCCGGCCCGATGGGCGACGAACTCTGGCTCTTCAACTCCTATATCCCCGAATATCTCGAGGCGAACCGCTTCAACCACGAGGTCCGTCGGCCGCGGAAGCTGCTGCTGCATCGCCGCCAGATTCATAAGCTGATGGGCGCGATCCAGCGCGAGGGCTACACAGTCATTCCGCTGAAGGTCTATTTCAACGAGAAGGGCCGGGCGAAGATCGAGCTCGGCCTCGGCCGCGGCAAGAAGCTCCACGACAAGCGCGAGACCGAGAAGACCCGCGACTGGAACCGCGACAAGCAGCGGCTCTTGAAGACGGGCGGGTAAATTGGGCCGTCATGCTCGGGCTCGACCCGAGCATCTCGGAAACCAGTGCCTTCGCGTCATGAGATTCTCGGGTCTACGCTTCGCTTCGCCCGAGAATGACGGCCGCTGTTACCCCTCAGTCGGCTCGTCGCCCTGGCGGATGCCGTAGCGGCGTTCCAGCGACGGATTGCCCGGCGTGACCGGTGCTGCTGCTGGGCCGCTGCTGCGGCTGGCGCGTTCGGCCGGGTCGCGGCCGATCTTCTGCATCAACTGGGCAAGGTCGACGAACTCGTCGCATTGCCGGCGCAACTCGTCCGAGACCATCGGCGGGTTGGTCGAGATCGTCGAGACGACCGAGACTTTGACGCCCTTGCGCTGCACCGCCTCGACCAGCGGGCGGAAATCGCCATCGCCGGAGAACAGGTAGATCTGGTCGAGATGCGGCGCGAGCTCGAGCATCTCGATCGCCAGCTCGATATCCATGTTGCCCTTGACGCGGCGTCGGCCGGTGGCGTCGGTGAATTCCTTCGCCGCCTTGGTGATGACGCGGTAGCCGTTATAGTCGAGCCAGTCGACCAGAGGCCGGATCGAGGAGTATTCCTCGCTCTCGACCAGCGTGGTGAAATAGAAGGCGCGGATCAGGTTGCCGCGCCCCTGGAACTCGCGCAGCAGGCGCCGGTAATCCATGTCGAAGCCGAGCTGCTTCGAGGTCGCGTAGAGATTGGCGCCATCGATGAAAAGCGCGATGCGCGGTGCGCCGTTCATGGCAATCACTCCTGCTGAAATGTCTTAAGGCTTAAAAATGGAAGCAAAATGCGTTCTAACAAGGTCGTTTCGTGACTGAAATTTGACAAGTTACAAGGGGGTAACGTGTCATCCTGACGCAGCGTGCAATGCCTTTTTCGTCAGGGGCGCAGACGCGCCGGATTGCCGACCGCAGTGCTGCCCGCCGGAACGTCGCGCGTGACCACGCTGCCCGCGCCGATGATCGCGTCGTCGCCGATCGTGACACCTGGCAGGATGATCGCGCCGCCGCCGATCCAGACATTGCAGCCGATCACGACCGGGCGCCCGAATTCCAGCATCTGCCGGCGCTCACCGGGGTCGCGCGGGTGGTCGGCGGTCAGAATCTGCACGCCGGGGCCAATCTGCGTGCCGTCGCCGATCGTGACTGCGACGACATCGAGGATGATGCAGTTGAAGTTGAGGAAGACGCCGTCGCCCAGGCTGATGTTGTAGCCGTAGTCGCAATGGAAAGGCGGGCGGATGGTGACGTCGCGCCCGACATGGCTGAAAGCCTCGCGCAGCAGTGGCAACCGCGCTTCCGGCGTAGCGCCGGTCGCGTTGAAGCGCTCCATCCAGGCGCTGATGCGGCGGTTGTCGGCGATGAGCTCGGGGCTGTCGGCGCGGTAGAGTTCGCCCGCCAGCATCTTGTCCTTCTCGCTGCGCATCGCGGCGCGCCTTCCTGATCTGTTTCCGAACCCGCGCCGTCATCCCGGGCGACCGCAGGGAGACCCGGGATCCATGCCGGAACCTTTATCGGCAGCGCTCCGGAATGGATCCTGGATCGGCGCCGCCAAAGGCGGCTTGTCCGGGATGACGGACAGGGGAAACTGCGAAGTCTCAGCCCTTGGGGAATTCCAGCCCCATCTCGCGATAACGTTCCGGATCGTCGCTCCAGTTCTCGCGCACCTTCACGAACAGGAAGAGATGGACCTTGGCCTCGGCGGCTTCTGCGATCTCGACGCGCGCCTTCTGGCCGATCGCCTTGATCGTCTGCCCGCCTTCGCCGAGCACGATCTTCCGCTGGCCCTCGCGCTCGACATAGATCGTCTGCTCGATGCGGACGGAACCGTCCGGCTTCTGCTGCCAGCTCTCGGTCTCGACGGTGGAGCGATAGGGCAGTTCGTCGTGCAGCCGCTCGAACATCTTCTCGCGGGTGATCTCGGCCGCGAGGAAGCGCAACGGCGCGTCCGAGATCTGGTCCTCCGGGTAGAGCCAGGGGCCGAGCGGCAGGCGTTTTTCCAGCCAGGTCAGGATGTCCTTGACGCCATACCCGGTCAGCGCCGCGACCATGAAGGTCGTCTCGAAGCTGCCGCGCTCGTTCACCTTCGCGGTGATTTCGAGCAGCTTCTCCTTCGGCACCGTGTCGATCTTGTTGAGGATCAGGAATTTCGGCTGCTTCAGCTCGGCGAGCTTCTCGAACAGCGCCGTGTTCTCCTCATGGTCGAAGCGCGCGACATCGACGAGGACGCCGATCAGGTCGGCATCGGTGGCGCCGCCCCAGGCGCTCGTCACCATCGCGCGGTCGAGCCGGCGCTTGGGCGCGAAGATGCCGGGCGTGTCGACGAAGATGATCTGCGCCGTGCCCGAGAGCGCGATGCCGCGCACCTGCGTGCGCGTCGTCTGCACCTTGCGCGAGACGATCGAGATCTTGGCGCCAACGAGCTGGTTCAGCAGCGTCGACTTGCCGGCATTCGGCGCGCCGATCAGCGCGACGAAGCCGCAGCGCGTGGCTTGATCGGGTTCAGACATTTTCGCTTTCCGGGTTGTCGCTCCACAGGCCCTCGCGCCTCAGGAACGTTTCGGCGGCGGCCTGTTCGGCCAGCCGTTTGGAGGGGCCGCGCGCCTCGGCGTCGGCCAGCCCCGTGATCTTGGCAGCGACGACGAAGACCGGCGCGTGGTCGGGGCCGGAGCGGCCGCGTTCGCTATAGGTCGGCGTCGGGTAGCCCTTGCCTTGCGCCCATTCCTGCAATGCGGTCTTGGCGTCACGCAGCGGCCGGACCGGTTTCAGCATGCGCTCACCGAAGGCGCGCTCGACCAGTGCACGTGCCGCCTCGTAGCCGCCGTCGATGAAGACCGCGCCGATGATCGCCTCGCAGGCATCGGCCAGGATCGCCTTGTTCTTGCGGGCGCCGCCCAGAATCTCGCCTTCGCCGAGCCGCATGAACTGGCCGAGATTCCAGCTCTGGGCGACCTCCGCGCAGGTCTCCTTGCGCACGAGATCGGCGAGCCGGCGCGAGAGATTGCCTTCCTCCGACTGCGGAAATTGCCGGAACAGCAGGTCGGCGACCGACAAGCCGAGCACGCGATCGCCGAGGAACTCAAGGCGTTGGTAGCTCGCCAGCCGCGATTCCTCGGCGCTCATATGGGTGAGCGCCGTAGCGAGAAGGGCGGGATCGGCGAAACGATACCCCAGCGCGGCTTCGAGCCGCGCCGTGTCCGGGGCCTTGCGCCCGCTGTCGTTGGCCTTGCTCACTTGATGGTGCTGAACAGACGGTTCCAGCGAACCGTGGAGGGCCATTCCCAGATCCTCCAGGCCGAGGCGCCGTCCTCGATCGAGAAGAAGATGATCTCGGCCCGCCCGACGAAGTTCTCGAACGGCACGTAGCCGACGCTGCGGTCGCGCGAGTCCAGCGAGTTGTCGCGGTTGTCGCCCATCATGAAGAAATGGCCGGCCGGCACGATGAAGACCTGCGTGTTGTCGAAGGTGCCGGTATCGCCCTCGCGTTCGATGATCTCATGGCTGACGCCGTTCGGCAGCGTCTCGCGATAGCGGATCACCGGGACGCTGCGGCCCCAGTTGTCGGCGGTCATGTAGTCGGCGATGCGCTCGCGCTTCACCGGCTGGTTGTTGATGTGCAGGATGCCGTCGATCATCTGGATGCGGTCGCCCGGCAGGCCGATGACGCGCTTGATGTAATCGGTCGATCCGTCACTCGGCAGCTTGAACACGGCGATGTCGCCGCGCTTCGGCTCGGACGCCCAGACACGGCCCGAGAACAGCGGCGGGCTGAACGGGATCGAGTGCTTCGAATAGCCGTAGGTGTATTTCGACACGAACAGGTAGTCGCCGATCAGCAGCGTCGGGATCAGCGAGCCCGAGGGGATGTTGAAGGGCTGGAACAGCAGGGTGCGAATGACCAGCGCGATGAGCAGCGCCTGGACGACGACCTTGATCGTCTCGAAAACGCCGCCTTCTTCCTTGGCCGCCTTGCTCTTGCTGTCGACGTCGTTGGCCACGCGGGCGCTCCTGAGGCTGTAGTCCAGCGCGGTCTAGCCGACTATCGGGCCTGCGACAACGCGCAAGAGCGGTAAGGGGGGAGGGGCGCCAAGGAATCGTGGAGAAGGGTCGCGCGCGACTCGCGGCCGGAAAAATGGCGGTATGAGGGCGGCTTTGGCCCCGTAGCAGATTGACGGCCCCTATTTTCGCCAACAGCATCACAGTCGCGCGACACTTGAGGGAATCACTCATGAGTACGAAGAAACTCGTCGCCGAAGCCATCGGCACGTTCTGGTTGACCTTTGCGGGTTGTGGCAGTGCGGTGATCGCCGCAGGATTTCCGAATGTCGGTATCGGGTTGCTCGGCGTTTCGCTGGCGTTCGGCCTGACGGTCGTGACGATGGCCTATGCCATCGGCCATATCTCCGGTTGCCATCTCAATCCGGCGGTGACGGTCGGCCTCGCGGCCGGCGGGCGCTTCCCGGCGGGTCAGGTCGTTCCTTATATCATTGCGCAGGTGATCGGCGCGGTCGTGGCGGCGGCGGTTCTCTACCAGATCGCCAGCGGCGCTCCGGGTTTCGATCTCGCCGGCGGCTTCGCCTCGAACGGCTATGCCGAGCATTCACCCGGCAAGTACAATCTCGTCTCGGCCTTCCTCATGGAAGTCGTGATGACCATGATGTTCCTCTTCATCATCATGGGCTCGACCCATGGCAAGGCTCCGGCCGGCTTCGCTCCGCTGGCGATCGGCCTCGGCCTCGCCCTGATCCACCTTGTCAGCATTCCCGTGACGAACACCTCGGTGAATCCGGCACGCAGCACGGGGCCGGCGCTCTTCGTCGGTGGCTGGGCCATCCAGCAGCTCTGGCTGTTCTGGGTGGCGCCACTGATCGGCGGCGTGCTCGGCGGCGTGATCTATCGCTGGCTGGGCGACGAGCCTGAGAGCGAAATCACCGGCCGGTGATCGGCTGAATGAGACGGTGGCACTGAAGCCGCTGTCGTCCCGGGCGCACTGCCGTGCAGTGCCCCGGAATGGCGGCGGTTTCTGCTTGAAGAGACAGCGTCTCAGACGATCGGCCGCGCCTCGATCACCACGAAGGCCTGGGCCAGAGGGGGGTCGTCCGTCAGCGAGACATGGACGAAGACCTCATGGCGCGGCGGCGTCATGGCTTTCAGCCGCTCTGCTGCGCCGCCGGTCAGCCGCATGGTCGGGCGCCCGCCCGGCAGGTTGACGACTTCCATGTCGCGCCAGAACACGCCTTGGCTCATGCCGGTGCCCAGCGCCTTCGAACAGGCCTCCTTGGCTGCGAAGCGACGCGCATAGGAAGCGGCGCGCGTTGCGCGGCGATCCGACTTCGTCCGCTCGCCTTCGGTGAAGACGCGATGCGTGAAGCGCTCGCCGAAGCGGTCGAGCGATTTCTGGATGCGCGTGATGTCGCAGAGGTCGGAGCCGATGCCGAGGATCATTCCGGCGATGTAGCGCGCTTTTCACGCGACAGGAACTGCTTCCGGAGCCTGGACGAGGTTGTGTGAATTCGGGGAGCGGGCTCAGCGCCCGCTTCGGCCCTCGTCCATCGCCTGCCGCATCCGGCGGATCGCTTCTTCGAGGCCGATGAAGATGGCCTCGCCGACCAGGAAATGGCCGATATTGAACTCGACGAAGGCCGGCACCCGGGCCAGTATGCGTGCCGTGTCGTAGTCGAGACCATGCCCGGCATGGACCTCGAGCCCGAGCCTTGCACCCAGCGCCGCACCGTTCGCCAGGCGGTTGAACTCCGCCTCCGCCTTGGCCGTATCGCCATCCAGGACGGCATGGCACCAACTGCCGGTGTGGAGTTCGATGACCGGTGCGCCGAGCTTCGCCGACATGGCGATCGGCGCCTCGTCCGGCTCGATGAACAGCGAGACCCGGCTGCCGGCGGCCTTCAGGCGGGCGATGGCGGGCTTCAGATGGCTTTCCTGCCCGACGACATCGAGCCCGCCTTCGGTGGTGCGCTCCTCGCGCTTTTCCGGCACGAGACAGGCTGCATGCGGCTTCAGCCGCTCCGCCAGCGTGATCATCTCTTCGGTCGCGCCCATCTCGAAATTGAGTGGCTTCGTCAGTTCGGTGGCGAGGCGCTCCATGTCGGCGTCGCGGATATGCCGGCGGTCCTCGCGCAGATGGGCGGTGATGCCGTCGGCGCCGGCCGCGATGGCGAGATGCGCCGCCCGGACCGGATCGGGCAGGGTGCCGCCGCGCGCGTTCCGCACCGTGGCGACATGGTCGATATTGACGCCCAGACGCAGCCGATCCGCCATGATGCATCCCCCTTGGTTCTTGCGACCTGCTTAGACGAAAGCGGCGCCTCGGCTCAATGCAGGGATTGTGATGCCGGGCTCACGAATTGTGATCGGTGCCTCCAGCACAACGCGGAGGGCTCTCAGCCCGCCGATTCCTTACGATTCGTTGAAGCGGAATGGCGGCGCTTTGTGAAGGTAATCGTAACCGGACCTCCGTAACGTCGACTGACGACATCACAGAGTTTCACTTGGCCGATGCAACTCCCACTGAAGAACGCGGCTTTCCAGACCGATGTCCTGCCCGACAGGCGCGAGGCAAGCCAGCCGCCGGAGCGGGCGCTCGGCCGCGTTATTGCCTGCGACGGTTCGCGGGCCACGATTCTCAGCGCGGTCTCGACCGGAAACTGGCTGGCGGGCGATGCCTGGACGATCGGCCGGATGGTGTCGATCAACCTGGGTTCGAGCCGCATCGTCGCGCTGGTCTACAAGCTGCATGCCGTCGAGCCGGCCTGGAGCGAGTCCGAGGAGAACCCGATCCAGGTCGAGGTCGAATTCCTCGGCGAGGTGCTGGAAAGTGCCGACGGTCGCATGCGTTTCCAGAGCGGCATCAGCACCTTTCCGCCGATCGGCGCGATCGCCCACCGCATCCGTTCCGGAGATCTCGCACTCGTCCATGATCTCGGCGATCGTTCCGGCGTCGAGATCGGCCATGTCACGCAGGATGCGAGCATTCCCGCGACCGTCAGCGTCCAGGACATGCTGTCGCGCCACTTCGCCCTGGTCGGCACCACCGGCGTCGGCAAGTCCAGCGCGGTTGCGCTGCTGTTGCGCCGGGCCGTCTCCGTGCGCCCGCGGCTGCGCGTGCTCATCCTCGATCCGCACAACGAATATTCCAGCGCCTTTCCCGATCTGGCCCTGACCATCGACGGCGACAGCCTCGATCTGCCCTTCTGGATGTTCAGGCAGGAGGAGCTGGCCGAGGTCGTGTTCCGGGGGCGCGCCGTCCTCGATGACGAGCCGGATATCCTGCGCGAGGTCGTCGCGGCGGCGCGCGCGCGTTATCGCATGCCCGGCAACGGGCAGGAGCTGGCCCGCGATCTCGGCTCCAGCCTGTTGAAGCGCCCGCTCGATCTCGGCGTCTCGCGCCAGCCGGCCGATGCGACGCAGGCCGGGACGGTCGATGCATCGACGCCCTATCGCCTGAAGGACGCTTTTGCCGTCATCGACGAGATGATCGGCCTGCACGAGCTGCGCTGGCCGCGGCACGCCCTGCGATCGCTCAAGGTGCGGCTCGAATCGCTGCATGCCGATCCGCGTTATCGCTTCATGTTCGGCCGGGCCAACATGTACGAGACCGTCGCGCCGATCCTGGCCCAGGTCTTCCGCATTCCGATGCATGGCCGGCCGATCACGGCTTTCCAGCTTGGCGGCCTGCCGGGCGAGGTCGTGAACGCGGTGGCCTCGGTGCTGTCGCGCCTGGCTTTCGATCTCGCCAGCGCGAGCCAGGGGGCCTACGAGATCCTGGTGCTCTGCGAGGAAGCGCATCGCTACGTGCCGTCCGACACCGCGCTCGGCTTCGCCCCGACGCGGCAGGCTTTGGCCCGCATCGCCAAGGAAGGCCGCAAATATGGTGCCTATCTCGGCATCGTGACGCAGCGCCCAGGCGAGCTCGATCCGACCATCCTGTCGCAATGCTCGACCGTCTTCGCGATGCGGCTGGCCAACGAGCGCGACCAGCAGATCATCCGCTCGGCGATCTCCGACGCCTCCGCCAGCACGATCAACTTCCTGTCCTCGATCGGCAATCGCGAGGCGATCGCCTTCGGCGAGGGCGTCGCCACGACGATGCGGATGCGCTTCGCCGAGCTCAAGCCGCACGAGCTGCCGGCGATGGGCGCACGCGGCGGCGATGTCGCAGGTCGGCTGGAGCCGACGCTGGACGACATGGTGCGCCGCATGCGCGCCTGAGGCACCAGGCCGGGTGAGGCGCGAATTTCTTGCATCGCGGTGGCTTTGCCTGTAAGGCCGTGCTCAATCCATTCCCTGCATCGCTGAGATCGGAAGAAGCCGGCCATGGCTCGCGTTACCGTTGAAGACTGCATCGACAAGGTCGAGAACCGCTTCGAGCTGGTGCTGCTCGCCAGCCACCGCGCGCGGATGATCCAGTCGGGCTCGTCGATCCTCGTCGCCCGTGACAACGACAAGAATCCCGTTGTCGCGCTGCGCGAGATCGCCGACGAGAAGCTCAAGCCCGAAGATCTCAAGGAAGACCTGATCCACTCGCTGCAGAAGCATGTCGAGGTCGACGAGCCGGAGCAGGAGACCGTTCCGCTGCTCGCCAGCCCCACGAGCGCCGCGACGCCCGACAGCGAAGTCCAGTTCGACCGCATGAGCGAAGAGGATCTGCTGCGCGGCCTCGACGGCCTCGTGCCGCCGACCGAGAGCGCCGACGACGAGGATTGATCCTTCAGCATCGGCCCGAAAAGTGGCACGCGGTTTTCGGACAAAGCCGATGCAAAACCAAAGCGCCCGAGTATCGGGCCGAGAAATTCGGTGCACCGATCAGATGTGAATCGATTGTTCACCGTTTCGCAGTAAAGCCCGGCAGCGCCGGGCTTTTTTCATGGCCCTCATCCGGAAAACGCCTTGCTGCCGCCCATGCCTGAGCAAATAATAATGCGTTGCAATGATTGCAGGATGAGGTTGGGGCCCGCATGGGCATGATGCGGCAATATGAGCTCGTTGACCGGGTCAGGAGCTATAATCCGAACACCGACGAGGACCTGCTCAACCGGGCCTATGTCTATGCCATGCGCGCCCATGGCACGCAGAAGCGCGCTTCCGGCGACCCGTTCTTCGCGCATCCGCTCGAAGTCGCGGCGATCCTGACCGACCTCAAGCTCGACGATGCCACCATCGTCGCCGCTGTCCTGCACGACACGGTCGAGGACACGGCCGCGACGCTGGAAGAGATCGAGACCATGTTCGGGCCGGATATCCGCCGGCTCGTCGATGGCCTCACCAAGATCAAGAAGCTCGACCTCGTCTCGAAGAAGGCGGCTCAGGGCGAGAATTTCCGCAAGCTGCTGCTCGCCATCGCCGATGACATCCGCGTGTTGCTGGTCAAGCTCGCCGACCGCCTGCACAACATGCGCACCCTGCATTTCGTCCCGCCCGAGAAGCGCCTGCGCATCGCCGAGGAGACGATCGAGATCTACGCGCCGCTCGCCGGCCGCATGGGCATGCAGGAACTGCGCGAGGAACTGGAGGAACTCTCCTTCCGCCATATCAAGCCCGAGGCCCACGCCACCGTGACCAAGCGGCTGGAGGAGGTGACGGCGCGCGAAGGCAAGGTCATCGGCGAGATCGAGGAGGACCTGAAGGGCAAGCTCGCCGCCAGCGGCATCCAGGCCGAGGTCTTCGGCCGGCGCAAGCGCCCCTATTCGATCTGGAAGAAGATGGAGCGGAAATCCGTTTCCTTCGAGCAGCTTTCCGACATCTTCGGCTTCCGCGTCATCGTCGAGAAGCCGGAGGATTGCTACCGCGTGCTCGGCATCGTCCACATGACCTGGCCGATGGTGCCGGGCCGCTACAAGGACTACATCTCGACGCCGAAGCAGAACGACTACCGCTCGATCCATACGACCGTCGTCGGCCCCGGCCATAGCCGCGTCGAATTGCAGATCCGCACCGACAACATGGACCGCATCGCCGAATTCGGCATCGCCGCCCATGCCCATTACAAGGATGGCCGCGCCGGCGAACCGATGGGACTTGCCGACGAGAGCCGCGCCTATCAATGGCTGCGCCGCACCGTCGATCTGCTGGCCGAGGGCGACAGCCCCGAGGAGTTCCTCGAACACACCAAGCTCGAGCTTTTCCACGACCAGGTCTTCTGCTTCACGCCGAAGGGCAGGCTTATCGCCCTGCCGCGCGGCGCGACGCCGATCGATTTCGCCTATGCCGTCCATACCGATGTCGGCAACAGTGCCGTCGGCGCCAAGATCAACGGCCGTATCGCGCCGCTCCTGACCGAATTGCAGAACGGCGACGAGGTCGAGATCACCCGCGCCGACGGGCAGGCTCCACCTGCCGCCTGGGAATCGCTCGTCGTCACCGGCAAGGCCCGCGCCGCCATCCGCCGCGCTACCCGCGCCGCTGTCCGTCGCCAATATGCCGGCCTCGGCCGCCAGATTCTCGAACGCGCCTTCTCGCGTGCCGAGCGCGCCTTCTCCGACGACAAGCTCAAGGCCGCGCTGAAGCGCCTCGCGCGCAACACCGTCGACGACGTCCTCGCGGCCGTCGGACGCGGCGAAATGTATTCCGGCGACGTGGTCAAGGCGGTTTATCCGGACCTTGAACCCGAGAAGCGCGGGTCCGCCGATGGCAAGCCAGGCGCTGCCGCCGACGGCAAGGGCTGGTTCGAACTGCGCAAGGGCGAGAACCTCAAGTTCAAGCTGCCGGGCGAGGAACCGGATACCGCGATCCCGATCCGCGGCCTCGGCGGCGACCTGCCGGTGCGCTTCGCGCCGCATGGCGGGGCTGTGCCGGGGGACCGCATCGTCGGCATCCTGACGCCGGGCGAGGGGGTGACGATCTATCCGATCCAGTCGCCGGCGCTCGCCGCCTTCGACAACGAGCCGGACCGCTGGCTCGATGTCCGCTGGGACCTCGACGACAAGGCGCCGCAGCGCTTCCCGGCGCGCATCGCCCTGAAGTCGATCAACGAGCCCGGCTCGCTCGCCCAGATCACCACCACGATCGCGGAGCACGATGGCAACATCGATTCCGTCTCGATGAACCGGCCGAACCAGGACTTCACCGACGTCACCATCGACCTGACGGTCTGGGACCTGAAGCACCTTTCGGCGATCATCAGCGAACTTCGCGAGAAGCGGGTGATCAGCCGCGTCGAGCGCGTGGTCGGGTAGGGCAAAGTCGAGCCGTCATGCTCGGGCTTGACCCGAGCATCTCGGAAACCAGCTCCTTCTGGTCATGAGATTCTCGGGTTGCCGCTGCGCGGCGCCCGAGAATGACGCTGGGGTAGAAACTACCCCCGGAACGCCGCCGCCAGTTCGCGCACGAAAGCTGCCGCGCGCGGCGTCGCGACGTTGCTTCGGAGCACGACCTGCGATCCGCCGAGCGAAGGCAGGCGCCAGTCCGGGCCGATATCGACCGTGCCTGCCGGCGCGATCCGCACGGCCAGCGGCGAGACGCCGAGTCCGACCTGCACCGCAGCCGCGACCGCGGCCATGCCGCCGCCGACGAAGGCCTCGCGCCAGGCGATGCCGGCGCGGTCCAGCGTATCCATGCTGTGCCGGCGCAGGCGGCACTCCGCGACGAGACTGACGAGCGGCACGGGCGCATCGGCTTGCCTCACGAGGTCAGGCGCCGCGAACCAGCCGACCGGATCATCACGCAGCACCTCGCCGGTCCGTCCCGCTGCGAGCCGGCGGACGATCACGACATCGAGCTCACCCCGCTCGAACGCCTCTTCCAGCATGCGCGACGGCTCGATCCTGAGATTGATGACGAGGCCGGGATCATGCGCCGTCAGGCGCGCCAGCACGGCCGGAATCTCCGCGCCGACAGCCTGCTCGCTGATGCCCACCGCGATATGCTCGGGCGCGACCGCGAAGGCCGCGAGGGCCTTGCCATGGGCCGCCAGCAAGTCGCGCGCGGCCGGCAGGAAGCGCTCGCCCTCGGCCGTCAAGCGGACGAGCCGGGGATGGCGCTGCAAGAGCAGCCGGCCGAGCCCGTCTTCCAGCCGCTTCACCCGCGTGCTGACCAGCGATTGCGTCGTGCCAAGCGCCTCGGCGGCGCGGGTGAAGCTCTTAAGCTCCGCCGCGCGCAGGAAAGAGGCGACCGCGTCGATGTCCAGAGTGTTCATAAATCATAATACCATATCATTGATATCATCATAGATGCGATTTTCGGATCGTAGAACGCAGCCTATGGTGCTCTTCGAAGGGCGCGGTTGCGCCTCGACACGGAGACGAACCATGCCCCTGATCAGGATTTCCATGCGCCGCGGCCGTCCGGCTGCGGAGCCGGCCGCCATCATCGACGGCGTCTACAAGGCGCTGCGCGAAACCTTCGAGGTGCCGGAAAAGGATCTCTTCGCCGTCGTCCACCAGCACGATGCCGACGAGTTCGTCTTCGACGCCAATTATTTCGGCTTCAACCGCAGCGACAGGCTGGTGATCATTCAGCTCACCGTCGCCAATACGCGTGGCGTCACGCAGAAGAAGAAGCTCTACGCCGCGATCGTCGAGAACCTCATGAAGGAGCCCGGCCTGAAGCCGGACGACATCTTCATCAACCTCGTCGAGGTCAAGCGCGAGGACTGGTCCTTCGGCGGTGGCATCGCGCAGTATGTGGCGTGAGGCTCGCCCCGACGTCACCAACCGCGGCGTCATCCCGGACAAGCTGCGGAGCAGCGCAGATCCGGGATCCATCATAGAGCGCTGTAGTCCTACGATAGATCCCGGCGCTCCGCTTCGCTGCGGCCGGGATGACGGCGCGCATGAAATTGCAGCGCCGCGCGTCACGCCCTAAATCCTGTCTTCATGGAATGGACCGACGAGGGCACGATCATCGGCCTCAAGGCTCATGGCGAAAGCGCCGTGATCCTGGAGGCGATGACGCGCGAGCACGGCCGCCATCTCGGCCTCGTCAGGGGCGGGCGCTCCGCCAAGGCGCAAGCCTCGCTCCAGCCCGGCAACAATGTCTCGCTGACCTGGCGCGCCCGGCTCGACGAGCATCTCGGCGAATACAAGGTCGAGCTGCTGACATCCCATGCCGCGCGCCTGATCGCCGCCCCGGTCGCGCTCTATGGGCTCGGCACCATCGCCGGCCTGCTGCGCCTCTTGCCGGAGCGTGATCCACATCCCGGGCTCTATGAGGGGCTCTCCGTCCTCGTCGCCCATCTCGACGAGGCCGAGATGGCGCCGGCCCTGATCATCCGCTTCGAACTCGCCATGCTCACGGAGCTGGGTTTCGGGCTCGACCTCGCCCGCTGCGCCGTCACCGGCTCGCCGGACGATCTCAGCCATGTCTCGCCGAAATCCGGCAAGGCCGTCAGCCGGCGCGCGGCTGAGCCCTATCTCGATCGCCTGCTGAAGTTGCCTTCATTTCTCGTCGAGGGGCAGGGCGGGCGTCGCCCGTCGCCGGCCGATATCCTCTCAGGGTTCGCCCTGACGGGCTTCTTCCTGCGCCGCCATATCCTCGATCCCCGCGGCCTGCGCGAGCCGCCGGAGCGGGCGCGCCTGGTCGAAATGGCGATGCGGGCCGCGGCGAATGCGCCACCTGCCGAATCATCCACCGGCTAAGCGTGAAAGGGCGCTCCCGGCGTTTGCGCGGGGGCTGGCGTACCTGCATTGTTCTGGCGGGCTGATTCGTGCTGTGCCATAGAGCATGCGCGAGTTTTTGACGAGACGAGGGCTGACGCAGCATGGGCAAACCGGTCGATCCGCCGCCGGAAGATGAAGCCGAGCGCATCGATCTGAAATCGGCGCTCGAAGAGCGCTATCTCGCCTATGCGCTGTCCACCATCATGCACCGCGCCCTGCCGGACGCGCGCGACGGCCTGAAGCCGGTCCATCGCCGCATCCTGCACGCCATGCGGCTGCTCCGACTCGATCCGGGCCAGGTCCACAAGAAATGCGCCCGCATCGTCGGCGACGTCATCGGTAAGTTCCACCCGCATGGCGACCAGTCGGTCTACGACGCGCTGGTGCGCCTCGCGCAGGATTTCGCCCAGCGCTACCCGCTCGTCGACGGGCAGGGCAATTTCGGCAATATCGACGGCGATAACGCCGCCGCCTACCGCTATACCGAAGCGCGCATGACCGAGGTCGCGCGCCTGCTCCTCGACGGCATCGACGAGGACGCGGTCGATTTCCGCGAGACCTATAACGGCGAAGACGAGGAGCCGGTCGTGCTGCCGGCCGCGTTCCCGAACCTGCTCGCCAACGGCTCGCAGGGCATCGCGGTCGGCATGGCGACCTCGATCCCGCCGCACAACGCGGCCGAGCTCTGCGACGCCGCGCTCTACCTGATCCAGCATCCGGAGACGACGTCCGAGCAGCTCATGACCTTCGTGCCCGGTCCGGATTTCCCGACCGGCGGCATCATCGTCGAGAGCCGCGCCTCGATGGCGGAGACCTACCGCACCGGCCGCGGCGCCTTTCGCACCCGCGCGCGCTGGCATGCCGAGGACCAGGGGCGCGGCACCTGGCTCGCGGTGGTCACCGAGATCCCCTACATGGTCTCGAAGGGCCGGCTGATCGAGAAGATCGCCGAGCTGCTCAACGACAAGAAGCTGCCGCTGGTCGCGGACCTGCGCGACGAGTCCGCAGAAGACATCCGCATCGTCATCGAGCCGCGCGCCCGCAATGTCGATCCCAACCTGATGATGGAATCGCTCTTCCGGCTCTCCGAGCTGGAAGCGCGCATTTCCATGAACATGAACGTGCTGACCGGCGGGCTGGTGCCGCGTGTGCTGGGCCTCGCCGAGGCGCTGCGCGCCTGGCTCGACCATCGCCGCGAGGTGCTGCAGCGTCGCTCGCGCTTCCGCCTCGGCCAGATCGACAAGCGCCTCGAAATCCTGCGCGGCCTGCTGATCGTCTATCTCGATCTCGACCGGGTGATCAAAATCATCCGCGAGGAGGACGAGCCGAAGATCGAGCTGATGAAGGTCTTCGACCTCACCGAGGTCCAGGCCAACGCGATCCTCGACACGCGCCTGCGGGCGCTCCGAAAGCTCGAGGAGATGCAGCTCAAGACCGAGCTCGACGAACTGACCAAGGAGAAGGAGCAGATCGAGACGCTGCTCGGCTCCGAGGCAACGCAATGGAAGACGATCGCCTGGGATATCCGGCAGGTGAAGAAGACCTTCGGCCCGGAAACCGCGATCGGCAAGCGCCGCACCGATTTCGCCGATATGCCGGAGACCGCCGATATCGACCTGACCCAGGCCATGGTCGAGCGCGAGCCGATCACGGTCGTGATCTCGAAGAAGGGCTGGATCAGGGCTTTGAAGGGCCATGTCCAGGACAAGTCGAGCTTCTCCTTCAAGGGCGACGACGCGCTCCAGACGGCCTTTTTCACCGAGACGACGGCGAAGGTGCTTGTGCTCGCCTCGAACGGCAAGGTCTTCACGCTCGATGCGTCCAAGCTGCCGGGCGGGCGCGGCTTCGGCGATCCGATCCGCCTGATGATCGAGTTGGAGGAGACGGCCGAGATCGTCTCTGCCTTCCCCTACAAGCCGGGCACGAAACTGCTGATGGTGTCGAGCGAGGGCAGGGGCTTCGTCGCGCCCGCGGACGACGTTGTCGCCAATACCCGCAAAGGCCGTCAGGTGCTCAATGTCGACGGCACGCATGTCGCGATGCTGGCGGTGCCGGCTGATGGCGACCATGTCGCGATCATCGGCCAGAACCGCAAATTGCTCTGCTTCCCGATCTCGGAAGTGGCCGAAATGGGCCGCGGCAAGGGCGTGCGCCTGCAGCGCTACAAGGATGGCGGCCTCTCCGACGCCAGGACCTTCAACCTCGCGGACGGCCTGACCTGGCTCGACACTTCCGGCCGGACCTGGACGGTGACGCAGGCCGACCTCCTGGAATGGCTCGGCCACCGCGCCGAAGCCGGCCGCCTGCCGCCCAAGGGCTTCCCGAAGAGCAATACCTTCGGCGGGTGAGGACAGGCACCACGTCATGCTCGGGCTTGACCCGAGCATCTCGGGACCAGCGCGCTCTCGGCATGAGATTCTCGGGTCAAGCCCGAGAATGACGCCAGATCAAAGGCTTGCCGGTAAAAGCGGAATCAATTTCGCAACCGCTTGAATCAAATCCTCAGCGGATTTCCTGCCCGATGACGGCGGCTTCGAGGCCGATCGTGAGCTTGTCGGTGACGGCCCAGAGCACGCCCGCGCGCGCCTCGGGCCGCACGGCGATATCGCTGCGGCTGAAGGGCGTCGAGAAATTGGTGGCGCCATAGCGCCAGGTCTCGTTGGCCGCGCTCAATCCTGCCGAGGTGTAGAGCAGGACGTCGGGCGTCACCAGGACGCCGGCCTGGACCCTGAAGGCGCCGGCGATGTCGCGCGTGAAGGCGGCATTGCCGAAGCTCGGATAGCCGTAGCCGCCGATGGCAGGCGCGTAGTCGATCGCGCCGGCGATGCCATAGACGAAATTGCCTTCGCGCCGCATCGTCCCGGCTTCCAGCCCGATGGTCGGGCCGGCGCTGGTGCGGACATGCTTGCCGCTGGTGACCTGGAAGCCCGAGGAGATACGGGCATAGGACCCTTCCCATTTCGGCGAGAGGCTGGGGCTGTCCCAGGCGAAGGAGGGCAGCGGTGCGAAGCCGGACAGGGGCAGGAAGGTCTGCGCCTGCGCCGATGCGCCCGCGCCGAGCAGGGTGGCGAGCGTCATTGCGGATAGAAGCGGAAATCTCACGTCGAAAGCATCCTCGCGACAGCGCACCCCATCGGAAGCTAGCATGGAGCGAGGCGAATGTCGCGGTTTTGTGGCTGGAGCCTCTGCCGCAGCTCGGAGCCGGTTCGGAAACTCAGCCCTCATCCTGAGGAGCCGCGGAAGCGGCGTCTCGAAGGGTGCTCCAGATGATGCGCGAGCCTCCTGAAGCATCCTTCGAGACGCGATCCTCACTGATCGCTCTTCAGGATGAGGGCTCAAGGAGCAATCCCGAACAGATACTCAGCTGATCTTGGTTCTGAGCTTGAGGAAGCGCAGCGTCCGCTCCGCCGTCGCGAGGTCGAGCTTGGCATAGGCATCGACATCGTCGTCGACGTCGCGCGACGAGAAATAGAGTCGCCGCGCCCGCAATTGCAGGATGGCGCGGAAGGCGGTGGCGCCGATGCCGAGCGAGCGGCAGGCGACGGCGATGCCGCTGGCATCCCGCTGCATCAGCACGCGCAGCGCCTGCTCTATCGAGATGCCGCCGATCTCGGCCAGCACCTGTGAGAGATGATAGGCGCGGTCCTCGTCGGCCAGCATGGTGAGCACGTCGTCGACCTCGCGCACCTTGGCGGCGAGGTCGGAGAGCAGGAGCTTGACCTCGAGGCGCTGCTGGCGGGCCTGCCGGGCGAGCGAGACGCCCGCTTCCGTGGCCGGTGCCGAACCGCCGCCATCGGAGAACTGCTCGACGATCCGCAGCACGCGCTGCGCCCGATTCGGCGCGAGGTCGGAGCGGCCGGCAAGGGCTCCGGTGATGCTGGCATCGCCCTTGCCGCGTTCGAGCAGCCGGTCGAAGCCGCGATCCGAGAAGGCGGCGCCTTCATTGGCGCTGACGGTGTGCAGAACCTTCTGGTCGCCGCGCTCGACGAGGATGTCGGTGACGCTTTCGGACAAGCGCGCGCGCTCGGCGATTGCGACGAGATGCTGTTGCGACTGGCTGACGGCAATGGCGGCAAGGTCGGTATCGGTCAGGACCGGGGAGAGCGACAGCACCAGCCTTGCCACCTCGACATTGCTGTCGGCGCCGAGGGTCACGGCGACATTATGCGGCAGGGTCGGTATGGCGGCGACGCGGTCGGCATAGCCCTTGCGGTCCTCGTCGCCGAGATGGTTGAGCGAGCCGGTCGCGATCTCCCCGTAATGCTCCTTCACCGCCTCGTTCGGGTCGTGGTCGAGCAGGAACAGGTCGGTAACGGCGTGGAGAAGCTGCCGGCGCGAATCCGACGACATGTCCGCCGGCATTCGGGTCAGGTTACGCAGCATGAGGCCCCCCACGGCAAAGCAGTGTCTATACTCTTTGCAGGTCCGGCTTGATTTACTCTTAAGGCGGCAGCGCTGTTTCCCGAACAACGGGGTGATGGCGCCCCGTTGTTCGGTTCGTGGTGAACCTGCCGCCCGCAAGTGGCGAATGATGCAGTTTATGCACCTATAGGCTGCTCTCTCCTTGCCAGGGCGCTGTCGATCGTCACCATGGCAATCAGCGACAGCCCGACCAGCGGGAAGATCAGGCCGCCGATGGCGAGCAGGGCGACGACCACACGCAGCGTCGCTTTCTCCGCCGGCAATGGCGGCACGCCGAGCGACCCTTGCGGGCGACGCTTCCACCACATCACCAGCGCCGAGACGCAGAGCAGGACGATGGCGAGGCAGGCGGCGAGCATCACGAACTGGTTCGCCAACCCGAATTCCTGCCCCATATGGACGTTGATGCCCCATTCCAGCGCTTTGCCGAGCGGGCCGTAATCGGCATAGCTCATGTCGATCAGGGGCTTGCCGCTATACTGGTCGAGATGGACGACGCGCTGGAGCGCCATGTCCTTCGGATAGACCGAGCCGGTATAGACGCCTCCCGGACTGCCCGGGAGATTGACGGCATAACCGCGCGTGAGGCCCAGCCGATCGAAGGCCGCGACGGCGGCATTGAGGCCGATCGGCTCGCCGGCAGCGGCCTGCGATGCCGGCAGCTTCGCCTGTTCGAGGGACCACGTCGTCGGCGCGATATGCGCGAGATGCTCATCCGACATCGGCACGGCGACGCGGACCCCGGCCGGGTAGCCGAAATTATGGCCGTTGGCCCATTGATTGACCTTGGCGCCCCAGAGTACCGACCAGGGCATGCCGGTGATCGCCAGGAACAGGACGAAGCCTCCGGCGACGAGCCCGGTCACGGCATGGAGATCGCGCCAGAAGATGCGCTGGCGCGGCTTGCCTCTCACCGTGACCACGCCACCGCCCTGCTTGCGCGGCCACCACAGGTAGAGCCCGGTCAGCACCAGCAGGATCGCCCAGCCGCCGGCGATCTCGATCGCGCCATTCGCGATCGGCCCGAAATAGGCGAGGCTGTGGATCTGCCGGATCACCCACATCACCGTGCCCTTGTCCGGAATCTGGCCGAGCACGCGGGCATCGTAAGGGTCGACATAGACCACCATCCGCGCTCCGGCTGTGTTGCGGATCGTGACCTCGGCGGAAGCGGTCGCGGCTTCGGGTGGGATGTACTTCACGGCCTGGCCGGGGAAGGCCTTCACCGCCTGCGCCACGATCTCGCTGGGCGGTCGCTCGCCGGTTATGCGGGCTTCGACTCGCTTGACGTCGCGATGGATCAGGCCGTCGATCTCGGCCCGGAAGAGGTACAGCCCGCCGGTTACCGCCAGCAGGATGAGGAAGGGCAGGGTGATCAGGCCGGCATAGAAATGCCAGCGCCAGACGGCGCGATAGAGGGACGCGGCTGGCCGGCCCGCGCGCTCGGGCGCGGCCGCTACCGTTGAAACGGTTGTCATCGGAGAATCCTGGTCTGAGCTGAAGGAAGAAAGGCTTCAGGCCAGGAAGGGCGGAGCGCGGGCGCCGAGCGGGTACACCTGCGCAGCCGGCACCCGAACCTGTTCCGCCGGCAGGTTGCGGGCGAAGGAGAGGGCAGGCTGGCGCGCAAGGAAGACCGCAACCGGCGATGGCGGCGGCAACGCGATCGCTGCGGACAGGCAGAGCGTCGTGCAGCATTCCGGCAGCTTTGCGCCGCCGCTATCGGGGGCGGGATCGACCGGTGCGGTCTGGCCGGGCGTACAGAGCGGATGGACAAGGCCGGGTGAAGGCTGTGCCGACAATCCGGCCGTGAGCGCGATCAGCGTGGTCTGCAGGATAAGGACATAGACGGCGACGAGCGCGATCGCACTCCTCCGCCAGTTCATCCGTCCTGTCGCTCCCATCATGAACCGAGGCTTAGCCAATCCGCTTGGCCGGCGGAAGCGGGCGCCGTGACGCGCCTGTCTATGCCGCCGGCAGGCAGGCCGGGCCGAGCGGCTCGAAGCTCTTGTAGGTCAGGATGAATTCCTGGTGGCCGAGCTCTTCCGACTTCGTTCGACCGCCCTGGCCGAGCGAGACGACGAGGTCTCGGATCTCGGTGCCGACCTCGTCGAGCCCGGCGCGGCCTTCGAGGATGCGCCCGGCATCGACATCCATATCCTCGGACATCCGGCGGTAGGTTTCGGGATTGGCGCAGATCTTCACCACCGGTGAGATCGCCGACCCCACGACCGAACCCCGGCCCGTCACGAACAGCACGCAATGCGCGCCGCAGGCGATCAACTCTGCGATCTCGGCATTGTCGTTGATATTGGGGAAACCGAAGCGGACCTCGCCATCCGGCACGACGTCGAGCAGGTAGAGCCCGCCATGCGGCGGCACGTCGCCGGGCTTGATCAAGCCGGAGATCGGGGAAGCGCCGGACTTGGCGTAAGCGCCCATCGATTTCTCCTCGATGGTCGAGAGCCCGCCCTCGGCATTGCCGGCCGCGAAGGAGCCGTAGCCCAGCGTCGCATAGTAGCGCGCAGCCTTGGCGACGGACTTCTCCAACTCGGTGCCGAGCTCGGGCGTGATCGCGCGCGCCGCCATGATGTGCTCGCAGCCGATCAACTCGCCGGTCTCCTCGAAGATGCAGGCGGCGCCTTCCGCGATCAGTTGGTCGAAGGCGCGTCCGGCGGCCGGATTGCCGGTGATGCCGGAGGTGCCGTCCGAGCCGCCGCAGACCGTGCCGACCACAAGTTCGGAGACCGCCATCGGCACCGTCTCCTGCGCGTCGAGCAGGGCACGTTGCTCCTCGACCCAGGCTCGGCCCTCGCGAATCGAGGCGCGGGTGCCGCCGGTGCCCTGGATGACGATCGTCTTCACCGGCCGGCCGCTGGCCCGCACCACCCGCTCCAGCGCGTATTTGTTGAAGCTCTCGCAACCGAGCGAGACCAGCAGCACGGCGCCGACATTCGGATGGGTGCAGAGCTGCTCCATCATCCGCTCGGCATAAGGGTTCGGGTAGCAGCCGGGGAAGCCGATGGCGTGGACGCCTTCCTCACGCCAGGGCAGAGCGATCTCGCGTGCGACATGGTGGGCGCATTCGACGAGATAGGCGACCGCGACGGTGTTGCGGATGCCCTTGCGCCCGTCGGACCGGAGATAGCCGCGCATCGTGTTCATGCCGAGGCTCCCGCCTTGCGTTCGTCTTCGAGATGATGGGTCGGCGTGTAGTCGCTGCGCATGTTGTGGACATGGACATGCGCGGCGGGCGCGATCGCCTCGGTCGCGACGCCGATCGGCGCGCCGTATTTGAGGATCTTCTCGCCGGCCGCGATGGCGCGGCGGGCGACCTTGTGAGCGAGTGCTATATCCCGGTCAAGCGCGGCCGGGCCGGCACCGGTATCCACTGTCTCGCCGGCTTTCAATCGCACTCGCGCGACGAAGACATTGTCGCGCGGATCGAGCAGGATGAGGCGCGGATCGTGGGTCATGGCATCGGCCCCTCTTGAAGCGGAGCCCTCATCCTGAGGAGCCATTCCCTTGGGAATGGCGTCTCGAAGGATGCTTCAGGAGGCTCCGAAACCATCTGGATCATCCTTCGAGACGCCGCTGCGCGGCTCCTCAGGATGAGGGCTGCAACTCTTTCAGAACTTGCCGTATTGCAGATAGGCCTGCTGCGGGTCGGTGCCGGCGAGGATCGCGGTGCGGACCTTGTTCTCGGCCGAGATCGCGGTCTCCGACTTGTCCAACACGTCCTCGATGATCTCTACGGGGATGCGGACGACGCCGTCGCGGTCGGCGAGGATGTAGTCGCCGGGGCGGATCCAGACCTCGCCGATCTTGATCGGCTCGTCGACCGCCTTGGGCAGCCAGGCGCCGACGATGTCGCGCGGCGTATAGGCCTTGAAATAGGCCTGGAAGCCCATCTCGACCATGAATTCGGTGTCGCGCGAGAGCCCGTCGATGACGCAGCCGCGCACGCCCTTGTTCTTGAGCGTTTCAGCCGAAAGCTCACCCATCAGCGCGATCTCGTTGGTGTTGGGCTGGCAGACCCAGACATGGCCGGGCTTGGCGGCCGAGAGCAGTCCGGTCCAGCCCAGCAGCGTCTCATGCGCGTCGAACTCGCCGGTCTTGCCCTCGACGGTGAAGGCCGGGCCGGCGAGCTTCTGGCCGGGCAGGAGCGGGCGCAGTTCCGGCGGCAGGACGAAATCCTTCAGGCCCATCGCTCGCATCGTGTCGTGGATGATGCCGGTATAGCAGCGCTCCAGCCTGTCGGTCAGTTCCTGGCTCATCATTCCTCCGGCTCGGCCACTGTCATGCGCATCTGCCGCGGGCCCTTGTGCCAGAGTGTCGGGAGGAGAGGGGCGCGGCAAGCGCGTTTTCCGCGTGTCGCTGATGCGTTTCAATCGGTTGAATCGTTGCGGTCCACCCGCTCCCAACCCTGCGGCATCAGGCGCTCCTGCGGCAGGAAGCGCGACTTGTAGGCCATCTTCGGCGAGCCCTCGACCCAATAGCCGAGATAGACGTAGGGCAGTCCCAGGCGCCGCGCCCGGGCGATGTGGTCGAGCACCATGAAGGTGCCGAGCGAGCGCAGCTCCAGTCCGGGGTCGTAGACCGAATAGACCATGGAGAGCCCGTCGCTCAGCGTATCGGTCAGGGCCATCGCGAACAGATCGCCTTCGCCCCGCCCGGTGAAGCCGGTATCGGGGCCGCGGCGGCGATATTCGATCAGGCTGGTCTCGACATGGGTGTCCTCGACCATCATCGCGAAATCGAGCGCCGACATCGTCGCCATGCCGCCGTCCGGATGGCGTTCGTCGAGATAGGAGCGGAACAGGGAATAATGCTCGGTGCGCGGCCGTGGCGGCAGGGCCTCGCCGATCAGGTCGCTGTTGCGGGCGAGCACGCGGCGGAAGCCGCGCGACATCCGGAAATCGTCGACGCAGACCCTGACGGAGACGCAGGCGCGACAAACCTCGCAGGCCGGGCGGTAGGCAATGCTCTGCGAGCGCCGGAAGCCCCCCTGCGAGAGCACGTCATTGAGTTCGCGCGCCCGCGAGCCGACGAGATGCGTGAATACCTTCCGCTCCTCGCGCCCCGGCAGATAGGGGCACGCGGTCGGTGAGGTCAGATAAAATTGCGGGGCATCCCGCAACGGGCGCGTCACGTCGGCTGGCTCCCCGGAAGCTTCCGACTCTCAATGTACCACCGGCCGCACCGGCAACAAGCGCGGCGCGACCGATCAGAGGTAGATTCGCGGTCTTTTGACCTGGCTCAACCGGTCAGGCGCGAACGATCACGAGCCCCGTCAACAGGTCGTGGCCCATGCGCCGGTCCTCGCGGGCGAAGCCGCAGGCGACGTCGACGAGCCAGAGCAGGAAGGTGCCAGCGGCGACGTAGAACAGGAGCGCGTGCACGGCCGCGGTCAGCCCGTCCGGGCGCCCGCCGCTGGCGGTCTCGACCCGGAGGCCCGCGATGCGCATGCCCCAGGTCGACTGCTTTCGCCCGCCGATCGTCAACGCGGCATAGCCGAGCGCGGTAGCGACGGTGGCGATCGGAATCAGCAGCCAGGTCGCGCCGAAGGTGACGACGCCGAGCACGGCGAGCAGGACAAGGACCAGCCAGCCGAGGAAGAACAGCACGACGATGTCGACGAGCCAGGCGAACAGTCGCGAGCCGAGAACGCCGCTGACGTTCTGGTAGGGACGCGGCTCCAGCGCCGTGATCGGCGGCTGGCCATAACGGGTATCGCTCATCGGGACTTCTATCCTCCAACGGCGCACGGAAACTGGCGCCGGGAGATAATGTTTGTTTAGCGGGCCGGTTCCGCAAGACCGCGCGGCAGAATCCGCCGCGGCGCGAAGCCGTTCTTGGCGAGCGCATCCTCGATCGCGCGCGAATGTGTTGGCCCACGCGTTTCGACCGTGACGTCGAGCGTGACGCCCTTGGCGGGCACGTCGAGGAAGAGCCGGCCATGGCTGACCTCGAGAATATTGGCGCCTTCCTCGCCGAGCAGGCTGGCGATCCGGCCGAGCAGGCCGGGACGGTCGCTGGTGGTCAGGCGGAAGGCGACGATGCGGTCGTCGCGCTCCAACTCGCGCACCATGATCGCGGCGAGCAGGCGCGTGTCGATATTGCCGCCGGTGAGCACGAGCCCGACCTTGCGGCCGGCATAGCGCTCCGGTTCCTTCAGCATGGCGGCGAGGCCGGCCGCGCCGGCCCCTTCCGCGAGGCTGTGCTGAAGGCTGGCATAAGTGTTGACGGCGCGCTCGATCAGGTCCTCGCCGACGAGCACGATATCGCCGACGAGGCCTGCGATGATCGGCAGGGTAAGTTGGCCGACGGTCTTGACCGCGATGCCCTCGGCCAGCGTCGGTCCGCCGATCGGCTTGTCCTGCTTATGGATAGTATTGAAGAACGAGGGATAGAGCGCGGCTTCGACGCCGATCAGCTCGATGCCGGGCTTGATCGCCTTGGCCGCGACCGCGTTGCCGGCCATCAGACCGCCGCCGCCGAGGGGGATGATCAGCGTATCGAGATCGGGCGCATCGGCCAGCATCTCGCGCGCGAGCGTCCCTTGCCCGGCCATCACGGCAGCATCGTCATAAGGGTGAACGAAGGTGAGCTTCTCGGCTCCGGCGAGTTCATGCGCCTTCTGGCTGGCCTCGGACAGCGTCTCGCCATGCAGCACCACGCGCGCGCCATGGGCGCGCGTGTTCTCGACCTTCACCAGAGGCGTCGTCTCCGGCATCACGATCGTCGCAGGCGTGCCCAAGCGCCTGGCGTGATAGGCGACGGCCTGGGCATGGTTGCCGGCCGACATCGCGATGACGCCGCGCCCCCGCTCGGCCTCGCTCAGCGAAAGCAGCTTGTTGACCGCGCCGCGCTCCTTGAAGGAGGCGGTCGCCTGCATGTTCTCGTGCTTCACCAGCACGGTTGCGCCGGTGAGTTCGGAGAGACGCGGCGCTGGCACCAGGGGCGTGCGCAGCACATGCCCGGCGATGCGCACGGCAGCGGCGTCGATATCCTCGGGGGTGATCGCGAAGCTTTCGCTCATGCTCGGGTCTCGATTTCGTCGGCAGGCGAAGGAGAGGGCCCTACACCCGTCGCGGCGTCAATTCGCCATCGCCGAAAAAGCCGCCGGGGCGCCAGATCAGCACGATCGCGAGCAGGGAATAGACAGCGAGATCGCGCTGTTCGATCGGCAGCGTCGCCGACCAGATCGCCTCGAAGGCGGCGATACAGAGGCCGCCGAGCGCGGCCCCGCTGACAGAGCCGATGCCGCCGAGGATTGCCGCGACGAGCGCCTTCAGGCCGAGCGAGAAACCACCCGCGAAGCCCATGCCGCCGTAGATCGCGGTGACGATGACGCCGGCGATGCCGCAGCAGGCGCAGGCGATGATGACGGCGACATCATGGACCGCGCGGGCATCGACGCCGAACAGCGCGGCGGTCTTGGCGTCGTCCGATACGGCCCGCCAGGCGCGGCCATACGCCGTGCGGCGGATCAGCAGGACCACGCCGAGCGTAGCGCCGAGCCCGATTGCCGCCAGCGCCAGCGCGAGCGGGTTCAGCGTGACCACGAAATTCCCGGCATGGGCCAGCGCGATCGGCGTATTGAACACTGGGGGCAGCCAGCGCAATTCCGGCCCCTGCGCGAGCCTGAGATATTCCGACATCGCGATGGCGAGTCCGATCGTGGCGATCAGCATCTGCTGGCCGGTGCCGCGTTCGAGATGCCGCAGCACGAAGCGGCCCATCGCGAAGCCATGCAGGGCGCAGACGGCGATCGCGATGGTGAAGGCGACGGCCAATCCCGATAGCGGCGTGGAGACCGCAAGCGAGAGCAGCAGCGCGACCCCGACGACGGAGGCGAGCGCCCCCAGCGCCGCGAACTCGCCGAAGCTCAGGATGATCCGGCCGGTCAGGCCGTAGACCAGGGCGTAGGCCGCCGCGAGCATGCTGTAGATCGCAGCCGAGGGCAGGGCGCTCAGGCCCTGTTGCAGGCCATAGGCAAGGCCTGCCGGGATCGCTGGCAAGGCCTCGGCCGAAGGCTCGGCCGGGTCCGGCGGCGGTGAAGCCCGGTCCTCCAGATAGAAGCGTCGCAGCAGGTAGAAGCTCGCATCGGCCATCGGCCGCCCGTCCGAGGCGATGCCGATGAGCGCGCCGCGACTCGGTCCGGTTCCTTCGCTGGCGAACAGGCAGTCGATGCTGCGGTGGCGCGAGAGGCCGTCGCCGAGCTGGACTCGGTAGAGCAGCCTGAGCGCGCGCGGCACCGGCCCCTTGCTCGTCCGTTCGATCTCGATATGGGCATTCGGCGGATTGAGCGGCGGGATAGCCTGCCGGCAGAGCCGCATCTGATCGGTATCGAAATCGGCGCCACAGCCCGCGAGGGCGAGCGTGACGACGGCCAGAATCGACAGGAGGAGCGGGCGCATGCGAGCGTGACGGTAGCGCTTGCGGGGGCGCGATGTCATCCCGTGCGCGGTGCAGCGCGAAGCGGTGCGCCGCAGACACGGGACCGTCAGCAGAAAAGGGCGCCCTTCCCGGAGCACGATCCCGCATCTGCGCCGCGGCATTGCATGCCGCAGCGCGTGCGGGATGACGCGTTACGCGCCGGCCTTCAGCTTCTTCGCCACGCGTGGCGCGAAATAGGTCAGGACGCCGTCAGCGCCGGCGCGCTTGAAGGCGAGCAGGCTTTCCAGCATCGCCTTGTCGCCATCGAGCCAGCCATTATTCGCGGCGGCCATGATCATCGCGTACTCGCCGGAGACCTGGTAGGCGAAGGTCGGCACGCGGAAGTGATCCTTCACCCGCGCCACCACGTCTAGATAGGGCAGGCCGGGCTTGATCATGACCATGTCGGCGCCTTCCTCGAGGTCGAGCATCACCTCTGCGATCGCCTCGTCGGAATTGGCCGGATCCATCTGGTAGGTGCGCTTGTCGCCGACGAGCGTGGCATTGGTGCCGATCGCGTCGCGGAACGGGCCGTAGAAGGCCGAGGCGTATTTCGCCGCATAGGCCATGATCTGCACGTCCTCATGGCCCTCGCCGTCGAGCGCCGCGCGGATCGCGCCGATGCGCCCGTCCATCATGTCGGAGGGCGCGATCACGTCCGCTCCGGCATCGGCGAGCGCCAGCGCCTGCCCGACGAGGATCTGCACGCTGGCGTCGTTGAGGACGCGCTCGCCCTCCATCACGCCGTCATGGCCATGCGAGGTATAGGGGTCGAGCGCGGCGTCGCAGATGATACCGATCTCAGGCACCTCGCGCTTGATCGCGCGCACGGCGCGGCACATCAGGTTGCCGGTATTGAGCGCCTCGGAGCCGGTAGGATCGCGCAGGGCCTTGTCCACATAGGGGAAGGGCGCGATCGCGGGGATGCCGAGGGCTGCCGCTTCCGCCGCCTGGCGCACGGCTTCCTCGATATTGAGCCGGTCGACGCCGGGCATCCATTCGACCGGGGAGCGGGCTTCGCTCGAATCCATCAGGAAGATCGGCCAGATCAGGTCGTCTGTCGTCAGCGCCGATTCCCGCACCAGCCGGCGCGACCAGTCGGCCTTGCGGTTGCGGCGCATGCGGCGAGTCAGGCCGAGCGACGGTGCCTCGTCCTGACGGGACTTAAGGGTGGGGAAAGGCCGCACGACCCGGGATTCCATGGCAATTGCCTCAAGCGATGAACGATATGGGCGCGGTTGTCGTCATGCGGGCGAAACCGGCCGAGGGTTTCTTTATCACATCGGAACGATTCCAATACAGGGCGCATGGTCGCAACTTTGCCGGCGTCCTTGCGTGGGGTCGCTATCGACCCATTGCGGACCATTGCGGCGTCCCCTGCCGACTCGCGGAAACCCCACGATCCATCTCAGCTTTTTCGAGCGAAAAACCTGAAAGCAAGGACATATATCGCCACCCAAGATAAGAAAATTGCAAACAAATTCAAAAATGAAGAGCTCGTATTCAAAACAAATACGAATGGATATGCTATTGCTAGGTTTATAGGAATTGACAATATCATGGCCTTTAGGATCGCGGTGTCATTTTTGCTCATTAAAATTCCTCAGGTTCATTGCAAATTTATACTGATCTGAAAAGACCATACCATATTTCTATATGGCACAATGAATATTCTACAGGGTGTGCTGTTAAAAATCGTCAACGAAGCACGTTCTAGCGGTAGGTTCCGACCCCAAGCTGACATCCGCATCGACACGTGCCTCGCGTTGACAAGCCATGCCCCGCCTTCCAGAACCGCTACCCATGGAAGCGGGATCGGGCCATGACTGAGGAACGCGAGATCATCTGCGAGATTCGCGGCGCGGCCGGCGTCGTCGTGCTCAACCGGCCGAAGGCGCTGAATGCGCTCAGCCTCGGCATGGTTCGCGAACTCGCCCGCGCCCTCGATGCCTGGGAGAACGATCCGCAGGTCACGCGCGTCGTCGTCGTGAGCACGAGCGAGAAAGCGTTTTCGGCCGGCGGCGATATCCGCTGGTTGCATGATTGCGGCAAGGCGGGGCGGTATGACGAGATGCTCGCCTTCTGGGGCGAGGAATACATCCTCAACCACCGCATCAAGACCTATCCGAAGCCCTATGTCGCGCTGATCGACGGCATCGTCATGGGCGGCGGCGTCGGTATCTCGCTGCACGGCAGCCACCGCATCGCCGGCGACCGCTATCTCTTCGCCATGCCGGAGGTCGGCATCGGCTTCTTCCCGGATGTCGGTGCGACCTATGCTTTGCCGCGTCTCGAAGGCGGCTTCGGCGGCTTCCTGGCGCTTACCGGCGAGCGGGTCGGCGCGGCCGACGCGCTGGCCGGCGGGCTTGCGACCCATGGCGTTCCCAGCGAGCGCATGGCGGAGCTCACTGATGCGCTGACGAAGCCCGGCTCCATCGACGACATTCTCGCGGGCTTCACCGTGCAGCGCAGCCCCGGCCCGCTGTACGCCGAGCGGGCAATGATGGCCGAGGCCTTCACCGCCGGGACCTTGCCGGAAGTGATCGCGCGCCTGCGCCAGGCTGCCGAAAGCGGCAGCGCCTTCGCGGGCAAGCTGCTGCAGACCATTGCCGCGAAATCACCGACCAGCGTCGCCATCGCCTTCGAGCAGATGCGGCGCGGCGCCGGGCTCGATTTCGCCGAGGCGATGCGCACCGAATACCGCATCGTCTCGCGCATCGCCCGCGGCCATGATTTCTACGAGGGCGTGCGCGCCGTGGTGATCGACAAGGATCAGGCGCCGCGCTGGCGGCCCGCGACGCTGGATGACGTCCGGCAGGCAGATATCGATGCCTATTTCGCGCCGCTCGGCACCGACGAACTGAAGCTGGAGGGCTGAGCTTGGGTCTTGGCGGAGACGGCGAGGCCCTGCGCGGCGCGCGGACGGGGGAGGACGAGGGCAAACCGACGAATCGCTGGCGGATCGTCCTCGTTTGGTTCCTGCGCCTGCTGTCGGCTTTCTGGCTCGCCAAGGGGCTGACGGCCTGGATGGTGATCTTCGGCCTGCCCGGCAATCCGCAGCCGCCCTTCGAGAGCCGCCTGCTGAGCTACCAGGCGATCATCGTCTACTTCGCGGTGATCGATCTCGTCGCCGCCGTCGGCCTGTGGCTGACCTCGACCTGGGGCGGCGTGCTCTGGCTGCTCGCCGCGATCAGCCAGATGTTGCTGGGCTTCTTCTTCCCGCGCTTCGTGCCGATGACGGCCTGGCTCGTCGGCCTCTATATCGCGCTGATCGCGGTCTATTTCCTGGCGACCTGGGCGGCCGAGAACGAGGCCGAGTAAAGTCTGGAAGAGCGCTGAACCCGCTCCGTCATTCCGGAGCGGGCCGAAGGCCCGAGCCTGGAATCCAGAACCGCTGCTGCTGCCGATATGATCGATCGCCCGGCCGCACCCTTCATAGCAACGGCATCGGTTCTGGGTTCCGGGCTCATCGCTGCGCGATGCCCCGGAATGACGTTCCCGACCTCTCGATTGCGTCGAGTCATGGTAAGAATCGCTTTAGCTTAAGCGTTTCTGGTTTCACTTACGATTCACCCAAAGGGGTAAATCCCTGATTCATCCTGATATTTAAACTCGTTTTCATCCGGGCCAGCATATGGTGTGTTTCAGAAGCGGACCGGGAGAAAAATCCCGGCCGACACACAACAGGCGGGATATACCATGAAAGCGAGCGTCAAGACTTCGGAAGTTGCCAAGACGAGCGACGAAGAACTCAACGTGAAGCCTCTTTATCTTGAGTCTCTCACGCTGGTGGAGCGGCTGCATCGCCGTCTGCTCGACGTCATCAAGGACGAGTTCGAGCGCCGTGGCCGGGATGACGTCAACAGCGTGCAGGCCCTGCTGCTCTACAATATCGGCGATGCCGAGCTGTCGGCCAGCGAACTGCGCACCCGCGGCTACTATCTCGGCTCGAACGTCTCCTACAACGTCAAGAAGCTGGTTGAGCTCGGCTATCTCCACCATGCCCGGTCGCGCATCGACCGCCGCTCGGTCCGCATCAGCCTCACCGAGAAGGGCTCTGGCGTGCACGATATCGTGAAGGGCGTCTACGACAAGCATGTCCGCACGGTCGAGCAGATCGGCGGCATCGCGGCCGACGACTTCGAGCGGATGAACAACGCCCTGCTGCGCCTGGAGCGCTTCTGGACCGACCAGATCCGCTACAAGCTCTGAGATATCAGCCGGTTTCCGGCGTCTGCAATTGCCCGCCTTGCAGGGGCGCGACAGGGATCATATCCCGGTCGCGCCCGTTTGCTTTCGTTCAGTCGCCATCTCGACTGTGGTTTTGCTGCCATGCATCCGGCAAAACGTTGCCATGCCCTAAATTCGCCTCTGTCATCACGCCTCGTTAACTGTGCTAGGACACCGTCCATCGCCGAAAGGTCGTCCGTCGCGTCATTGCGTCGTCAGCGTCGCCCGTCGAGGCGGCGTTTTCTTGTGGCCTGCGTGCATGCGTGAAGTCTTGAAGAGGGAAGAGATGTCGCAATTGAGCCTGACCCGCCGCGAAACCGTGCTGGCCCTCTTGTCGGGCGTTGCCACGGCTGCCGCTGCACCGGCGCTCGCCCAGCAGGCCGAGTGGCGCCAGAGCTACGATGCCGGTGCGCGCAATGCCGTGGCGCGGTCCTCGACCCCGATGCTGTCGGCCGAAGCGCTGCAGGCGACCGAGCAGGCGATCGTGGCCTATCGCGACCTCGCCGCGCGTGGCGGTTGGCCGCAGGTTCAGTTGCCCGATCGGATGAGCGTCGGCGCCAAGGGGCCGGGCGTGGTGGCTCTGCGTCGCCGCCTGATCGTCACCGGCGATCTCGATGCATCCGCCGGCGAAAGCGCCATCTACGATTCCTATGTCGAGGCGGGCGTGCGCCGCTTCCAGTCCCGCGTCGGCCTGTCGACCACCGGCGCGATCAACCGCGCCACCGTCGTCGCCCTCAACGTGCCGATCGACCGCCGCATCCGCCAGCTCGAGACCAATGTCGTCCGGCTGCGCAGCTGGTCCGGTAATCTCGGCGGCCGCTATGTCGTCGCCAACATCCCGGCCGCGATGGTCGAGACTGTCGAGAACGGCCATGTCGCGACCCGTCACGCGGCCGGCGTCGGCAAGATCGACCGTCAGTCGCCGCTGCTGCAGACCAGGATTCCCGAGATCAATTTCAACCCGACCTGGACGGTTCCCGCTTCGATCATCCGCAAGGACCTGATCCCGAAGATGCGCAAGGAGCCGAGCTACCTGACCGAGAACAAGATCCGCATCATCTCGCCGAGCGGCGGCGAGATTTCGCCGGCCAGCGTCAACTGGAACTCGGACGAGGCGACGCGCTACACCTTCCGGCAGGATCCGGGCGGCGACTTCAACTCGCTCGGCTTCGTGCGCATCAACATCCCGAGCCCGCACGGCGTCTACATGCACGACACCCCGTCGAAGGGCATCTTCGGCGACGACTACCGCTTCGTCTCGTCGGGCTGCATGCGCGTCCAGAACGTGCGCGACTACGTCGCCTGGCTCCTGAAGAACACGCCCGGCTGGGATCGCGCCAAGATCGACGAGACCATCCAGTCCGGCCAGCGCGTCAACGCGCGCATCGCCGATCCCGTCTCTTGCTACTGGGTCTATGTCACCGCCTGGGCGACGCCCGATGGCGGCGTGCAGTTCCGCGACGACATCTACAACAAGGACGGCCTCGGGCCGGAGCCGGTCGCCGCGCTGCAGGGCGATCAGGACATCTGAGGCTTCAGCGTCGAGCGCGTTTTGAAAAGCCCGCCGGTTTCCGGCGGGCTTTTTCGTGACTGGGACACGCCGGAAACGTCAGCGCGTCAGCCAGGACGGCATGACGTATCCGACGCAGCGCGCTTCCCCCGGCCCCGGATTCACGACTTCGAAGGCCGGAACGGGACAGTTGTTTCCGGGGGCAGGATTGTTGAGCTTCGAGATTCTGCCGGCACCGTCCGGAATCCGGCGAAAGACCGCGGTCGAGCCGCCCGGATAGTATTGCCGGGTTATCTGCAATCCCTCGGCGGCGGCATTCTGGCTCAGCAACGGCATCGACAGGACCAAGGCGCTCGCACCGCCAAGAAAAGCCTGCCTGATCTGCGTGGAAATCGGTCGAGCCGAATCTGGAACGCGGCTCGCGTTCTGTTTTGGAGCGTTCTGTGTCATCGAGAGGCATCCAGCATTGCGTTGGGTCAGACGCAGCAAGCCGCAAGCCATAAATTGTTAACCATAAAGGCGGCTGCGGGATGGTTCTCGCGGCGCCATCCGGATTCAGCTCCATCGATGCTGGTCGGGAGCGGCGCCGGTCCCGGATGCCGAGACGATCACCTGTTCGCGCGGAAGACCTTCATCGAGCGAGTGATCATGGCGGCAAGCGCCATGACGGCCAGCAAACAAGCTGTGTCGCGAAACAGTTCTCCGTAGCCATGGATCGCGATCAGGGGCGTGCTGGCCAGCGGCGAGCAGAACTGGCCGATGAAGATCGACGCGGTCAGGACGCCTCCGGCCAGGCCCCGGGACCGCCGAGGCGCCAGGTTCAGCGCCAAGGCGACGAAGCTCGGCGAGACCAGCGCATAACCAGCCCCGATGAATAGCGCCGCTGCGAGCAGGGATGGGACCGAGGCCGATCGGGACAGGATCAGGAAACCGAGCGCCATCGCGCCATAGCCAGCCGCGAAGATGCCGGCGGAGCCGATCGTCCGCTGGGCGCGCCGATAGAGCAGGGCGCTGCCGCCGCCCGAGATCATCAGCAGACCGAGGACCGTCCCGGTCATCACCGCGCTCTCATAGCCACGTGCTTCCAGGAAGAACGCGATCTGCGTCGGCATCAGGAAGAAGATCATGTTCGTCACGCCCTGGAGCAGGACGAGTACGGCGAGCAGGTTGCGCCAGGACGGGTGCCCGTCGCGATCGTTCGCCGGTGCGCTCCCGGCCGCCGTGCCGATGCGGGGTGGCTCGACAATGGCGAGCCACATCAGCGGCAGGAAGAGGGCGGCCAATCCATAGATCGCGAAGGGCAGGCGCGGCGACAGGGTTGCTGCCCAGCCGGCCAGAAAAATGAAGACCAGGCCGCCGAAATTCCTGGCCGAGATCTGCAGCCCGGTCAGCGCCTTGCGGTCGTCGCCGGTGTAGTAATCGCCGATCAATGCGGTCTGGGCTGTCATGATCAGTGCGACCGCGATGCCGAGTACGAGGCGGCTCGCGAAGATCGACGGCAGGTCAGGCAGCACGAATCCGGCGCAGCCCGCGACCACGAACAGCATGACGCCGGCGAGCAACATCATCCGACGGCCGATGCGGTCGGCAGCAAGACCTGCGAGCGGAGCGAACAGGGCGACGCTGAGCGATGGCGCCGGCACCAGGAGCCGCGTCAGCAACGCCGCGTTCGGGTCGTCCGCGAACAGGCGCTCGATGCCCGGCAGCGCGGGGCTGATCGTCGCGTTAGCCATGGTCGTGAGGGATGCCGCGAGCAGCAGAGCGGCGGCGCGCGGCTCCTGCCAGATCGGCCTTTCCTGTGTTGATACAAGGCGTTCCATGATTTTTCCTCTTGCCGATTTCATCCGTTCGGCAGAGCCTACGAATTCAAGTCGACTTGAGGTCAAGCATGCTGTTTCTGGATATCGGAGAGGTCGCGGAGCGCTCGGGCGTGCCGGCCTCGGCCCTGCGCTATTACGAGGAAATCGGCCTCATCCGTTCGGAGGCACGACGCGGCCTGCGGCGGCAATACGATCCCGATGTCCTGCTCAGGCTGTCGCTGATCGGGCTGGGCAAGACCGCGGGCTTCTCGCTGGAGGAGATCGCCGCGATGTTCGGCGCGGACGGGCAGCCGAACATTCCGCGCGAGCAGTTGCGGGCACGCGCCGATGACTTGCAGCGGCAGATGGTCGGGCTCAGGACGCTGCGCGATGCGCTGCGCCATGTCGCGGATTGCCGCGCGCCGACTCACCTGGAATGCCCGAGCTTCCGGGCACTGTTGAAGACGGCTTCGCGCCGGCCGCTCGTCTACCGCCCGTCCCGTCCGGAAACGGAGAAGAAATTGCTGCCGAAGCGGCGAAAGTCTGGTCTCTGAAGACATTGGCGGCAGCGCCAAGCGCTTGCGGCTATCTATCGCTTGGACAGCCCCCCGCCACATGATAGGGGAGCCGCGACGGAGCCGGGCGCCCACCGGCCGTTGAACTTCAGGAGCCGGACATGACCGACGCCGCGCTGAACAAGCACCTCTCGAACTCCTTCTTCGGCGCTTCGCTGCATGATGCCGATCCCGAGATCGCCCGCGCGATCGACCTGGAACTCGGTCGCCAGCGCGACGAGATCGAGCTGATCGCCTCCGAGAACATCGTCTCCCGCGCCGTGCTCGAGGCACAGGGCTCGGTGATGACCAACAAATATGCCGAGGGCTATCCGGGCCGGCGCTATTACGGCGGTTGCCAGTTCGTCGACATCGCCGAGAAGCTCGCGATCGAGCGCGCCACGCGCCTCTTCGGCTGCACCTATGCCAATGTCCAGCCGAATTCCGGCTCGCAGGCCAACCAGGGCGTCTTCATGGCGCTGATGCAGCCTGGCGACACTTTCATGGGCCTCGACCTCGCCGCCGGCGGGCACCTGACCCATGGCGCGCCGGTCAACCAGTCCGGCAAGTGGTTCAACGTCGTCTCCTACGGCGTCTGCGTCGTCGACCAGATCATCGACTACGACGCGATGGAGCGCCTCGCGGTCGAGCACAAGCCGAAGATGATCGTGGCCGGCGGCTCCGCCTATGCCCGTCATTGGGATTTCGCCCGCTTCCGCGAGATCGCCGACAAGGTCGGCGCCTATCTCTTCGTCGACATGGCGCATTTCGCCGGCCTCGTCGCCGGTGGCGCGCATCCCTCGCCGTTCCCGCACGCCCATGTCGTCACCACCACGACGCACAAGACCCTGCGCGGTCCGCGCGGCGGCATGATCCTGACCAATGACGAGGCGATCGCGAAGAAGGTCAATTCGGCGATCTTCCCGGGCATCCAGGGCGGCCCGCTGATGCATGTCATCGCGGCCAAGGCGGTCTCGTTCCACGAGGCGCTGCAGCCCGAGTTCAAGAGCTACGCTCATGCCGTCGTCGCCAATGCCAAAGCGCTGGCCGAGACGCTGAAGTCGAAGGGTTTCGACCTCGTCACCGGCGGCACCGACAATCATCTGATGCTGGTCGACCTGCGCTCCAAGAAGCTGACCGGCAAGGCGGCTGAGGCCGCGCTCGGCCGCGCCCACATCACCTGCAACAAGAACGGCATCCCCTTCGATCCCGAGAAGCCGATGACCACCTCCGGCATCCGCCTCGGCACCCCGGCTGCGACCTCGCGCGGCTTCGGCATCGCCGAGTTCAAGCAGGTCGGCGAGTTGATCGCCGAGGTGCTGGACGGGCTCTCCGCCCATGGCGAGGAGGGCAATGCGGCGGTCGAGCAGGCGGTCACCGCCAAGGTCAAGGCGCTCACCGCGCGCTTCCCGATCTACTGAAGCATTGTTGAAGGGGCTCTGAGAAAGGCTGGCGAACCGGAATGCGCTGTCCCTATTGCAGCTCCCTCGACACGCAGGTGAAGGACTCCCGTCCCACCGACGATCACGCCTCGATCCGCCGCCGCCGGGTCTGTCCCGATTGCGGCGGTCGCTTCACCACTTTCGAGCGCGTGCAATTGCGCGAACTCACCGTCGTGAAGCGCTCGGGCCGGCGCACGCCCTTCGACCGCGACAAGCTGGAAACCTCGATCGCGCATGCCTTGCGCAAGCGCCCGGTGGCGCCGGAGCGGATCGAGCGCATGGTCAACGGCATCGTGCGCCAGCTCGAAAGTTCGGGCGAGGCGGAAATCCAGAGCTCGGCCATCGGTGAGCTGGTGATGGAGGGGCTGAAAGGCCTCGACGACGTCGCCTATGTCCGGTTCGCCTCGGTCTACAAGAATTTCCGCGAGGCCAAGGACTTCGAGGAACTGATCGGACAGCTCGGCACGATCGAGGAGGAGGGCGTCTCCGCCCCGCCGCGCCGCGCCGATGACTGAACCCAAGGCGCTTTCGGGCGTCGAAAACGCGTCCGAACGAAAGCGAGAGACCGACCGCATCTTCATGCGTCAGGCGCTCGCCTATGGCGCCCGCGGCCTCGGCACGACCGCGACCAACCCCTCCGTCGGCGCCATCATCACGCGCGATACGCCCGATGGCCCCGTCGTGGTGGCGCGTGGTCATACCCAGCCCGGCGGCCGCCCGCATGGCGAGGCGCATGCTTTCTCGCGGGCCGGAGCGGCCTCGATGGGCGGCACGCTCTATGTCACGCTCGAACCCTGCTCGCATCGCTCGGTGCGCGGCGGCATCCCTTGCGTCGAACACACCATCCTCTCGGGCGTGAAGCGCGTGGTTTCAGCGATGTCCGACCCGAACCCGTTCATTGCCGGGCTTGGCCATGCCTTGCTGCGTACCGCTGGCATCGAGGTCACGGTCGGAGTGCTGGAGGAGGAGGCGCGGCAGGCGCATCGCGGCTATCTCACCCGCATCACACAGGGCCGCCCGATGGTGACCTTCAAGATCGCCCGGACTGCCGATGGTTATGCCGGCGGGGTAGGGGGCGTCCCGCTCGCGGTGTCTGGCCCAGTCGCCGGCGGCTGGGTCCATCTCCAGCGCGCCCATCACGACACGATCATGCTCGGCATCGGCTCGGTGCTCGCGGACGATCCGCAGCTCACCGTGCGTCTGCCCGGCCTAGCGGATCGCTCGCCCATCCGCGTCATCCTCGACACGCATCTGCGCCTGCCCCTGACCTCGAAGCTCGTCCGTACGGCCCGTGAGGTTCCCGTCTGGGTGATCGCCGCCGAAACGGCGCCGATCGAACCGGAGCAGGGGCTGGTCGCAGCCGGCGTCGAGGTCATGCGGGTCTCGCTGGGGCCCGACGGCCATCTCGATCTCCGCGAGGCTCTGACGCTGCTTGGCACGCGCGGCATCAACCGTGTCTTCTCGGAAGGCGGGCCACGCATCGGCGAGAAGCTCGCGCTTGCGGGGCTGGCGGACGAGGTCATCGTCTCGACCTCTCCGAAAACGCTGGGGCAGCCCGGCGTCGTTGCCGTGCGTCCGGGCCTTGCCGGGCAGTTGGCCGACCCCGATCTATACGCCCTTGTCGAGGCCGGTCAGATCGGCCAGGACCGTTTCGAGCATTTCACGAGGAGAGGCTGATGTTCACCGGCATCGTCACCGCCATCGGCGAGGTCGTCGAGGCCGAGCGCAAGGGGCCGAGCCTCAAGCGCCTCGCCATCGCCTGCCCCTATGAGGCGGAAGGCATCGCCATCGGCGCCTCGATCGCCTGCGCCGGCGTCTGCCTGACCGTGACCGCGCTGCGTCCGCGCAGCGATGGCGAGCCCGGCTGCATCTTTCAGGTCGAGGCTGCCGCCGAGACGCTGGCAAAGACGAATGTCGGCGCGTGGGAGCCCGGCACGCGGATCAATCTGGAGCGCTCGCTCAAGGTCGGCGAGGAGCTGGGCGGGCATCTCGTCACCGGTCATGTCGATGGCGTCGGGCGCATCCTCAAGATCGAGGCGATCGAGCCCGACCCGGACGAGCCCTGGGGCGCGACCGCGCGATTCCATATCCGCGCGCCGCAGGGGCTGCCCCGCTTCATCGCGACCAAGGGGTCGATCTGCCTCGACGGCACCTCGCTCACGGTCAATACGGTCGAGGATGATGTCTTCACCGTTCTGCTGATTCCGCACTCCTTCGCGGTCACCACCTGGGGCCAGCGCAAGGAGGGCGACCCCGTTCATGTCGAGGTCGATCTGATGGCACGGTATGCCGCGCGGCTTGCGGAGGCGCGTCCGCAAGGGTAACGAGCCCGATCACATTCCAAGAAGGACAAAAGAAATGGCCGGACCCCGGCAGACCTCGGCCGAAAAGGCCGCAACTCCTGCCGTCGAGATCGACGGCGCCCGCGTCCTCGTGGTCGAGGCACGCTTCTACGACAAGTACGCCGATGAATTGCTGGCGGGCGCGACCGCCGCACTGGAAGAAGCCGGCTGCCGCGTCGATGTCGTCACCGTTCCCGGAGCGCTCGAAATTCCCTCGGCGATCGTCATCGGTCTGCGCGCCGCCGACGAGGCCGTCGACCCCTATGAGGCCGTCGTTGCGCTCGGCACCGTCATCCGCGGCGAGACCGGCCATTACGATATCGTCGCCGGCGAAAGCTCGCGCGCGCTGATGGATCTCTCGGTTGCCTTTGCCCTGCCGCTCGGCAACGGCATCCTCACCGTCGAGAACGAGGCGCAGGCCTGGGCCCGCGCCAACCGCGCGGACATGAACAAGGGCGGTGGCGCTGCCGAAGCCGCGCTCGCGGTTCTGCGCTACAAGCGCTCCCTGGCGGAGTCGTCACAATGAGCCGCGCCGAGAAGCGGCGCGGCGCGCGGCTCTCGGTCGTGCAGGCGCTCTACGAGATGGAAATCGGCGGCCGTGGCGTCGTCGAGGCGATGGCCGAGTTCGAACATTTCTGGATCGGCAAGGAGGTCGAGGAGATCGAACTGCCGGCGGCGGAGATCGCCTTCTTCCGCGATATTCTCAGTGGCGTCGTCCGCGAGCAGCGTCTTGTCGACCGCACCGTCGACGAATTGCTGGCCAAGGACTGGCCGCTGAAGCGGGTCGAGGCCGTAGTGCGTGCGATCCTGCGCGCCGGCGCCTATGAACTCGCCTTCCGCAAGGACGTGCCGGCCCGCGCCGTGATCTCCGAATATGTCGCGGTCGCCCGCGCCTTCTACGAGGGCGACGAGATCGGCATGGTCAACGCCGTGCTCGATCGCATGGCCCGCGACTTCCGCACCGACGAGTTCGATCCAGCCAGCGCCTGATGACCGAACCGACCCGCCCCGGCGAATTCGAGCTGATCGCCCGCTATTTCGCGCCGATCGCCGGGCCGGGCGGGCTTGGCCTTCTCGACGATGCCGGGCTGCTGCGGCCGGGCCGTGGCTATGAGGTCGTGGTCACGGCGGACGCCCTCGTCGCGGGCGTCCATTTCTTCCCCGACGATCCGCCTGATGCGATCGGCTGGAAGGCGCTGGCCGTCAACCTCTCCGATCTCGCCGCCAAGGGCGCGAAACCCGAAGGCTTCGTCCTGACGCTTGCCCTGCCGCGCGGCTGGACCGAACCTTGGCTCGCCGGTTTCGCGGCCGGCCTTGCGCGCATGGCCGAAGCAGCCGGCTGTCCGCTGATCGGCGGCGACACCGTCTCGACCTTGGGGCCGCTCTCCCTCTCGATCACCGCCTTCGGCACGGTCCCGGCCGGGCGGATGGTCCGGCGTTCCGGCGCGAAGCCGGGCGACGTCGTGCTCGTCTCCGGCAGCATCGGCGACGGCGCGCTCGGCCTCAAGGTCCATGGCCCGGACAAGCCGGACTGGGTCGCTGCGCTCAGCGCCGAGGATCGCGCCTTCCTTGCCGATCGCTACCTGCATCCGCAGCCGCGCCATGCGCTCGCCGAAGCGCTGCAGCGCCATGCCTCGGCGGCGATGGACGTCTCCGACGGGCTTGTCGGCGATCTTGCCAAGCTTCTGAAAGCCTCCGGCGTCGGCGCCGAGATCGATCTCGATGCCATCCCGCTTTCGGGCCCGGCCCGCGCCGCGATCATGGCTGTTCCCGCGTTGGCGGAACTGGCCTGGACCGGCGGAGACGACTACGAAATTCTCTGCACGGCCTCGGAAAGGGAATATCCTGCTCTGATCGCGGCTGCAGAAGGAACGATGCTTTCGCTGGTCCCGATCGGGCGGATCTCGGATGAGGCCGGCGTGGTGACTTATCGCGGGAAGGGTGAGGCGCGCAGCTTCGCGCAAGGCTCCTTCTCTCATTTCTGACAGCGGCGCATCGCGGCGACCGCGAGGCGCTTTGTGATGAACCAGCATTTCTCGGCTATCGACGGCGACAGGCTCGCAAAGCGCAATGCGCTGGTCCTCGCTGGCGCGCAGGCGCTCGGCGGCGCCAATCCGGCTATCATCGTCTCGCTCGGCGGCATCGTCGGCGCCCAACTCGTCTCCGACCAGGCTTTCGCGACCGTGCCGGTCAGTCTGCTCCAGCTCGGCATCGCCTCGGGCGTCATCCCGGCCGCGATGATCATGCGCCGGCTGGGGCGGCGCAGCGGCTACCTGATCGGAGCGCTCGTCGGCGCGACGGGCGCGAGCCTTGCGGCCGGCGGCGTTTCACTTCGCCTGTTCTGGCTGTTCTGCCTGGGCACTTTCGTCTGCGGGCTCTACGGCTCCTTCGTCCAGAGCTACCGCTTCGCCGCCGCCGATACGGCGACCAATGATTTCAGGCCCCGTGCGATTTCCTGGGTGATGATCGGCGGCCTCGCTGCGGGCGTCATCGGCCCGCAATCGGTCTACTGGACGCGCGACCTGACGCCGGCTGCGCCCTTTGCCGCCAGCTTCGTCGCCCAGGGCATGCTCGCGCTGATCGCGATCCTGATCGTCTCCCGCCTGCGTGCGCCGCCGGTCTCGGCCGTCCGTTCAGGCGGCGGGCGGCCGCTCGGGGTCATCATGCGCCAGCCCAAGTTCATCGCTTCGGTCACGGCTTCGCTCGTCGCCTATGGCCTGATGAGCTTCGTCATGACGGCTGCGCCGATGGCGATGGTCGCCTGTGGCCATTCGGTCGGCGACGCGACGCTCGGCATCCAGTGGCATGTGCTCGCGATGTTCGGGCCGAGCTTCTTCACCGGTCGGTTGATCTCTCGTTTCGGCAAGGGCACGGTCACCGCGGTCGGGCTCGGCCTCACGGCGCTGGCCGCCGTCGTTGGTCTGACCGGCCTCAGCGTCGGCCATTTCTGGCTGGCCCTGATCCTGCTTGGGCTCGGCTGGAATTTCGGCTTCATCGGCGCGACTGCCCTGGTGACCGACTGCTACCGGCCGGAGGAGCGGGTGAAGGTGCAGGCCGCCAACGATTTCCTGGTCTTCGGTTCGGTCGCCATCGCCTCCTTCTCGTCGGGCGGCCTGCTCAGCCATGGCGGCTGGAATGCCGTGAACTGGCTGGTCTTCCCGCCGGTCGCGATTGCCCTGATGCTGGTGGCATGGCAGCGCTTCCAGCGGCCAGCTACGGCCTGAGGCCGGCGCCCGGCAGACTCGGAATCGGAGCGAAGCCATGAACAACCGCGCCTTCCCGCCTGCGACCGGCCGCGTTCCGCCCGGCGCCATCGGGCATAATCGTGGTGTCGTCTGCTCCAACTACGCCTTCATGCCGCCCGAGGGCGTGCTGGTCAGCCGCCTGCCGCAATACCGGGACACGATCGCGCGTATCCTCACGGGGCCAGTCATGGGCGCGGCCTTCGCCCAGTACGTGCTCGAGATCGCGCCCGGCGGCGGCACGCCGGCTGCCTTCAGCGAGGGCGGCATCCAGCATTTCTTCTACGTCCTCTCCGGCGAGGTACAGATCGCGATCAGCGGCGGCGCTGTGCAGGAACTCAAGGCGGGAGGCTTCGCCTATCTGCCGCCGGCCACGGCTTTCACCCTGCGCAACGAATCGGCGAAAGGCATCCGCGTGCTCGCCTTGCGCAAACGTTACGAGGCTGCGCCCGGCCTGGCTGTGCCGGAGCCGTTCGTCTCGCATCGCGACGCCGTGCCGATGACCAATCATACCGGCATGGAGGGGCGCGGCTTCCAGTTCCTGCTGCCTTATGGCGACATGCGCTTCGATTTCGAGATGAACCTGATGTGGTTCAAGCCGGGTGTCTGCTTCCCGGCCGTCGAGACCCATGTCATGGAGCACGGGCTGTACATGCTGGAAGGGCAGGGGCTCTATCTGCTCGGCGCCGACTGGCACGAGATCTGGGAGCGGGACTTCATCTGGATGGGCGGTTTTTGCCCGCAGCAATTCTATCCGACAGGCTATGGCGATGCCTGCTACCTGCTCTACAAGAACGTCAATCGCGATCTCGCGCTCTGAGCTTTCGTAGATCTGTCTGACATTCGACCAAATTTGTAAGCCGGGGCGTTTGCGCTCCTCGCTGAAACTTGCCACAAATTCGCCTGACACTGGCGACGCGGAGCGGGCCTCGAGTCTTTAGGGCCCGTTTTTTCGCTGCCTGACGTCCAATGCTGCAACAATGAGGAGCGACAGCGCTCCCGCCGACTGCAAGCTCTAGGGTCAGGAAATCGAATGTCAGCTCTGCTTCTCATCATCATATTGAGTGCGCTTTCCATAGCCTACGGCGTCTGGGCCTATGGCGATGTGATGAAGCGCGATGCCGGCAACCAGCGCATGCAGGAGATTTCCGGTGCGGTCGCCGAAGGCGCGCAGGCCTATCTCAAGCGTCAGTACATGACCATTTCCATGGTCGGCGTCGTGCTTTTCGTCGTGCTCGCCTGGCTGCTCGGCAAATGGGTGGCGATCGGCTTCCTGATCGGCGCAGTGCTTTCGGGCATGGCCGGCTTCATCGGCATGAACGTCTCGGTGCGCGCCAATGTCCGCACGGCCCAAGCCGCGATGCAGTCGCTGGGCGAGGGCCTTGACGTCGCCTTCAAGGCGGGCGCCGTCACGGGCATGCTCGTCGCCGGTCTCGCGCTGCTTGGTGTCGCCGTCTATTACGGGGTCCTGACCTCCTTCCTCGGCTTCGAGGCCTCCAGCCGCACGGTGATCGATTCGCTGGTGGCGCTCGGCTTCGGCGCTTCGCTGATCTCGATCTTCGCCCGTCTTGGCGGCGGTATCTTCACCAAGGGCGCCGATGTGGGCGCCGATCTCGTCGGCAAGGTCGAGGCCGGCATCCCCGAGGACGATCCGCGCAACCCGGCGACCATCGCCGATAACGTGGGCGACAATGTCGGCGACTGCGCCGGCATGGCCGCCGACCTGTTCGAGACCTATGCGGTGACGCTGGTCGCGACCATGGTGCTCGCCGCGATCTTCTTCGCCGGCCAGCCCGTGCTCGGCACGATGATGCTCTACCCGATGGCGATCGGCGCGGCCTGTATCGTCACCTCGATCATCGGCACCTTCTTCGTGAAGCTCGGCGCCAACCAGTCGATCATGGGTGCGCTCTACAAGGGCTTCATCGCGGCCGGCGTGCTCTCGATCGGCGCTATCGCCGCCGTCAATTACGCGATGTTCGGCGGCTTCTCCGCCGCCTTCAAGACGGTGCAGGGCGTCAGCTTCACCTCGGGCGGGCTCTTTGCCTGTGCGCTGGTCGGTCTCGCCGTCACGCTCTGCATCGTCATCATCACCGAATACTATACCGGCACCGGCAAGCGCCCGGTGGTCTCGATCGCCCAGGCTTCGGTGACCGGCCACGGCACCAACGTCATCCAGGGCCTCGCGGTATCCCTGGAATCGACGGCGCTGCCGACGATCGTCATCATCGCCGGCATCATCGCTTCCTATAGTCTCGCCGGCCTGTTCGGCATCGCCATCGCCACCACCGCCATGCTGGCGCTGGCCGGCGTCGTCGTGGCGCTCGATGCCTTCGGCCCGGTCACCGACAATGCCGGCGGCATCGCCGAGATGGCGGGTCTGCCCAAGGAAGTGCGCAGCTCCACCGACGCGCTCGATGCGGTCGGCAACACCACCAAGGCGGTTACCAAGGGCTACGCGATCGGCTCGGCCGGTCTCGGCGCGCTCGTGCTCTTCGCCGCCTATACCTCGGACCTGAATTTCTTCATCTCCGAAGCCAACAAGGCCGGCTCCACGGCGTTCCAGTACTTCAAGGGCGTCACGCTCGATTTCTCGCTGTCCAACCCTTACGTCGTCGTCGGCCTGCTGCTCGGCGGCCTCATCCCCTTCCTCTTCGGTGGCATGGGCATGACGGCGGTGGGCCGCGCGGCGGGCTCCGTCGTCGAGGAGGTCCGGCGCCAGTTCAAGGAGAAGCCGGGCATCATGGAAGGCAAGGACCGGCCCGATTACGGCCGTGCCGTCGACATGCTGACCCGCGCCGCGATCAAGGAAATGGTCGTGCCCTCGCTGCTGCCGGTGCTGGCGCCGATCGTGACCTATTTCGTGATCTACTGGATTGCCGGCAAGAACAACGCCTTCGCAGCGGTCGGTGCCATGCTGATGGGTGTTATCGTCACCGGCATCTTCGTCGCGATCTCGATGACCTCGGGCGGCGGCGCCTGGGACAATGCCAAGAAGAGCTTCGAGGACGGCTTCGTCGATAAGGACGGCGTGCGCCATCTCAAGGGCTCCGACGCGCACAAGGCCTCGGTGACCGGCGACACCGTCGGCGACCCCTACAAGGACACGGCGGGCCCCGCCGTGAACCCGGCGATCAAGATCACCAACATCATCGCCCTGCTGCTGCTGGCGATCCTGGCGCATTCCTGATCGCAGGCGCTGTTGAAATGCTTGAGAACCCGCGGCGAAAGCCGCGGGTTCTTCTTTTCAAGCAATGGCTTGCGCCTACGATTTGAATCAAGCCGGCAAGCTGTTGAATCAAGTTCGCAAGCTACGGCCGGGAACGTAGTGTTGCCGCATGCCGTCAGCCGAAAGTGCTGGCATGGTCCCGCCGACCAAGGAGGCACCATGTCCACGCAAACGCTCGACACCGCATCGGCAACCCCGAGCCGCCTGACCGAAATCGCCCTGCTGCTGGGGCTCGCCACGCTCTGGGGCGGCTCCTACACTTTTATCAAGCTCGGCGTGGAGACGATCCCGCCATTGACCCTGATCGCGGCGCGCACCCTCATCGCCGGGTTGATCCTGCTCGCGGTCATTCGCTGGCGCGGCTTGCGCCTGCCGCGGGATCTCCTGGCCTGGAGGCGCTTTCTCACGCAAGCCCTGCTGAACAGCGTCGTGCCCTTCACGCTGATCGCCTGGGCCGAGCGCAGCGTCGACGCCGGTCTCGCATCGATCCTCAACGGCACCACGCCGGTCTTCGTCTTCCTGATCTCGCTGGCATTGATGCCCGGACGGCGGCCAGACTGGCGCAAGGGCCTCGGCGTCGCGGCCGGCGTTGCCGGCATCAGCCTGATCGTCGGCGTCGATGCCTTCTCGGGACTGGGTTCGCAGGCGGTTCCGCAGCTTGCCATCGTCGCCGCGACGATCGCCTATGCCTGCGCGGCCCTGTTCGGTCGGCATTTCACCGGCATGGACCCGCTGCTGCCGGCCGCCGGTTCGATGCTGACCGGCACGGCACTGCTGATTCCGGCCGCGCTCGTCGTCGACAGGCCCTGGACGCTGGCGCCTTCGCAGCAATCCGTGCTGGCGCTGCTGGCTCTCGCGGTCTTCTCGACGGCGCTCGCTTTCGCCATCTATTTCCGCCTCATCCGCACGCTTGGCTCGGTCGGGACGACGGCGGTGTCCTATCTGCGTGTGCCGGTCGGCGTCGCGATCGGCTTCGTCTTCCTGGGGGAGCGCTTGCAGCCGACCGCCTGGGGCGGGCTGGCGCTGGTCGTGCTGGGTGTCCTGGCGATGACCATTCCGGAGCGGAAGACCGCTGCAAGCGGAGCGTGAGCAGGCCTGCAAAAGCAAAACCCCGCGGCGGTGCCGCGGGGTTTGTCGTTTTCCGATAGGCGTCGCGCCGGCTTACGAGCCGAGCGGGTTGAACTTGGTGACGCCGCGGAAGAGATTGCGCAGGAAGCTCTGCTCCTCGCCGCCCGAAGGCGTGGTGCGGCTGATGAAGTCGAAGATCACGCCGTCCTGCAGGCCGTAATGGGCGATGCGCTCGACCTTGAAACCCTTGTTGAAATAGACCACCAGCACCTGCTGGTCGATGATGGCGGGGTCCTGGAACTGGAACCGGCGGCGCATCGTCTGGCTGATATAGTAGAAGGTGCGGTTGCCGACCGTCGAGGTGGTCGAGGGAGTACCGAGCGTCGTCAGCACCGCCTGCACGTCCATTCCGACCTTGACCTGCGCGATCAGCGCCTCGTCCATCACGAAGCCGCGCTTGAATTCCTCGTTGATGCCGGCGGAGGTTGGCAGCACGAAGCCGCCGACATCGGGACCGCAGCCGGCAAGCACAAGAGAGGTGGTCGCGAGGGCTCCGAGCAGAGCCGTGCGGCGGGTGATCTGCGTCATGCGGGCACGATCCGAAGGCGAGCACGGCCGGGGACGATCCCAAGCCGCTTGTCAAAAGGGTAAGGGTTGGCGTAACGCCCGAGGATGGCTTTGGCAAGGCGAGGACGCCCCGGGCAGTTGCGGGCGGGAGCAAACAGTTGATTTTCGGGTTGTTCGGCAAGCGCAGCAATCGGCGCTCTCCTGTGGACACGCTGTTCGGGCGGGTCGCGGAGGCCTCGCGGCTGCCTGCGCTCTATATCGAGGGCGGTATTCCCGACAGCTTCGAGGGGCGCTTCGAATCGCTGACCTTGCATGTCCTGCTGGTGTTGCGCCGCTTGCGCGAGTTGCCGCCGCCGGCCGCCGAATTGGCGCAGGAACTGGTCGATGCCTGCTTCGCCTATCTCGAGCTCGGCTTTCGCAATGGCGGAATCAGCGACATCGCCGTGCCCAAGAAGATGAAGAAGATCGGGCAGATGTTCTATGGTCGCGTGCAGGCCTATGAGGCCGCGCTGGCGGCGCCCGACCTCGACGCATTGGTCGAGACGCTGGGGCGCAATGCCTGCGAGCCGGAGGCGGCGCCTGCGCTGGCGGCTTATGTCCGGGCTGCGCAGGACGCGCTCGCCACTGCCGATCTCGACGGCATCATGAACCGGGAAGAACTCTTCCCCGTCTTCACGGTCCGGGAGGCTGCCCATGACGCATGATCATCCGCCGGCTTTGCCGCTCAGGCATCCGATCCGCGTCGAGGCGATCCGCCCCCGCGGCACCGAGGTCGTGATCCGGGCGGAGTCGGAGCAATTGCCGGCCATCGCGACGCTGCTCGGCCTCGTCTCCATCGAGGCGCTGGAAGCGCGCTATACCCTGACGCGCAACGGCGAGCGTGCGAAGCTCGACGGCCGCATCACGGCCCGGTTGCATCAGGCCTGCGTCGTGACGCTCGATCCGTTTCCGGTCCAACTCGACGTGCCGGTCCAGCTCGACTTCGCTCCGGAGGAGGATGTCGCGGCCTTCGCCCGGCGCAACGACCGCGACGATGCCGAGATCGATATCGAGGTACTGCTGAACGAGGATGACCCCCCCGAGCCGATCGTCGACGGCGTCATCGATCTGGGCGGCATCACGCTCGAGTTCCTGGCGCTGGCGCTCGATCCTTATCCACGCAAGCCCGGTGTCAGTTTCGAGGCGTCGGCAGGCGACACCGGCACGGAATCGCCCTTCGCGGCGCTTGCAAAGTTGAAACGCGGTGACTGAAGCGCTCTGCGGCCCTTGCGCTGCTTGCGGCATTGGCCCAAGTCGCTATTGTCCGGCCGGCATTGAGCCGTCCCGGATCGAAGGTCGGCCATTCCCGGGACACGCCAGAATTCCATGACAAGACCGGTTACAATTGCGCTCGATGCGATGGGCGGGGATCACGGCCCTTCCGTCGTCATTCCCGGCGCAGCCCTGATGCTTGAGCGCCGCCCGGATGCCCGCTTCGTCATCTTCGGCGACGAGAAGCAGGTTCTGCCGCTGATCGACCAGCATCCGAAGCTCAAGGCGGTCACGGCCTTCCACCACACCGAGGTCTCGGTGAAGATGGACGACAAGCCGAGCCAGGCCCTGCGCTATGGCCGCTACAAGTCCTCGATGTGGCGCGCGATCGACGCGACCAAGACGGGGGAGGCGGATGTCACCGTCTCGGCCGGCAATACCGGCGCGCTGATGGCGATGTCGAAATTCTGCCTGAAGTCGATGCCGCAGGTCGACCGACCGGCGCTCGCCGGCCTGTGGCCGACGGCGCGCGGCGAGAGCATCGTGCTCGATCTCGGCGCCACCATCGGCGCCGATGCGCGTCATCTCGTCGACCTCGCGGTGATGGGCGCGGCCATGGCCCGCGTCGTGCTCGATCTCGACCGGCCGACGGTCGGCCTGCTCAATGTCGGCGTCGAGGAGATCAAGGGCGTCGAGGCTGTCAAGGAAGCCGGGCGCATCCTGCGCGAGAGCAACCTGCCGCATTTGTCCTATCACGGCTTCGTCGAGGGCGACGATCTCGGCAAGGGCACGGTCGACGTCGTGGTCACCGAGGGCTTCACCGGCAATATCGCGCTGAAGACCGCCGAGGGCACGGCGCGTCAGGTCACCGACTATCTGCGCGCGGCGATCAGCCGTTCGCTGATGGCGAAGATCGGCTACCTTTTCGCCCGCGGCGCCTTCGCGGCGCTGAAGGACAAGCTCGATCCGCGCAAGTCGAACGGCGGCGTCTTCCTCGGTCTGGAGGGCATCGTCGTCAAGAGCCATGGCGGCACGGATGCGATTGGCTTCGCCAGTGCGGCCGAATTGGGCTATGAAATGGCACGCGAGGACCTGATGGCGAAGGTCCGCGAAATGGTCGCCGCGAGCACGCGCCCGGATTTGACGGCTGCGCAGCCCGCCGAGACCGAGTAAGGAACAACCTCCTTGTCCATCCTGCGTTCTCAAGTCGTCGGCTGCGGCTCCTATCTGCCCGCGCGCATCGTCACCAATGCCGAACTCGCCGCGCGCGTCGATACGAGCGACGAATGGATCGTTCAGCGCACGGGCATCCGCCAGCGGCATATCGCGGCCGATGACGAGCCGACCTCGGTCGTCGGCCTCAAGGCGGCGCAGGCGGCGATCACTGATGCCGGCATCGACCCCTCCGAGATCGACCTGATCATCGTTGCGACCGCGACGCCGGACCACACCTTTCCGGCGACCGCGACGCAGATCCAGGCGGCTCTCGGCATCAACGGCGGCGCGGCCTTCGACATGCAGGCGGTCTGTTCCGGCTTCGTCTTCGCGCTGGCGACGGCGGACAAGTTCCTGACCACGGGCGGCGCCCGCGCGGCCCTCGTGATCGGCGCCGAGACCTTCTCGCGCATTCTCGACTGGGAGGACCGCGCCACCTGCGTGCTGTTCGGCGACGGCGCCGGCGCCGTGGTGCTGAAGGCGGTGCCGGGCGAGGGCACGCTCGCCGATCGCGGCATCCTCACCACCCATATCCGCTCGGACGGCCGCTACAAGGACAAGCTCTATGTCGATGGCGGCGCCGGCTCGACCAAGACGGTCGGTTTCCTGCGCATGGAGGGCAAGGAGGTCTTCCGCCACGCCGTGACCAATCTGGCCGAAACCGTGCGCCACACCTTCGAGCAGACCGGCCTGTCGGGCGCCGATATCGACTGGTTCGTGCCGCACCAGGCCAACCGCCGCATCATCGATGCCACCGCCGACAAGCTCGGCATCAGCCATGACCATGTCGTCGTCACCGTCGACCGCCATGGCAACACCTCAGCGGCTTCGATTCCCCTCGCTCTGGCCGAGGCTCACGCCGATGGCCGCATCAAGCCGGGGCAGCTCGTCCTGGTCGAGGCGATGGGCGGCGGCTTCACCTGGGGCTCGGCCCTGATTCGCTGGTGACGTTGCGGTAGAGAATTCCCGAAAATTGTCATGAAACATCGCTATTTCGGGTCAAATCCGGCCTGAGGCGGCATATTGGCCGTGCTTGAGGATTGACCCACGCGACGGGGGAGCCTAGCGTCCGCCGTCCGTAATGGCGAAAGGCCGGCGGTTTTCCGCCGCTGCCTGCAATACGCCTTGGAGGATATGAATGGCGGGGCAAACGGTCACTCGCGCGGATCTGTGCGAGGCTGTCTACCAGAAGATCGGCTTGTCGCGGACGGAGTCGTCGAAACTCGTCGAGGCAGTGCTCGACGAGATCTGCGACGCGGTCGCGCGCGGCGAAAATGTGAAGCTGTCTTCGTTCGGTTCTTTCGTCGTACGAGACAAAGGCGAGCGAATCGGGCGTAATCCCAAAACTGGCGTTGAGGTGCCCATCGAGCCGCGTCGCGTGATGGTGTTCAAACCCTCGAACGTGATGAAGGCCCGCATCAACGGGCAGACGGGTGAGGGTGAGACTGAGTGAACCTGGAGTTCCACGCCGGCGATACCGAGGCCGAATTGGACACCAAGAGCCCAGATGCCTTCCGAACCATCAGCGAGGTCGCCGAAGACCTCGACATACCCCAGCATGTGCTGCGATTCTGGGAGACTCGTTTCAACCAGATCAAGCCGCTGAAACGTGGCGGCGGACGCCGCTACTACCGGCCAGACGACGTTGCCCTGCTCAAGGGTATCCGGCGCCTGCTCTACGGCGAAGGCTATACGATCAAGGGCCTCCAGCGCATCCTGAAGGAGCAGGGCCCGCGCCACGTCCAGGCGATCGGGCGCGGCGCGCCGATCGCTGCCATGAGCGGCGCTACCGCTGCGTCGATGCCCGGTGGCGCGGCGCCTGTGCCCAATGACGTCGCCGACGGCACTGCTGAGCGGCAGCAACCTTACCGGCAGCCCGTCCCCGAAGGGCTCGACGACGTCTCCATCCTGACGGCGGTGATGAAGGAGCTCGGCGAGTGCCGGCGCATCCTCGAGCAGGCTTTGCAGCCGGCGCCCGACGCGGCCTGACGGAACGCAGCGGTGCGGCCGCGCTCCGCGCCATAGTCGGGGCTGACCCTTTTGTCCGCGTCGGGACGTGTGCTGGCGGTCAGCTCTGCGGTGCTTCATCCGTTGCGATGCGCGGAGCCGGCCCGCGGCGGACGCCGGGCTTGTGTTTTCCGCGCCCGTGCGAGCCGGCCTTCTTGAGCGGCACGAGGCTGGCGAGCACCGGATTCGGGAAATGCTCGAGAGTCGAGCCGGTGGCGGCATCGACGCCCATCCCGACGAGCCCACCGATCAGGATGTTTCCGGCGAACCCGGCAGCCCCGGCTCCCGCGATGCGCGTCGAAACGGGCACCTGCATATCGGCGTAGCCCTCTTTCGAGAAGGTGACGACAAATTCCGACCTGCGGCTGACTTCCCAGGTGCAGGGTGTGGCGGTGCAGGCGTGCCCCAGCGACGAACGGGCTTCGGCGCCTCCCGGTTCACTGCTGATGGAGATTTGATTGGTCGTTCCGCGCGTGACGGTCGCGCACCCACCCAGCGCCGCAGCCAGTGCGACCGCGCCAAGAACTCGAATTATCAGCATGTTACGCCCCTTTTCCCGAGAACCAGCTAGATTCTCTCGTGGCGAAAGGGCAAGGCGAGCATGCGCGCGAGCTGTGTACAACTTGCATGCGCGCCAGATTCGCAACCTTGATGTCTCAATGCCGCCACATAGCTTCGTGGGCGCCGAAAGCGATCTCAGACTTATGAGGCGCGAACCCCCGCGCTCTCTCAGGAGCGCCGGCATGGCTTGGCTCTATTTGTTCGTCGCGGGTTTGTTCGAGGTCGGCTGGGCCATCGGCCTGAAATATACGCAAGGCTTCACCCGGCTCGTCCCGACGCTGTTCACCGGCATCAGCATGGTCGTCAGCCTGGGCCTGCTCGGCCTTGCCTTGAAATCGCTGCCGGTCGGAACGGCCTATGCGGTGTGGACCGGCATCGGCACGATCGGCACCGCGATCCTCGGTATCGCGTTGCTGGGCGAGCCTGCGGGCGCCCTGCGATTGGCCTGCATCGGGTTGATCGTTGCTGGCATCGTCGGGCTCAAGCTCGTCTCGGCGTGAAAGCGGAGACTCAGCTGCGGCGCCAGGATTCCGGCCAGTAGCCGCCGCGCTCCAGCATCACGATCAGGACGATGATCGCCAGCGTGACCACGACGGTCATGAGCTTGGCGTTCCAGGGTACGCCGCGACCGATCAGCCAGATCAGGCTGAGGCCGATGATCAGGGGAACGATGATCTCCATGGCGCCAGCCTAGCCTGCCGAACCAGAAGGCTGCAATCGCTGGTGGGCTCGTCGTCCTCCGAGGGGACCTCACCGTCATCCCAGACAAGCTGCGCAGCGGCGCCGATTCGGGATCGATCGTAAGGCTCTGCGCTCTAGGATGGATCCCGGGCCAAGCCCGGGATGACGGCGTGATTTGGAAGACCGCTCAGCCACCTAGGCGAGCGCGGAATCTGCCGAGGAAATCTCCGCCTCCGCGCTCCTGCCGATGGGGCGATCTCCCTCGACCAGCGGTTTCAACCGCCCGAGCTCGACCGCCAGGAAGTCGAGGAAGAGCCTGACGCGGGGCGTGTGGCGCATATCCGGGTGGGTCAGCAGCCAGAGATCGGCGGCAAGGTCGGGATCGGGATCGCTGAGCCGCCTGAGGGTGGGGCGCGTGTCGCCGATGAAGCAGGGCAGGAAGCCGACGCCGATCCCGGCCTCGACCGCCTCGGCGAGGCCGAGCACGGTGTTGAGCCGGTAGACGACGCGCTCCGGCGCGACATGGCGGGCGAGATAGCGCACCGCGCTCAGCATGGTGAACTGGTCGCCAAGCGAGACCCAGCTGCGCTCCCACAGGCTTTCACGGGACGGCGGCTCGGCCTCGGGGAAATCGGCGGCGCGGCCATAGAGCGCCCAGGCGATCCGGGCGGGCTTGCGGCCGACAAGCGCCTCCGGCGGGTTGTCGGTGGCGCGGATCGCGACATCGGCGTCACGCTTAGAGAGATTGGCCGCCTGGTTGCCGATCAGGATATCGAGCCGGATGTCCGGGCATTGCACGAGGAACCGCGCGAAAAGCGGCGTCAGCAGGTCGACCAGCAGCGAGTCGTTGGTGGCCACGCGCAATTCGCCCGCCGGCTTGATCTCCTGCCCGGCGAGCTTGCGGGCGAAGGCGGTGATGTCGTCGTCGACCCGGGCGGCGAGCTGGATCATCTCCTCGCCGGCCGGCGTCGCGACATAGCCGCTGCGATGGCGCTCGAACAGGCGGGTGCCGAGCGCCTCCTCGATCTGGCCGAGGCGGCGGAACACCGTCGAGTGATTGACGCCGAGCGCTGCCGCGGCGGCCGGCAGCGCCCGTTTGTCGGCGATCGCCTTGATCAGGCGGAAATCGTCCCAGGCCAGAGGCTTCGCGGCTTGATTCATCCGCTCAGTCTCGGCCAAGGCGGGCGCCCCTTCAAGGCGGGTTCGCGTCACGCCAGCGCCGGCTTGGCGGCGGCCGGGGAGCGCGAGCCGGTGACCGCGAACGCACCGTCGCCGATCAACACATGCGCGAAGGCGGTCAGTGCAAGGAAGGCGGGATATTCCCAACCGCCGTTCGGTGCGTTGAAGACCCAGCCGTTGCCGGCGTGGACCGAGAGTGCTCCGAGCAGGATCGGGATCAGCGCCAGCGAGACATAGCGGCCATAGAAGCCGACGAGGATGGCGAGGCCGCCGAGAAGCTCGGCCAGCATGATCGGCCAGGCGAGGAAGCCAGGCAATCCGACCTGCCCGAGGAAGCCGGTGAAGCCGGCAGGCGTGAAGATGACGAGCTTGAGATAGGCATGGGCGATGAACATCACGCCGAGCGCGATGCGCAGGCCGAGAGCGCCGTAAGGGGCGAAGCGATTGTCGATCATGGGACGTCTCCTGAAACGGGACCGGTTGGTCTCGGGGCAGAAGATCGAGCAGCTTCTATCGCAAATCAAATTGTCAATTGACGATCGAGACATTGCGTAGATGCAATGAAATGCCTCTGGCGTTCGGCCGCTTTCGTACCGATCTTCCGGCCAACAGGGCGGATGACCGCTCATCATGATCAAGACAACGGAGGACCTTCGCCATGCAGATCAACGGCCTTCACCATGTCACCGCCATCTCCGGCCCGGCGCGCCGCAACCTCGACTTCTATGCCCGCGTGCTCGGCCTGCGCCTCGTCAAGAAGACGGTCAATTTCGACGATCCCGGCACCTACCACCTCTATTTCGGCGATGTGGACGCCGCGCCCGGCTCGATCCTGACCTTCTTCCCCTGGGAGCATGCCGCTCCCGGCCGCCTCGGCATCGGCGAGACGCAGGAGACGGTTTTCCGGGTTCCGGAAGGTTCGATCGGGTTCTGGGCGCATCGCTTCGTCGAACAGGGCGTGCCGCATGAGGTGCCGGTCAAGCGCTTCGGCGAGACCGTGCTGAGCTTCCGCGATCCGGACGGCATGAGGCTCGCCCTCGTCGGCCTGCCGGGAGTCGAGAAGGAACCGGCCTGGGCCGAGGGCGGCATCCCCGCCGAGCATGCGCTGCGCGGCTTCCACAGCGTCAGCCTGCTGCTGGCCGATGCCGCGTCGACGGGTGCCATCCTGAGCGACGTCTTCGGCTTCGCGGAGATCGGCCGCGAGGGCGCGTTGATCCGCTATGCCGCGAAGGGCACGGCGGTCGGCGGTGTCATCGACCTGCGTGTTGCCGGCGGCTTCCTGCCGGCCCGGCAGGGCGCGGGCTCGGTCCACCATATCGCCTTCCGGGCGGCCGATGACGCCGCGCAGGAGGAGATGGTGCGCCGTCTTGTTCAGAACCATGGCATCAGCCCCACGGAGCAGCGCGACCGCAACTATTTCCGCTCGGTCTATTTCCGTGAGCCCGGCCATGTCCTGTTCGAGATCGCGACCGACATCCCCGGCTTCGCGGTCGACGAGCCTGCGGCCGAACTCGGCCGTTCGCTGAAGCTGCCGCCGCAATACGAGGCGCATCGCAAGGAGATCGAGGCGGTCCTGCCCGACCTCGGCTGACGAGACACGCCGCCCGCCATCGAGGCGGGCGGCGGAGCGATACCACGATGCCTTGCCTGCTTATCGCAAGGGGCAGGGTGCTTCCGCTTGTTCGAGGGAGACGACCATGACCGCCGCGCCCGCCGACACCGATTTCGTCCATGTCTTCGAGCCCGGCAGCAACCCGGCTCGCCGGCCGCTGCTGCTGCTGCACGGGACCGGGGGGGACGAGCGCGACCTCCTCTCGCTGGGGCGCACCGTCGCGCCGGGCGCGTGCCTGCTCTCGCCGCGCGGCAAGGTTCTGGAAGGTTCGGCGCCGCGCTTCTTTCGCCGCCTGGCCGAAGGCGTCTTCGACGAAGCCGATCTCAGGCGTCGCACGGATGAGCTGGCGGAGTTCGTGCTGTGGGCGCGGCGGCGCTATGGCTTGCCGGCTCCGATCGCGCTCGGCTTCTCCAACGGCGCCAATATCGCGGCGGCAATGCTGATGCAGCGGCCCGATATCCTGGCTGGCGCTACGCTTCTGCGCGCGATGGTGCCCTTCGTGGAGCCGCCGCGCGCCGATTTGACGGGCAAGCCGATCCTGATCCTGTCGGGCGCGCTCGATCCGATCGTGCCGAAGGCCAATGCCGAGACGCTGGTACGGCAGCTGGGTGAGAGCGGCGCTGTCGTCGAGCATCGCGTGCTGCCGGCAGGACACGGCCTCGGGCAGGCCGATATCGGCCTGATCAAGGACTGGCTGGCGCATAATTGATCGATGGCGGCATCGCGGAGAAACTCTGCGGTGCCGCTGCGCTGCTAGTCGATCAGAGGCGTCAGGACGGCCATCGTGATGGCCAGAAGCACAAGCACGCGCAATAGAACGGCGCGGTGACTTGAAATCGGAATATCTACCGAACGCGACAGAGCACGCATCCCCGACCTCCCAATCGACGCTACGTCAGGTGATCGTGAGACCAGACGAGGCATCTGGCAAGCCGGCTGAAGATTCAGAATCGTGGACAACTCTGCTTGCAATGATCGATATGTGCGCCAAGCTGCGGCAAAGGCGTCCGGAGCCGTTCGATTAGGGGCCTCTAAGCTCCCGCCAGCACGCTCCCGACCGGGTCGGCGACGATGACGCGGCGAGACTTGCGGACCTGCTCGGCCATCAGGGCCTGGTCGACCCGGTGGCGATACTCGGCCCAGGAGCCGAGGCTCAAGCCGCAATTGGCGCAGGAGACGACGCTCGCATCGCTGAGCGCGTGCGGAATCGACACGCCCGGCGAACCGCAATCCCCACAATGAAACCCGTCTTGTCTCAACGCGATACCATCCGTGCTCATTGTTGCCGCGGCGGCAACAGGTGTGCCGCGGCGGCATCAAGGGCCATTGCAGATGACTATGGGCTGAATGCGCGGTTCAGGATCGGAAGCGCGGGCGGCTACTCGACGTGCGAGGCCGGCTCGCGATGATCGGCTTGCTGATCCCGGTCGACGTCTTCACCGCCCGAGATCACCAGGCGCAGGGCGGGTCTGCCGATAGGTTGGGTCGAGGAGGAGTCCTTCCGATGGGCGGCCGCGCGGCGAATCTGGGCGCGTCGCGCGATAAGCGACATCTGCTGTGTGTGTTTCATGACCGAGTTACCTGGAGCCGCAACTCGATCGTCGCCCCAGTCCGGGGACTCCTGCACCCCCCATTTGGGGGAAGCGGCTGCAAAGGCGCGTGAATTTCAAAAAAAGTCAGATCACGAGCAGGAAGATCAGCGCCGCGACCCCGTTGATCGCCGACAGCAGCCAGTGCGGCACGGCGATGCCGGTGGCCGTCGCCGCGTCTTCGTCCCGATCGAGCATGAGGCCCTCACCCGAATGCCCCGACGGAAGCGGAATTCAGAGTCCGGAGCACCTCCCATTTGGGGCGAGAGTTGCCTGTCTGCGCAGCATGGTTGGCCGTTTTCGAGGGCTTGAAGCGATTCCGGAGGCAAGGGCGGCCCTGTCGAGCGTTCCGGTTGTAGACCTCGCCGACCGTGAACTCGGCGTCGCATCGCTTGGCGAAGGAGCGCAGCGGCTCTCGACCTTTCGATTTCGGCGCGTCCGTCTGTTCGGCGCCCTGCGTTTGAGCGGGGCACGCCGATGATACGCCCGTCGATGTTGGCGACGGTCATGCACGCACCGTCCAGCTTCTCGCAGACGATGACGCGATCCCCCTTGCGGGGCTTTTCGAGGCAGATGCGCGCTTGCCCTTCGTGGACGTGCCAGCCCCCCGGCCCCAGCCTCGACTGGGGCAGATGACCGATCGATCCGTACGCTTTGCCGCCGAGCGGCTTCGTCGCCCGCTCACCCACGGCCAGCCCTCGGGGGAGAGGGCGCGCAGAACGTCAGGCGAGCATCTGTCGGGATTCTGTTGGGACTTTTTATCCCGCTCTGACCGATTCCGTCCCTATTGGTACCGATTTGTTCTTCGGCGTCAGAAAATGGGTGGCTGTCAAGCCATTGATTTTCTTGGATTTTATGGTCGGAGCGAGAGGATTCGAACCTCCGACCCCTTGTCCCCCAGACAAGTGCGCTAACCGGGCTGCGCTACGCTCCGACGGCTCGGCTTATAGTGGCGAGGCGCGGCAGATGCAATGCGCTTCGATGCAATCATGAACAGTCTAATCATTGCGGCCATCGCGACGACCACCGACACGGGCTTCGCCTCGTTAACCGTTGATTCATCCTGTCGTTGCGGTGCGCTTGCGGCGCGGCCATTGTCGCCGGGGACGGGGGGCATTCAGAGGCGGAAGTGAGCATGTCCATGGCGAGCCTTGCGATCACGGGTGCCGGGCCGGGCCGCCAGACGACGGCGCGGCCGGCCAGCTCGCTCTCGGGCTTCTTCGATGAGGTCAGGCCCGACTGGCATTCGCAATGGGCCTGGGATCACTATGAGGCGACCATCCTCGGACTGGCGCACCAGTTCGGCCTGCACAGCGTCTGCGAGATCGGGGGCGGTCGCGATCCGCTCTTCACGCAGGAAGAGGCCGCCCGCAACGGCATCGAGCTCATCGTCAACGACATCGATGCCGGCGAACTTGCCCTG
>NZ_CAMFJF010000008.1 GCF_945956895.1 uncultured Allobosea sp. | reverse complement strand
AGGCGGCCGAGCGGCGCCGCGACCGTCACGACCGCGCCGCCGTCGAAGTGCTGGCCGGTGTGCCAGTCGTACCAGCCGCCCGCATGAACCGGCAGGTAGACGCTGCGCTCGCGGGCGCCCTCTTCCAGCACCGGCGCGACCAATACGTCCGGCCCGATCATGAAGGCGTCGTCGGTCTTCACGGCCGTCGCGTCCTGCGGGAAGTTCCAGAGCAACGGCCGGATCGCCGGGGTGCCGTCGCGGCTGGCGCGCCACATCAGCGTGTAGAGATAGGGCATCAGCCGATAGCGCAGCGCGATCGCCTCGCGCACCTGCGGCACCATCTCGGGATACATCCAGGGCAGGTTGACGACGCCATCGTCGTTCCAGGAGTTCATCACCATACGCGGCCAAAGCGAGCAGAACTCGTTGAAGCGCACGAAGAGCTCGGGGCCGGGCGTCGGGCCGTGGAAGCCGCCGACATCGTGACCGATCGAGAACATCCCGGACAGGCTCATGTTGAGCCCTTGCGTCAGATTGTAGCGCAGCGTCTTCCAGGCGGTTTCGTTGTCACCGGACCAGGTCTGGGCGTAACGCGAGATGCCGGCGCAGCCACCACGCGTGATCGCATATTGCCGCTTGCCGGGCTGGCGATCGGCCTGCGCCTCGTAGGAGAGCTTGGTCATCAGGAGCGGCTGCGCCGGACGCGCGAGCGCCTGCCGGAACGGGCGGCCGTCGCCGTCGCAAAGCGCGTCCTCGTCCCAGATCTCGTATTCGTTGTTGTCGTTCCAGACCGTGGTGAAGCCGTAATCGAGCAGCGCCATCTCGATGCCGTTGCGCCACCAGGCGCGGCCCTTCGGATTGGTGTAGTCGAGATGGAAGCCGAGCCCGTCCCAGAACTGCGCGACGGCCGGCTTGCCGCTGTTCCCGTCGCGAACGAGGAAATCGCCGTCGAGCGCCTCCTTCAGGCGCGGATGGTCGTCGAGCAGGCAGGGCTTGAGATTGGCCACCGTGAAGATGCCGACATCGTTCAGCCGTTGCATCGTCGCCTTCGGGTCCGGGAACTTCTGCCGGTTCCAGTTGAAGGCGTAGCGGCGATGGCCGATCTGGGTATAGCCCGAGCCGAAATGGAACGAGTCGCAGGGGATGCGATGCGTCGTGAGCTTGCCGATGAAATCACTGATGCGGGCATCGGCATCGGGCGCGTCGGCGATCGCCATCGAGGTGACGCCGAAGCCGAAGGACCAGAGCGGCGCGAAAGCCTGCCCGCCGGTCAGCCACGAGAAGCGCCTGACCACATCCGGCACGGTCGGGCCGGCCATCACGTAATAATCGAGATCGCCGTCGTCGCCTTTCCAGGAGCGGAACAGGCCGTGGTAATTATCGAGCGTGCAGCCGAAATCGACGCTGCCGGTCGAGAGGTTGTCGTAATAGAGGCCGTGGGCTCCCGCCGGCCCGTCGACGATGAAGAAGGGCAGCATCTTGTAGAGCGGGTCCGACAATTCGGCGTCGAAGCCGCAAGGGTCGACCGCGTCGATGGCGAAACGGCGGCCGGTGCGGTCGAGCGGGCCGGCCTTGTCGCCGAGGCCGTAATGGCGCTCGTGCTCGTCGCGCGCCATGAAATGCGCGAGCGCGCCCGTGCGGGGCGAAACCAGATAAGCCTGCGTCGTGCGGTCCTGCAGGAAAGGCTTGTCCTCGCCGTCGCGGCGCCAGGCGATGCTGAAGGGCGAGAGCGTAACTTCGGCGCTCAATCCCCCCGCGGCAATGACGACCTTGCCCGCGTCGGCCCGGATATCCGTCCTCGGGCAGGTGAAGCCCGCGAGGCTCTCGCGCGGACGCCCTTCATAGGCCGGCTCCAACCCGCCCGGTGCGATCGACCAGCCACGGTCGAGCCTGTAGCCATCCTGCGGCTTCAGCGTCACCCGGCCGATATCGCCTTCGAGAATACCAACGGAGAGCGTATGGCCGAGCCCGAGATCGAACAGGGCGGCTTCGCCATCGCGGCCGAGATAGCGGCCTTGCGTCAGGGCTTTCATGGATTGGTCTCCGAGTACCTTGGTTTTCCCAGCCCCGTCATTCCGGGGCTTCGCGCAGCGAAGAGCCCGGAACCCAGAACCGACATCGGTGCCGCAACTGTCGATCGGCCCGATCCCCCTCCTGAGAGCGCATCGGTTCTGGGTTCCGGGCTCAGGCCTTCGGCCTGCCCCGGAATGACGGCGCAAATCTTCAAACCCTGACCGCTTGGCCCGCTTCGTCGAACAGATGCAGGCTCTGCTGCGGGAGGGCGAGCGGCACCGTATGGCCGCGTTCATGCTCGCTCTGGCCGTCGAGCCGGAGCGTGATCTGGGGCAGGCCGGCGGCGGTCCCATAAAGGTAGCTCTCGCCGCCGAGCCGCTCGACGAGATCGATCGCGAGCGGCAGCCCCTGCCCGTTCGGTGCCAGCGCCAGATGCTCGGGGCGGATGCCGAGCGTGACCTTGCTGCCGGCGGCGAGGCTGCCGGTGGCGCAAGCGACCTCGTGCCCGCCCTCGCCCAGTGCAACCTTGCCGGCAGCGCTGACGCGGCCCGGCAAGAGGTTCATGCGCGGCGAGCCGATGAAGCCGGCGACGAAGAGGTTGTCGGGGCGATTATAGAGTTCCAGCGGCGTGCCGACCTGCTCGATCCGGCCGCCCTGCAGCACGACGATGCGGTCGGCCAGTGTCATCGCCTCGACCTGATCGTGCGTGACGTAGATCATCGTGCCGCCGATCTCGGCATGGAGCGCGGCGAGCTCCTTGCGCGTCGCGACCCGCAGTTCCGCGTCGAGATTCGACAAAGGCTCGTCGAACAGGAAGATCTTGGGATCGCGCACGATGGCGCGGCCGATGGCGACGCGCTGGCGCTGGCCGCCCGAGAGCGCCTTGGGCTTGCGCTCGAGATAGTCGGTGAGGCGCAGCATCTGGGCGGCGCGCTGCACGCGCTTGTCGATCTCCGCGCGCGGCAGGCCCATGTTTTCCAGCGCGAAGGCCATGTTCGCGTAAACGCTCATATGCGGGTAGAGCGCATAGGACTGGAACACCATCGCAAGCCCACGCTCGGAGGCAGGCAGATGGGTCGCATCGGTGCCGTCGATCGCGATGGTGCCGCCGGTGATCTCCTCCAGCCCGGCGATCGAGCGCAGCAGGGTCGACTTGCCGCAGCCGGACGGGCCGACGAAGACGACGAACTCGCCATCGGCGACGTCGAGATCGATACCGTGCAGCACCGTCGTCGCGCCATAGGCCTTGCGGACCCCGGAAAGCTTCAGGCCGGCCATTATTTCATTCCCGTATTGGCGATGCCGGTGGTGATAAAGCGCTGCAGAAAGACGAAGACCAGCGCGACCGGAAGCAGCGTGACCACCGTCATCGCGAGCAGGTAGTGCCACTGCGTCTGCAATTCGCCCTGGAAGGCGTTGAGGCCGATCTGCAACGTGTAGGACTCGGTCTTGGTCAGCACCGCCAGCGGCCAGAGGAACTCGTTCCAGCGCCACATGATCGAGAAGATCGCGAGCACGGCCAGCGCCGGCATCGCGAGCGGCATGACGATGCGCCAGTAGATCTGCCACTCCGAGGCCTTGTCCATGCGCGCGGCCTCGATCAGGTCGCGCGGCAGGGTCAGCATGTACTGGCGCAGCAGGAAGACGCCGGTCGGCGTCGCAGCGCCCGGCAGGATCACGGCCCAGAGCGAGTTCACCAGCCCGAGCTTGGTGATGACCAGATAGACCGGCACGAGAATGATCGTGATCGGGATCATCAGCGTGCCGATCACCATCAGCATCACAGCCGTCTTGCCCCGGAATTCGTAGATCGAGAGCGCATAGGCCGCCATCGAGTTGATGATCAGCGTGATGATCGTCGCGACCAGCGTGACGAACACCGAGTTCCACAGGAAGCGCGTGAAGGCGAAGCGCTCCAGCGGCTCGGTATAGTTCTCTGTGGCGAGCTTGAACTCGCGGACGGGCATGCGCTTGTCGATGGGAACGCGGATCGTCTCAGCCGGATTGGCGGGGTCGACCATCTGGGCCTGGATACCGATGCGGCGGACCTGCGCCAGCACGCGCTTGGAGCCGTCCGGCATCTCGACCTCGAAGAGCGGCAGCTTCTGCGCCTGGCCCGGCACCGCCACCTCCTTCTGCGACATCGGCAGCAGCGAAGGCGGGAATTCGAGCAGCCCGGCCTGCGTCTTGAACGAGGACAGGCCGAGCCAGAGCACCGGGCCGAACATCAGGACGACGCCGAGCGCGAGATAGGCATAGGCCGCGATATCGGTCCAATGCCAGCGGCCGGGCTTGCGCCGGGCGGTCATCATCCGCGTCGCGAGGCTCATGGCGAGCTCCTCTTCGCGCCAACCCAGGCACAGCCCTCATCCTGAGGAGCGCCGCAAGGCGCGTCTCGAAGGATGTTCCAATTCGCTCCGGAGCCTCCTGGAACATCCTTCGAGACGCCGCCGGCGCGGCTCCTCAGGATGAGGGCTGAGGGTTGGAGAAGCACGGCCACCCGGCTCATGCGGCCCCCTTGCGGCGGCTTGCCGCGAGCTGGGCCAGCGTCAGCGCGAAGAGCACGATGCCGAGCACGACGGAGGCTGCCGCCGCCAGACCGAAATTCTGGACCTGATTGGCGAAAGCCGTCTCATAGATGTAGTGCACGATCATCAGCGTCGCGGTGCCCGGCCCGCCGCCGGTGAGCACGAAGACCTCGTCGAAGGTCTGCACGCCCTTGATCAGCGCGAGCACGATGACGACGATCATGTTCGGCCAGAGCAGCGGCAGGGTGATGCGCCAGAACACGCGCCAGCGCGGCGTCGCATCCATCTCGGCCGCCTCGTAGAGATCGGCCGGAATGGCCTGGAGGCCGGCGAGCAGGATCAGCGTGTAGAAGCCCATATGGGCCCAGACCGAGACGAAGACGATCCAGAACATCGCCCAGCTCGGATCGACCAGAAACAGGATGCGCTCGCCGCCGATCGAGGTGATCGCGGCATTGAGCAGGCCGTCGCGCTGGAGGATCCATTTCCAGGTCAGCGCCACCACCACCGGCGAGAGCAGGACCGGGAAGAAATAGACGGCGCGGAAGAAGCCACGCGCCCGGATCTTCATGTTCAGCACAACGGCGGTCAGCAGCGAGAACAGCACCATCGCCGTGACCTGGAAGACGGTGAAGCGGGCCGTGTTGGAAACACCGCGCCAGAAATGGTCCTCGCGGCAGGAGGATGGGTCGAGGAAGGAGCCGCAATCGAAGAGGTAGCCGTATTGCTGCGCCCCGACGAAAGGACGCTCGCTCGGGAAGAGCCCGGCCCCGCCCGTCACCGAGAAGACGAGGTTGATGACGAGCGGTAGGAACACAAAGAGCGAGAAGAAGGCGAGGTTCGGCAGGATGAAGACATAGGCCATCCGCCGCTCGCCGATCAGGCGCTGGAGCGCCCGCATCGGTCCATCGACGAGGCGCATCAGGAGCGCGAGCGGCGCGGCAAGAAAGCCGGCGGCGCCCGCGCCCTCGCGGCGCGGGTTTGTCTCAGCGGTGGCCATCGGCCTTACTTCTTGCGCTCGGCGATCTGCTGGGCGACGTCGGATTCGATCCGCTTGAAGGCCTCGTCGAGCGTGCCCTCGCCCGAGATCGCCTGGCCGAGCCGGCTGATCACCGCGTTGAAGATCACGCGGTTGTTGACATAGCCCTGCAGCTTGTAGGCGGCTGGCGAGATCTGCGCGACCTGATCCGAGAAGACCTTGAGCGCGGCCTTGCCCTGCGGCGTCGCACCAGCATAGTCGAGCCCCTTGGCGGCAATGCCGAGATGGCCGGGGACGAAGAGCGAGCGGGCATAGAACTCGCTCAGCACCGGCTCGCTCGCCAGATAGTCCATCACCTTGGCGACGGCCTCCGGGCTCTTGGTCGTCTTGATCGCGACGAGACCGGCGCCGCCCGGCATGGGCGAGCAGCCGCCTGCCCCGCAGGGCGAGGGAACCGCGACCCAGTCGAAGGCGTCGCCCACCGTCTTGTCGAACTGGGCGATCTGCCAGGAGCCGGACTGGTACATCACGACCTGGGCGTTCTTGAATTCGTCATTGGCGCCGCGATAGGCGGTGCCGGAGACCGAGCCCCAAAGTTCCTTCGCCATGGTGCCGTTCTGGTGCCAGTCATAGATGAGCTTGGCGCCGCGCCGGAAACCCTCGTCGATCACCGCCGGCTCGCCCTTGTCGTCGAAGACCTTGGCGCCTTCCGAGACTGCGACCGAGAAGAAGCGATGACCGGAGCGGTCCATCGCGACCGGGAACGGCGCCTTGACCTTGGTCGCGACCTCCTTCGCCGCCTTGCCCCAGTCCTCCCAAGTCGCCTTCGCACCCGGCAGCGCGACGCCGGCCTGCTCGAACAGCGTCTTGTTGACGAAGGGGCCGGTAACGGTGAGCTGCGTCATGAAGCCGGTGATCGCGCTGGAATCACCCTCGGGGCGCATCCAGGGCAGGAACGGGCCGAAATTCTTCTCCCAGTAGGAGGCGTCCTTGAGATAGGGGCGCATATCGAGCGCGTAGCGGGCGACGCCGCCGAGGTCGACGACGCGGGCGATGTCCGGCCCCTGCCCCGAGGCAAGCTGGACGGGCAGGTTCTCGGTGATCGCCTTGTAGGGCACCTGGTCGAGCACGACCTTGATGTCCTTGTTCTGCGCTTCGAAGCGCTTCAGCAGGTCGGAGACGACCTCGCCCTCATTGCCGTCGGAGTACCAGGCGATGCGCACCGTGGTCTGCGCGAACGCCCCGCTGCCGGCGACGAGGCCGACCGTCAGCGCGAGCGCCGAAATCCAGTGTTTCCCCTGCATCTGCGTTCCATCCCTTGCATGACCACGGCACTTCAACGGGCGCCTTGACAATCACTAAGGCAAACGTTTGCCTTGCTTGTCAACGGGTGGATGTCGCGGCATGGCTGAATTAGCCGGCTTTCGATCCACCGACCGGCACCGAGGCCGGGCGCCTGCACCGGGGGAGAACCATGACGGCAAAGGCCGCAAGACCGCAGCAGGACGGGGTTTCCCTAGCGACGGTGGCGCGGGAAACCGGCGTCTCGGTCGCGACCGTTTCGCGGATCGTCAACGGCAAGAGCGGGCGGGCCTCTCCGGACACGATCGCCCGCGTCGAACAGGCGATCGCACGGCTGGGCTACCGGCCCAACCCCGTCGGGCGGGCGTTGAAGCGCCGTGCCAGCCGGGTGGTCGCGATGCTCGCCCCCAATCTCGACAACCCCGCCATGGCCGCGATCGCGGTCTCGACGGAAGCCGCGCTGCGGGACGCCGGCTACGTCATGATCCTCTGCGACACGCATGACCGCGCCGATTTGCAGGACGATTATCTGCGGGCGATGCGCGACCAGTTCGTGGCCGGCTACGTGATGGTCAGCGCCGTCGGCAGCGCCGGCCTTGCCGAAGCGCAGACGCGCGGCGACCCGATGGTGTTCGTCGCGCGGCGCAATCCGCTCGGCGGCGGCGCCTATGTCGGCATCGACAACCGCAAGGCGGGCGCCGATGCCGCCGACTACCTGCTCGCGCAGGGCGTCAGACGGCCTGCCGTGCTGATGGCGACACTGAACGCTTCGAGCACGACCGAACGCGCCGACGGCTTCATTCAAAGGCTCGTCGTTCAGGGCATTCCGGACGCCGATATCCGCCGGGCGAGCGCGCCCAGCCTGTCGCATATCGAGATCGGCTATGCCGCGGCTAAAAGCCTGGAAGAGAGCGGCGGCTGGCCCGACGGGGCCCTTTGCGTCAGCGACATGATCGCCTATGGCGCCTATCGCCGCGCGACGGAGACCGGCATCGCGATCCCCGAGCGCTGCATCCTCGTCGGCATCGACGGCAACGCGCTCAATCACTGGATCGCGCCCTGGCTGACCTCGATCCGCATCCCCTACGAGAGCTTCGGCCGGCATATCGTCGCGCAGCTCTCCTCCGCATGGGGCGGCAGCGCAACCGCCGACATCAACGTAACCCACGAGCCGCTTCCAGCTACGGCCCCCCTGCCCCGCGCGCCTGACAGCCACACCGAGGCAAGGCCCAGCAAGCGGTACAATCGTAGGCCGAAAGTCTAAGAGCCTGCCCGTCCAGCCGCGAAGGCTTGCCTTGACGCCCCTCCCTCAGAGTTTCACTATTCCAAATTGAACGACGCTTCGTCGTCGCCCTGGGAGGTTGAGATGCTGCATGAGCTCTCGCGTCGCCAGTTTCTGAAAGCCGCAGGTGCGGGAGTCGCCGGTTCTGCCGTCGCCGCACTCGGGTTCGGCGGTGCCGAGGAGGCACTTGCCCAGGCCGTGCGGCCCTTCAAGCTGGCCCGCACCACGGAAACACGAAACACCTGCCCGTACTGCTCCGTCGCCTGCGGCGTCATCATGTACGGCCTGGGCGACAAGTCGAAGAACGCCCATCCGGCGATCATCCATATCGAAGGCGACCCGGACCACCCGACCAATCGCGGCACGCTCTGCCCGAAGGGGGCCGCCCTCCTCGATTTCGTCCATTCGGAGACGCGCACCAAGGTCCCGCAATATCGCGGCCCGGGCGAGAAGGCGTTCCGCCAGATCAGCTGGAACGAGGCGCTAGACCGCATCGCGCGCCTGATGAAGGACGACCGCGACAAGAACTTCGTCGCGAAGAACCAGGACGGGGTCACGGTCAACCGCTGGCTGACCACGGGCTTCCTGGCGGCTTCGGCCACCACCAACGAGACGGCTTTCCTGACCTACAAGGTCGTGCGAAGCCTCGGAGTTCTGGCGTTCGACAACCAGGCGCGCGTTTGACACGGACCGACGGTGGCCAGTCTGGCCCCAACATTCGGTCGCGGTGCGATGACCAACTCCTGGACGGACATCAAGAACACCGACCTCATCATCGTCATGGGCGGCAACGCCGCCGAAGCGCATCCGTGCGGCTTCAAATGGGTCACTGAGGCCAAGGCCCAGCGCGGCGCCAAGCTGATCGTCGTCGATCCGCGCTTCACGCGCACGGCCTCGGTCGCGGATTTCTATGCGCCGATCCGGCAAGGCACCGACATCGCCTTCCTGCTCGGGGTGATCCGCTACTGCATCGAGAACGACAAGATCCAGCACGACTATGTGCGCGCCTTCACCAACGCGCCCTATCTCGTGAAGGAGGGCTTCTCCTATCAGGACGGCCTGTTCTCCGGCTATGACGAGGCCAAGCGCGACTATGACCGCTCGAGCTGGGACTACGAGCTCGGGCCGGACGGCTATGTCCAGGTCGACGAGACCCTGCAGAACCCGCGCTGCGTCTATCAGCTCCTGAAGCAGCATGTCGCCGCCTATACGCCCGAGATGGTCGAGCGCATCTGCGGCACGCCGAAGGACAAGTATCTCGCGATCTGCAAGATGATCTCCGAGTGCTCGGCGCGCGACAAGACGATGACGTCGATGTACGCGCTCGGCTGGACGCAGCACTCGAAGGGCTCGCAGAACATCCGCACCATGGCGATGGTGCAGCTCATGCTCGGCAATATCGGCGTGCGCGGCGGCGGCATGAATGCGCTGCGCGGGCATTCCAACATCCAGGGGCTCACCGATATCGGCCTGATGTCGGACCTGATCCCCGGCTATCTCACGATCCCGAAGGACAGGGAGGTCGATTTCACGACCTATATGTCGACGCGCGGCTTCAAGCCGTTGCGTCCCAACCAGATGAGCTACTGGCAGAACTACCGGAAGTTCATGGTGAGCTTCCTGAAGTCGATGTGGGGCCCGGCAGCCACGGCGGAGAACGAGTTCGCCTATCAGTGGCTGCCGAAGCTCGATGTCGGCGGCTACGACCTCCTGCGCATCATGGACCTGATGCATCAGGGCAAGGTCAACGGCTATTTCTGCCAGGGCTTCAACCCGCTCCTGTCGGCGCCCAATCGCAACAAGATCACGGAATCGCTGTCGAAGCTGAAGTTCCTGGTGGTGATGGATCCGCTCCAGACGGAAACGGCGCGGTTCTGGAAGGACGAGGGCGTCCATAACGACGTGAAGCCCGAATCGATCAAGACCGAGGTCTTCGAACTGCCGACGAGTTGCTTCGCCGAGGACGAGGGCTCGCTGGTCAATTCCGGCCGCTGGCTGCAATGGCACTGGCCGGGCCAGGAACCTCCGGGCGAGGCGAAGGCCGACACCTGGATCATGGCGCAGCTCCATATGCGCCTGCGCGAGCTCTATCGGAAGGAAGGCGGCGCCTTCCCCGATCCGATCGTCAACCTGCACTGGCCCTATCGCGATCCGCAGGACCCGCAGCCCGACGAGATGGCCAAGGAGCTCAACGGCTACGTCGTGTCCACCGTCACCGACCCGGCCGACCCGAGCAAGGTGCTGCTGGAGAAGGGCAAGCAGGTCGACACCTTCGGCCAATTGCGCGACGACGGCTCGACCGCCTGCGGCTGCTGGATCTATTCGGGCAGCTGGACCGAGCGGGGCAACATGATGGCCCGGCGCGACACCAGCGATCCCGGCAATACCGGCGCCTATTCCAACTGGGCCTTCTCCTGGCCGGCCAACCGGCGCATCCTCTACAACCGCGCCTCGGCCGATCTCGACGGCAAGGCCTGGGATCCCAAGCGCAAGCTGATCGAGTGGAACGGCACGGCCTGGACCGGCTATGACGTGCCCGACATCGCGGTGAACGCCAAGCCGCGCGATGTCGGCCCGTTCATCATGAATGCCGAGGGCTCGGCCCGCCTGTTCTCGCGCGGATTGATGCGGGACGGGCCGTTCCCGGCGCATTACGAGCCGTTCGAGAGCCCGGTCGCCAACGTGATGGCGCCCAAGATCCGGGGCAACCCGGCAGCGCGCATCTTCAAGGACGACCTCGCCGCGCTCGGGACTTCGGACAAGTTCCCGTATGCAGCGACCTCCTACCGCCTGACCGAGCATTTCCACTACTGGACCAAGCATGTCTGGGTGAATGCGGTGCTTCAGCCGGAGTTCTTCGTCGAGATCAGCGAACAGCTGGCCGCGGAGAAGAACATCCAGAAGGGCGGCTGGGTGAAGGTCTCCTCCAATCGCGGCTCGGTCTATGCCAAGGCCGTGGTGACCAAGCGCATCAAGCCGCTGATCTGCGACGGCAAGACCGTCCATGTGGTCGGCATCCCGCTCCACTGGGGCTTCACCGGTGCGGCCAGGAAGGGCTTCGGCCCCAACAGCCTCACCCCGTTCGTCGGCGACGCCAACACCGATACGCCCGAGTTCAAGGCGTTCCTGGTGAATGTCGAGCCGTCCAACGGACCGGCGACGAGCTAGGGAGGCGAAGGCAATGGGACTGCAGAGCCAGGACTTCGCCCGCATCTCGGCAACCACCTTCAGGCCGCCGGATGTCCGCCACGATTTCGAGGTGGCGAAGCTCATCGACGTCTCCAAATGCATCGGCTGCAAGGCCTGCCAGGCGGCCTGCCTGGAATGGAACAACCTGCGCGAGGAGATCGGCATCAACCGGGGCGTCTACGACAACCCGCATGACCTGACGGAGAACACCTGGACGCTGATGCGGTTCACCGAATGGGAGAACCCGGAGAGCGGCAATCTCGAATGGCTGATCCGCAAGGACGGCTGCATGCATTGCGCCGATCCGGGCTGCCTTAAGGCCTGCCCCTCGCCCGGCGCGATCGTGCAGTACAATAACGGCATCGTCGATTTCGTCTCGGAGAACTGCATCGGCTGCGGCTATTGCGTGAAGGGCTGCCCCTTCAACATCCCGCGCATCAGCCAGGCCGATCACAAGGCCTATAAATGCACGCTCTGCTCGGACCGGGTCTCGGTCGGCCAGGCCCCGGCCTGCGCCAAGGCCTGCCCGACGGGCGCGATCGTCTTCGGCACCAAGCAGGCGATGCTGGACCATGCGCAGGGCCGCGTCACCGACCTGAAGTCGCGCGGCTTCAAGAATGCCGGCCTCTACGACCCACCCGGCGTCGGCGGCACGCATGTGATGTATGTCCTGCATCACGCCGACCAGCCGCAGCTCTATGCCGGGCTGCCCAACAATCCGCGCATCAGCCAGGTCGTCGAGCTCTGGAAGGGGCTGACCAAATATGCCGGCATGGCGGTCGTCGGTTTCGCCGCCGCCTTCGCCTTCGTCCATGCGACGATCGCCCGACGCAACGATGTCAGCCGCGCCGAAGACCGCGAGGCCGAGCATCTGATCGACGAGGAGGCTGCCCGTGGCCGTCAGACGTGAGGAGGGGCGCACCACCGTCGACCGCTATCCCGGCCGCGTGCGCGTCAATCATTGGGTCACCGCGATCTCGCTGATCCTGCTGGCGCTCAGCGGGGCCGCGCTGTTCCATCCGTCGCTGTTCTTCCTGTCGGGGCTGTTCGGCGGCGGCTCCAACACGCGCGCGCTGCATCCCTGGATCGGCGTCGTGCTGCTCGCAAGCTTCGCGATCCTGTTCGTTCAGATGGTGCGCTACAATTTCTGGACGAAGGCCGACACCAAATGGATGAGCCATATCGGCGAGGCGATGTCGGGCCGCGAGGAGAACCTGCCCGAAGTCGGCAAGTATAACGGCGCGCAAAAGATCGTCTTCTGGCTGATGACGCTCCTGATCCTCGTCCTGTTCGGGACGGGCATCATGATCTGGTACGAGTATTTCGGCGCGAGCTTCACCATCGAGCAGCAGCGCGTCGGCCATATCCTGCATGCGCTGGCGGCGGTCGCGATGCTGCTCGTCGTCATCATCCATATCTATGCCGGCTTCTATGTCCGTGGCACGATCAGCGCCATGACCGAGGGCAAGGTGACGGGGGGCTGGGCCTTCCGGCACCACCGGCTCTGGCTGCGGCAGGAAGCGCGTGAGGGCGTCATCGACGAGCGCCAGGTGCCGCCGCGCCATCACGGCGTCGGTCCGGCCGAATGAATTTCGACTGCGGGACATCCCCGGATGCCCCGCCTCCCGTGACCCGTGCGGTTCGAGAGGACACTGAATGAGCGACGATCCGGGCTTCGCCACCTTCGAGGATGTCGGCACGCCCGAGCGCGATAGGCCGCCTTTCGTGCGCCTGCCCGAGCCCGCGGCGCTGTTCGACCGACGCGCCGCGCGTTTCGCCGCGCTGGCGCCGGGACACCAGCTCGAAGCCTATCTCACCTTCCTGGCAGAGTTGACCCGGGCGCAGGCGACGTTGGTCGCCGCCACGCCCCCGCCGGACCTGCCCTCTCCCGGCGAGCTGCGGCTGCGCGCGAGCCATGCCATGCCGCTGCTCCCGCGCGAGGAACTGGCGGCGGACCCGGCCGTGTCCGGTGCTTTCGACCGGCTCGCAAAGCTGCTGGTCGGTGTCGCCATGCCGGATCTCGCGCGCGGGGCTCTGTCTCGCGCCGTCTCAGCCGAGCCGGAGGCAAGGCAGGCGATGTTCGCCGCCGTGCTGGCCGATGCGGTGCCGGTCGAGGCCGTGGCCGAGCATATCTTCGCCGCCGCGGTCCTGCAGGTCATAGCGGCCCGGCGCAGCGCCTTGCTCGACCCGCTCCTGCCGCAGCCGGTGGCCGACGGCGTCTGCCCCTGCTGCGGCGGGCCGCCGGTCTCGAGCGTCGTTGCCGGCAATGCCAATATCGAGGGCGTGCGCTATGTCCAGTGCTCGCTCTGCGCGACGCAATGGAACCATGTCCGGGTGAAATGCGTCTCCTGCGGCTCGACCAAGGGCATCGCCTATCAGGCGATCGAGGGCATCGCCGACACGATCAAGGCCGAGACCTGCGACGAGTGCCGGACCTATGTGAAGATCCTGAACCAGCGCAAGGACATGGAACTGGAGCCCGTGGCGGACGATGTTGCCAGCCTCGGGCTCGACCTGCTGGTGACCGAGGCCGGGTGGCACCGGGCGGGGGTGAACCCATTCCTGCTGGGGTATTGAGATTGTCGGATCGCAGGAGAACCATCGCCGTCATCCCGGACGCAGCGAAGCGGAGATCCGGGATCCATCGTAGAATTCCGCAGCCCTTCGATGGATCCCGCGGCAAGCCCGGGATGACGTCGCGTTTCCGCGTATAGTGAACAGCGTGATCAAGCGTCTCCCGGAGGGAGCCTGATGAACAAGCCCGAACATTTTCGCCCGCCATCGGTCGATACGGTGCTGCGCAGCCCTGGCGGCGAACTCGCCATCGTGCGCCACGGGCGCAACGAGGCGACTGATGCGGTCCGGCACGTCATCGAGCGGCTGCGCTCGGGCGGTGCGCCGGCAGCAGCCTCCGTCGATCATGTCAGCCGTCTGGCCCTGGATTGGCTGGAGGAACGCAGCCGGCCCTCGCAATGCCCCGTCATCAACCTGACGGGCACGGTGCTGCACACCAATCTCGGCCGCGCCCTGCTCGCCGAGGAGGCGATCGAGGCGGTGGTCGCGGCGATGCGGGCACCGACCAATCTCGAATATGGGATCGAGACCGGAAGCCGAGGCGAACGCGACGCGCATGTCCGCGGCCTCGTGCGGGAACTCACCGGCGCCGAGGACGCGATCCTCGTCAACAACAATGCCTCGGCCGTGCTGCTGGTGCTCAACACCCTCGCCCGCGATCGCGAGGCGATCGTCTCGCGCGGCGAATTGATCGAGATCGGCGGCGCTTTCCGCATGCCCGACATCATGGCGCGCGCCGGCGCGACCCTGCGCGAGGTCGGCACGACCAACCGCACGCATCTCAAGGACTACGCCGAGGCCATCGGCCCTGAAACTGGGCTCATCATGAAGGTCCACACCTCGAATTATGTGGTGCAGGGCTTCACCGCCGAGGTCGAGCCCGCCGAGCTCGCTAAGCTTGCGCACCAGCACGATCTACCCTTCGTCGACGATCTCGGCTCAGGCACGCTGATCGACCTCTCGCGCTGGGGCCTTCGCAAGGAGAAGACGGTTCAGGATGCGCTCAAGGGCGGCGCCGATCTCGTCACCTTCTCCGGCGACAAGCTGCTCGGCGGGCCGCAGGCCGGCATCGTCGCCGGACGGAAGGACCTGATCGCGAAACTGGCGAAGAACCCGCTGAAGCGGGCTTTGCGCCTCGACAAGCTCAGGTTGGCGGCACTGGAGGCGACGCTCCGGCTCTATCGCGATCCCGACCGGCTGGCGCAGCGGCTGCCGACACTCAGACTGTTCACGCGAACCGCCGGTGACCTGCGCGCCCTGGCCGAGCGCCTTCAACCCAAGGTCGCGGCGGCGATCGGTACGGGCTGGACCGTCGAAGCCATCGATTGCGCCAGCCAGATCGGTTCCGGCGCGCTGCCGCTGGAGACGCTGCCGAGCGCAGGCCTTGCTCTGCGCCCGCTGGGCAAGGCTGCAGGCTCCACCGTCGAGAAGCTGGCTGCGGCTTTTCGCGCGGTGCCGGTGCCGGTGATCGGGCGGATCGCGCAAGGCACCCTGATCTTCGACCTACGTTGCCTGGAGGATGAAGCGCTGTTCGCGGCGCAGCTCGACGCGCTGAAACCCGAGCAGTCCGATGCGCTGGCTTAAGTGCCTTTTCGGTCGCGACGAGGCCGCTGATGACGATACCGCCGTGACGATGGCAAAGGCTACGGCGGCGGTCGAGCGCGGCGACCATCCGGCCGCGCTCGCGCTTTGGGGACCGCTCGCCCAGGCCGGCATCGGGCGGGCGCAGAACAATATCGGCGCCTGCTTCGCCGAAGGACTTGGCGTCGAGCGCGATCCGACCCTGGCGCTGCGCTGGCTGACGCTGGCCGCCGAAAGCGGCGACCCGGTCGGGCAGCGCAATCTCGCCGCCTTGCACTTCAAGGGCGAAGGCGTCGCGCAAAGCGATGCCGAGGCTATCAGGCTCTATCGACTCGCGGCCGAGCAGGGCGACGCTCCGGCGCAGGACATGCTCTCCTGGATGTTGCTGGAAGGCGGTAATGCAGCCGACCGGGCAGAGGCGCTGCGCTGGGCTGAGGCCGCGGCAGAGGCCGGCATCGCCACCAGCATGACCCGGCTCGGCATGATGCATCACGATGCGCTCGGCGTGGAGCGCGACGCCGGCGCCGCCGCGCAATGGTGGCAGCGCGGCATGGTGGCAGGCGATCCGGATTCGGAAGCCATGCTCGGCGCCGCGACCCTGCTCGGCCAGGGCGTGCCGGCCGATGCGGAGCGCGCGCTCGCCCTGCTGCTCGCGGCCGAAGGCAAGGGCAGCCAGCTCGCGGCGCCCTTCCTCAAGGCCGCGCGCGCGGCCGTCGCTCCGTCGGGGCCGCCGCCATGATCATCGGCACCGCCGGGCATATCGACCATGGCAAGACCTCGCTGGTCCGGCGCCTGACCGGCGTCGATACCGACCGGCTGAAGGAGGAGAAGGCGCGCGGCATCTCGATCGCGCTCGGCTTCGCCTATTGGCCGCAGGCCGACGGCTCGGTCGTCGGCTTCATCGACGTGCCCGGCCATGAGAAATTCGTCCACACCATGCTGGCCGGCGCCGCCGGCATCGACCTCGTGCTGCTGGTCGTCGCGGCCGATGACGGCGTGATGCCGCAGACGCGCGAGCATGTCGCCATCGCCCGTTTGCTCGGCATCCGCGAGGCGATCGTCGCCATTACCAAGGCCGACCTCGTTCAAGCCGACAGGATCGAGGCGGTCGAAGCGGAGATCGCGGCGCTGCTGGCGTCGAGCCCCTTCGCCGGAGCGCCGATGCTGCCCGTCTCCACGTTGACCGGAGAAGGCCTGCCGGAGCTTGCCGACCTGCTTGCTGCCCGCGCCCGCGAGGCCCAGACACGGCAAGGCGATGGCGCCTTCCGGCTTGCGGTCGATCGCTGCTTCACCTTGCAAGGCGCCGGGACGGTGGTGACGGGCACCGTCCTGTCCGGCAGCGCGATGGTTGGCGATAGCGTCGTCGTTTCGCCAGGCGGGCTGCCGGCAAGGGTGCGCTCGATCCACGGCCAGAACCGCCCGGCCGAACGCGGTCGTGCCGGGGAGCGCTGCGCGCTCAACCTCGCCGGCCCCGGCATCTCGAAAGATGCCATCCGGCACGGCGACATGGTGCTGGCGCCAGCGCTCCATGCCCCGACGACGCGGATCGACGCCGAGGTGACGCTCCTGCCCGGCGAAAAGGCGCTGACGATGTGGCAGCCGGTGCGGCTGCATCATGCCGCGGCCGAGATCGGCGCGCGCGTCGTCCTGCTCGATGACGAGATCACCGCTGGCCGCGACGGCCTGATCCAGCTCGTGCTCGATGCGCCGCTGGCCGCGGCGACGCTCGACCGCTTCGTGCTGCGCGACGCGAGTGCCTCACGCACGATCGGCGGCGGCCGCTTCCTCGACCTGCGCGCGCCGGAGCGCCGACGACGCAGCCCGGAGCGCCTCGCCCAGCTCGCCACGCTCGGCCTGCCCGATCCTGCGGAGGCCCTGCAGGACCTGTTATCGGTGCCACCGCACCAAGCCGATATCCATGGATTCGTTCGCGACCGTGCGCTCGGCCTCGCTGCGACCGAGGAACTAACGCGCTGTCTCGGCCTCGTCAGGATCGGCCCGCTCGCGATGCTGCCGGCGCATTGGCAGGACCTGGCACAGGCCGCCAGCGAACGGCTCGATGCCTTCCATGCCGAGCATCCCGACCTGCCGGGCATGGGACTGGAGCGGCTGCGCTTTGCCATTGCGCCCCGCTGGCCGGCCCCGTTGTTCAGGCAGGCTCTCGCTCGACTCGCGGATGAGGGCGTGCTGGTGCCGACCGGATCATGGCTCGGACGGCCCGGTCATGAGGCCCGGCTTTCGCCGGAGGACGAAGTGCTTTGGAGCCGAATCAGGCCGTTGATCGCCGATCTTGAGCGCTTCCGCCCGCCCCGCGTGCGCGATATCGGCCATCTGCTCGGGCGGCCCGAGGAGGAAATCCGGCGCCTGCTGCGGCTCACCGGCCGGCGCGGCGATGTCCATGAGGTCGCGCTCGACCACTTTTTCCTGCGCGACACGCTTGCCGAGATGGTCGGCATCACGGCCGAGCTTGCCGGACTTCATCCGGCCGGCTTCAACGCCGCCCAATTCCGCGACAGGCTCGACAACGGCCGAAAGGTCGCTATCCAGATTCTCGAGTTCTTCGATCGCCATGGCGTCACCATCCGCCGTGGCGACCTGAGACGCATCAACCGGCGGCGGCTCGACCTGTTCGGCCCTTCGCCCGGCTTGAGCGATGGAGGAGAAACGTCCCCGGTGGGGCGTCCGGACTTCAAATCCGGGAGGGGCCGTCAGACGGTCTCTGGTGGGTTCGACTCCCATTCTCTTCCGCCAGTTCCCTGAGATCCATGACGGATATGGACACCTCCCCCCTCAACCCAGTCGCCCGACAGTTGCCCGAGACGCCGCATGCCGAAATCTAGGGGGCTGGGAACCGATTTCGACAGCTGGCTCGGCCGGCTCTTCCGCAAGGGCCCGTTCACGGCGCTGATCGTGCTGGTCAGGATCGCCGAGCCCAGGGTCGAGCCGCTGCGCTCGACCTTCGTCCATGTCGTCGGCGACGAGATCGACTGGGGCGACATCGTGCTGATGCTGCGCAGCGCCGGCGTGAACTGGGACGGCGCCGCCTTCTTCCCGACCCGCGACGACGATGGCGGGCTCGTGCCGGACGCCACGGCCCGCAGCCGCCTGCGCGAGTTGGAAGCGGCCTTGCGCGAGGACCGGCTCGTTCTCAACAAGGGCGCCTTCTTCGATCCCTGGGGCCGGAACCTGGAAGTTCAGGAAGCCCGTTGACGCCCGTCAGCTCACGATGACCTGCGCCGGCCCAGCCTCGACCGAGCCGATGATCCGCGCTGCCGGGTAGCCGGAGCCCTTGATCTGCGCGAGCACGGCCTCAGCCCGTTCGGCCGCACAGGAGACCAGCAACCCGCCCGAGGTCTGCGGATCGGTCAGCAGATGGCGTTGCCAGTCCGGCAGCCCAGCCGGCAGCACGGCGCCCTCGCCATAGCTCGCCCAGTTGCGGTGGGAGGCACCCGTCACCCTGCCCTCCTGAGCCAGGCGCTCCGCCTGCGACAGGAACGGCAGATCGGAGAGCCGGAGCTTCAGCGTGACATCCGAGCCGCGCGCCATTTCGAGCCCATGGCCGAGAATGCCGAAGCCGGTAACGTCCGTGACGGCATGAACGGCCTCATCCTGCGCCAGATCGGCGCCGACGCGGTTGAGCAACGTTGTCGAGGCGATCATCTCGTCATAGGCGGCGGCGGAGAGCTCGCCTTTCTTGAAGGCGGCGGAATAGACGCCAACGCCCAGCGCCTTGGTCAGAATCAGCGCATCGCCCGGCTTCGCGCCGCTGTTGCGGCGCAGATTCGCAGGCTTGAGCAGGCCGATGACCGCGAGACCGTAGATCGGCTCCGGGGCATCGATCGAATGGCCGCCGGCGACCGGAATGCCGGCCTCGGCGCAGATCGAGGCACCACCCTTGAGGATTTCGCGGGTCACCTCGAGCGGCAGCTTGTCGAGCGGCATGCCGAGGATCGCCAGCGCCATGATCGGCTTGCCGCCCATGGCATAGACGTCGGAGATCGCATTGGTCGCGGCAATGCGGCCGAAATCGCGGGGATCGTCGACGACCGGCATGAAGAAATCGGTGGTGGCGACAACGCAGGTCTTGTCGTCGACCTGCCAGACCGCTGCATCGTCACCGGTCTCGGTACCGACAAGGAGCTGCGCATAAGGGCCGGCAGCAGGATGGCCGGCCAGCAATTGCTGGAGCACGGCCGGCGCCAGCTTGCAACCGCAGCCGCCGCCATGGGCAAGGCTGGTGAGGCGCAAAGATTCCGCGGACGCCGGGGCCGCGAGCGGGCTTGTCAGGTTCATCGTCGGGAACTCCGGGGGGCGAGGCCTGGCGGCGCTGCGGCAAAGCACGGACCTTCGCGCGGACGCGTCGCGGTCGTCGACCCGGCCCATCAGCGCCCCGGCACGCGGGAGCCACAGCAGCAAGCATACCCCATCGTTTCCGCATCGCCCGGCAGCGTCAACGCTTCCTTTTGGCGCATACCGCCATCACGGTTCAGTCGGCGACCCTGAGCGTCGATCGCGGTGCCGAAACCAAAGGAGAATCTCGTTTGCAGGGCTAAACCTGCCGGTTTCCGGCAGTGGAGCCATTCCCACGCAAATGAAGCTCCTGCTCGTTCTCGGGAGCGTCGTGAGCTGCGGCCTTGCGATCTGGCTGGCGCTGGATGGCAACGCCGTGATGGCGTTGCCGCTCGTTGTCATCGTCGGCGCATTCGTGCGAACATTGGTCCACATCATCAGCGGCAAGCATTTCCGCCCGGCCGAAACGCCGATCGCTCAGGTTTCGGAAAATTGACGGCGGCTCGATGCCCCCGGCACTCGCCGTCTCTCCCCTCGCTCCGATTGGTAAAGGAGCGGCTAACCAAACGCCAGGTTTCACTCTGCCGCCCGCCCGCTTGGATGATATTCTGAGCCTTGGCGAACCGGCGCAATCTCCTTTCCCCTGGAGGAGCCATGGCTGACTGGATGGACGACCTGTTGGTGCGCGATATCGAAACGCTGCGCGCCGACGTGCTCAAGGCCGGCGTTCTCAACGCCAAGGCCTTGCAGGAACGCGCGGAAGCCCATGTCGCGCATCTTCATGACGTGCTCCTCGAATCCCGCGAGCTGGAGGAAGCCTCGTTCCAGGTGATCAACGACGTCATCGGATTCGCCAGGCTGCTCTATGGCCATGCTGCAATCGCCGAATCGGAGCAGGGACGGCGCGCTGCGCTTGCCGCCATCGATCGCCTCGCCGCCGTGCTCGGGCGCAGCGAATGTCGCCAGACCGCCATTTCCCTCTGAAACGTGCCTGAAACGGCCGAAACCCGATCGTCGTCCACGTCCTCCATCCACAGGCTGAGTTTCAAGTGAGGCAGCTTTGAAGAAAGCCGGCTGAAGTGACTGGACAGGCCGCGCGCCTGCCTCTATATCGCCCCCACCAACACGGACGGCCCCGCGCCGCTCCCGGTTCGCCCAGGTAGCTCAGTTGGTAGAGCATGCGACTGAAAATCGCAGTGTCGGTGGTTCGATTCCGCCCCTGGGCACCATTCATCTTTTCAATAACTTAGCACCCAGTGCTTCAACGGTTTTACGAGCCGTTGTTACCGCCCTCTGTTCTGGCGGCGTTCCGCTTCGCGATTCTGAGCTCGGCAACCCGGCTCGACTGGACGACGGCGCCGCGGTTGTAGCCCATGGTCGTTGACATCAGAGTGTGGGTCGCAGCCTTCATCACGTCGGCCGGCTCCGCCCCCGCCTCGAAGGCTTCAGACACGGCTCCCGCCCTGCTATCCATGTTCCAGACATCCTTCGGCCAACCCGATTTCGTCGCGAGCTTGCGGAACTCCCGCGAGAATGTCGGCCGGTCTTCTGCTGGATGATCGAGGTCCTCAACCTTACGGTTCCGCCGAGCACGATATCGCCTGCTCGCAGCCGCACGAGATCACAACCGTGCAGCTTGCTGTCGATTGCGAGATTGAACATAGCCAGATCTCGCACGCGCCGATCGTGCTGCAGCCGCGCCCGGATGGCCCGGATGTAACGCGGCTTTAGCGGTTGATTTGGACCGATGATACGCCGGTATTCCAAGCCAGACGCGGATGGATTGGTTGAGCTTCAACAAGCATGACGCATCCTCCACGGGATGCCGCATCCGAAGCTGTTATAACTCATCTGCTCCAGCGTTGAGTGCCACAAGCGGCCTCTGATTTTTTGCCTGAAAGCGAAATTCTAGCCTGAATCGCCTATCCCGAGGCTCTTGCGGCCTTGAGTCCGACTCAAGCCATCGCCGCCGCATCGGTCCGGGCAGCGGAGATGAGGCGCCTTTGCCGCAGCTCGGGATGCTCGTCGAAGGGCTGGAGCGGCGTCATCCAGCGCCGGAGCGTGCCGGCCGGGTCGATGCGGGCGGTGAACGGGTCCTTGCCATGCACCGTCCAGGCGATAGTCTCGCCGAGTTCGAGCAGAGCAAAGGCGCCGGCCGGTTCTGGCATCGTCGTGAAGCTCTCGGTCAGCGACTGCAGCGTCAGGTGCGGGATGGCGTCGACGGTGGTTAGCGTGTTCCAGTGGACATGGCCGGCGATGCAGACCAGCGGCACCTTTGCCCGAGCAAGCACGGCACGGGCGCGCTCGGCGCCGGGATAGGTCGAGGATGCCGGATTGCGCTCGAAATAGTAGTTACCGGTCTGGCCATGGCCGGAGACGGGGACATGGCTCATCACCACCAGCGGCCGGTCGGCGGCCTCAACGGTCGCAGCGAGCCAGATCAGGTCGGCCTCGCGCAGGACGAAGCCACCGGGGCGGTGGATGCGTGAATCCGCAGCCCAGAGCACGAGGCGCCAGCCGCCGAGATCGACAGTGCGATGGCCGAGCCCCTGGCCGAGGATTTCCTCGTTCTCGACGACGCTGAGATGGTCGCGATCGTGGTTGCCGCAGAGATGGAAGCGCGGCGCCGCGATCGGCGCGAACGCTTCTGCGACCTCCCGCTCCAGGCGAAGGTCGGTAGCGTGATCGACATCGGAGATGCGGTCGCCGAGGTCGATCACCGCATCAGGCTGAGCGTCGGCGACGAAGCGGCGGAATTCCTGCATCAGCGACAGGGCCGCGGGGCCGACCTTGGTGAGGCTGCTCGCACCATGATGGATATCGGCGACGAAGGCGAGGCGGAGGGAGCGGGTCATGATGGGGCTCGCGAATTGTTGGGAGCTGTTCGGAACGGGATCAGAGAATTCGCCGTCATTGCGAGCGAAGCGAAGCAATCCAGAAGGTCTCGCGCTGCGGCCCCTGGATTGCTTCGTCGGCTATGCCTCCTCGCAATGACGGCGCGGGACCATGGTTAGCGCGCGGCCAGCGTCACGCGGCCGGCACGGAAGTCGAGCACATAGGGGATGTGCCCCGGCAGAGGCCGCCAGGCGAGCGAGCGCTTCATGCCGTAGGACTCATAGGGCTGGTAGAGCGGCAGGACCGGCGGATCGTTCTTGATCGCCTGCATCAGCGCGGCATAGGCCTGCTTGCGCTCTGCGAGATCGGTCGAGAAGCGGAACTTGTCCCAGAGCGCGACATAGGCGTCGTCGGCCTTGAACCGGCCTTCCGAGGCGGAGTTCCCGGTCGGCGCCCACATGATGCCGAAGGCGCCGGCGGGATCGGGGAAGTACATCGGGTTCGACCAGCCGCGAGCCATCATGGTCGGGTCGGAGCCGGTCCATTGCTCGGTGACGTTGAGCTGCATCTTGACGCCGACAGCGCCCCACATTTCCTGGATCGCCTGCGCGGCGAGCAGCCCGTTGGTGTAATAGGCCGGCTGGATATCGTAGCGAACGGCTGAGCCGTCATAGCCGGCTTCCTTGAGCAACGCCTTGGCCTTGGCCGGGTCGTATTCGAAGGTGTTCAGCTCCGGCATGTAGAGCGGGCCGAACTGCGCGAAGGTGTGCGAGGTCGGCACCTTGGCCTTGCCGAACCAGAGCGCCTCGTTCAGCGTCTTGCGGTCGATGGCATAGGACAGCGCCTGGCGCAGCTTGGGATTGGCCATCTTCGGATTCTGGGTGTTGAAGATGACGACGTGGAAGAGCGGCGTCTGCATGCCCTCGACCTTGAGCTTCGCATCGGCGGCGATCGGCTCGAGCTGGTCCGGCGGGACGTTGGTGATGAGGTCGACCTCGGCGTTCTTGAGCGCCGTCAGGCGCCCCGAAAGCTCGGGAATGCGCGTCACCGTGACCTTCTGGAACGGCGCCTTCTCGCCCCAGAAGCCGTCATGGCGCTCATAGACCAGGCGCTGGTTCGGCACGAACTCGCTGATCTTGTAGGGGCCGGTGCCGACCGGCTTCAAGGCGAAGGCCTCGAAATCGGAAGCTTCCGCGACGTTCGGATCGCCGGTCAGGCCCATCACGTATTTCTTCGGCACGATCATGCCCTGCTGCACGTTGAGCAGCGTCTCGAACAGCGGCTCCGGCCGGGTCGCGGTGACGCGCACGGTCTCGGCGTCGACGGCCTCGACCTTGGCCATGTTCGGCAGCGTGTCGCGCTTGCGCACGGTATAGGGCGCGAAGGTCGAGTTGATGATGCGGTCGAAGGAGAAGACGACGTCCTCGACCGTCATCGGGTCGCCGTTGTGGAAGGTGACGCCTTGGCGGATCTTCAGTTCGAACACGGTCGGCGAGACCTGCTTCCAGCTCGTCGCGATGCCCGGCTGCCAGACGCTCTCGGCCTTGGTCGCGTCCTTGCCGATCAGCGGGTCGAAGGCGTTGAAGTAGAATTGCGAGCCGACATTCGAGAAATCCCGGCCCGGATCGAGCCAGGGCGCCATGTTCTGGACGCCGACTTTCAATTCCTGCGCCTGGGCAACGCTGATGAGCGCGGTGGCCGACAGCGCGGCGAGCGCCAGGGTCTTCAATGTCTTGCGCATGGGTGTCAGTCCCTTGTTGGGTGAGCGGGAAAAGGGGCAGGCGTGGCGTTCAGCGTCCGCGCAGGCGCGGATCGAGGCGGTCTCGCAAGGCATCGCCCAGCAGCATGGCGACGAGGCTGACGAGCACGATGACGAGGGCGGGAACGGCGACGATCCAGGGCGCGGAGGCCATGTAGTCGCGCCCCTGCCCGACCATGGAGCCGAGCGTCGCGGTCGGCGGCTGGACGCCGAGGCCGAGGAAGGAGAGTGCCGATTCCAGCAGGATGAGGTTGGAGAAGTTGAGGCTCGCCATGACCACGACCGGCGAGATCAGGTTCGGGATCATGTGGACGGTGGCGATGCGCCAGGGGCCGGCCCCGGCAGCGCGAGCCGCCTCGACGAACGGCATTTCGCGCAGGCTAAACACCTGGGCCCGGATCAATCGCGCGAAATGCGCCCAGTAGGCGATGCCGAGCACGCAGATGAGCACCGCGACATCGGTGCCCGCCAGCGCCACGACGAAGAGCGCGACGAGGGTGAAGGGCAGCGACATCATGATGTCGACCAGGCCCATGATCAGCGCATCGGCCCAGCCACGCAGCAATCCGGCGGCGAGGCCGAGCGCCGCGCCCAGCGCGAGGCCAAGCAGGGTACCGAAAAGCGCCAGCGCCAACGTCAGGCGCAGGCCATGGAGGCAGCGCGAGAGGAGATCGCGGCCGAGCTGGTCGGTGCCGAGCCAGTGCAGCGGGTTGGCACCGACCAGGCCGACGGGAGGCTTCAGCCGAGCGAGAAGCCGCTGCTGATCGGGTTCGAAGGGCGAAACCAGCGGCGCCAGCACGGCGAGCGCGAGCAGCAAAAGTCCGAGCAGCGCGGCTGCCGTCACCAGCACGCCGGCACTGCCCAGCGCGGGGAGCTTCAGGCGCGGCAACCGGCGAGGCGGCAGCATCAGCTTTGTGTCTGCGATCTCGGTCATGGCGGATCAGGCTCCGACGAGGCGCACGCGCGGATCGGACGCCGCATAGGCGAGGTCGATCGCGAAATTGACGAGGATGACAGTGCCGGCCACGACGAGGACGCCGAATTGCAGGACGGGATAGTCGCGCCGCAGCGTCGCGCCGACGAGCAGGTCGCCAACCCCGTTCCAGGCGAAGACGGTCTCGACCACGACAGCGCCCGAGACGAGCGTGGTGATCTGCAGGCCAAGCACGGTGATGACCGGGATCAGGGCGTTGCGCAGGCCGTGCCGCAGGATGATGGCGCCTTCGGAGAGCCCCTTGGCGCGAGCGGTGCGCATATAGTCCTCGGAGAGGACGTCGAGCATGGCGTTGCGAGTGTAGCGGGTCAGCGCCGCGACGAAATAAGCGGCGAGCGCCACGGTCGGCATCGCATAGTGCAGCAAGGTGGCGGAGCCGGCGCTCGGCAGCCAGTGCAGCGTATAGGAGAAGACAAGCAGCAGCAGGATGGCGAGGACGAAATTCGGCACGGCGTAGCCGAGGAAGGCGACGAAGAGCACGCCCTGCCCGCGCGGCTGCCCGCGCCAGAGCGCAGCGAGGATGCCGAGCGGCACGCCGACCGCGACGGTGAGAGCCAGCGTCGCAACAAGAAGCGAGGCGCTCTGCCAGAGCCGCTCGCCGAAGATCACCACGACCGGGCGCCGCTCCATCAGGCCGAGGCCGAAATCGCCCGAGAGCAGCGATTTCCAGAACAGCAGGTATTGCTCTGCGACCGGGCGATCGAGCCCCCAATAGGCGATCATCTCGGCACGCGAGGCGGCGTCGAGCCCCTCCGGCATCAGAAAGTCGATCGGATTGCCGGTCAGCCGCGTGGCCAGGAACACGGCGGTGACGATCGCCCAAAGGGTGATCATCATGCGTAGGAGGCGACTACCGAGGAACGAAAGCACAGCGTCCTCCGGAACGGGCTGCAGGGGCATGGCTCGGCTGCCTGAAGCGGCCGATGCCTGAGCCTTCTGGCAGCCTTCCATGACAGGTTTATGAATTTAACTCAGGCAATATCTTGTTTGACACTGAGACAATCTCAGTCCATGCCTTCCTCACTTCGACGCGGAGTTTGCGGTGCACGCAACGGACGATATTCGTGGCTGGCTGATCGATCTCGACGGCACATTGGTGTGCGGTGGCCGCTCCATGCCTGGCGCCCCGGCCTTCCTGGAGGCCTGCGATGGCCGTTTCGTCATTGTCTCCAACGATGCCGAACATACGCCTGCGGAACTCGCGGACGACCTGCAGCGGATGGGGCTCGACATTCCCGCTGACCGCATCGTGCTGGCGGGAGCGTTCGCATTGGACGACATCGCCATGCGCCGGCCCGGTGCGCGCGCGCTCATGCTGGCGAGCAGGAGCCTGGCGCGCCATGCCCGCGAGCGTGGGCTCAGACCCGTCCGGGCGCGGCCCGACATCGTCTTTCTCGGGCGCGACCGACAGTTCAGCCATGCGAAGCTCATGCTTGCCGTCAATGCCGTGCGGGCGGGCGCCGAGCTCGTCGTCGCCAATCCCGATCTCGTCCATCCCGGCCCGGGTGGCACGGTCGTGCCGGAGACCGGAGCGCTGCTCGCGGCACTGCTCGCTTGTACCGGGCCCGTCGACTATCGCCTTGTCGGCAAGCCGGAGCCGATCCTGTTTGCCGCCGGCCTTGCCTTGCTCGACCTGCCGAAGCGGACTGTGGCGATGCTCGGCGACAATCCCCGGACCGATGGCGAGGGCGCCCGCCGTTTCGGCCTGCGCTATGTCGAGATCGCCGATGGCATCTTCCCGCAGACGCAGGGCGAAACGGCTTGCCCGTGCGAAACAGGCGTGATGGCCTTGCCGGCATGACCTCGCCCCGACTCAAGCTGGATGCCGATGCGATGCCCGAGAGCTCCGAGCCAGCGCGCCATGGCACGCAGGACGGCTTCGACGGCGTGATCGAGCGCCTGACGGCGCTGCGTCCGACTTTGCCCCCGACGGCGGCCCGCATCGCCGATGTCTTCCTCGCCCACGCGGCCGAGGTCGTGCACATGTCGGTGACGGAGGTGGCCGAACGGGCGGAAGCGAGCGAAGGCAGCGTGATCTCGCTCTGCCGCCAGCTCGGCGCACGCGGCTTCCAGCAGGTCAAGATCGCGCTGGCGCGCGACCTGGTACAACCCGTCCAGTTCATCCACGAGGATCTCGCCCGCGCCGACGACACGGGAACGGTGATCGAGAAGATCTTCCGCAGCGACCTGCAGGCGCTGCACGACACGATGAAGGTGCTCGACAAGGCCGGGATGGAGCGTGCGGTCGCCGCCATCCGCCGCGCGCGCCGCGTCGAACTCTACGGTATTGGCAGCGCCGCCCCGATCGCGGAGGATGCCAACTACCGGCTGCTGCGCATCGGCGTCGAATCCAAGGTCGTGGTCGACTCGCATATCCAGGCGATCAGCGCCTCCCTGACCGGCCCCGATGTCGTCGCGATCACGATCTCACATTCGGGCTCGACGCACGAAACCGTTACCGCCACCAGGCTCGCGCAGGAAGCGGGCGCGACCACGATCTGCATCACGAATTTCGGCAAGTCACCGCTGCTCGCCTATGCCGACATCGTGCTCAATACCATGGCGCGTGAGACCCAGTTCCGCACCGAGGCGATGACGAGCCGTATTGCCCAACTCGCCGTCATCGACGCCCTGATCGCCTGCCTGTCACTGGCCGATTACGACAAAGCGGTCGCGACGATCGGAAGGACCTTCGACGTACTCTCGACCAAGCGGTTTTGAATATCGGGATCAGTCACAGCGCAGATGGATTCTAGGATCTGGCCGCAGTCACTCGCCTCGTCAAACGAGACAGGATTCTCCGTGCGGGCTCGTCATAAAGGCGATTTAGCACAAGGGCGAACGCAAAGATGACCAGAAGCAACACCACGCCAAGCCATGGCGCGAAGGTCGCCGGGGTGAAGCCGAACATTCGCACCGCCCTGCGTGCGAGTTCGAGAATTGGAGCGTGAATGGCATAGAGCGCGTAGGAGGCCGCTCCCAGATACTCGAAAAGCGGCCGGGAAAACCTATCCGGCTCAATGGACGTGGAGACAGCGATAATCGCGGGAAACATGACGAGAACGCAGAACACGTCGAAGACAATCCGCGCCGTACCGTCGACATCCACGGCAACCAAGCCGGTGGCAAGCAGAAGCGGAATCCAACTCAGAACGCCGGGCGGCAATTTCGGCAAGCCCAGGCGATAGATGAGGACACCGGCAAAGAAGGAAAAATAAACGCGGATGATGCCGCCGCTGAAAGTGCCCCAGTACGAGCCGATATCGAGCGTGCCGAAATAGACCGCTGAAACGACGAGCATCGCTGCAGCGACCGCGGTGGTTACGAGAAGCACCCTGTTGGAGAGCACGCGCCAAAAGACCACGTAGAACGTGTTGATGATCAGCTCGTAAAAAAGCGACCACCCCGGAGGATTTGTCGGGTAGAGCGCAAAAGACATATTCAGATCGGGCGAGGGCAGCATGAACAGCCCCAGGAACACCGCCTGGATCAATTCTGATCGTCCCAATTCGCCCGCGCCCATTTTCCAGGCCAATATCGCACTGATCGATCCGATCACCGTGCCGACAAGGAAGAGTGGGTAAAAGCGGACGAACCTGATCCAGAAGAATTCCGCCGTTCCGAGGCCGCTCTTGAACCGGCCTTCATAGGCATGAGCAATAACAAATCCGCTCATGACAAAAAACAGATCGACAGCGAGATACCCGCTTTTCGCGATCCAAGGACCAAAGAAGCCTTGCCCATGAATTGTTAGGACGGCAACTGCGGCAAAGCCTCGCAACCCGTTAAGAGTGGAATACACTCTCTGCGGCGGTCTCAATTTTTTCGCCCCCCGGATTCAATATTCGTATCGGACTAACTAACGTCACCGTAAGTTGTCAATCGATACGTATAGAATTCGACCTTTGTTGGTTATTGATAGAAATTGCATGTGCCTCTGGAGCAATTATGTCGAGGATCATGCGAACCCCATTCTGCCAGCGATGTCCGCAAGTTGTTTCGTCCGCCCCCTCCCATCCCCTGACAGCTGCACTGTAGAATCGATCCCGACCACGAACCAACGACGCGAGAATCGGCGCCATCTGGAGCCTCGGCCCGAAAAGGGAACGCGGTTGTCGGACAAAGCCGATGCCAAATCAAAAAACTAGCGCATCTCGCAGCCGGCCGGTGGCTCGCGCTGCATGATGAGGCGCGCGCTGCGATGGCCGCTGACATAGATCCACAGCCAGTTGAGTGCGACGGCGAGCCGGTTGCGCAGGCCGATCAGGAAGAAGATGTGCGCGATGCCCCAGATCCACCAGGCGAGGCGCCCGCGCAGCTTGATCCAGCCGAAATCGACGATCGCGGCCCGCTTGCCGATCGTCGCGAGATTGCCGGCATTCCGATAGGCGAAGGGCGGCGGGAGCGGCCTGCCCTGCAGCCGCGCCTTGATGAGATCGGCGACATAGCGCCCCTGCTGCTTCGCGGCCGGCGCGACGCCGGGCACCGGCTTGCCGTCCACGCCCGCAACGAAGGCTGTATCGCCGATCACGAAGATATCGGGCTCGCCGGGCGCCGTGAGATCGGGCTCGACGCGGACGCGGCCTGCCCGGTCGGCCGGCGCCTCCAGCCATTCCGCCGCCGACGAGGCTGCCACGCCCGCCGCCCACAGGATGGTCCGCGCCAGCAGGAAGGCGCCGCCGAGTTCGATGCCCTCCGCGCGGCATGCGGAGACCGGCTGCCCCAGCCTGACCTCGACACCCAGACGATTCAGCGCTCGCTCGGCATAGGCCGAGAGATCTTCGGTGAAGCCCGCCAGGATGCGCGGGCCGGCCTCGACCAGGATCACCCGGGCGCTGCGCGTGTCGAAATTGCGGAAATCGCTGCGGAGCGTGTCATGCGCGAGTTCCGCGATGGTGCCGGCGAGCTCGACGCCGGTCGGCCCCGCCCCAATGATCACGAAGGTCAGCCACTCGGCACGGCGGGCCGGATCGGCCTCCCATTCCGCCTGCTCGAAGGCGGAGAGGATGCGCCGACGGATGCGCGTCGCGTCCTCCAGCGTCTTCACGCCCGGTGCATAGGGCTCCCACTCGTCATGGCCGAAATAGGAATGGCGTGCGCCGGTCGCGAGGATCAGCGTGTCGAAACCGACCGGCTGCTCGCCCTCCAGCAACACCTGCTTGTTGACCTTGTCGACGCTTGTGACCGTGCCGAGCAGGGTCGTGACGTTCTCGTGGCCGCGCAGCAGGGAGCGGATCGGCCAGGCGATCTCGGAGGTCGGCAGCGAGGCGGTCGCCACCTGATAGAGCAAGGGCTGGAACAGGTGGTGGTTGCGCTGGTCGATCAGCGTGATCCTGACCGGCGCGCTGGCGAGATTGCGTGCTGCCTCAAGCCCGCCGAAGCCGGCGCCGACGATGACGATATGAGGTTCAGTGCCGGTGCTCATGGTGTCGGATCGCTCCGGGGCTGGCGGATCGCCGCCACGCTGACCCGCCAGTGTGCAATCAGCCCAGCCTGTTTCCTAGTCCTCGCGCTCGCGCTGCTGCGGCGCGCCCTCCTCCGCCTCGTCGACGGGCTCGCCGGGAATGACGTAGCTGCCCTTGAGCCAGCGACCGAGATCGATATCGGCGCAGCGCGGCGAGCAGAACGGCTTGAAGCGCGCGACCGCCGGCTTGCCGCAGATCGGACAGGGCTTCGCGGCTGGCGGGGTCTTTTCGGTCTCAGTCATATTTGAGCGTGATGCCTCCATCGACGACGAGTTCGATGCCGGTGACGTAGCGCGCCTCGTCGCTGGCGAGGAAGAGAGCGGCATTGGCCACGTCCCAGGCCTCCCCCATATGGCCCATCGGGACCTGCGCGGCGCGCGCGGCCCACATCGCATCGACATCGCCCTTGCCGTAGGCTGCGGCGAGGCCGGCGGAATGCTCGACCATCGGCGTCTTCATCAGGCCGGGCAGGATCGCGTTCACGCGGATCTTCTGCGGCGCGTACTGCACCGCCGTCGTGCGGGTGAGCTGGTTCAGCGCCGCCTTGGTCGCGGAATAGCTGGCATAGGGCACGCCGGTATGACGGATCGAGGCGATCGACGAGATGTTGATGATCGAGCCGCCCTCGCCCGTCTCCTCGAACTGGCGCTGCATCACCGGGATGACATGCTTCATCGCCAGGAAGGCGCCGGTGAGATTGACCTTGAAGACGCGCTCCCAGACCTCCTCCGAGAGATCGACGACGCTGCCGACCTCGGCGATGCCGACATTGTTGTCGAGAATGTCGATGCGGCCATAGCGGCCGAGCGCATGGGCGACGAGCTCGGCGACCTCGCCGGCCTTGGTGACGTCGGTGCGGATGGCGAAAGCCTCACCGCCCTCGTTGCGGATGATACCGGCGGTCTCCTCGGCGGCGTCACGGTTGATGTCGGCGCAGACGACCCTCGCGCCCTCGCGGGCGAAGATCGTCGCCGTCGCCTTGCCATTGCCCCAGCCCGGCCCGATCGACCCCGCCCCGGCCACGATCGCGATCTTGCCGCTCAGACGTCCCGTCATCTTTGCTTTCCCGTCATCGATGCGTTTCCCGGCCGCAAGATCAGCCGCGAGGCACGATCAGGCAACCCGCATCGGCGCCGTATCAGGCTGCGTTCATCCAGCCGAAGCGGATGGGGAAGCCTTCGCCGCCGAGGAGATTGACCGTCTCATAGAGCGGCAGGCCGACGACGCCGGTATAGGAGCCGACGAGCTTGACGACGAAGGAGCCGGCGATGCCCTGCACGGCATAGCCGCCGGCCTTGCCGCGCCATTCGCCCGAGGCGAGATAGGTCTCGATATCCTCGGTGGAGAGGCGCTTGAAGCGCAGGCGCGTCTCGACGATGCGGTCGCGGATCGCGCCCGAAGGCGTCACCAGCGCGACGCCGGTATAGACGCGATGCGCCCGGCCCGAGAGCAGGCGCAGGCAGGCGGCGGCCTCGTCGACGATCTCGGCCTTGGGCAGGATGCGCCGGCCGACGGCGACGACTGTGTCTGCCGCGAGGATATAGCAGCCTTCGAGATCGGCGCGGACCTTGGCGCCCTCGCGCGCGGCCTGCGCCTTCTCGCGCGCCAGACGGCGGGCGAGATCGCGCGGGCGCTCTCCCTTGTGCGGGGTCTCGTCGAGATCGGCGGGGAGCAACGCGTCCGGCTTCAACCCCGCCTGCTCCAGCAGCGCGAGGCGGCGCGGCGAGGCCGATGCGAGAACGAGCATCGGACGCCAGCCGGGATGTTTGGGAGAGGAGAAAAGGCTCAACAGGCTGCTCGACAGGATTAAGGGGCCGGGGATTTCGGCGCGGTTCAAGCCTTAGAGCATTTCGGCAGGGCGATAAATCCATCCGTAAACGCGGAACAGGCGAGGTGCCGCTCATTTGAGCACCCTGTCCGGCTGCCTGAAATCCGGGCGGGAGCGCTGGTATACCAGGCATTGCCAAGCCGCGCCGTTGTCGGCAGACTTCCCTCCCCCTCGGCGGTCCGCTCTTTGGTGGCGCCGATCTACTGGAGTTTCCCTCATGGCCCGACCGCGCAAATCGACGGGCTCCGCCCCTGCGACCGGGGCGGAGGCGCAGGTTCTCGCGGCCCGCCTGATGTCCATGCATGCGGAAGCCGGCCTGACCATCGCCATGCGGATGCCGCTCCTGATGAAGGGCGCCTTCGGCGATAGCCACGGCCAGCGCGAGGCGACGAAAGCCGTGACGGAAAAGGTTTCGGCCGTGCTCGAGAGCAGCCTTGCCGCAACGCAGGCGACAACTGCGTTCTGGTGGGGCCTTGCCCTCAACCCGTTTGGCCAGTTCGATCTCGCGACGGCGGCGGTCAAGGCTGCCGACAGCACGCTGGAGCCCTTCGCGCGGCGCACCCGCGCCAATGCGGCACGTCTCAGCGGCTATCGCCGCTAAGCTTCAACTGACGATCAGGCAGGATTGTCGGAGGCAGGCTCCGCCGCGGGGGCCGCTGCCGGCAGTGCGTGGGCGCGCTCCAGCTTGCGATAGCGCGCGACGCTGACCGGAATCAGAGCGAGATAGCCGATTACCACGACCGTCAGCACCTCGAAGGTGTAGGCGAAGAGCAGGCCGGCGACGATCACCACTGCGACGAAGATCGGCAGCACCTGGGTGCGCGGGACGCGCGTGCCGAGCGTCTTGCCAGCATAGCAGGGGATGCGCGAGATCGTCAGGAAGGCGATGAACAGGATGTAGATGCCGACGGGGAGCGCGCCGTATTCCTGCACGGGCACGCCGATGATGTGGAGATAGAGCGGCAGCATGGCCGTGATCGCACCGGCAGGAGCCGGCATGCCGACGAAGAAATCCTTCTGCCAGTCCGGGCGGTCGGGATCGTCGATCATCACGTTGAAGCGCGCGAGCCGGAGCGCCATGGCGCAGGCCAGCGTCAGCACGATGATCCAGCCGACGGATTTCAGGTCGTGCAGAACGAAGATCCACAGGACATAGCCGGTGGCGACGCCGAAATTGACGAAATCGGAGAGCGAATCGAGCTCCGCGCCGAAGCGCGAGGTGCCCTTGAGCAGGCGGGCCAAGCGGCCGTCGACGCCATCGAGCGCCGCCGCGATCAGGATGCAGATCGTCGCCGTCTCAAGCTTGCCCTCGACGACGAGGCGCATCGCAGTCAGGCCGAGGCAGAGCGCCAGCAGTGTGATGACATTCGGCGCCAGCAAGCGGAAGGGAATCGGCTTGAAGCGGGCGCGCTTGGATTCGGCGCGCTCGGGCTCGAAGGGAGGAAACAGGTCGCTCATAGCAGTCGGAATACGCGGTTTTGGGGGCGCAGGCTAGGCTCAGCCAAGCGTCATCCCGCACGCGCTGCGGCGCGAAGTGCCGCTGCGCAGATGCGGGACCGTCATCAGGAGAGTGAGTTCTTCTCGGCAGCGTTCAGGTGGGGGCGCCCCCTTTCGGGGGGCGGTCCCGTGTCTGCGCAGCGGCATTTCATGCCGCAGCGCGCACGGGATGACAGCGCCCGTCAGATGTCGCGGAAGCTGCGGGCGACCGGCTCGTTGCCGGTCATGTCGGCAAGCACGGTCTCGCCAGCGATCGCGGTCTGGCCCTCGCCGACCAGCGGCACGACATGAGACGGCAGATAGACATCGACGCGGGAGCCGAAGCGGATCAGGCCGAAGCGCTCGCCGGTGCCCAGCACATCGCCTTCCTTGACGAAGGGCACGATGCGGCGCGCGATCAGGCCTGCGATCTGGACGACGCCGACGATGCCGGACTTGGTCTCGATCGCCAGCGCGTTGCGCTCGTTGTCGTCGCTCGCCTTGTCGAGTTCGGCATTGAGGAAGAGGCCGGGCGTGTAAGCGATCTTGGCGATGCGGCCGGGCACGGGGGCGCGGTTCACATGGCAATCAAAGACGTTCATGAAGATCGAGATGCGGGTCATCGGCTCGGCCGGCAGCTCGAGCTCCGGCGGCGGCAGCGACTGGGCGATCTGGCTGATGCGGCCATCGGCCGGCGAGATCACCAGCCCCTCGCGTTGCGGCGTGACCCGGACGGGATCGCGGAAGAAATAGCAGATCCAGATCGTGACGATCGCGCCGATCCAGCCGAAGGGCGACCAGAGATTGGCGAGGACGATCGTCGCCACGAGGCCGATCGCGATGAAGACATAGCCTTCCTTGTGGATCGGGACGATCACCTTGCGGACGGAATCGACGAGAGACATGGATGGAGTTCCGTTAGTCTAGCTGGCGCGGCAGCTGCGCATATGGCGGCGGCCTGCGGCAGAGTTACGACCGCAAGCGTTGGCTGTGTGATTTACGGGGTTCGGCGCGCGGGGGAAAGGGGTGTGCGGCAGCTTGTCCTCTGAAGCCGGGGATAGTGCCTCACGAGATCCTCAAGTGCGCGCCGCTCATCGCCTAGTCGAGGCCGCTGGAGTTGACGCTTCCGTTCAGCAGGCAATCACGCCCCCCGACAGCAACACTCCCAGGCGCAGGCCCAGCCCGAACGATGCAGACCTCATCGTGGCTGAGCTTCCAGCGGCTTGCTGAGCGGCGTCAACACGGCCCGCCATTCCGGAGGTCCCGGCTGCTCCAGATCGGCAGGAAAGACCGGCAGCAGCGTGAAGGCGAGCGGCCGGCCGGGCTTGTCGTTCTGAAGCACCAGCGTGTCCGACCTGAGCAGCCGGGCCGAAACCCGCGGAACGACGCCGCCGGCAGCCACCACCACGCCGCCTACGCTCAGCACGAAGCAGGAGTCGAGAGGGTGCCAGGCCCTCTCCTGCGGTGGGCCAGACGCGCTCCCCGTCCCCGATTGCACGAGTTGCCCGCCCTGCCACCGGACCGTCAAAGCCTCGTCGAGCCTCAGCGGCGCATGGGTAGACGTCAGGGCAGCGGGCGGCGGCCATGCCAGCCCTCTCGGCATAACGCAGGCTGTCAGGAGGCCGGGGCGGCTCGGTCGCAGAACCCAGAGCGACCACCCCTGCATCGGCTCGGCGCCAAGCGGGCCGACTGCGAGGAAGACCACAAGCCAGCCCCCCAGAAACGTCTCCAAGAGGCGCAGGCGCTTCCACATCTCGTCCACCGCATCAGCTGGAGTCGTTAGGTCAGGCCTATGACCTGTCTAGGCCGGGCGCAAGGTGGGATCGGCGTCGCCATGCATCCGAGGCAGCTGCGAGCGCGGCCCGTCACCGGCGCGCGCCCTGCCGATCATTGGCGGGCGCTGAACCTCCATAGCGACGGCGTCTCGCCCTAGATGAGCCGCGGCATCTGGACGAAGCGCACGGCCGCCTTCCAGGTCAGGGTGCCGAAGACGAACAGGACGAAGGCTTCTGCAATGGCGAAAACCGGCTCGGACTGGGTCGGCGCCAGCGCCCGCAGCGGCGGGATCTTGGCGAACATCTGCGCCACCAACACGAAGACGAGCAGGTAGAAGACCATCATCGCGGTGATCGCATACGTCCGGCGCCAGGGCCCTTCCAGCCTGCGTCCATAGAGCGCGAAGGCGGCGATCCCGACGAGCGCCAGCGAGACCGCTCCGACGATGTGGGAAGGAAGGATGCCGGTGAAGGGGAAGCCGAAGCCGGTCGCGCTGGCGGCAAAGGCGGTGGACAGGAACACTCCGGTCCAACGCGGGCGCGTATGCCCCTGAAGCAGCCCCGCCGCCACCGGGAAGCCGGCGATGATCGCAACCAGGCTGAGCCAGGTATGGAACCCCACGAACGTCGTCGGATCGAACATGGCAGCCGCTCCCCTGATGCCTTTGCCCCGGTGCCGGAGGATGCAGGAAACGGGCCGGCATTGCGAGCGGTTCAAGCGGGCGGGGAACATCCGCCCGTGGAGCGCCCGTTCAAGACCGGGATGCTCGCCACAGGGGCGAGCATGACGCCGATCCGGCTCTTACGACAGCGTGACCCGGACGCTTTCGCCCTCCGCCTCGGTGGCGCGCTGGAGCGTCGCCTTGGCCTCGTCGACCTCGCGCTGGCGGTTCCACATCGCGGCATAGACGCCATCGGCGGCGAGGAGATCGCGATGATGGCCGCGCTCGACGATCTGGCCCTTGTCGAGCACGATGATCTCGTCGGCATTGACCACGGTCGAGAGCCGGTGGGCGATGACCAGCGTGGTGCGGCCTTCGCTGACCCGATCGAGCGCGTCCTGAATCTCCTTCTCGGTGAAGGAATCGAGCGCCGAGGTCGCCTCGTCGAGGACCAGCACCGGCGGCCCCTTCAGGATGGTGCGGGCGATGGCGACGCGCTGCTTCTCGCCGCCGGAAAGCTTGAGGCCACGCTCGCCGACCGAGGTCGCATAACCCTCGGGCAGCAGGCGGATGAAGCGGTCGATCTGGGCGAGGCGCGCGGCCTCCTCGACCTCGGCCATCGTCGCCTCGGGGCGGCCGTAGAGAATGTTGTACTCGATCGTATCGTTGAACAGCACGGTGTCCTGCGGGACCATGCCGATGGCGGCGCGCAGCGAAACCTGCTGAACATCGGCGATCGGCTGGCCGTCGATCAGGATGCGGCCCGTCTGCGGCTCGTAGAAGCGGAAGAGCAGGCGCGAGATCGTCGACTTTCCGGCGCCGGACGGGCCGACGATGGCAACGGTACGGCCCGGCGGCACCTTGAACGAGACGCCGCGCAGGATCGACCGCTCCGGCACATAGGCGAAATGCACGTCCTCGAAGGCGACCTCGCCCGCCGGCACCGCCAGCGGCTTGGCGCCGGGCTTGTCCTGGATCTCGGGATCGCGGCCGATCAGCGAGAACATCTGGGCGATGTCGAGCGTCGCCTGCTTGATCTCGCGATAGACGGTGCCCATGAAGTTCAGCGGCAGGTAGAGCTGGATCAGCATGGCGTTGATCAGGATGAGGTCGCCGACCGTGTTGGTGCCGGCCTGGAAACCGCGCACCGCCATCACCATCGAGAGCGTCAACCCCACCGCGAAGATCGCGGCCTGGCCGAAGTTCAGCCAGGCGAGTGAGGTATAGGACTTGATCGAGTTGCGCTCGTAGCGCGCCATCGACTGGTCGTAGCGCGCGGTCTCGCGGGCCTCGGCGCCGAAATACTTCACCGTCTCGTAGTTCAGCAGCGAGTCGATCGCCTTGGCATTGGCGTCGGTATCCGACTCGTTCATCGCCGAGCGGATGGCGATGCGCCACTCCGTCGCCTTGATGGTGTAGGTCATGTAGGCCGTGACCATCGTCACGAGCACGACGACGTAGCGCCAATCGAACAGATAGAGCAGCACGGCGATGATCATGATGACCTCGATGATCACCGGCACGAGCTGGTTGAGGCCGAGACGCACCATCTCCTCGATGCCGTTGCGGCCGCGCTCCAGCACGCGGGTGAGACCGCCGGTCTTGCGCTCCAGATGGAAGCGCAGCGAGAGATGGTGGAGATGGCCGAAGGTCTGGAGCGCCAGCGTGCGCACCGCATGCATGAAGACCGGCGCGAAAATGGCGTCGCGCATCTGGACGAAAGCGGCCGCGCCGACACGGGCAAGACCGTAAAGCACCGTCAACGCCAGCGGTGCGCCGACCAGCCAGGGCAGCCATTTCTCCAGGTTCGAATAGGAACCGGCCAGCGCATCCGTCACCCATTTGAAGGTGAAGGGCACGCCCATCAGCACCAGCCGCCCCGCCAGCATCAGTGCGAAGGCGGCGACGACGCGGCTGCGCAGATCGGCGCGTTCTGCCGGCCAGAGATAGGGCCAGAGCGCGCGGAACGTGGCGAAGAAGCCGGACCCGGGCTGGATGACGGCAGAGCGTTGGAAGCTCGACGCCGGGGGCGGCGCAGACGGCGCGGACATTTTCAAACGATTCCAGTTGGCGCGTTCATATAGCCGCAATCGCGCGCCGTTGCATGGGAATGTCGTTGCATGGGGAACATGGCTCGGGCTGCCCGAAAGCTGCCTTGCCGCCGCCCCATCGCCGGTATCTGATCCCTCCCAGAGCGCCCGACGCTCGAGATGGGGAAGGAAATGACATGAAGGCTCAACAGCTTGTCGCCTCGGGGATCGGCCTTGCCGCCGCCCTCCTCCTCGCGTTGCCGGCCGCGGCGCAGACCTCCCGGCCGCATCCGCAAATCACGATCACCAACCAACGCACCGTGCCGCTCAGCAATTTCGCAATCGCAACCTCCGGCGATCAGCCGCGCCTCGTCGCCAAGCTCGCCAAGCCGCTGGCGCCGGGCAAGAGCGTCGCGCTCAAGCTCAACAAGCCGCAGGGCTGCTCCTATACGGTGCAAGCGAAATTCGACGACGAAGCCGAGAGCGACGCCGATATGGACCTGTGCAAGGACCGCGTGATCCGCCTGACGGAGTGAGCGTCTAACCACCTCCCGCGCCGTCATCCCGGACAAGCCGCGCAGCGGCGCCGATCCGGGATCCATGCCGGAGCGCTTCCGGCAAAGGTTCAGGCATGGATCCGGGGTCTGCGCTTCGCTTTGCCCGGGATGACGGCGTTTTCGGCAAGACGCGCTTCAAGCCGTCGCGCCTGCCTTGACCAGCTTGTAGGTGATCGAGTCGACCAGTGCCTGGAACGAGGCGTCGATGATGTTGGCGCTGACACCGACCGTGGTCCAGCGCTCCCCGGTCTCGTCGCCCGACTCGATCAACACGCGCGTCACGGCATCGGTGCCGCCCTGGAAGATGCGGACCTTGTAGTCCACCAGCCGCAAGCCGCCGATCAGCGACTGGTAACGGCCTAGGTCCTTGCGCAAGGCGATATCGAGCGCGTTGACCGGGCCGGCATCGCCTTCCGCCGCAGAGATCAGCAGGTCGTCGCCGACCTTCACCTTCACGATCGCCTCGGAGAAGGTGACGAGTTCGCCGAGCGCATTGTAGCGGCGCTCGACATTCACGGCGAAGCGCTCGACGGTGAAATAATCCGGGACTTCGCCGAGGATGCGCTTCACCAGCAGGAAGAACGAGGCATCGGCGCCCTCGAAGGCGTAGCCCTGCGCCTCCTTGTCCTTGACCTCCTGCAGCACGCGATTGAGGCGCGGATCGTCGCGGCCGAGCGTGACGCCGATGCGCTCCAGCTCGGCGACGAGGTTCGACTTGCCGCCCTGGTCGGAGATCAGGACCTTGCGGGTGTTGCCGGCCGCCTCGGGCGCGACGTGCTCGTAGGTACGCGGGTCCTTCAGCACGGCCGAAGCGTGGATGCCGGCCTTGGTGGCGAAGGCCGAGGCGCCGACGAAGGGCGCGTGCCGGTTCGGCGCACGGTTCAGCATCTCGTCCAGCGCGCGCGAGACATGGGTCAATTCGCCGAGCTGCTCTTCGCTGACACCGAGCGTGAAGCGGTCGCGATAGCGCTCCTTGAGCTTGAGCGCGCCGATCAGCGTGACGAGATTGGCATTGCCGCAGCGCTCGCCGAGACCGTTGAGCGTGCCCTGAATCTGGCGCACGCCGGCCTCGACGGCCGCGAGCGAGTTGGCGACGGCACAGCCGCAATCGTCATGGGCATGGATGCCGAGATTCTCGCCCGGCACTGTCTTGACGACCTCGCGCACGATCGCTCCGACCTCGTCGGGCAGCGTTCCGCCATTGGTGTCGCAGAGCACGACCCAGCGGGCGCCGGCTTCGTAAGCCGTGCGGGCGCAGGCGAGCGCGTAGTCGGGATTGGCCTTGTAGCCGTCGAAGAAATGCTCGCAGTCGAGCATCACCTCGCGGCCGGCGGCCTTGGCCACTGCTACGCTCTCGGCGATGCCGGCGAGGTTCTCCTCCAGCGAGATCTCGAGCGCGACATGGACATGGTAGTCCCAGCTCTTGGCGACGAAGACGATGGCGTCGGCCTTCGCCTCCAGCAACGCGGCGATGCCAGGATCGTTGGCGGCCGAGCGCCCTGCCCGCTTGGTCATGCCGAAGGCGGCGAACTTGGCCTGCTTCGTCGGCTTCTGTTCGAAGAAGGCGGTATCCAGCGGATTGGCGCCGGGATAGCCGCCTTCAACATAGTCGACGCCGAGCCGGTCGAGCAGCGCCGCGACGGCGCGCTTGTCGTCGAGCGAGAAATCGACGCCCGTAGTCTGGGCGCCGTCGCGCAGCGTCGTGTCGAAGAGATGGACGCGTGCCGCGCTCATCGCTCCCGCCTCAGTTTGAAGCGGACGACGCGCGGCACGACCATGGCCAGCATGACCAGCTTGATGGCAAAGGAGAGCGAGCCCGCCGGGCGGATCTTCGGGCTCATCGCTTCACCTCCCAGCTGGTCGTCGGCTCGCCGGTGGCGGGGTCCTTGCCGTCCTTGAGCGCGATGCCCATCGCGGCGAGCTCGTCGCGGAGGCGATCGGACTCGGCGAAGTTCTTCGCGCGGCGGGCGGCGAGACGGGCGGCGATCAGGCGTTCCACTTCGGGCGCTACGACGGCAGGCGCCGCCACCGCCGGCAAAGCAATGCCGAGCAGGTCGAGACCGGCCAGCAGCGCCGGCAGATCGCCCGCCTTGCGCAGGGCATGCAACTCCGCCAGCACGCGAGCGGTGTTGAGATCGTCCGCGAGCGCATCGAGCAGCTCGGCCGAGGGCTTGGAAGCGGCCACGTCCTGAGCCGCTTCGGCCCAGTCCTGCAGCGTCTTCTCCGCCTCCTCCAACGCCTTCACCGTCCAGTCGATCGGCTGGCGGTAATGCGTCTTGAGCATCGCGAGGCGCAGCACCTCGCCCGGCCATTTGCGGCCGCCGAACACATCCGTTTCCAGCAGTTCGTTGATCGTGACGAAGTTGCCGAGCGATTTCGACATCTTCTCGCCTTCGACCTGCAGGAAGCCGTTATGCATCCAGATATTGGCCATCAGCGGCTGCCCTTCCGCCGCGCCGAAGGCGCAGCAGGACTGGGCGATCTCGTTCTCGTGGTGCGGGAAGACGAGATCGATGCCGCCGCCATGGATGTCGAAGACATTCTTCATGGGATCGTCGCAAGCGAGACCGCCGCCGAAGGGGGTCAGCAGCTTCGCCATCGACATCGCCGAGCACTCGATATGCCAGCCGGGACGGCCCGGCGTGGCGATGCCGGCCGGCGACGGCCAGCCGGGATCAAGCCCGACGCGGCTCGGCTTCCACAGCACGAAATCCATCGCGTCGCGCTTATAGGGCGCGACGTCGACGCGGGCGCCGGCCAGCATCTCGTCGAGCGAGCGGCGGGCGAGCGTGCCGTATTTCGGCGCCTTCACGAGATGGGCGACGGCGGGAACGTGGAAGAGCACATGCTCCTCGGCGACATAGGCGACGCCGCGCGCGATCAGGCGCTCGATAATCGCCTTCATCTCCTCGATATGCTCGGTGGCGCGCGGCTCCGTCGTCGGGCGCAAGGTGCCGAGCGCGTCGATATCGGCGTGGAACTGCGCCGTCGTGGTCTCGGTGACCTTCGCGATAGCCTCGTTCAGGGACAGGCCGGGATAGTCACGCGCCGCGCGGGCGTTGATCTTGTCGTCCACGTCCGTGAGGTTGCGGGCATAGGTGACGTGATCGGCGCCGTAGATGTGGCGCAGCAGCCGGTAGAGCACGTCGAAGACGATGACCGGGCGAGCATTGCCGATATGGGCGTAGTCGTAGACCGTCGGGCCGCAGACATACATGCGGACATTCGACGGATCGATCGGCGCGAAGTCCTGCTTCGTCCGCGTCAGCGTGTTGTAGAGCCTCAGGGTCGGCGACATCGGGACTAAATCCTGGAACGAAACGAATGACGAAATACGAAAGGGCGACCTGGCCGCTGGCCGGGGGCGCTTTTGTCGGTTCGTTTTTCAGGACGAGGACGTGAGCAGCCGGCCAGCGAAAGCTAGCGGCAAATAATGCAAGGGCTGTTGATGGCGGCTCGCGTCATGGGAGGAACTGATTGCCTTTCCGCGAGCTTTCCGTCAAGAGGGCGCCCGATTGCTGCAATGCAGCATTGCCTCAAGATTGCCGCGGTTCACTCAAATTTAACCGGCCGGAAGCATCATCCCGATTCGCGGGTTCTGCGCCCGCAACCCATCAGGAACCAGAATTCATGCGCCGCGCCGTGGCCTTCGTCGGATTGCTCGGGATCGTCGCCGCCGGCATCTCGCTGTCGGTCATGCCGACCAGCCATACGGCTGCTGCCGCCAACGAGCCGCGCACCTTCCTGATCCCGGCCAGCGACGGCTACGGCGTCGCCGACTGCATCTCATCCAAGGCCGAATGCGGCAAGATCGTCGCCAATGCCTGGTGCGAGTCGCAGGGCTTCGGCAAGGCGGTCGCCTTCGGCGTCGCCGCCCGCGAGGACTTCACCGGCTCGGTCACGAAGCCGAGCCCGGCCCAGGCTGCCGAGCAGCCGCTCAGCATCACCTGCGGCGAGTAGGCTGCGCGAGGAACCGCGCCGTCATTCCGGGGCAGGCCGCAGGCCTGAGCCCGGAACCCAGAACCGATGCCGCCATGAATGCGAGCGACGACCCGACCGCGCCCTTCGTGGAAGCCGCATCGCTTCTGGGTTCCGGGCTCTTCGCTGGCGCGAAGCCCCGGAATGACGCAGCGGTTCCGTGCAAAATCGCCGGATTTCTAGCGAATCCATTCCGAGCATTTCGGCGGCTCGCCCGACGTGCCCCAGGGCATGATCGGCACGGTCGAGGTCGAATTCTGCGGCGAGCCGTCGATCAGCTTGTCGGTATAGACGAGATAGACCAGCACGTTGCGCTTGGCGTCGCAGCCGCGCACGATCTGCATCTTCTTCCAGACCAGCGAGCGGCGCTCGCGGAAGACGACATCGCCCTGCTCCGCCTTCTCCTTGAACTTGATCGGGCCGATCTGGCGGCAGGCGAGCGAGACCTCGGAAACCTCCTCGGCGACGCCGAACATGCCGGAGACGCCGCCCTTCTCGGGCACGGTGTAGTGGCAGGCAACGCCCTCGACGAGAGGATCGTCGACGCCGTAAACGGCGAGCTTGTCGTTCGGCGTCAGCATCTTCCAGACGGTGGATTTGCGGAAGATCAGGTCTTCCTGCGCCGAGGCCGGCGGCAGCATCATTCCCGACAGGGTGAGGGCCAGCGCGGCCAGGACCCAACGACGAAGCAGCATTCCCATTCTCCCGGCGCGTTCCAGCTTGGCGCCCGCCACGATATGGGATGCCGAGCCGCGGCGCACCAGAGTTTCGCGCCGCACAATGTCGCTCAGTCAAAACGGACCCGGGACAACGGAATCATGCTGCCGGAACTGGAAAGCGAGAGGTTGCTGCTGCGCCCGCGCTCGCTTGGGGATCTCGATGCCATCGCGGAGATGAACGCCGATCCGGAGGTGATGAAGCATATCGCCGCTATTGGCGATCCCGCGATGAGCCGTGAGGCCGTCACGGCGCGCAGCTTCAGCCATGTCGACCGGGGCCTCGGCTACTGGTCCGTCTTCGCGAAGGCCGAGCCTGAAATATTTCTGGGCTATGTCGGGCTGATCCCGGACGGCGACGCGGCCGACGATGTCCAGCTGAGCTACCGCTTCACAGTCTCAAGCTGGGGCCAGGGCTATGCCCGGGAAGCCGCCGCTCGCCTGCTGCGGCATGGCTTCGGGACGCTCGCCTTGCCGAGCATCGCCGTCACCACGCACCCGCTCAACCCGTCGTCGCTGCGCCTGGCCGAACGGCTCGGCTTCAGGCCTGCGCCCCTCGATCCGGCGATGCTGATCGGCCATCCTGCCGTGATCGCAACCCGCTTCCGTCTCACCGGCGAGATGTGGCGCGGCCTCAACCCGCCAGCGGCTTGAACACCAGATAAGCGGCAACGAGCGCGCCGATGACGCCGAGCGCGAAGAGGACGAGCTTCAACCGCGTCATCGTGCTGGCGAAGGCGACATTGCCGCCATCGACCTGCGGATAGCGATCGAGCATGCGTGCCAGCGCAAAATTCTCGGCGACATCGCAGAGGCCGCCAAGCAGCCAGCCGCCGCCACAGAGCGCCGCGACCCACCAGGGCTGCCCGCGCAGGCTGAGGCCGGCAACGATCAGCGCGCCGACGATCGCATAGGTGAAGGCGCAGGCGACATCCGCCGGCAGCACCCGGTTGCGGTAGCGCGCGCGGGTGTCCTCGCCATAGATCGTGAACAGCTTCTCGACATCGGCGGCATTGTAGCCGTCCCAGTCGCCTTCCAGCATGCGGGGCACGCCCTGCCTGTTCGACCAGAGGCCGACCAGCCAGAACAGCACCACCACCAGCACCGGCCCCCAGACGAAGAAAGCCAGCGGGATGGCGGTCGAATAGAACGGCACGGTCTCGGTCATGGCTCTCGCGTCTCGCGTCTGGCTGGGGCGCTGTGCTTGGGAGGTTATCCGGCGGCCCGGCTGCCGCCAAGACGCAGGTGGCCGGATCGCCGATCAGCCGTGCGGCAGAATTTCCTGCTCGATCGCGCCGAAGATCGAATGCCCAGCGGCATCCTTCATCTCGATGCGGACGGTGTCGCCGAAGCGCAGGAACGGCGTCTTCGGCTCGCCACCCCGGATCGTCTCGACCATGCGCTGCTCGGCGATGCAGGCATAGCCCTGCCCGCCCTCCGCCACCGGCCGCCCGGGACCGCCATCGGCATCGCGATTCGAAACCGTGCCGGCACCGACCACCGTGCCGGCCGAGAGGCGGCGCGTCGCGGCGGCATGGGCGATCAGCGTGCCGAAATCGAAGGTCATGTCGGTGCCGGCATCGGGCTTGCCGAAGAGCGTGCCGTTGACCAGCGCCAGCAGCGGCAGATGCAGCCGGCCGTCGCGCCAGGCACCACCCAGTTCATCCGGTGTCACCGCGACCGGCGAATAGGCCGAGGACGGCTTCGATTGAACGAAGCCAAAGCCTTTCGCCAGTTCGGCGGGAATCCGATTCCGCAAGCTCACGTCGTTCACGAGCATGACGAGGCGGATCGCCCCGAGCGCCTCCTCGCGGCTCGCGCCCATCGGCACGTCGCCGGTGACGACCGCGATCTCGGCCTCGAAATCGATGCCGTCCTCCTCGCTGCGGGCCTGCACGGCCTGGCGCGGGCTGAGCGAGGCGTCGCTGCCGCCCTGGTACATCAGCGGGTCGGTCCAGAAGCTCTCCGGCATCGTGGCGCCGCGCGCCTTCCGGACGAGATCGACATGATTCACATAGGCCGAGCCATCGAGCCATTGATAGGCGCGCGGCAGCGGAGCGGCGCAGTCATGCTCGTGGAAACGGAAGGACGGAACCGAGCCGTGTTCCAGCCCCTCGGCGAGATCGGCGAGGCGCGGGGCGTGGCGCTCCCAGTCATCGAGCGCCGCCTGCAAGGTCGGCACGACGGGGAAGGCATCGGTGGCACGGGTCAGGTCGCGCGAGACGACGACGAGGCGGCCGTCACGGCCATGCGCGAGCGAGGCTAGCTTCATGTCTTTTCATTCCTTCCCGGACGCGCCAATAAGGGCATAACAAGCCCTCGGGAGGAAACCATATGGAACGTCGCAGCTTTTTGAAATCCGGGGCTCTCGCCGCCGCCGCCACGACGGTCGCGATGCCGGCGGTCGCGCAGTCCCAGCCCGAGGTGAAATGGCGCCTGACGTCGAGCTTCCCGAAGTCGCTCGACACGATCTTCGGCACGGCGCAGCAATTCTCGAAATACGTGTCCGAGGCGACCGACGGGAAGTTCGAGATCCAGGTCTTCGCGCCCGGCGAGATCGTTCCCGGCCTGCAGGCGCTCGACGCGGTCTCGTCCGGCACCGTCGAATGCGCGCATTCGCCGACCTATTTCTATATCGGAAAGGACCCGACGCTGGGGCTCGGCACCGGCATCCCCTTCGGCCTCAACGCCCGCCAGCAGCATAGCTGGTGGTATTTCGGCGGCGGCGAGCAGATCGTGAACGGCGTGCTCGACCGCTTCAACGCCTATTCGATCCCCTGCGGCAATTCCGGTTGCCAGATGGGCGGCTTCTTCCGCAGTGAACTCAAGGGCGTGGAGGACCTCAAGGGCCTGAAGTTCCGCATCGGCGGCATGGGCGGTTCCGTGCTCGCCAAGCTCGGCGTGGTGCCGACGCAGATTGCACCGGGCGACGTCTATCCCGCACTGGAGCGCGGCTCGATCGACGCGGCCGAGTTCGTCGGCCCCTATGACGACGAGAAGCTCGGCTTCATCCGCGTCGCCAAGTACTACTACTATCCCGGCTGGTGGGAGGGCGGCGCGATGCTGCACCTGATCATCGGCAAGGAGGCCTGGGCCAAGCTGCCCAAGCACTACCAGGCGATCGTGCAGAACGCCTGCGAGGCGGCCAATAACTGGATGCTGGCGAAATACGATTTCGTGAACCCGGGCGGCCTGCGCCGGCTTGTGGCGCAAGGCGCGCAATTGCGCGGCTTCCCGCTGCCGGTGATGGAAGCTGCGCTGAAGGCGGCCGAGGAATTCTACGCCGAGACCAGCGCCAAGAGCCCGGACTTCAAGAAGGGCTACGATTCGATGGTCGCCTTCCGCGGCGAGAACCTGCTGTGGTGGCAGATCGCGGAACTGTCCTACGACTCGTTCATGAACCGGCTGAAGGCGCGCTGAAGCGCGCCTTTTCATCAGCATGACAACAAAGCCAACCACCGACCCGCAAGAACAGGCGCTCCATCTGGAGCGCTTCCTGCCCTACCGCCTCAATGTCGTCGGCACGCTCGGCGGCCGGGCGCTCGGGCGCATCTATGGCGAGCATTTCGGCATCGGCATCCCGGAATGGCGGGTGGTGGCGCAGCTCGGCGAATTCGGCAAGCTGACCTCGCGCGACATCGGCGACCTCGCCCAGATGCACAAGACCAAAGTCTCGCGGGCGGTCGGCGAGCTGGAGAAGCGCGGCCTCGTCTCGCGCGCCGAGAACCGGCATGACCGGCGCGAATCCTTCGTCGCGCTGACCCCGGCGGGAAAGCGCATCTACGACCAGATCGTGCCGCTGGCGCTCGGCTTCGAGGCGCGCTGGATCGATGGCATCGCGCCCGACGAACTCAAGGTGTTCGAACGCGTGCTCTCGACACTGACCGAGCGCGGCCGGCATCTGGCGGGGAATTATCGCGAGGAAGACGGGGCTTAGAGCCCTCTCGGCAGCGGTCGTCATGCTCGGGCTTGACCCGAGCGTCTCATGACGCGGAGGCTCCTCGCCCCTTTCGGTCTGAGATTCTCGGGTCTGCGTTGCGCTCCGCCCGAGAATGACGGTCACGTCCTCAGAAATACCGGGCGAGATTGCGCCGGATGCGCTCTGCCGGGTCCTCGCCCTTCGGCGGGTAGGCAAAGGCCGTCCCCGTAATCGCCTCATAGGCCCGGACATAGACCGAAGAGGTCTGGTCGATCAGCTCCTGCGGAATCGGCGGCAGGTCCTGCGTATAGGGATCGCAGCGGGCCACGACCCAATTGCGCACGAAATCCTTGTCGAAGGATTCGGGCTTGCCGCCCGAAGCGAAGCGCTCCGGGTAGCTCTCGGCGAACCAGTAGCGGCTCGAATCCGGCGTATGGATCTCGTCGGCCAACACGATGCGCCCCTCGGCATCGGTACCGAATTCGTACTTGGTGTCGGCCAGGATGAGGCCACGCTCGCGGGCGAGCTTCTGCCCACGAGCGAAGAGCGCCAGCGCATAGGCCGATACCTGGTCCCATTGCGCCTGGGTCAGCAGCCCTTCCCCGACGATCTGCTCGGCCGAGAGCGGCTCGTCATGGCCGCCGTCGAAGGCCTTGCTGGTCGGGGTGATGATCGCCTGCGGCAGCGCCTCGTTATCGTGCAGGCCGTCCGGCAAGGTTAAGCCGTACATCTCGCGCCGGCCCTGCTTGTACATCGTCAGGATCGAGGTGCCGGTCGTGCCCGCGAGATAGCCGCGCACCACCATCTCGACGGGCAGGATCTCCAGCCGCCGGCCGACGACGACGTTCGGATCGGGATATTCCAGGACATGGTTGGGGCAGATATCGGCTGTTTGTTCGAACCAGTAACGCGCCGTCTGTGTCAGCACCTGCCCCTTCAGCGGAATCGAGGCGATCGCCCGGTCGAAGGCGGAGAGCCGGTCGGTCGAGATCAGGATCCTGCGGCCGTCGGGCAGGTCGTAATTCTCGCGGACCTTGCCGCGATAATAGTTCGGCAGCTCCGGGATGACGGCTTCGTGAAGAGGCAGATAGTCGGACATGGGCGGGGCTTGCCTCATTGGCGCTGCACGGAAGGCCGGCGCGGACGGGCCGCTGCCGCAGGTCTTCTAGAGCACGCGCCGACCCGACTGCAACGCAGTCGAACCGGCACGCCTCTCGGAGATCGATGATTTTACGCAGAAACACGCCGTCATTCCGGGCTTGACCCGGAATGACGGTGTGCTTCAACCGGCAGCTATCAGGCTTGGCAGGAAAGGGAGTTTTCCACCACCGGGGCGGTGCATGAGTCCCCGGATTGCTGCGCCCTCGCGAATATGGCATGCGAGGCCCTCGCGATGGAGCGTCCCCGCGGCCTATCAGGCGAGGCTCCGCTCCATAGTTCCGTCGTGTTTGGCGGGTGTTCTCTGGCCGGCCCTCTTGGCCGAACTTCCCGGACAGAGCCGGCCGCCGGCTCGACTATGGATGACGTGACCCAACCTGCGATGATGCTGCGACTTTCCCGACGCTTCGGCATGGCCCTCGTGATGCTGGCCGCCCTCGGCGGCACCGCCGTGGCGCAGTCGGCCTCCTGCAACGCCTGGCGGGCCGAGCTCGAGAGCCTGCAGAGCCAGAGCGGCAGCGATCCGCGCGCGGCACAGGCCGCCCAGCGCGTCGGCGCCCAGCTCGCCCAGTTGAGCAGCCAGTACCGTTCGATGGGCTGCGATCGCGGCTTCAGCTTCTTCGAGTCGCCGCCGCCGCAGTGCAACTTCATCCGCCAGCAGCTGGGCCAGCTCCAGAACCAGTACGGCGCGCTGCAGCGCCAGGCGGAAGGCGGCGGCCTCGCGCAGCGCCGGGCCCAGCTCGCAGCCGCGATCAACAATAATTGCCGGGCGCAGCCACGCGGCTTCTTCGATACGATCTTCGGGCGCGATCCCGCTCCCGGCGACATCGATTCGACCCTGCCCGAGCTCGACCCCGAGCAGCCGACCGAACCGGCGAAGCCGCGCCTGGGTGGTCCGCAGACCGTCTGCGTCCGGACCTGCGACGGCTTCTTCTTCCCGCTCGCCAACAATGCCGGCAATGGCGACGAGATGTGCCAGGCGCTCTGCCCTGGGACCGAGACCCGCGCCTATGGCATGAGCGCCGGCGGCGACATCCAGAACGCCGCCGCCCGCTCGACCGGGCAGCCCTATTCCTCCCTGGCCAATGCCGGAAAATACACCCGCAGCTTCGATGCCGCCTGTACCTGCCGCGGCCAGGGGCAGAGCTGGTCGGCCGCCCTCAAGGACGCCGAATACCTGCTCGACAAGCGCAAGGGCGACGTCATCCTCAGCGAGCAGCGCGCGGCGGAACTGTCGCGGCCGAAGATCGACCCCAAGCGCAAGGGCGCAGGGCCCCAGCCGGCAGCAGCGACGCCCGCTCCGGCCGTGCCTGACGAGAAGCCGATGCCGTCGGAGGATTCGCCGACGGCGGGCACCGAGTCGGCCGGCGTCGGCCCCGACATCGTCGGCGAGAAGGTGCTCGACAAGAAGGACGGGCTGAAGAGCGAGTCGCGCAGCGCCACCGGCGAGCGCCGTACCGTACGGATCGTCGCTCCCAATCTCGCGCCGAACCTGAGCCCCCAACTCGTCAGACCCTGAACGCGGAAGATTCCATGCCGACAGCGCATGGAAGACTGCCCGACAACAGCAGGATAACCGCTGGACGCATAGCCGGGACCGCCGCATAAAGGTGCCTTCCAAGCCGCCTCCGGGAGGCCGCCAGACCCGTCCGACGGCTCATTTGCGCCGCGCGCCCGCTTCTGACGCTCCCCAGCTCAGAAGGCCGCCATGTCCGGGACGACTGCGACGCCTCCCGCCCATCCGATCGAATTCGACGATGCCAAGCGCCGCCTCAAGGCGATCTTCATCGGCTCCGTCGGCAATCTCGTCGAATGGTACGATTTCTACGCCTACACCGCCTTCGCGCTCTATTTCGCGCCGCATTTCTTTCCGTCGAACGACCCCGTGGTGCAGCAGCTCAATGCGGCGACGCTGTTCGCGGCCGGCTTCATCGTGCGCCCGCTCGGCGGCTGACTGTTCGGCCATATCGCCGACCGCTATGGGCGGCGCCTGTCCCTGACCGTTTCCGTCCTGATGATGTGCTTCGGCTCGCTGATCATCGCCTTGACGCCGACCTATGCCACGATCGGCTTCGCAGCGCCGGCCTTGCTGGCGCTGGCGCGCATCATCGAGGGCCTGAGCCTCGGCGGCGAATACGGCGCTTCGGCAGCCTATCTCTCCGAGATCGCCGACCCCGAGCATCGCGGCTTCTATTCGAGCTTCCAGTACGTCACGCTGATCGGCGGGCAGCTCACCGCGATCCTGGTGCTGCTGCTGCTCCAGAACGTCTTCCTGACGCATGAGCAGCTCGTCGCCTGGGGCTGGCGCATCCCCTTCGTCATCGGCGCGCTCCTGGCGATCACCGCCATGTTCATGCGCCGCCATATGCATGAGACCGAGGCGTTCGAGGCCATCAAGAAGAGCGGCATCAAGCGCGAGAGCTCGCTGCGCGGCCTGTTGAAATATCCGCGCGAGGTCGCGATCGTGGTCGGCCTGACGGCCGGCGGCACGGCCGCCTTCTACACCTTCACCGCCTATATGCAGACCTTCGTGCGCCAGACGGCCGGTTTCTCCGACATCACCACGACCTATGTCATCGCCGGCTCGCTGATCTTCGCTGCTGTGCTGCAGCCGATCTACGGGCTGATCTCGGACAAGATCGGCCGCAAGCCGATGCTGATCTTCTTCGGCGTCTGCGGCACGCTGTTCACGGTGCCGCTGCTGACGACGCTCGCCGGCACCAAGTCGCCCTGGATGGCCTTCCTGCTGATTTCGGGCGCCTGGATCTTCGTCGCCGGCCACACCTCGATCAATGCCGTGGTGAAGGCGGAGCTGTTCCCAACCGCGATCCGCGCCACCGGCGTCGCCGTGCCCTATGCGCTCACCGTCTCGATCTTCGGCGGCACGGCGCCGGCCATCGCCCTGTTCTTCAAGCAGCAGGGCCATGAGCAGTGGTTCTACTACTACCTCGCCGGCATCATCTTCCTGTCGTTCCTGGTCTATTCGACCATGCGCGACACCAAGCACGCCTCGGCGATGGAGCGGCACGAGTAAGCACTGCCGGTCCCAACATGCGCAAGCCTACACTTCCCTTCTCCCCTTGCGGGAGAAGGTGGCAGCGCGAAGCGCTGACGGATGAGGGGTCGCATCGAACCTGACAGTTGGGTGTTCGGCTCACGATCGACGCCGCGAGACCCCTCACCCTAGCCCTCTCCCGCAAGGGGAGAGGGGACAGGTTCAGGCGCTCTCGCCCGCCAATCGCTTCAGCGCCTTCTCCCGGCCGATCAACGGCAGCAGGGCTGCCAGCTCCGGGCCGTGGTCGAGCCCGGTCAGGGCCTGGCGCAACGGCATGAACAGCGCCTTGCCCTTCACGCCCGTCGCGGCGGAGACGGCCTGCGTCCAGCTCTTCCAGGTCGTGGCGTCGAAAGGCTCCGCCGGCAGCAAGCCGGCCGCCGTGGCGACAAAGCCCGGATCGGCGATCACAGGCTCAGTCGGCCCCTGCACCACCCGCCACCACTGGGCCGCCTCGCCCAGCTTGGCGAGATTGCCGCGCACCGCCTGCCAGAACGCCTCGTCAGCCGCGACACCGAGCGCTTTCAGACGATCCTCTACCGCCGCCAGCGGCAACTGGTGCAGCGTGCGCGCGCTCAGTGTCTCAAGCTCGTGTTCGTCGAACTTGGCCGGCGCGCGCGAGACATGAGCGAGTTCGACCAGTCCTGCGAGCTCGTCGAGGCTCGCGACCGGGCGCACCGCATCGGAGGTTCCGACCAGCGTCGCCAGCGCCGCCACGGCCAGAGCCTCGACGCCGGTCTCGCGCAGGCCGCGCAGCGAGAGATGGCCGAGACGCTTGGAGAGCCCCTCGCCGCTCGCCGTGGTCAGCAGGTTGTGATGGCCGAAGACGGGCAGGCTCGCGCCGAGCGCCTCGAAGATCTGGGCCTGGACGGCGGTATTGGTGACGTGGTCCTCGCCGCGGATGACATGGGTCACGCCGGTCTCGATATCGTCGACGACGGAGGGCAGCGTGTAAAGGTAGCTGCCGTCCTCGCGGACCAGCACCGGATCCGAGAGCGAGGCGCAATCGACATGGGAGGCGCCGCGCACCAGATCGTCCCAGGCGACCTCGCGCGGCTCCAGCAGGAAGCGCCAATGGGGTTTACGTCCTTCGGCCGCGAAGGCCGCCTTCTGCTCGTCGGTGAGCTTCAGCGCGGCGCGGTCGTAGATCGGCGGCAGGCCGCGGGCGAGCTGACGCTTGCGGCGGCGATCCAGTTCGTCGGCCGTCTCGTAGCAGGCGTAAAGGCGCCCTGCCCCGCGCAGCCGGTCGGCGGCGGCATCATAGATGGCGAGCCGCTCGGACTGCTTGATCACCTGATCAGGCAGGATGCCGAGCCAGCCGAGATCCTCGGCGATGGCATCGGCATATTCCACCTTCGAGCGGGCGGTGTCGGTGTCGTCGTAGCGCAGCAGGAAGCGGCCGCGATGCCTGCGGGCAAACAGCCAGTTGAACAGCGCCGGCCGGGCGTTGCCGATATGAAGATAGCCGGTGGGCGACGGCGCGAAGCGAACCAGTGGCGAGGTCATGGCCGGCTTATGGCGCGTTTCCCGACGGGCGACAATCCGGCGTTTCAGTGGAATTCCGCATCGTTAACCCTGCATTAGGGTTACCGAGGCATGAATTGAACCCAGAGCGGGGTGAAACGGGTGGAACCGGACCGCTGCTCGGGGAGATCAGGATGCGCATCCGTTCCATCGCGCTCATGCTTGGGTCCACCGCCCTCGCCACCAGCCTTGTTGTCGCGCCAACCCTTGCGGCCGACTATCCCGTCCTGCGCGGCTCGCAGATCGAGGACGCGCCGCCGGTCCCAACCCGGTTCAGCTGGGAAGGGTTCTATTTCGGCGGCGGCGCCGGCGTGTCCGATACCCAGTTCAAGCCCGGCACCGGCTTGCAAGATCTCGCCCGCTTCGCCTTCCGCAATACGACCCTGGGCCAGCAGATCGATATGGGCAACCTGGTGAACAATCTGCCCTCGAAGAGCGATAGCGGGGTCACCTATTTCGGCTTTGCGGGCTACAACTGGGCCTTCGGCGACGCGGTCCTCGGCTTCGAGGCTGACTATACACGCTCGGGGCACAGCTATCAGATCGACGACTATATCGCCCGACGCGCCGTGACGCCTGACGGCACGGTCAACGATTTCACGCTGACGACGAACCAAGGCGCGAAGCTCGACGACTACGCGACGGCGCGCCTGCGCATGGGGTGGGCCTTTGGCAACTTCATGCCCTTCGCAACGATCGGCGGCGCGGTCGGCCGCTTCAATACGATGTCGACGGTCACCGCCACGAATTACCTGACTCAGACCAATCCGGTGACGGGCGTAATCTCTCAGGGACAGGCCAATGGCTATCCCCTCGTTGTCGGCGCCACCAAGAAGAATGTCTACGGCTTCGGCCTGACGGTGGGCGGCGGCGTCGACTGGGCGCTGACGGACAACATGTTCCTGCGCGGCGAATACCAGCTGATCCGCTTCGCCGATGTCGAGGGCACGACGACGACGGTCAACACCGCGCGCGCCGCTCTCGGCGTCAAATTCTGACGCAGACACCAGCGGCTTGAAACAAAAAGGCCGGGGCGAAAGCCCCGGCCTTTCCTATTCGTGGTCCCGGTGAGGCGCCCTACTCGGCCGCCTCGACCTCGGGCCGCGCCCGGCCGGCGCGCTGGCGCTTGACCAGCTCGGCGACGATGAAGGCGAGCTCCAGCGCCTGCTCCGCGTTGAGGCGCGGATCGCAGAACGTGTGATAGCGGTCGTTGAGGTCCGCATCGGTCATGCCGCGGGCACCGCCCGTGCATTCGGTGACGTTCTTGCCGGTCATCTCCAGATGCAGGCCGCCGGCATGCGTGCCTTCGGCCTGATGGACGGCGAAGAAGTTCTTCACCTCGCCCAGAATCAGGTCGAAGGGCCGGGTCTTGTAGCCGCTCGCCGCCTTGACCGTGTTGCCGTGCATCGGGTCGCAGGACCAGACGACGTTGCGGCCTTCCCGCTTCGTCGCCCGCACCAGGGCCGGCAGATGGTCGAAGACCTTGTCGGCGCCGAAGCGCGCGATCAGCGTCAGCCGCCCGGGCTGGTTCTGTGGATCGAGCACGTCGATCAGCTTGAGCAGGCCGTCGACCGTGGTCGAGGGACCGCATTTCAGGCCGATCGGGTTGCGGATGCCGCGGAAGAACTCGACATGGGCATGGTCGATCTGGCGCGTGCGATCACCGATCCAGAGCATGTGGCCGGAGGTGTCATACCACTCGCCGGTCGTCGAATCCGTCCGCGTCATCGCCTGCTCGTAGCCGAGCAGCAGCGCCTCGTGGCTGGTGTAGAAGTCGGTCGAGCGCATCTCCGGATGGGTCTCCGGGTCGATGCCGATGGCGCGCATGAACTCCAGCGCCTCGGTGATGCGCTCGGCCACCTCCTGGTAGCGATGCGACTGCGGGCTATCCTTGACGAAGCCGAGCATCCAGCGATGCGCGTTGTCGAGATTGGCATAGCCGCCGGTCGCGAAGGCGCGGATCAGGTTCAGCGTCGCCGCCGACTGGCGATAGCCCTCGAGCTGACGGCGCGGATCGGGGATGCGCGCCTCGGCCGTGAACTCGTTGTCGTTGACGATGTCGCCCTTGTAGCTCGGCAATTCGACGCCGCCGATCGTCTCGGTCGGAGCCGAGCGCGGCTTGGCGAACTGGCCGGCGATGCGGCCGACCTTCACCACCGGCGAACCGCCGGCGAAGGTCAACACCACCGCCATCTGCAGGAACAGACGGAAGAAGTCGCGGATGTTGTCGGCCGAATGCTCGGCGAAGCTCTCGGCGCAATCGCCTCCCTGCAACAGGAAGGCCTCACCGGCGGCGACCTTGCTCAACGCCCGTTTGAGCTTGCGCGCCTCGCCTGCAAAAACGAGCGGCGGAAAGCCGGCGAGCTGCTGCTCGACCGCCTTCAAGGCTGCCTGGTCCGGATAATCCGGAATCTGCTGGGCGGGCTTGGCCCTCCAGCTCTCTGGCGTCCACCGCTCGGACATGGGACTACGTGCTCCTGACTGTGAGATCGCGCATCGTTAACCTCTGGGTAGCGCGAAGGGGCGGCTATACACCGATGGTGGCGGAATGGCCACTGTCAGAGGGAGGTCGCCGCCGGGCCCCTTCCCTCAACGCATCAAACCCTATCGAAAAGCCACTTCCCGTAAGGGGATGGCGACGACCGCGGCCCTATCGCGGCAACGACCTGCCATCCCGATTCAAGCGCTTCACGAGGCGATTCAACCGTAGCCGCAGAGACTCCATTGGCTACGCCGTCTCAGAAACGCGCGTCATCCCGGACGGAGCGAAGCGGAGATCCGGGATCCATCGTAGAGCGCAGCGCCTTTCGATGGATCCCGGGGCAAGCCCGGGATGACGGCGTGGTTCCGAGAGATAATTGACAGCCTTCAGCTTGCCCGCGGCGTGCGCATCGTCACCAGCTCCTCCGCCGCGCTCGGATGCAGCGCGACGGTACGGTCGAAATCGGCCTTGGTCGCGCCCATCGTCACCGCGATCCCGACCGCCTGAATGATTTCGCCGGCATCGTGCCCGAGGATATGGACGCCGAGCACCTTGTCCGATTGCGCATCGACCACGAGCTTCATGTAGATGCGCTCCTGCCGGCCGGAGATCGTCGCCTTCATCGGGCGGAAGCCGGATTCGAAGACGGTGACCTTGTGCCCTGCGGCAAGCGCCTGCGCTTCCGTCAGGCCGACGGTGCCGACCTCCGGCGTCGTGAAGACGGCCGAGGCGATGGTCCCGTGTTCGACCGTCCAGTCACGGCTGCCGAAGGTACTGTCGGCGAAGGCATGGCCCTCGCGGATCGCGACCGGTGTCAGGTTGACCCGGTTGGTGACGTCGCCCACGGCATGGATCGAGGGCACGCTGCTCGCCGAGGCGGCGTTGACCTTGATCTCGCCAAGCGGCCCCATCACGACGCCAGCCTGCTCCAGGCCGAGCCCCTTCGTGTTGGGTCGGCGGCCGGTGGCGACGAGCACGACATCGGCATCGATCGGCGCGCCATGCGTGCAATGGGCGCGGCGGGAGCCGTCCGGCAGTTCCTCGATCCGCTCGATGGTGCAGCCGAGCCGCAAGGTGATGCCGGCATGAGCAAGCGCGTCGCGCAGCCGGGTGCGGATGTCCTCGTCGAAACCGCGCAGGATGTTGTCACCCCGGTGCAGGACGGTGACTGCGACGCCGAGCCGGGCGAAGAGGCTGGCGAATTCGAGCGCGATATAGCCGCCGCCAACGACCAGCAGGCGCTTCGGCAGCGCCGGCAGGTTGAAGACCTCGTTGGAGGAGATGCCGAGCTCGCCGCCCGCGATCGGCGGATCGAAGGAGGGCCAACCGCCGGTCGCGACCAGGATATGCCGGGCGCGGATCACCTCCCCGCTCTTCGTCAGACGAACCTGATGCGGCCCCTCGACGACGGCGCGCTCCTCGCGAATCTGGACTTTGGCTCCTTCCAACCCCTTGCGATAGAGGCCGGACAGGCGGGTCACCTCGTTCGCCACGGCATCGCGCAGCGTCGGCCAGTCAAAGACCGGGGCCTGCGGCAGGGTCCAGCCGAAACCGGCGGCATCCTCGAAATCATCGGCGAAGCGGCTGGCATAGACGAAGAGCTTCTTGGGCACGCAGCCGCGGATCACGCAGGTGCCGCCGATGCGGTCCTCCTCCGCGATCATGACGCGGGCGCCATGGCCGGCGGCGATGCGCGCGGCGCGCGTGCCACCGGAACCCGCCCCGATGACGAAGAGATCGACGTCGAACTCAGCCATGATACCCCCTAACCGCCTTCAGTCGTCCGTATCGGCGGACATCAAACCGCAGGACAGCCGGATGATCGCCGGCCGCCGCGCAGATGATCGACCGCGAGCAATTGGCGGCACGGCGGCGAAACTTCAAGCACCATGAGATGACGTGCCGGCATGGGCGGCATGCCGAAGCCCGGCCGGAACGCCGTCGAAATCGGCCCGCACGGGGCGCCGGGACCGGTCTTGAGGCTCTGCGCCGGCGCGATCGCGCCGGTCGCCGCCAGGCCCCCGCGCGAACATTCAGTCAAGTCGTAGGACCAAAGGTGTAAAAGATGCGGAGAAAGCGGCCTGTCGTCGAAAATTCTTGACTTAAGATTATGCAATCAGGCGCAATTGACGACCGGCGCGGCAAGGTGCCACAGGCGGAGCCGTCTCAAGAAAACCGCGGACCAAGCCCGCAAGCGGAGGAATTCATGCTGACATCCATCCTGAAGCGCACGGCCCTGACGGCGGTGGCGCTTGCTGCCCTTTCCACGGCCGCCTTCGCCCAGGTCAACGAGCTCAAGATCATGGCTCCTGCGGCGCCCGGCGGCGGCTGGGACGGCACGGCCCGTTCGATGCAGCAGGCGTTGACCACAGCCGGCATCGTCAAGAGCGTTCAGGTCAACAATGTGACCGGCGCCGGCGGCACGATCGGCCTCGCGCAGCTGATCGGCGCCAAGGGCGACGGCCACCAGCTCATGGTCAACGGCTTCGTCATGGTCGGCGCCATCCTGCTCAACAAGTCGCCGGTCAACCTGACCCAGATCACGCCGATCGCGCGCCTGACCGCCGAGGCAGAGGTCATCGTCGTCCCGACGGAGTCGCCGCTCAAGACCGCCAAGGACCTCGCCGAGCGCCTCAAGGCCGATCCGGCCAAGGTGACCTGGGCCGGCGGTTCGGCCGGCGGCACCGACCATATCCTCGCCGCGCTCTTCGCCCAGGCGGTCGGCGCCGATGCCAAGAAGATCAACTACATCCCGTTCTCGGGCGGCGGCGAGGCCCTCGCGGCCATGCTCGGCGGCCGCGTCACGGCCGGCGTGTCCGGCTATGGCGAGTTCGAAGGCCAGATCAAGGCCGGCAAGCTGCGCGTGCTCGCCGTGTCCTCGTCCAAGCGCCTCGAGAATGCGCCGGATGCGCCCACGCTGAAGGAGCAAGGCATCGATCTCGAGCTCCTGAACTGGCGTTCGGTCGTCGCTCCTCCCGGCCTCTCCGCCGACCAGACCAAGGCTCTGATCGACACGGTCGAAAAGATGGCCAAGTCGAAGGAATGGCAGGAAATCCTCAAGGCCCGCGGCTGGGATGATGCCTTCCTCGCCGGAGCAGCCTTCGAGACCTTCCTGAAGGCCGAGATCGAGCGCGTCTCCAAGGTCATGACCGAAGTCGGCCTGGTGAAGTAAGCCAACCGAGACGCTACAATCTGCAGGGGCCGGGAAACCGGCCCCTTTTCCAACCGCCAGAAGCGCCCAGAAGACGCCGGCCAGCACTGCGGGAACGCCCATGACCAACGACACGCGCACGCAAGGTGCCAACAAGCCGGCCCTGCTCGTAGGGGTCCTGCTGCTGATCGTCGCCGCCCTCGTCGGCTATGACGCCTCGCAGCAGACCATCACCTCGACCTACGGCGTCGGCCCGACCGCCATGCCCTACGTGGTGGCCACGGGACTGGTGATCCTCGGCCTGGCGCATTTCGTCGTCGCCTTCCGCGAGGGGCTGCCTCAGCCGGAACACGCCGATAACAAGGCCCTGCTCTGGATCGTCGGCGGGCAGATTTTCCTGATCGCCTGCATCGCTCTCGGCGGCGGCTTCATCCTCGCCATCACCGTGGTCTTCGCCTGCACCGCGCGCGGCATGGGCCGGCAGGGCCTGGCGATCGACGCCGCGATCGGCTTCGTGCTCGGCCTCGTCATCTTCCTCGTCTTCGCCAAGGTCCTGACGCTGATCCTGCCGTCGGGCCCGCTCGAGCGCCTGTTCCTCTGAGGAGAGCCCGATCATGGACACCCTGCTCTCCCTGCTCCACGGCTTCGGCGTCGCCTTCGAACCCTCGAAGCTCCTGTTCTGCCTGATCGGCGTGTTCCTGGGCACGGCCGTCGGCGTGTTGCCCGGCATCGGCCCGGCGCTGACCGTCGCGCTGCTGCTGCCGGTGACGTTCAAGCTCGACCCGGCGGGATCGCTCATCATGTTCGCCGGCATCTACTATGGCGGCATGTATGGCGGCTCGACCACCGCGATCCTGCTCAATGCGCCGGGCGAAAGCGCCTCGCTCGCCACCGCGCTCGAAGGCTCCAAGATGGCCAAGGCCGGCCGCGGCGGCCCGGCGCTCGCCACCTCGGCGATCGGCTCCTTCGTCGCCGGCCTGATCGCAACGATCGGGCTTGCCTTCCTCGCGCCCCTGCTGGTCGAGCTCGCGGTCAAATTCGGCCCCTGGGACTATTTCGCGCTGATGATCGTCGCCTTCGTCACGGTCTCCGCGACCTTCGGCGACTCGCCCCTGCGCGGCCTGACCAGCCTGTTCCTCGGCATCGCGCTCGGGCTGGTCGGCATCGACAAGCTGACCGGACAGGCGCGCCTGACCTTCGGCGTCCCGGAGCTGCTCAACGGCGTCGAGGTCACGACGCTTGCCGTCGGCCTGTTCGCTGTCGGCGAGGCCTTCTACGTCGCCTCCAAGCGCTTCCGTGACCCCGAGGAGATCATTCCGATCAAGGGCTCGCTCTGGATGACCAAGCAGGACTGGAAGCGTTCCTGGGCGCCCTGGCTGCGCGGCACGGCCTTCGGTTTCCCGATCGGCGCCCTGCCCGCGGGCGGCGCCGAGGTGCCGACCTTCCTGAGCTATTCGACCGAGCGCAGGCTCTGCAAATATCCGGACGAGTTCGGCAAGGGCGCGATCGAGGGCGTCGCGGGGCCGGAAGCCGCCAACAACGCCTCGGCCGCCGGCACGCTCGTGCCGCTGCTGACGCTCGGCCTGCCGACCTCGGCGACGGCGGCGATCATGCTCGCCGGCTTCCAGCAATACGGGCTCAACCCCGGCCCGCTGCTCTTCGCCGAGAAGCCGGACCTGGTCTGGGGCCTGATCGCCTCGCTGTTCATCGCCAACGTCATGCTGGTGATCCTGAACCTGCCGCTGATCGGGCTCTGGGTCCGGCTGCTCGCGATCCCGCAGCCGTGGCTCTATGCCGGCATCCTCGTCTTCGCGACGATGGGCACGCTCGCCGTCAACGGCTCGCCGGCCGAACTCACCATGCTCTTCCTGTTCGGCTTCCTCGGCTATCTGATGCGCCGCTACGACTATCCCGTTGCACCCATGGTGGTCGGGCTGATCCTCGGGCCGATGGCGGAGCAGCAATTGCGCCGCGCGCTGCAGATCAGCCTGGGCGATCCGATGATCCTGCTGGAGAACCCGATCTCCGCAACGCTGCTCGGCATCGCCTTCCTCGCCCTGATCGCGCCGTTCCTGATGCAGGGGCTGAACAAGTTCAAGGCTGCCGAGGACTGAGAACCACCCTCCCCGCCATTGCGAGGAGCGGAGCGACGAAGCAATCCAGGGGCGGCAGAGCTCTATGTCCCCCTGGATTGCTTCGCTGCGCTCGCAATGACGGTCAGCGTCGCAGCAGCCCCAAGCGGAACAGGCTCTCGCCCGTGGCGACGAGAGCCTCCTTCGCCGGGCGCGGCTGCCAGCCCAGCATGGCCTGCGCCTTCGCGCTCGTCGCATTCTTGCTACGGCCGAGCTCAGGCGTCGCGGCCTGACGCGCCGCCGCGCTGAAGCGGGCTGCAAGGCGCACCAGCCAATCCGGCAGCACGCGGGTCGAAACCCGCGCCGCATCCTCGCCAAGGCCATCCTTCAGCGCCTGTGCGATCGCCTGCATCGTCATGAAATCGCCCGCCGTGGCCAGGAAGCGCTCACCGGCGGCGGCGGCATCGGTCATGGCACGCAGATGCAGGTCGGCGACATCGCGGACATCGACGACGCCGAACATCAGGCGCGGCACCGCCCAGAGCCGGCCGTCCAGCATGGTCTTGACCAGCAGGATCGAAGCCGAGAGTTCCGGCCCGAGCAATGGCCCGAAAATGCCGACGGGGTTGACGACCGCGAGTTCCAGACCCTGCCCCTCGCCATCGATGAAATCCCAGGCGGCGAGCTCCGCCAACGTCTTGGACTTCGGATAGGCAGCAAGCCCGGAGGCCGCCGGATTGGTCCAGTCGCGCTCGTCATAGGGGCGCTTCACCGCCCGGCCATAGCCGATCGCGGCGAAGGAAGAGGTCAGGACGACGCGCTTCACCCCGGCCCGGTGGGCGGCACGCAGGACGCGCAACGTCCCTTCCCGTGCCGGGCGGATCAGTTCGTCCTCATCCTTCGGGGCAGTCGCAGCGAGCGGCGACGCGATGTGCAGGACATAAGCGCAGCCCGAGGCGGCCTCACCCCAACCCTCGTCGCGCATCAGGTCAGCGACAGCGACCTGCAACCGACCGCCAGCCTCCATGCCGGCTGAGCGCAGCGCTTCCCTGAGCGACGCCTCCCGCGTGGACGTCCGGAGCGTGGTGCGGACCTCGTAGCCCTCCTCGAGCAGCCTGAGGATGCAGTGTCCGGCCAGGAAGCCCGAGCCTCCGGTGACGAGGACAAGATCGCGGGTCATGTCGTTGGCTCCGAGCTTCGCGATTCAACCATCACGGCGAAAGAGCGCGCTTCAGTCCGATACCAGCGGAGGATGCCGCAACAAAAAGGCCGGCGAATGCTCGCCGGCCTCTTTCGTTATCGTGAAGCGCGAGCGCCCCGGCTCACAGGGTGTGGCCGCGCTTGCTCATCTCCTGCGAGAAACGATCGAACAGGTACTGGCTGGTCTGGATGGTCCAGGGCGCCAGGGTGTTCAGGATGTCCTCCATCGCCTCGCGCCGCAGCGTGCTGTAGCGCTGGCCGACCGGCGACTTGAAGAAGGCGGCGACGTCCTTGAGATCCGCCTCGGTCATCTTGCGGGCGAAGACCTCGGCTGCGACCTGGGACATCTCGCTGGCGCGCTTGTCGGCTTCCGGCTTCAGGGCCGCGATGACGGCATCGGCGTCCTTCTTCATCTCCGGCCGGGTCGCGAGCATGTTCTGCACGTTACGCTCGAACTCGTTGTAGATGTTGGTGAAGCCCTGCGTGACGCCGCTCAGTTCGAGAACCTCGCGCGCGACCTGGACATGGCTCGGTACCAGTGCCGGCGCCTGGGCGAAGGCCGGAGCCGCACAGAGGAGCGCCAAGCCGACAGCGGCCCGAACGAGAGAACGACGGATCATGCGTTGAAACCCCTTCATCAGCGAACCACCGCCGGAGCGCGCGATTGCACTGCCAGCAACGATGGTCCGGTCATTTATGGCGCGTTCCTTAGCGTGGATCGCGACGGAATGGAATCATTCGATCCTGCCGAGCAGCTTGAGGCCGTCGGCGCCCGCCAGGATGGCGCCGGAGGCCAGGCCGATGAACAGGCCGTGCTCGACGACGCCGGGCACAATGTTCAGCGCCTGCGCCAGCAGCTCCGGGTGCTCGATCGCGCCGAGATGCGCATCAAGGATGTAATGGCCGCCATCGGTGACGAGCGTCGTGCCGTCCGGCCGCTGGCGCAGCACGAGCTTGCCGGCGGCGCCCGAGGCGGCGATGGCCTCGGCCACGGCCCGACGCGTCGCCTCGACCCCGAAGGGCACGACCTCGATCGGCAGCGGGAAACGGCCGAGCGTCTCCACCAGCTTGCCGTCATCGGCGATCACGATCATGCGGGCGGACGCCGCCGCGACGATCTTCTCGCGCAGCAGCGCCGCACCGCCGCCCTTGATCAGGCGCAATTGCGGATCGACCTCGTCGGCGCCGTCGACGGTCAGATCCAGTTCCGGCGTCTCGTCGAGCGTCGACATCGGGATGCCCAGTGAAACGGCCTGGGCCTGCGTCGCCTCGGAGGTCGAGACGCAGAGGACCTCGAAACCGGCAGCGACCTTCACGCCGAGCAGGTCGACGAAATGCTTGGCGGTCGAACCGGTACCGAGGCCGAGCCGCATGCCCGGCCGTACCAGCTCGAGCGCGCGAGCGGCAGCCTGCTTCTTCAGGTCATCGGCATTCATGAGGTTCGTCCGGCTCAGGTTGAGGAAAACGCCCGCCGTCCGTGCCGGACGACGGCGCTCTCCTGCCCCGGCAGGGCGGACGAGTCCAGCGCGCGGAAGGCGCGGGACGTCATTTCGTCTGGGGCGTGCACACCGTCTTGTCGTCGAAGACGTAGCAGATGCTCATCTCGCCGGTGCGGATATTGACGCGGAAGATGCCGCCCTCCTTCTCATGGCGCGACGGCATCAGGCCGTAATCGCTGGGCGCCTGGGGACCCGCCCCTTCGCCCGAAGGAAAGCAGACCGTCAGGCCGACGCCGCCCTCCTTGAGCTGGAACTGGCAGGCGCCGACCTCGCCCGTCGCCTTGTCGATGCGATAGACCCGGTTGAGATCGTTTTGCGGCGCGGGCGCGAACTCGAACGGCCCGGCCCAGGCCGGCATCGCGCCCATGAGCGCGCACCCCGCCCCCAGCAGGCCCCCCATGATTCCAGCCCGCTTTTCCATCGTTTTCCACATGACAATCTTCCCTGCCGCCGGCCGCGCGACGAATCGGCGCTACGATACCATTCCGCGCGGCAAATTTGCGGAGACGCCCCGCGGGACTTGCCAGCCCTGCCACGAAGACCTCTAACCGAATCTCGCCTGCCCCGAATCACCCCGAAGGTTTCGACCATGAGTCTGCCCCCCATCGTCGTCTTCGATCTCGACGGAACGCTCGCCGAGACAGCGCCGGACATCATGCGGGTCCTCAACCTGATCCTGGTCCGTGAGGGACTGGCGGCGCTCCCGCTGGAGCGGGCCCGCGAACTCGTCGGCGCGGGCGTGCGCGTCCTGATCGAGCGCGGCTTCAAGGTCTCGGGCCAGCCGCTCGACCCGGAAACGCTGGAGCGGCTCTTCCAGGAGTTCATGGAGATCTATGCGCAGGACACGGCGGGGAGCAGCCATCTCTATGACGGCGTGCTCGGCGCGCTCGATGCGCTGGCGAACCAAGGCTACGCGCTGGCGGTCTGCACCAACAAGCCGATCCTGCACACGCGGCTGATCCTCGACCATTTCGGCATCGCCGGCCGCTTCGCCGCCGTAGCCGGGCGCGACAGCTTCCCCTATTTCAAGCCGGATCCGCGCCATCTCACGCTGACGATCGCCGCGGCGAAGGCCGATCCGGCGCGGGCCGTGATGATCGGCGATTCCCGCACGGACATCGCGACGGCGCGCGCCGCCGGCATCCCGTCGATCTGCGTGCCCTTCGGCTATACCGACGTGCCGATCGAGACGCTGGAGCCCGATCTCGTCATCCAGCATTTCGACGAGCTGGCCGGCGCGGTCGACCGCATGTTCAAATCTCCTCCGCGCACATCCTTGACGGCATGAGGCGCGCCGACTAGGAGAGGCCGGGTCCGGGCGATTAGCTCAGCGGTAGAGCACTCCCTTCACACGGGAGGGGTCACAGGTTCGATCCCTGTATCGCCCACCATATTTTACGGACTTCCCGACACCCCCTGATGCACCAGCGCGCAGAACAGCGCGCGAACATGTGCCACCTGCTGGGGGATATCTGGGGGACGTCTGTTCTCCCCGGCCTCCACGAATTGCGTCTTCCCAACGCCGGAGGCCGACTGGGATAGATACTCCCTTCTTCCCTACATGCAGGCCTGGATGGGAAGGGAGCGCACCGCCTCCCAACGATGCGCCCCCTTCCCGCGGGTGCCAGCCCGCATCGCGCCGAGTGCCATGTCCTGCCGGCCCATTCCGAGGCGAATGCACGGGCTTTAGACGACGTTGCCGCGCCGGCGGATTACCAGTGAATTAAGAGAGCGACAGGCTCATCGGGCGAGGTTCGAGGGGCTGCAATCGATGTGCCCCAAGCGCTTGCCCTGGCCATACAGGGTAAGCGTCAGCGCAGCACGAGCGCCGCGCCATCATCCTGCGGCGCATCGCCCTTGCCGATCCTGGCGAGTTCCGCGCCGAAGCGGGCTGCGATCGCCAGCCGGAAATGCAGCGGGTCCCAGTAATTAGCGTCCTGCGACGTGATCGGCGAGGCATGGGCGTAATCGACGACCGTCGCGCCATGGCGGTGCGCCAATGCCGCGATCTCCACCTTGCAGCCGGCATAGCGCTGCCACGCCGCCGAGCCCTCCCGTGGGTAGGCGGCCAAATGGGCCGGCGGCAGCACCAGCATCACCTGCGTCGTCTTCGGGAAAGCGGCAATGCTCTCCTCCAGCCATGACAGGGCCGGGAAGCGCCAGGCGGCGCTCTCCGTCGGCGTGACGGCGGCCGGCGGCGACAGCGGTGAGAGATCGGAAACCGTGCCGCCGTGGCTTGCATAGATATGGCTGCGGGCCCGGGCGAGGTCATAAGTCGCCTCCGGCGGTGTGAAGACCTCGTAGCCGTCGCCGCGGATGCGCTCGCGCGACCAGCCGAGCCGCTGGGCCATGAGCCGGCCGGCAATCTCCAGGTTGGTCAGGTTGAGCAGCTTCGGCCAGTCGCTCCAGCCGACCTCGCGGGAGAGCCAGGCCGGCACCGGGCGCGGCGTCAGGCGCTTGCCCTCGTCAGTCGCATCAGCCTCGCACCAGGTCGTGTCGATGCCCCAGATCACGCGCTTCGGCGCTCCGACATGCTCCCGGAAGAGCCACGCCATCTGCATCTGTTCCCAGGGGGTCGCAGCATTCATCGCGAGATTGACGAAGCGGGCATCGAGCCCCCGCGACAAGACCTGCGGGTCGAGCAGCCGCATCGTCGAGGTGCCGATCACCGCCGCATCGAAGCGCCCGGAACGGACGAGCTGCGGATACATGAAACGCTGGTTGATATCCATGATCGGCCGCGGCGCCTGCCCGGCATGGACGCGCATGCCGAAGGGGTCGAGGATCGCGACGAAGGCGAAGAGCAGGCCGGCGCCGGCAGCCGCCGCGCCAACGAACCATCGCGACCACTTGATCCAGGCTCTCGCCATTCCGGCCTTCCGCTCCGACAATCAAGACGCGGCCGCTCCATGAACCGGCTTCCGCGCGGCGCCCTCATCGCACAGGCCGGCGCCTCGTCACAACGCGAAAGGCGCATCGCATGGTCGCAAGCCACCGGACATGGCAGAGAAGACCGATGATGCCCGGCCCTGTCCACACTCTCCCCCGCCAGCTGCGAGGGCTGGTAGCTCTGCTGCTCGCCTTCGCGTTGCTGGCTTCCGCGACACAGGCGGCCGAGGAGCCGTTACCGGCCTCATCGGGCATCCAGGATGCTCTGTGTCGCCTGATCGATGACGCAGCCAAGGCGCAGGGCGTTCCCCCCGCTTTCCTCACCCGGCTGATCTTCCAGGAATCGAGTTTTCGACCCGGCGTCACCAGCCCCGCCGGTGCACAGGGCCTCGCCCAGTTCATGCCCGGCACGGCACGCGAGCGCGGGCTTATCGACCCGTTCGACCCCGAGCAGGCCGTGCCCAAGGCCGCGCATTTCCTGGCGGAGCTGCATGACCGTTTCGGCAATTGGGGCCTCGCCGCTGCCGGCTATAACGGCGGGCCTAACCGCGTCGCGGGCTGGCTTGCGGCGCGCAAGGCTGGGCAGGCGCGCGTCCTGCCGAGCGAGACCGAGACCTATGTCTTCGCCATCACCGGCCGGACCGCCGACGACTGGGCTGAAGAGGCGATCGACCGCGCCAATGGCGACGGGCGCTCGCCGGCGATGCCGCCTGCGACCCGCGACCGCGATGCGCAGGCGAGTTGCGCCCCCACGCTCGTCGCGGTCCGGCAGGCCCGCCCTGCCCTCCCTACGATCGCGGAAGCCCCCTTCGCGCCCTGGGGCGTGCAGCTCGCCGGCAATTTCTCGAAGGCGCGCGCTCTGGCCTCCTTCCAGCGCGCCGGCGCCCGCCATCGCGCGATCATCGGAGACCTGCCGCCGATGGTGATCGGGACGCGCCTGCGCAGCCGCGGCACGCGCGCCTTCTACCGGGTGCGCCTGCCGGCTGCGACACGAGCCGAGGCGGCCGCGCTCTGCCGGCGGATCCAGTCCGATCGCGGCGCCTGCGTCGTGCTGCGGAGCTGACGCCGATCCCGCGATGTTGCATGCGCGCAACGCAGCATGGCAAAGCTCGACCGCTCCCGTCGATGTGATTGCGGCGCGATTGCACGACCCTGGGGAAGCTGACAGGACGTTGAGGAGACGTTGACTTTTCTGCGTCATTTTCGCGACCCAGCCGTCCCGACCCGCCCGAGGTTCCTCCGATGATCCGCTCCACCCGTCTGGCCTTGCTCGCTGGCCTTGGCCTGCTCGCTCTGGGCTCCGCCGCCCGAGCCGAAATCGATCCTCTGACCCGTCAGCCGCTGGTCCAATATGTGGACCCGGCCAAGGCGCAGGCCACCGCCATCCCGCGCGAGGTCGTCAACTATTCGACGAAGTACAGCCCCGGCACGATCGTGATCGACTCGAACGAGCGCCGCCTCTATTTCGTCATGCCCGACGGCAAGGCGATGCGCTACGGCGTCGGCGTCGGCCGTCCCGGCTTCGACTGGGCGGGCACCCAGACCATCTCGCGCAAGCAGGAATGGCCGACCTGGACGCCGCCGTCGCAGATGCTGAAGCGCCGCCCCGACCTGCCGCGCTTCATGCCGGGCGGCCCGGACAACCCGATGGGCGCCCGCGCGCTCTATCTCGGCTCGACCCTCTACCGCATCCACGGCTCGAACGAGCCGGAGACGATCGGCCAGGCGGTCTCCTCGGGCTGCATCCGCATGCTGAACGAGGACGTGATCGATCTCTACGAGCGCGCCAAGGTCGGCACCCGCGTCGTCGTGGCGCGCTGAGCCTCCGACAGATTTCGATGAAGAGGCCGGCGGTGACGCCGGCCTTTTTTCGTTGAGATACGGTGTGCCGAATTTGCTGTGAACCGCGCCGTCATCCCGGGCTTGCCCCGGGATCCATCGGAGGGCTCCGCAGCTCTACGATGGATCCCGGATCGACGCTGCTGCGCAGCTTGTCCGGGATGACGATGTGCTTTCCGGCAGGGATCGACGAACTCTAACGCTTCCGTTCGCGCGACAGGCCCTTCTCGGCCAGCGCCGCGACATAGGCGCGCATCTTCTCCTCGCCCTGCTCGCCGAGCTCGCGCAGATAGTCCCAGGCGTAGATGCCGGTTTCGTGCATATCGTCGAAGCCGAGCCTGACGGCGTAATGCCCCACCGGCTCGATCCGGAGGATCTCGACCGCGGCCTTGCCGGGCACGATCGTCTTCTGGCTGGGATGGTGGCCCTGGACCTCGGCGGAGGGGCTTTCGACACGCAAAAGCTCGGCCGACAACGCGAAGCTCACCCCGTCGTCAAAGGTGACATGCAGAATGCGGCGATCCTTGGACAGGCGGATCTCGGTCGGCCAGGATGACATGCTCGTGTACGTCCCTCACAGCGGGCGCAGCCATGCGCCATTTTGCGCGCTTGACCTTGGCCGTATCGGTGCCAATGTCTTCCTATAGCAATGTGAAAACCTGTCTGCATCCCGTGTGGGGCGGACAGGGCTCTCGGAGTTGATGCAGACGTGCTGCTCGACGACATGAAGCCGCTGACGCGGGCGCCCTTGGTCGACCCGTTCGGCCGCAAGATTTCCTATCTGCGGATCTCGGTGACGGATCGCTGCGATTTCCGCTGCGTCTATTGCATGTCCGAGGACATGAAGTTCCTGCCGCGCAAGGAACTGCTGACGCTCGAGGAACTCGACCGGATCGCCAGCGCCTTCGTCGCGCGCGGCACCCGTAAACTGCGCCTGACCGGCGGCGAACCGCTGGTGCGCCGCGACATCATGAGCCTGTTCCGCTCGCTCTCGCGCCACCTCACCTCCGGCGCGCTGGACGAATTGACGCTGACGACCAACGGCTCGCTGCTGCATCGCTATGCCGACGAGATGGCCGGCTATGGCGTGCGCCGGATCAACGTCTCGATCGACACGCTCGACCCCGACAAGTTCCGCGAGATCACCCGTCGAGGCGACCTGAACGTCGTGCTCGCCGGCGTCGAGGCGGCGCGCAAGGCCGGCATGCGGGTGAAGATCAACGCGGTGGCGCTCAAGGGCGTCAACGACGACGAGATCGAGCATCTGATGCTCTGGTCGCACGGGCTCGGCATGGACCTGACCCTGATCGAGGTCATGCCGATGGGCGAGATCGAGGTCGGCCGCGTCGACCAGTACCTGCCGCTCTCGGTGGTGCGCGGCCGGCTGATGGACAAATACACGCTCGTCGACGACCCCTATCGCACCGGCGGGCCGGCGCGCTATGTCCGCGTCAAGGAGACCGGCGGGCTCGTCGGCTTCATCACGCCGCTGACCCATAATTTCTGCGAGAGCTGCAACCGCGTGCGCCTGACCTGCACCGGCACGCTCTATATGTGCCTCGGTCAGGAGGATGCCGCCGATCTGCGCGCGCCGGTCAGGGCCTCGCAGGACGACACGCTGCTCTTCCGCGCCATGGACGAGGCCATCGCCCGCAAGCCGAAGGGGCACGATTTCATCATCGATCGCCGCCATTCCGGCCCCGCCGTCGGCCGGCACATGAGCGTCACCGGCGGCTGAAGGCGATCGGAACGTCCTCGGTATCTCCGAGCCCTCATCCTGAGGAGCCATTTCGACAGAAATGGCGTCTCGAAGGATGTTTCAGCTTGCTCGGGAGCCTCCTGGACCATCCTTCGAGACGCCGCTTCGCGGCTCCTCAGGACGAGGGCTCAGGGAAACGGCCAGATCTCCTCGGGCCAGAACGGCGCTCGCTTGACCCTTTGGCCGAATGCGGTCACCGTCCCGCCGACGGGTGGAGTTGCATGCGGTCACAGTTCAAGGCGATGGCCGGCCGGATCAAGGCGGCCGCGAGCGCGATCGATGGCGCCGTGAGGCAGACCCATGCGGCGCGGCTTGCCATCATGGCTGCGAATCTGCGGCGTCCCCTGCCCCTCATCGCCATGCTGCTCTTCGCGACGCTGCTGTTCTGTCTGTTCCTGGCCTGGTCTTCGGCGCGTGGCGTCTTCATCGTGCTCTCGCCGGCCTCTCCGACCGGAATCATGGCCGGCATCGCAGCGGCCGTCGCGGGGCTTGCCGTACTTGAACTCTGCGCGGCCTTCGCCATCACCATCATGACCGCCGCCCTGCAGCTCGCCTACGACACCGGCCGCCATTGCGTTTTGGCCCTGCTGGCGATCGCGAGCGCACTCGGGCTGGCAGCGCTTGCGTGGCGGCTTGCGGCGGAAGGAGCTGCCGCACCTGCCGGTGCAGTCCTGCCAATCCTCGGCCTCTGCGGGCTCGTCGCGCTGACGCTCTGGTTCAGGCGCGCCTATCTGCGCCCGGCCTATCCCGGCTTCCGCGATTTCTGGGTCGACATCGTCGAGGCCCGCCATGTCCTGATGCGAGCCGCCCATGGCGAATGACGACGGTGCAGCCTCGCGGGTCGTGCGCATGACGCCTGCTCCGACGGCCCATCATCTGGCCGAGGCGGTCAAGGCCGGGCATCACGGCGCGAGCGATGCTGTCGAAAATCAGCCGCCCGCCCATGCGACGATGCTCTCGCAGACGGAACAGACGCTGATCGCCCGGGCACGCGAGCATTTCGCCACGCTGCGGCAGGAGGCGGCGACAAGCCTCAACGCCATCCAGGCCGAGGTCACGAGCCGCCGCGAATTGTTCACGCAGCAGCGCTTCGAGGGGCGCGTGCGCGGCGCCGAGGCGACGATGCGCGCGATGCTGAACAAGCATGGCGGAGAGTTGGAGCAGCGCGTCTACGATGCGCTCCGGGCCAAGCGCGAATACGCCTTCTTCAATTACGAGAACAAGCGCCGGGCCGATCCCAAGCTCGACAAATGGCAGTTCATCCTGTTCTTCCTGGTCGTGCCGCTGGTGATCGAGAGCCTGCTCAACGGCAATTTCTTCGCCGAGGCCAGCGATTTCGGCCTGGTCGGCGGCGCGGCGACCGCCGTCATCATCTCGGCGCTCAATATCGCGCTCGGCTTCTTCATGGGCGTGGGACCGGCGCGCTATTGCCAGCATGTCAAAAGCTCGCACCTGTTCTGGGCGCTGCCGGCCTATGCCGGGATGATCGGGCTGATCGTGCTCTTCAACCTCGCCGTCGGGCACTATCGCGAGATGCTGATCGCCAACCCGGATGCGCGCTCCTTCCAGGTCATGCCGCGGATGATGGAGAACCCCTTCGCGATCTACGACATCAAGTCGGTCGCGCTGGTCATCATCGGCTGCCTCGTCGCCTTCGTCTCGGCGACCAAGGGTTATACCGCCTTCGGCACCTATCCGGGCCACGCCACCGCCTACAAGCGCTGGCGCCAGCGCTGGAACGCGGTCGAAGAGGAGCGGCGCCGGCTCGATGCCGAGCTCCTGCCGGAGCTGGGGGCGATCCGCACCCAGGTCGACGGCTTCCGCGAGGATTGCCGCGACGAGCTCGGCAAGCTGCAAGGCGTGAAGGCTGCGGCCGAGAAGGCACGCGATCTCTACCTCTCGCGTCTCGGGCAACTCCGGGCCGCCAAGGACGCCGCGATGATGCAATATCGCGAGGCCAATCTCCGGGTCCGCACCGACCTGCCGCCAGCCTATTTCGCGCAGTCGCTCAACCTCGCCGAGATCGACCAGCCGGCGGAACTGCCGGAATATGTCGCCGCCCGCCGCCAGATCGATGATTTCGAGCAGCAGCTCTCCAGCATGCCGGCGCTGATCGAGAACAAGCTCAAGGACCGGCTGGTGCTGCTGCGCGGTGTCGATCTTGCCGGAGAGGTCGAGCAGGTGAAGCTCCGCGCGGCGCAGTCCGGACGCGAAGCCTTCGAGCAGGACGAAGCGGCGCAGAAGCAGGCGGCGGAGGATTTCGCCGCAATGAAGCGCTAAGGGCCGACGGATGAAGACCGAGAACTGGGCGATCGTCGCCTCCGTGCTCGCCGGGCTTGGCCTTGTCGGCTTCTTCGCGGCACCTTCCCTGCTGCGCGGTCCGCCGCGCGACCAGGAGACGCTGTGCCCGAAGACCGGCCCCGTCGGGCATACGCTCATCCTCGTCGACAAGACCGATCCGTGGAGCGAGGTGCAGGCGAAGCGATTGAAGACGCTGGTCAAGCAGGTCGGCGACGAATTGCCGACGGACCGGATGCTATCGATCTACGTGTTCAACGACGTGTTCGAGCCGGGCTTCCCTTCGCTTGTCTCGCTCTGCAACCCCGGCAAGACGGCAAGCGAGCTGATCGGCAATCCGCGCCGCGAATACGTCAAATGGGTCGAGAAGTTCGGCCGCCCGCTCGACGAGGCGCTGACCGTGCTGACACAGCCGGCCAAGGGCAACCAGTCACCGATCGTCGAGGCCATCGGCGATGTCGTCTCGCGCCGCGAGAACCGCGTCCCGACCGGGGACCGCAAGCTCGTGCTCGTCTCCGACATGCTGCAGAATTCGAACCAGTTCACGATGTTCGGCACCGGAGCCGGCGCGCGTGATCCGGAGCGCTTGCGACGGCTGCTCGGCAAAGTCTGGCAGGATTCGGGCGCGTCGAGCTGGGAGCTGAGCATCCATCAGGTCCAGGGCGTGTATGACGCGGCGAGGCTCGAACAGGCGGCTACGCTCTGGAAGCAGGCTTTTCAGAAGCTCAGTATCAGCGTGAACTGGGACAGGTTGTAGGGCTGTCATCCCGTGCACGGTGCAGCGCGAAGCGATGCGCCGCAGACACGGGACCGCATGACGAGAAGGCGCCTTTTCCGGAGGACGATCCCGCATCTGCGCAGCAGCACTGCGTGCCGCAGCGCGTGCGGGATGACACGCTTCAGAGCCGATAACCCATCCGCACACCGCCCCAGTGGCGGCCGCGAACGCGCAGCGGCGCGTTGACCTCATTCAGGAATTCGGCGCGGCCATTCTCGTGTTCGTGCCGGCTGAGCTGGATGAGAAAGGGGCGGATCGAGCGCCCGGCGCTCAAGCCCACGCGGCTGTCGGCAATCCGCCGGTTGCGGGCGTGCGCCGCATTCCAGGCGGGATCGCCGGGGCGCTGCGGCTGGGACCAGTCGGCATGATGCACCGGCACATAGCCGTTGCGGTCGCTCGGCAGGGCAAAGACCAGCCGGCAGTCGGTCGCGAGCGCGCCAGCGAGCAGCGGCGGGAGCACGGTTTCGAGCGCCGTCAGGCTCGGGCTCAGATATTGCCGGGGCTCGCTTTCGGGCACCGGAAGATAGCGGAGGTCGAACAGATCCTCTTCGGAGAGCAGACCTCGCGCGATCGCGCCTTCCATCACACCCGCGATCTCGCGGGCGAAGTCCTGGGCACGCTCGATCAGCGGGCGGTAGGAACGCTCGATCTCCTCGATCATGCCCGCCAGTGCGTCGCAGCCGGCAGCGACATCGCCGGCGAAGGCGATATGCACCCCGTGTTCGCTGACGCCGGTCATGCGACAGGGCAATGGCGGCAGGCCCTCGATCGCGACGACCCCAGAGCCGCCGATCGGCAGCCGGGCGCTTGACGAGGCGGCCAGCAAAGCGCCGCCGCGACCGAGATCGACCAGCCGGCCGGGAATATCGACCATGCCCACGACGAGATGGGCGCTGCGCGCCGTCGGATAGCGGTCGAAGCGACGCCGGTCCGCGAAGGCCGAATGACGCAGCGCGGGCTTGAAGCGCCGTACCATGTTGCCGACCAGACGGCTGCCCTTCTGCGTAGCCCGCCGGGCACGCTCGCTTTCCGCGACCGTCTCATGGGCGATGCGGTCGATCTCGTCGGCGCGGCGCGCCACACCTTCGACGAAGAGGGCCGCCTCCTGGGCATTCCGTGAGAGTTCCGCGGTCGAACCCGCCTGCTCCTGCGAGGCGCGCCCGATCGTCGCCATGATCGGATTGACGTCGCGAACGATCTGCAAGGTATCGTTGACGATGCCGTTCGAGCCCTGGGCGGCGCGGGTCAGACGGTCGACGCGCTCGCGGATATGGCCGACAGCCTCGCTGACCTCGACCGAAAGGGACTTCACCTCATGGGCGACGACGCCGAAGCCGCGCCCGGCCTCGCCGGCACGGGCGGCTTCGATCGCCGCGTTGAGCGCGAGAAGATTGGTCTGGCGCGCGATCTCCGCGATCGAATCGACGATGCCCCTGATCTCGCCGGTCGCGGAAGCCAGTCCATCCAGCATCAGCGCCGCCTCGCCGGCGCGCGATACCGCAGCGTCGAGCTTTTCACGGACGCTGACCATGGCGCCGTCGACCTCTTCCGCCGCCTGCGAAACCTGCTGGGTCGCGGCGGCAAGGGCAGAGGCGTTCTCGCTCGCAGCGCCGACAGCCATTCGCATGCTGCCGGTGTTCTCGAGGATATGGCGCGAGCCGCTCTCGGACTCGGCCGAGAGCTGCTCGACCTCGCCCAGTTCCTGCGTCAGCTGCTGCATCGCGAGCAGGATGTCGCGCTCGATATCGTCGACGGCGTCATGGGTGGAGGCATCATAGGGCTGGACCGCAGCCGGCCAGAGCGTGGCCTCCGCCGCCGGGAGCGCCGCCGCGGGGATGTCCTCCACCGCATGTCCGGCGCCCAGCCAGCGTCGTATCCTGCCTCGCATCCCCAGCCCAGTCTCACCATAGGTCAAGCCTTGCGTCCGGTTATGGTCCCGGGGCGTTAACAAAGGCTTCCACGCCGCCGCACGACGCCCTTGCCGGAGACGCATTGGACCCGTGTGTTCCGGCCCTGTATGGCTAAATTTTAGACGCCGCACCGACAGGCTGCCGGCCTGAAGCCTCCCGAACCGGATCCCAGCCTTGGCCAGCGCAGCCGAAAACCGTCGCGGCATCATTTTCATGCTCGCGGCAATGTCGCTCTTCGTGATCAACGACGTGTTCATGAAGCTCGCGCGCGAGGCTTACCCGGCCGGGCAGGCGATCGCGCTCCGGGCCTGTTTCGCAGTGGTGATCGGTTTCGCACTCGTCTTCGCAGCGCGGGAAGGTGATCGGCTGCGCCTGGCGTTCCGCCCGCGGGTGCTGCAACGCGGCGTCATCGAGGCCTTCGGCGCGCTGACCTTCGGCTGGTCGCTCGGCCTGATGCCGCTCGCCAATCTCACCGCGATCAACATGGCCTCGCCGCTGCTCATCGTCGCGCTGGCGGTTCTGCTGGGCATGGAACGCGTCGGCTGGCGGCGGGTAGTGGCGTTGGCCATCGGCTTCGTCGGCGTGCTGTTCGTGGTGCGCCCGGGCGCCGAATCCTTCAACGCCGCCGCCATCGTCGCCGTGATCAGCGCCATTCTCGTTGCCGGACGGGACCTGACGACCCGCACCATCGGCGACGACGTGCCCTCGACGGTGGTGTCGCTGACCACGACCATCCTCGTCGGCGTCGTCGCCGTCGCCTACGGCTTCACCGAAGAGTGGCTGCCGATCTGGCGCGTGGAGACCATCTATGTCGCGCTCGCCGCCATCCTGGTCACGGCCGGCACCTTCTTCATCATCGGCGCCTTCCGGCGCACCGATGTCGGCGTGATCTCGCAATATCGCTATGCCATCGTCGTGTTCGCCACCGTCCTGGGCTATGCCGTCTGGGGCGACGTGCCCGATCTCTACGCCTTCATCGGCGTCGCGCTGATCGTCGGCAGCGGGCTCTACACCATGCATCGGCAGCGCGTGCGGCCCGTTTCCAACCTGAAGATCACGCGGAAGCGGCCGGCATGACGGCTGCTGCGGTCAAACCCACGCTCGCGATCCTCGTCGCGATCTCGGCGCTGCAGCCGATCGCGCTCAACCTGCTCGCGCCGGCGACGCCGGCGCTCGCGCGGCATTTCGCCTCGAACTACGCCACGATCCAGCTCACACTGACACTGTTCCTGGTCGCCGTCGCGCTGACGCAGCTCGTCATCGGGCCGCTCTCCGACCGGTTCGGGCGCCGCCCTTGCGTCAATGCGGGCGTCGCCCTGTTCGCGCTGGGTTCCATCCTGGGAGCGCTCGCCCCCACGACCCATATCCTGCTGATCGCGCGGGTGCTGGAAGGCGCCGGCGGCGGCGCCGTCTTCGCGCTGTCGCGCGCCATCATCCGCGACACCGCCGATCGCGACCATGCCGCGAGCCAGATAGCCACCGTCACGATGGTGATGGTGGTGGCGCCGATGCTCGCGCCCTGGCTCGGCGGCCAGATCGAGACTGCCTTCGGCTGGCGCGCGATCTTCTGGTTCATGACATTGTTCGGCGCAGCCGTGCTCGCCTTCACCCTCGCGCGCCTGCCGGAGACCGCACCCAATCTCGGCCGGCAGAGCTCGCTTTTCGGCGTTTTCCGCGCCTTTCCGGAACTCGTGCGCAACCGCGAATTCATGCTGAATGTCGCGGCGAGCTCCTCCGCCTCGTCGGCCTTCTTCGTCTTCATCGCGGCGACGCCCTATATCGTCGTCGAGACGATGGGGCGCGGCTCGGATGTCTACGGCAGCTATTTCATCCTGAACGCGCTCGGCTACATGATCGGCAACTTCGCGATGTCGCGATTGGCCGTGCGCGCCGGCACGCAGACGATGGTGCGGCGCGGCCTGGCGATCTCCTTCGTCGGAACCGCTGCGGCGCTCGCCCTGTCGTTCTCGCCCTGGTGGTCACCGCTCGCGCTGTTCCTGCCGCTGGCTCTGAACGCAGTCGGCAACGGCATGACAATCCCCGGCGCGACGGCCGAGGCGCTCTCGGCCCGCCCTGAACTGGCAGGCTCGGCCGCCGGTCTCCTGGGCGCGACCCAGCTCGGCTTCAGCGCGGCGCTCACCGTACTGATCAGCTGGCTCGTGACGCTCTGGCCGCAATCGATGAACCTGTTCGTCTGGCTTCTGACGACGGCCGGGCTGGTCGCCGTCTGCTTCGTGCGGAAGCGACCCGGCCCGGCCGGTTAGCCGGGCCAGGCCAGGCCCTCAGCCTTCGAGGCGGGCGATCAGGCTCGACGTATCCCAGCGATTGCCGCCCATCTTCTGGACCTCGGCATAGAACTGGTCGACCAGCGCGGTGACCGGGAGCTGCGCGCCGTTGCGGCGGGCCTCGTCGAGCACGATGCCGAGGTCCTTGCGCATCCAGTCGACGGCGAAACCGAAGTCGAACTTGTTCTGGTTCATCGTCTTGCCGCGGTTCTCCATCTGCCAGGAGCCGGCAGCGCCCTTGGAGATGACCTCCAGCATGGTCTCGACATCGAGCCCGGCGCGCTTGGCGAAATGGACGCCTTCCGACAGGCCCTGGACGAGGCCGGCGATGCAGATCTGGTTGACCATCTTGGTGAGCTGGCCGGAACCGGCCGGGCCCATCAGCTTGCACATGCGCGCGAAGCTCGCGATCACCGGCTCGACGCGGGCATAGGTCCCGGGCTCGCCGCCGCACATCACGGTCAGCACGCCGTTCTCGGCGCCGGCCTGACCGCCCGAGACAGGCGCATCGACGAAGCCGAAGCCACCCTTCGTGGCGGCTTCGTAAAGCTCACGCGCGACATTGGCCGAAGCCGTGGTGTGGTCAACGAAGACCGCGCCCTTCTCCATGCCGGCGAAGGCGCCGTTCGGGCCTGTCGTCACCGAGCGCAGGTCGTCGTCATTGCCGACGCAGCAGAAGACGATCTCCTGCCCCTTCGCCGCATCGGCCGGGGTCGGCGCCGAGACGCCGCCGTGGCGGGAGACCCATTCCTGCGCCTTCGTCGGGTTGCGGTTGTAGACGGTGACCTCATGACCCTTGGCCTTGAGATGGCCGGCCATGGGGAACCCCATCACGCCGAGACCGATGAATGCGACTTTCGCCATGCTGCTCTCCGCTTGCCGTTCGTGGCTTCTCGCTGGGCTTACCGTGCACGGCACGGCGAGGGAAGCACCGGCACGGCCAAGCCGGCATGCGCGTCCGCGCGCCTTCCGCTCAACGCAACGCCATGTGCCGGCTCAGCCTGATTTCGAGCCTGTCCCAGACGCGACGGATGATCTCGACCAGCACCAGATAGATCAGCGCCGCATAGAGATAGATCGTGAGGTCGAAGGAGCGGGCGAAGGCGAGCCGCGTCGCGCCCATCAGATCGAACAGCGTCACCAGCGAGACGATGGCGCTCGACTTGATCATCACGATCAATTCGTTGCCGAGCGGGCGCAGCGCCAGGATCATCGCCTGCGGCAGGACGACGAGCCGCAGCGTCGCCCAGCGATGCAGACCGAGCGACAGCGCCCCTTCGAACTGCCCGCGCGGGATCGCCTGGATCGCGCCGCGCAGGATCTCGGCCTGATAGGCGGCGGTGTTGATGGTGAAGGTGAAGAGCGCGCAAAAGAACGGCTCGCGGAAGAACCACCACAGGCCGATCCCCTGCCAGAACTCACGGAACTGGCCGAGGCCGTAATAGACGAGGAAGAGCTGGCAAAGCAGCGGCGTGCCGCGCAGGAAGGTGGTGTAGCCGCTGACCGCCACCCGCGCCCAGCGCGGGCCGTAGAGCCGGGTCACGGCAAGGCCGAGCGCCAGCACGAAGCCGATGGCGACCGAGATCGCGACGAGCTCGAACGTGACCCAGAGGCCGTTCGCCATCCGGCAGCCGTAGTTCTGAAGGACTTCGCTGCCGACCGCGTAGCCGGGATATTCGCACCAATTCATCGCGTCGCTCCGCCGAAGGCGGCCTGGCCGCGATTGGTGCGCTGCTCGAGCTTGTCGATGCCCCAGGCGGAGACCAGCGAGAAGAAGAAATAGAGCAGCATCGCCGTGCCGAAGAACAGGAACGGCTCCTTGGTCACGACATTGGCCCGCGTCGCGATGAACATGATATCCTGCAGCGTGATCACCGAGATCAGAGAGGTCTCCTTCAGCAGCACCATCCAGTTATTGCCGAGGCCGGGCAGCGCCACGCGGATCAGTTGCGGGAAGACAACGAGGCGGAAGGCCTGCGCCTTCGACAGGCCAAGCGCAGCGGCGGCCTCGCGCTGGCCCTTCTGGATCGAATTCAGCGCGCCGACCCAGACCTCGCTGGAGAAGGCGGCGAGCACCATGCCGAGCGCGATCATGCCGGCGCCGAAGGGCGGAATCGAGAAGCCCGGCCAGACCTGCTGGACCAGGATCTGGATGCCGAAATAGATGATGTAGAGCGTGAGCAGCTCCGGCACGCCGCGGAACACGGTGGTGTAGATCGTCGCCAGTGCGCGCAGCAGGACGTTGTCGGAGCGCTTCAAGAGCGCGATGACGAGGCCGAGCCCCAGGCCGAATGGCAGGGTTGCGAGCGCGACCGAGAGCGTCGTAGCGGCGCCCTGAAGCAGCGCCGGCCCCCAGCCGGAAGGGCCGAAGCCGAGCAATGCGAATTTTTCGAGCATGGGGTGCCGTGCGGGAGAGGATGCTCGCCGGCGCGAAGGCGCCGGCGAGAGTCAGGCGTTTTCAGGCGTCACTTGGCGAATTTCAGCCACTTGTCCTGAATCTTCTGGTTCGAGCCGTCCGCGGTCGTCTCGGCGATCGCCTTGTCGAACATCGCCTTGAGCGCGGTGTCGGACTTGCGGATCGCGGCACCGACACCCGGGCCGTGGATGGCGTCGTCGCGCTTCACCTCGGCGACGAACTTGCAGCAATCCTTGCCCTTGCCGGTCAGGAAGTCCGAGAGGGCGAGCGCGTCGGCGACGATATAGTCGAGCCGGCCGTTGATCAGGTCGAGATTGGCCTCTTCCTGGGTCGGATAAAGCCGGGGCGTCGAGTCCTTGTAGTACTTCTCGAGGTAATTGGCGTGGATGGTCGAGCCCTGGGCGCCGATCGACTTGCCCTTCAGCGCCGCCGGCGAGATATCGTCCGACTTGGTGCTCTTCGGGCCGATCATCCAGATCGGGGTCTTGTTGTAGGGCGTGGTGAAGTCGACCTGCTTCTTGCGCTCGTCGGTGGCGTTCATGCCAGCGATGATGACGTCGTATTTATTGGCGAGCAGCGCCGGGATGATGCCGTCCCAATCCTGCACGACCCAGGTGCATTTCACCTTCATCCGCTCGCAGAGCAGGTTGCCGTAGTCGATCTCGTAGCCTTCGAGCTCCTTCTTGGCATTCAGGTTGTTGAAGGGCGGATAGGCGCCTTCCGTGCCGATCCGGATCTCCTTCCACTCCTTGGCCTGGGCGAGCACCCCCGTTGCGCCTGCAACCGTCAACGCCGCAGCCGCGATGAAACGAACGAAACTCTTCATGGAACCTCCGCGATGCAGTCCGGCCGGTTTTGCTGTTGTCCCGGTCCGGCTCTGTCGCGACAGATTGGGCGCAGTTTCGTCTCGCTCGCAAGAGGGAGCTGCGCAGCTTTTGACGCCTTGCACGCCCAAACGCGCGGCGACGGCCGTGATGCGACCAAAGAAGGAGAGGTAGAGCCAGCCGGAACGTACCCGGCGACGAGCTCAGCGGCGGGCGTCGAGAACCGCGACGATCCAGATCGCGAGGCCGCCGAGCGCCAGTGCCGCACCGACCCAACCGGTCGAGGTCCAGCCGTAGCCGGCGGCGATCGCCATGCCACCGAGCCAGGGGCCGAGCGCATTGGCGGTATTGAAGGCGCTATGATTGAGCGCCGCGGCCAGCGTCTGCGCGTCCTCGGCGACGTCCATCAACCGGGTTTGCAGCATGGCGCCGAGCCCGCCGCCGCTACCGATCATGAAGATGACCAGCGAGACCGCCCAGATATTGCCGGCCGCGAACGGGAAAGCCGCCAGCCAGAAGGCGCTCCAAAGCAGCAGGGCCGCGGTTGCGGGAACGAGCGCCCTGTCCGCGGCCCAGCCGGCGATGAGCGTGCCGACCGTCAGCCCCAGGCCGAAGATCGCGAGCACGACCGGGACGAGCGCGGGCGAAACCTGCGTCACCGCCATCAGCGTGGAGGCGACATAGGTGTAGACCGCGAACAGGCCACCGAAGCCGATCGCGCCCGTCGCCAGCGTCAGCCAGACCTGCCGGCGCCTCAGGGCACCGAGCTCCCGCAGCGGGCTCGCGCCCGGCTGCACCGTGTCGCGCGGCGCGAACAGCGCGATCAGCAGGGCCGTCAGCAGAGCCAGGCCGGCAACGATCGCGAAGCCCGAACGCCAGCCGAGCACCTGCCCCATCCAGCTTGCCACGGGCACGCCGAGGATCGTCGCCACCGTCAGGCCGAGCATGACCCGCGCAACCGACTGCGCCCGACGATTCGGCGCCGAGAGCGAAGCCGCGACCAGTGCGGCGACGCCGAAATAGGCGCCATGCGGCAGGCCGCTCAGGAAGCGGAAGACCAGCATCCAGTGATAATTCGGAGCCAATGCGCTCAACGCGTTGCCGAGCGCGAAGACGCCCATCAGGCCGATCAGCAGCGTGCGGCGCGGGATCCGCGCCGCCAGAACCGCGATCAACGGCGCGCCGATTACGACGCCGAGCGCATAGACGCTGATGACATGTCCGGCCGTGGGTTCGTCGACGCCGAGTCCGACCGAGAAATAGGGCAGCAGGCTCATGGCCGCGAATTCAGTGGTGCCGATGGCGAAGCCGCCCATGGCGAGCGCGAACAGGACGAGCCCCGCCGAGGCGGGCCTGAAGGCGGACGCCGAAGCGTCCAGGCTGCGATCATTCGCGGCGAGCGTCATAACGGGCTTTCACGGAAGGGCAGGCGCAATGCTGCGCCGCAACATGAAATAGCCATGCATCCCCGCCCGATCAACGCTACGCATGGCGAAATTTCATGCAATCAACGCATATCGCTTTGCCATCCGGCCGATCGGCGGGAATGGGCTATAAGGCGGTTTCCCAGACAGGCGAGAACGACGTGATACCCTGGACAGTCCTCGACACCGCAGCCCTGCCGGATGGCAGCGGCGACCTCCGGTTGAAGCAGCGCGGCAGCGAATTCTCGATCATGCTCGGCAGCAACGAGCTGATGAACAGCCGCCTCAGCGGCTCGGAGGAAGCGCTGGCGACGCTGGTCTGCGACAGGCTCGGACAACGCCGGCAGCCGCGCATCCTGATCGGCGGATTGGGGATGGGCTTCACGCTCCGCGCGGCGCTCACCCATCTTCCCGGGGATGCGCAGGTTGAGGTGGCCGAGCTGATTCCGGCCGTGGTCGCCTGGGCGCGGGGGCCGATGGCGGCGGTTTTCGCCGGCTGCCTGGATGATCCCCGCGTCAGCGTGAACGTCACCGACGTCGCAGCCGCGATCGCCGCCGGCAAGGGACGCCATGACGCCATCCTGCTCGATGTCGACAACGGCCCGGAAGGTTTGACCGTCGCCGGCAACGACCAGCTCTACGGCGCGGCAGGATTGCAGGCCGCCAAGGCCGCGCTGCGGCCCGGTGGCATTCTCGCGGTCTGGTCCTCGGGGCCCGACCACAGCTTCACCCGGCGCCTGCGCCAGGCCGGCTTCGCCACCGAAGAGGTCACGGCCCGCGCGCGCCGCACCGGCGGAGGGGCGCGGCACATGATCTGGCTGGCAACACGTCCCTGAACGTCGACGGATTGCCGCGCCCCGCGCGGAGGCGCGGCAATCCGGGACGATGCCTCAGTTGACCGTGCAGAAACCCTCGCAGGGGGCGGCCGCCATCGTGCTGGCGAATTCCGCAATCGCCTTCTGCGCCTCCGGCTTCAGGGACGGGCTCACCGACTGAAGCGCGCTGACGAGCGCATTGCGATCCGGCGGGGTAAGCGAAGCGGCAATGCCCGCGGCATTCTCCGCGAAGGCCTGCGCGATCAGCAGGCGGTTCGCGTCGCGCAGCCCAGAGCCACGCAGCGCCAGCGCCGAACCGACGACGATCTCCTGAAGGCCGAGCCGCATCTGCCGCAAGCCCTTCACCCGTGCCTCGGTCTTGTCCGCCTCCGTCAGATTGGAAGCGAAATCGTAGAGCGCCGACGAGGCGCCGCCGACGGCCTTCAGCAGGAAGACACGCCCGCGGGTCAGCTCGTCCTGGAACTCGACGGCATTCGCCGCCTGGTCCGGCGCCTGCCGGCCCGGCCGCGGCGAGAACAGCGCATAGGCTTGCAGGATCCGCGCCTGCTTCTCGATGATGTCGAGCAGGGCCGAGAGATTCTCGGCGGGATAAGGCGGCTTTCCAAGGATGGCCGGCGCGTTCCAGGTATCGGCCAGAACCTTGCCGTCGACCGGGTCCGACAGACGCGGCGGGGCCTGCTTGCCGTTGTAAAGCCTGAGCAGCGATTCGACGGAAGCGAAAGCGGCGTCGTGATAGGCCTTTCCGTTGGCCGGCATCTCGGCGCGAGCGGCCACGGCCAGCAGGCAGAATCCGCTTACCGCGGCGATCCGCGCGATCGATCGAATCCGAATCATGGTCTTCCTTTTCCCAAGGCGCGCGCTTCGGCAAGCAGGCAGAGCTCGGTGAAGAGCACCTGCGCCGCGCACTGCGCCGTATTGCTGGTCGCGTCATATTGCGGCGCGACTTCTACGACATCCGCGGCAACGATGTCGCGCCCCTTCAGCGCCCGCAGGATCGCGAGCGCCTCGCGCGGGCTCAGGCCGCCCACTTCCGGCGTCCCGGTGCCGGGTGCGAAGCCCGGATCGAGCGAATCGACATCGAAGGAGACATAGGTCGGCCCATCGCCGATCACGGCGAGCGCCTTCGCGATCACGGCGTCGAGGCCCAGATCGTCGACCTCGTTGGCGTGGATCACGGTCATGCCGGACTCGTAGGAGAACTCCCAGAGATATTCGGCGCCGCCGCGGATGCCGATCTGGATCACGCGCTCGGGGTCGAGCACGCCGTCGAGCACCGCCTGCCGGAACGGGCCGCCATGATGGAACTTCGAGCCCTCATAGGGGCCGGAGGTATCGCAATGAGCGTCGATATGGACCATGCCGACCGGACGCTTCGCCCCGACCGCCTTCAGGATCGAATAGGTGATCGAATGGTCGCCGCCGACGGCGAGCGGCGAAACGCCGGCCGCGACGATCGTCTTGAAAGCCGCCTCGATATCCTCGTGGCAGCTCTCCAGCGAATAGCGGGAGCGGAACGGCACGTCGCCGATATCGGCGGCCTTGAGCATGGTGAAGGGCGCGGTGCCCAGCGCATGATCCATCGGCCCCATGCGCTCGATGGCGCGGACGGCACGCGGACCGAGGCGCGCGCCGGCGCGGTTGGTGACACCGAGATCCATCGGCACACCGATGATCGCCACGTCGAGGCCGCCGAGGCCGGGCGTCGCCAGGGCGTCGGGACGATACGGAGCGCCGACGAAGGTCGCGACATCGGCGAAGGGCCATTTGCGCTTGTCGCCGGTGAACTGGGCCGCGGCCACCTTGGCGAAATGCCGATCGTGAATATCGCCGCCGCCGGCTCCGGCATAACGCTGCCGCAGCTTCGCGAGCCTGTCCTGATCCATGCGAATCTCCCTACCCGGGCCCGTCAGCCGGGAACGCGTTCGAGCATCGTCACCGGCCCGTTCTGGTAATCGACCTGCCCGAAGCTCTTGTAGCCGAGCTTGTGCGCCACGCGGAAGGAGGCAAGATTCTCGGGCGCAATGATGCAGACGCTGCGCTTTTCGCCATGCGTCGCGGCGAACCAGCGGTGCGCGGCGGCAGCTGCCTCACCGGCATAGCCCTTGCCATGCGCCCCGCTCGCCATGACCCATCCCGCTTCCGGTGCGTTGTCGAAATCCGGCGCCAGACCCCGGCAGCCATCGAACAGACCGACTTCGCCGACCAGAACGCCGCTGCTTTTCTCGATGACCGCGAACATGCCGTAGCCGCGTAAGGCCCACTGGCCGACGAGGCGCGTCAGCCGATGCCAGGCCTCCTCGCGGTTGAGCGCCCGGCCGCCGAGGAACCGGACGACGGCGAGATCGTTGCGCATCGCATGGATCGCATCGAGATCGCCGATCTCGGGGCGGCGCAGGGTAAGATTCTCGGTCTCGATCATGCCCGCTTTAACCACCACGGGAGATGCGCGCCAAGACAGCAGTCAAACCTAGCCGAAAGTCGCAAGAATCGACGACGAAATCCCTCGCGCTTCGAAAATCCATTCGCTACAACCCGTCTCTGAATGCCGGGCGGCAGAAGCCGTTTCGAAACGCCGCATCCGCCAGACTCCCGAGGAGAGCCCCTAGATGAAGCGCCGTCAGTTTATCCAGACCGCCGCGGCCGGTGCCGCCGCGACCGCCGTGGCCATGCCGGCCGTGGCGCAGTCGAATCCGGAAATCAAGTGGCGCCTGGCGTCGAGCTTCCCGAAGTCCCTCGACACGATCTATGCCGGCGCCGAGATCATGGCCAAGATGGTCTCCGAGCTCACCGACGGCAAGTTCCAGATCCAGGTCTTCGCGGCGGGTGAAATCGTCCCGGCGCTGCAGGCGCTCGACGCCGTCACGAACAACACCGTCGAGATGTGCCACACCGTCTCGTACTACTATGTCGGCAAGGACCCGACCTTCGCCATCGCCGCTTCGGTGCCGTTCGGTCTCAATGCCCGGATGCAGAACGCCTGGCTGTTCCAGAACGGCGGCAACGAGCTCTTCAACGAGTTCTACAAGAAGTTCAACGCTTACGGCCTGCCCTGCGGCAATACCGGTGCGCAGATGGGCGGCTGGTTCCGCAAGGAGATCAAATCGGTCGCCGACATGCAGGGCCTGAAGATGCGCATCGGCGGCATCGCGGGCTCGGTCCTGCAGAAGCTCGGCGTCGTGCCGCAGCAGCTCGGCGGCGGCGACATCTATCCGGCGCTCGAGAAGGGCACGATCGACGGTGCCGAGTGGGTCGGCCCCTATGACGACGAGAAGCTCGGCTTCGCCAAGGTTGCGCCCTACTACTACTATCCGGGCTTCTGGGAAGGTGGCCCGACGGTCCACGCCTTCGTCAGCCTCGACAAGTGGAATGCGCTGCCGAAGAGCTACCAGGCCGCACTCACCGCCGCCTGCACCTATGCCAACACGCAGATGGCGGCGAAATACGACGTGGTGAACCCGCCCGCGCTGAAGCGCCTGGTCGCGGCCGGCACGCAGCTGCGCCCCTTCCCGCAGGACGTGATGGAAGCAAGCCTCAAGGCCTCCAACGAGCTCTATGCCGAGATCTCGGCCAAGAACCCGGACTTCAAGAAGGCGATCGAGGCCATGGCCGCCTTCCGCTCCGACCAGTATCTCTGGTGGCAGGTTGCCGAACTCAGCTTCGACGTCTTCCAGGTCCGCACGCGCACCCGCTGAGCCCAATCGTCAGTCATCCCTTCGAGGCCCGGCATTTGCCGGGCCTTTTTTCGTGGCGATGGCCCGGGCGGATCCATCGCGGATTCTTGATAGCCTTTCACGATTCATGACAAAAATGCATGACGGCCATGCAATTCACTCTTGCTCTCGCTATCAGACCTGCTTTGCTGGCTCGCATCGGCACGACCGGAAGACCGGCGTGCATGTCCGGGAGGGAGGGCATAATTGATGAAGCGACGCCTATTCTTGAAGACCGCGGCGGCTGGGGCGGCTGCGGGTGCGATCGCCAGTCCGGCCATCGCGCAGCCGATGCCGGAGATCAGGTGGCGCATCACCTCATCCTTCCCGAAATCGCTGGATACCATCTACGGCGCCTCTGAAGTTCTCGCCAAAGCCGTCTCGGAAGCGACCGACGGCAACTTTCAGATCCAGGTTTTTGCGGCCGGCGAGGTCGTACCGGCATTGCAGGCGGCGGATGCGGTCACGAACGGCACCGTCGAGATGTGCCACACGGCCTCCTATTACTATGTCGGCAAGGACCCGACCTATGCGTTCGGCACCGCCGTGCCGTTCGGGCTCAATGCGCGCCAGCAGAACGCCTGGTTCTATCATGGCGGCGGCAACGAGCTGCTGAACGAGTTCTACAAGAAGGCCAATATCTACGCGCTGCCCGGCGGCAATACCGGCTGCCAGATGGGCGGCTGGTTCCGCAAGGAGATCAAGACGGCCGCGGACCTGCAGGGCGTCAAGATGCGCATCGGCGGCTTTGCCGGGCAGGTGATGAGCAAGCTCGGTGTCGTGCCGCAGCAGATCGGCGGTGGCGACATCTATCCGGCACTCGAAAAAGGCACGATCGACGCGGCCGAATGGGTCGGCCCGGCCGATGACGAGAAGCTCGGCTTCAACAAGGTCGCGCCCTACTACTACTATCCCGGCTGGTGGGAAGGCGGCGCGGCCCTGCACTTCTTCATCAACACGAAGAAATGGGAGGAGCTGCCGAAGGTCTACAAGTCGCTGCTCACCACGGCGGCGGCCCAGGCCAATATCGACATGCAGGCGAAATACGACGCGCGCAACCCGCCCGCACTCAAGCGCCTCGTCGCCGCCGGCGCGCAGCTCAGGCCATTCTCGCAGGACATCCTCGAAGCCTGCCTGAAGGCCTCGAAGGAGGTCTATGCCGAGACTTCAGCCAAGAACGCCGACTTCAAGAAGATCTACGATTCGATGTCGGCCTTCCGCAGCGACGAATATCTCTGGTTCCAGATCGCGGAATACACCTACGACAATTTCCTGATCCGCTCGCGCGTTTCGAACCAGCTCTGATCCAACGGAGCCCGTAGCGCGAGGGATACTCACCCCGGCGCAAGCCGGGGTTTTTCTGTATGACGATCATACGGTTCGATCTTGCCATAACTGCGCCTTGCTGGCTCAGTAACGGAAGCCGTTCAACGGATCACAACCATGCTTCGCACGACCCTGGCCTTGCTCCTGACCGGCCTTGCGACGGCAGCTTCGGCGCAGTCGATCGGCCAGCCGCTGCCGCGGAAGGCCGAGCCTTACGCGGCCCCGGCAAAACCTGCCCAGAAGCCCGGGTCCGCCGCCCGCCCCTGCCCCGAATACGGCGCGGGCTTCGTCCGCGTGGAAGGTTCCCAGTTCTGCGTCAAGGCCGGCGGAGCAGTTCGCGCCGAATTCGGCAAGAGCTCGCGCAACGGCACCGGCACCCGGACTGACGGCATGGTCTATCTCGAAAGCCGCGGCCAGACCGGGCTCGGCGAAGTCCGCTCGGTGGTCAGTGTGCGCGGCCAGGTCAATCGCGGACTCGATTCAAGCCCCTTCCGCTACTGAGCTACCCCAGCAACCGCGCCACCTCCTGACGCAGGACCGGCAGAAGCTCGTCCTCGAACCACGGATTGCGCTTGAGCCAGGCATTGTTGCGCCAGGACGGATGCGGCAGCGGTAGAACGCGGGGAAAGACCGGTCGGGCGAGGATTTCGCGCCAGTTGGCGACGGTGGCGGAGAGATTGGCCGCATCCTTCGGGCCGAGATGCCAACCCTGGGCATAGCGCCCGATCGCGAGCACGAGCTCGATCCGGGGCAGCGCCGCGAAGACACGGCCCCGCCAGGCCGGCGCGCATTCCCGCCGCGGCGGCTTGTCGCCGCCCTTGGCATCGAGGCCGGGAAAGCAATGGCCCATCGGCACGATCGCGACCTTCGCCGCGTCGTAGAACGCGGCCTCGTCAATGCCGAGCCAGTCGCGCAGCCGCACGCCCGAGGGATCGGTGAAGGGCCGGCCGCTGGCATGGACGCGCGTGCCCGGTGCCTGGCCGGCGATGCAGAGCCGCGCCGTTGCCGCCGCCTGGATGACCGGGCGAGGCTGATGCGGCAGCGGCGGCAGATAGAGGGGCGCATCGCGGCAGATGCGGCAGGCGCGCAGCTCCGCCAGCACCTCGTCCAGCGTCTCGGCAGCGCTCATCGGCTGGCCAGCCGCGACCGGCCCGGCGCCTGCGAGATCAGGCCGTCGCAAACCCAGTCGGACTTCTTCGCGGTGTAAGTGTAGGGATCGCCCTTCTCGATCCGGGCAAGGCCGTTGATGCGGCCGCTCGGGCGATTGCGGATGACGATGAGGTCGCCGCTGGTCTCGATGGTGAAGCAATAGGTGCGCCGCTTCTCCTGCGGACCATAGTAGTAGCAGACGGCATCCGGCGTCGTGATCCAGCAGGCATCGGTGTTGGTCACATGGCGATTGTGCCCGCTCGCCCGGCCATCGGCGTGATGATACTCGCTGAACGGCAGGTTGCTGCCGGAATAGCGGCCGGAGACGGTATTGCCCTCGAAGAGCTGCTTGATCTGATCGCCGGTCAGCCGCTCGGCTGCCGACGCCTGCGCGGCTGCAACCAGTCCAAGAACAACAGCTGCGATGCCTGCGACCCGAGACATCAGCGCCGCGCCAATTTCCGGCTCATCGGGTGTTCGGGCGCCCGCGAAATCAGCCCGTCGCAATACCAGGGCGTGCCGTTGTCGGTGTGATTGCGCGGGTTGCCAAGCTCGACCTTGGCCAGTGCATTGACCATGCCGTTGCCGCTGTTGCGCAGGACGTAGAGATCGCCGCTCATCTCGACCGAGAAGCAATGCACGGTGCGGTCGCTCGGCGGGCCGTAATAATAGCAGATGCGGTCGGGCTTGGTGATCCAGCAGGCATCGGTATTGGCCTGCCAGCCATTATGGCCGAGCGCCTGGCCGTTCGCGTCGTGATATTCGGTGAAGAAGCCACCGTTGGTGTAGCGGCCAGAGACCGTATTGCCCCGGAAGGCGCGCTCGATCGCCTCGCCGCTCAGGCGTTCTGCCGCCTGCGCGACCACCGGCACGGCCACGACGGCGAGCAGGGCCAGGACGAAGCGGCGCATCAGACCTTCCAGCTCGGCCGGCCGGACAATTCGCCATGCCAACGGCGGATATGGACGAAATCCTCCGGCAGCGGGATGCGCGACGGCTTCATGAAATCGATGGCGATGCCGGCAGTAATGTCGGCGACCGTCAGCACCTCGCCGCAGACGAAGGGATTGGTGGCGAGCTGCAATTCGAGCAGCCAGAGATGGTCGTCCATCTGGTCGCGATTGGCCTCGGCCCATTCCGGCACCTGATCCTCCAACTCCGCCATCGAGGGATGGCTGTGGCGGAAGACGGCGGCGACGCTGGCGAACAGGCCGAGCTCGACGCGGCGATTCCACATCTCGATCGTCGCCTGCTCCTTGGCGTCGCGGCCAAAGAGCGGCGGCTCGGGATGCAACGCCTCGACATAGCGGCAGATCGCGATCGTCTCGGCGAGCGCGGTGCCGTCGTCGAGTTCGAGGACCGGCAGGCGCTGGGCGGGGTTGATCCGGGTGAAGGCCTCGCTCCTGTGCTCCTTGCGGGCGATATCGACCGGCACGAGCTCCGGCAACGGCACGCCCTTCTCCGCGAAGAAGATGCGGACCCGTCGTGGATTCGGCGCCCGCCCGCCGTCATAGAGCTTCATCAGATCCCCTCCATCTGCCGCCGTACCCGATCACGGCCCACGCCGGAAGGTCAACCGGATTGCCGGCGCTTCATGACGCGAGCATGGCGGAACCATCCCCTCAGCCCTCATCCTGAGGAGCGCCGAAGGCGCGTCTCGAAGGATGCTCCAGGAGGTTCCGGAGACATCTGGAACATCCTTCGAGACGCCGCTCACGCGGCTCCTCAGGATGAGGGCTGCATTTTTCGAACGAGCTCTCAGCGCGGATGGCTGCGGCGCCAGGCTTCCGGCCGCTCGAACTGCGTCGCCCAGATGCCGCGGCCGGCGATGCGCGCCTCGTCCTCCTCGGCACGGTAGGCTCCGTAGGAGACCGCATGCCCCTCGCGCACCAGCGTCGCGTTGATATCGGTCTCGCCTTGCCGGCAGCGGGCGAGGCCACGGCCATAGCGATCGGCTTTGCCGATCTCGCACTGCGTCACGCCGCGCGCCAGGATCGCCTGCAAGGCGCGGCGCGCCTCGCGCCCGCAGGCGACCGGCCGGCCGTCACGCGCGGTACAGCTCTGGCGGTATTCGGGTGCGTCAATCCCCTCCAGCCGCAGTTCCTCGCCGAGCAGGCGCACCGAATCGCCGTCGATCGCCTGGGCAGCGCCGACAAGTTCACGCGCCGGGCCGAGACGGTATTGCAGGATCGCGCCGGCGAGCCCGAGAAAGCCGAGCAGGCCGAGCGCCACGACGAAGTCGACCGGCCGGCCGACGCGGCGCCAGCCGAAGGGTCCATAGCGGGAGCGACCGAATCCGAAGGGTGCCATCAGGAAGAGCTTAACGATTTGGTGTCCATGATGGCGAGCCGGCCCCTGCATGCCGCAGCGGCCGAACGAGGATACACGCTCCCGATCATGGCGGAAGTGACGGCCGAACAGGTGCAGCGCGGGCGCGGTCCCGATCCCTCGGTCGTGGCCCGCCGGAAGCTGGTCACGCGCGAGGTCAAATCCGCGCGCGAACGACTGACCTCCTCGACCGGGCTGGAACGCGCCTTCGACAACGAGTTGCTGCGCGTTTTCGCGCAATATCGGATCGCAGGCTCCGCCGGCACGCTGGTGCTGGTGCTCAGCATCGCCGCCGGCGCCTGCCTCTGGCTGCCGCCGCCACTCGTCGCAGTCTGGAGCGGCACCGTACTGCTCACCACGATGATCATCGTGCTGATGGCGCGGCGCTTCCTCGCCAAGGGTCCCGACGAGGTCCGGCTGAAGCTCTGGCGCCGGCTCTTCGCCGCGGCCGAGGGCGTACACGGCCTGGCCTGGTCGCTGCTGCTGCTGCTGTTCGTCCAGGTCGACGCGCCCGGCGCCAAGGTCTTCGTCACCACCGCGTTGCTGATCGTCAGCGCGCTGACCGTCATGCTCTCGGCGACGATCCCGATGGCGGCCTATGCCGGACTGACCCCGATCATCATGGGGATCATGGTCTTCTTCTGGGACCGACGCGACATGGACAGCGTCACCATGGCGCTGATGGCGGCCTCGGCCCAGCTCTTCTTCATCTTCCTCGCCAACCGACTCTATGCGAGCTCTGTCGCCTCGATCACCTTCCGGGCAGAGAAGGACGCGCTGATCGCGGAGCTGGAAACCGCGAACGCCAATTCGGACGAAGCCCGCCGCAAGGCTGAAGAAGCCAATCTCGCCAAGTCGCGCTTCCTGGCGACGATGAGCCATGAATTGCGCACCCCGCTCAACGCCATCCTCGGCTTTTCCGAGGTGATGAAGAACGAAATCTTCGGCGTGCATGCCAATGCCGCCTACAAGGAATACTCGGCCGATATCCACGCTTCCGGCCAACACCTGCTCAACCTGATCAACGAAATCCTCGACCTCTCGCGCATCGAGGCCGGCAAATACGAATTGAACGAGGAAGCGCTTTCGCTCCCCAGCATCGTCGAGGACTGCCAGCATATGCTGGCGCTGCGCGCCAAGGCCAAGGGCCAGAGCATCCGCGCGCTGGCCGAGCCGGATCTGCCGCGCGTCTGGGCCGACGAGCGCGCTATCCGGCAGGCCGTGCTCAACGTGCTCTCGAACGCGATCAAGTTCACGCCCCAGGGCGGCGAGATCACGATCAAGGTCGGCTGGACCGCGACCGGCGGGCAATATGTCTCCGTCACCGATACCGGCCCCGGCATCCCCGAGAACGAGATCCCGATCGTGATGCAGAGCTTCGGGCGCGGCTCCCTTGCGATCAAGACCGCCGAGCAGGGCTCGGGGCTGGGCCTGCCGATCGTCAAGGGGCTGATCGACCTGCATGGCGGCGGCTTCCATCTGAAGTCCAAGCCGCGCGCCGGCACCGAGGTCACGATCACGCTGCCGGCCGAGCGCGTGATGGATACGCTCGCCGCCCTGCCCGAGCCGAAGGCAAAGCCGCGGGCCGCCTGACCTCCTCGCCCGAATCTCGCCCCATCGCTCGGCGACACCCTCTCACCAGCTTGTGCAGACACCTCCTCCAGCCTCTCGGACCATCGGATCATGAATCGGAAAACGCGCGTCGCCGTGCTCTATGGGGGCAAGTCGGGCGAGCATGAGGTGTCGCTGAAATCGGCGGCCTCGGTGCTGCGCTATATCGACCGCGAGCGCTTCGAGCCCGTTCCGGTCAGCATCGACAAGCAGGGGCGCTGGCAATGCCACGACCTGCGCCTGATCGAGGCGACGAATGGCGACAGCCTGCCGATCCCGGTGGATTCACCCTCGATCCGGCTGGAGCCGCAAGGCGAGCGCACGGCCATCCTGCCCGCCGACAGCACGGCGCCGGCGATACCGCCGGTCGATGTCGTGTTCCCGGTGATCCATGGCCCGCTCTGCGAGGACGGCGCCACGCAGGGCCTGCTGGAACTGGCCGGAGCGGCCTATGTCGGCTCGGGCGTGCTGGCCTCTGCAGTCGGTATGCACAAGGACATCGCCAAGCGACTGGCGGCGCTCGCCGGCCTGCCGGTCGCGCCCTATCTCGCCCTGTCGCGCCGCGACTGGCGCCGCGACCCTCAAGGATCGGCCAAGGCGGCCGAGGGCCTGCTCACGCTCCCCGTCTTCGTCAAGCCGTGCAACATGGGCTCGAGCGTCGGCGTCCATAAGGTAAAGAGCTGGGAGGCTCTCGACGCCGCGCTCACGGACGCCTTCCAGTACGACACCAAGGTGCTGATCGAGCAAGGCATCGACGCCCGCGAGATCGAGGTCGCGGTGCTCGACGGCGATCCGCCAGTGGCGAGCGTCGCCAGCGAGCTCAATGCCGGCCCACAGCACGAGTTCTATTCCTACGAGGCCAAGTATATCGACCAGGACGGCGCCAGCGTCGACCTGCCCGCCAAGCTCGACGCCGAGCAGATGGCGCGTGTGCGGCAGCTCGCGATCGACGCCTTCCTGGCGCTCGAATGTAGCGGGCTCGCGCGCGTCGACTTCTTCCTCGACCGCCAGAGCGGCGCCTTTTACTTCAACGAGATCAACACGCTGCCGGGCTTCACCGCGATCAGCATGTATCCGAAGATGATGGAGGCCTCCGGCCTGCCCTACCCCGCCCTCATCACCCGCCTGATCGAACTGGCGCAGGAGCGCCATGCCGAGCGGGCGGGCTTGAAGACGGATTACGCGGGGTAGCTTCCGCCCTTTGTCATTCCGGGGCGCGCCTTCCCTTCTCCCCTTGCGGGAGAAGGGAAGGCGCGGAGCGCTGACGGACGAGGGGTCTCGCGACCTTCATCGTCATTGCGAGCGTAGCGAAGCAATCCAGAAAGACGTAGCGCTCTGCCGCCCCTGGATTGCTTCGCTACGCTCGCAATGACGAGAAGCGTTGGCGTGACCCCTCACCCCAACCCTCTCCCGCAAGGGGAGAGGGGGCAGGTCGCGGTTCCCGGCCTTCAATCCTTCCGCGCGACCTGCGCCTGCTCGAAGGTCGCCATGCCCGAATGGACCGCCGCCGCGGCCTTGACGAGGCCGGCGGCGAGCGCCGCGCCCGAGCCCTCGCCGAGGCGCATGTCGAGCGCCAGCAGCGGCACCTTGCCGAGGCGGGCGAGCACGTCGGCATGGGCACCCTCGGCCGAGAGATGGCCGGCGATGCAATGATCGATCGTCGAGGGCGCGATCGCGTGCAGAATCGCGGCGGCAGCCGTCACGACATAGCCGTCCAGGATGACCGGGATACGCTGCGAGCGGGCGGCGATGATGGCGCCGCAGATCGCCGCGACCTCGCGCCCGCCGAGACGGCGCAGCACTTCGAGCGGGTCCTTGAGATGGGCGCGATGCAAAGCCAGCCCCGCCTCCACCGCCGCGACCTTGCGCTTGAAGCCCTCGTCGTCGATGCCGGTGCCGCGGCCGCACCAATGCGCGGCATCGCCGCCATAGAGGGCCGCATAGATCGCCGCCGCCGAGGTGGTGTTGCCGATGCCCATCTCGCCAAGGCAGAGCAGGTCGGTGCCGCCGACGAGCGCCTCCATGCCGAAGGCCATGGTGGCGACGCAGGCACGCTCATCGAGCGCATCGGTTTGCGTGAAATCGCCGGTCGGCAGGTCGAGCGCGAGGTCGAAGACCTTGAAGCCGAGATCATAGGCCGCGCAGATCTGGTTGATCGCAGCGCCACCGGCCGCGAAATTCTCCAGCATCTGGCGCGTCACCGTCTGCGGATAGGCCGAGACGCCTTGCGCCACCACGCCGTGATTGCCGGCGAAGACGCAGACCAGCGGACGCCGCACCTCCGGCGGAGCCTTGCCCTGCCAGGCGGCGAGCCATTCGGCGATCTCCTCCATGCGGCCGAGGCTGCCGGCCGGCTTGGTGAGGTTGGCGTCACGGGTCCGCACCGCATTCGCTGCCGCCATGTCGGGGCCGGGCATCGCGGCGATAAGGTCGCGGATATCGTCGAAGGGCAATCCGGAGGCGGCCATGGTCAAATCCATCACGCGAGGGCGCCGCATCAGCGCATCGGCATGGCGGCAGGATTGACGCTGCTGCTATAGGGTCGGGAGCGTGAAGACAATCGAGCGAGACGACGCGGCAGGCATGTCAGAGGCTGAGACCACGATCGAGACGCCCCCGCCGGACTGGCCGGGCTGGGGGATCGCGACCGCGATCTGCCTGCGCTTCTGGTCGCGCCTGCCGGTACCGCTGTTGCCGGGCGAGAACGACGGCCATGGGATTCCCGATTTCCGGGAGGTGCCGCGCGCCCTGCCCTTCGCAGCGCTCGTCATCGCCGCACCGGCAGCGCTCGTCACGCTGGGCGCCGGCCTTGCGGGCCTGAGCGGCTTCGTCGTGGCGGCGCTCGCGCTGACGGCGATGGCCCTGACGACCGGCGCCTTCCATGAGGACGGGCTCGCCGACACCGCCGACGGGCTGTTCGGCGGGCATACGGTCGAGCGCCGGCTGGAGATCATGAAAGACAGCCGCATCGGCTCCTATGGTGCGCTGGCGCTGGGGCTGTCGCTGCTGCTGCGGGCGAGCCTGATCGCCATGATCCTCGACCGCTCCGGCGCTGTGGCGGCTGCGTCGGCGCTGCTCGTTGCGGCTCCGTGGTCGCGTGCCGAGGGGCTCTTCATGCTGGCGACCCAGCCAGCCGCGCGCAGCAGCGGCGCAGCGGCGGCGGTCGGGCAGCCGACCGTGCTCACGGCACGGGTCGCACTGGGCCTGAGCCTCTTCCTCGCGGCCGGAATCGGGCTCGCGGCGCAATTGCCGATCGCCGGCTTGCTGATCGGTTGCGCGCTGGCACATGGCGCGGCGGCGGTTCTATCGCGGATGGCGCGGCGCCTGATCGGCGGGCAGACCGGCGACATCCTCGGCGCCGCCCAGCAGCTCGCCGAGATCGCGATCTATCTCAGCCTCGCGCTGGCACTGGGGTGGGCCGCGCGATGAGCGGAGCCTCGACGCCCTGCATCAAGGTCTGCGTGATCGATCCGGTCAGCAAACTCTGCGAAGGTTGTGGGCGGACGCTCGCCGAGATCGCGCAGTGGGGGCGACTGAGCGAGGCCGAGCGGCTGGCGGTCATGGCTGTGTTGCCGGAGCGACTGGCCGATCGCCGGGCCTGAAAATCAGTCCTTGGCCGCGCCAGCCAGACCGACCAGCGCGTCGCCGGTCAGGCGGTAGAACACCTTCTTCGGATAGGCGGCAGCGCCCAGGCCGTCATAGAAGCGCAGCAGCGCCGCGTCATCGGCATCCGCCGTCCAGTCGATGCGGCGGTGGCCGCGTTCCAGCGCGAGCTCGGCAAGCGCCGCCATCAATCTGCGGCCGAGCCCGGCACCGCGCGCCGCATCGGCAACGTAGATTTCCTTGAGGAAGAAACCGGTCTTCAGGCCCGGCCCCGGATAGAGATTGCAGGCCGAAGCGAAGCCAAGCACCGCCTCGCCCTCCACCGCGACCAGGATATCGACGCCAGCCGGCAGCGAGGCCAGTCCGGCGAGAATCTCTTCGAGGGGCGGGCAAGGCACGCTGTAATGGCCCTGCATCTCGACCATCAGCGCGGCCAGAGCCTGATGGTCTGCGGGCTGGAGCAGCCGGATCGCGGTCTCGTTCATCGTCATCCGCCTCAGTGGATGAGCGACCAGATGAAGCGGCTGGCGACGAAGAGCAGGAACAGGCCGAAGGCGACTTCGAGGCGCCGCTTCGAGAGCCGATGCGCGAGACTCGCGCCGATCGGCGCGGTCCAGATCGAGGTCGGGATGAACAGGATCATGCCGATCAGCGAGACATAGCCGAGCGAGAGCGGCGGCAGGATCGCCATCTTCGGCCAGCCGGCATAGATGAAGCCGAGCGCGCCGGGGATCGAGATCAGCACGCCGAGTCCCGAGGAGGTGGCAACCGCCTGATGGATCGGCCGACCATAGAAGGTCATGAACAGGCTGGAGAGCTGGCCGCCGCCGATCCCCATCAACGCCGAAAGCACGCCGATGATGCCGCCATAGGCGACCATCAGCGGTTTGCCCGGCATGTCCTCGCCGAATTTCCAGCGATCGGCGGCGAAGAGCAGGCGGACGGCCGAGATCGATGCCACAATGACGAAAATGATCTTGAACAGGTCTGCCGGCGCATAGCGGGCGATCCAGCTGCCGACGATGACGCCGATCACGACGGGCACAGCCCAGACCTTGAGGATGGAGAGATCGACAAGCCCCTTCGCCCGATGCGCGTTGAAGGAGCGGATCGAGGTGGGGATGATCACGGCGAGCGAGGTGCCGACAGCGAGTGGCATGCGCACCTCGTCGACAACGCCGATGACGCGGAACACCTCGTAGAGCACGGGCACGATGACCGCGCCGCCGCCGACACCGAAGACGCCGGCGAGAAGACCGGTGACCGCGCCGGCGAGCACGAGCGAGACGGCGAGGAAGGCGAGATCGCCGAGGGGAATGCCAGCAAGCATGACGAGAGATCCGGTGAAGCAACCCGATCTCTCGGCGATTTGGCCGGCGGGGGCAAGATGCCGCCCCCGCATGACCGTTGCGTGTAGCAAGACCTGGGGCTGCCGCGCTTCGATGGAAACGCGGGTCATCCCGGACGGAGCGAAGCGAAGATCCGGGATCCATGCCTGAACCTTGATCGGAGACGTTCCGGCATGGATCCCGGGTCAAGCCCGGGATGACCGCGTGTTTCCGTGCAGAAACGGCACGCTTTCGTCTTGTCCGCCCCAGTGGCCTCAGCCGCGCCCGGTGTCGAAGATCGGCGCGAAACCGCCATAGACGACGCGCTTCCCGTCGAAGGGCATCTTGAGCTGGGCCATGCGCGGGTCCGCCATGATCTTGCCCCAGGCGGCGGCGCGCACCTCCTTGGAAGGCCACTCGACCCAGCTGAACACCACCGTCTCGCCGGCTTGCGCCTTCACCGCGCCCTTGAAATCCGTGAGCTTGCCGTCCGGCACGTCGTCGCCCCAGGCATCGACGACGCGGCGGGCGCCGTATTCCTTGAACAGGGCGGCGTGCCCGGCGGAGAAGTCGCGATAATCGGCCTTGCGCTCGTCGGGCACCGCGACGAGCACGCCGTCGACATAGCCCATCGCGCCGCCCTCGCCCTCGTCGAGGATCGGGGCGAAGCCGCCATAGATCATCCGCTTGGCGTCGAACGACATCTCCTGGCTCATCGCCTTCATGCGCGGATCGCTCATGATCTTCTCGTTGGCAGCGTCACGCGTCGCCCGGTCGGGGTATTCGAACCAGGAGAAGACCACGACCTCGTCCGGCGTCGCTTTCACCGCCCCCTTGAAGTCCGTCACCTTGCCGTCCGGAACGTCGTCGCCCCAGGCCTCGACATGGCGCCGGACACCGAACTCCCTGAACAGCGGTGCCACGTCAGCCGCCTGCTTGCGGTACGCATCCTTGTTCGCCGCGGGAACCGCGACGACGAAACCATCGACATAGGCCATTGCGCTTCTCCTTGCTTGCCGCCGCCGCACGGCGGCTGCCTGTGAAATGTTGATATCAACTCTATGAACCCGATAGGAATCCATGAAACCAGGTTCAGCCGCAGCAGGAACCGACCGCGAGCTCCGGCTGGAAACTCGCCGCGCCCAGCGGCTTGCTTGGGTAGCGGTCGTGATGGCGGACCCAGTCCATGATGCCGACCTCGTTGCGTCCCTTCGGGGTCATGTCGAGGAAGTTATGGGCGCCGATCAGGAGGTCGCCGCCGCGGGCATAGGTCGAGTAGGTGTGGAAGATCTCGCCGGCCTCGTTGCGATAGAACACGCTGAAGCCCGGCATCTCGCCGCCCTGCCCGTCATGCATCGCGTAATTGTACTCGTAGTGGCCGGCCGCCCTCTCCTCCGGGCTCGGCGAGACGTGGAAATCGTGGTTGAAGTCGCTGTTCGCCGAGGAGACCCAGGGGAAGTCCCAGCCCATGCGGTGCCGGAAATTCTGGAATTCCGCGTAAGGCGCCCGCGAGACCACGACGAGGCTGACATCATGGTGCTTCAGGTGCCGGTTGGCGCCGTCGAAATGATCGGCAAGGAAGGAGCAGCTCGGGCATCCCTCCCGGGCGCCGGGCCCGAACATGAAGTGATAGATGATCAGCTGGCTGTTGCCGGCGAAGAGATCGCCCAGCGTGAGCCCGCCATCCCAGCCCTCGAAGCTGTAGTTCTTCTCGACCCTGACCCAGGGCAGCGCCCGCCGCTCGGCCGAGAGCGCGTCGCGACGACGGGTCAGCTCCTTCTCGTTGGCGAGATGCACCTTGCGCGCGGCAAGCCACTCCTCACGGGATACGATCCTGTGTTCCATCGTCTCCTCTCCTCTGCTTCCCGCCGGCGCGATGCCGGCGGCCTTTCGGCGTGCTCCGGCACGCGATCGCTCAGGCGAAATAGGCCTCGAGCTTGACCATGGTCCCCGTCCAGCCATGGGTGTGGCCGCGGACGGCGGCATCGTCGGCGAGCTTCTCATGCAGAAGCGTCAGGATCGTGCCGTCGCCGTCCGGCTTGAGCGTCACGGTGACGCGCGAAACGCGCTCGGGCGTCGTGATCCAGGACCAGCTGAAGACGAGACGCTCATTCTCGACGACTTCCAGATAGCGGCCGAGAACCTCATGGCGCTCGCCGGTGTTCTCGATCATCACGACGCGATAGGCGCCGTCGACGCGCGGATCGATCTCCGCCTCCTGCGCCACGACATTCTCCGGTCCGAACCAGCGGACGAGCAGGTCCGGGTCGGTCCAGGCCTCATAGACCTCGGCCGGCGACGCATTGAGGCGGCGCTTCATCGTGAGGCTCGGCGTTACCGGCTGATGCATGCGCCTGCTCCTTCCCTCACCTTCAGCCTTCGCCCTTGCGCCGCGCTTCGAGCAGCGCCTCCAGCGCATCGAGCCGTTCGGTCCAGAAGCGCTGATAGCGCGCCAGCCAGCCCATCGCCTCCTCCATCGGCTCCGCATTCAGATGGCACGACACGGTGCGCCCCACCTTGGTCCGCGTCAGCAACCCGGCATCCGAGAGGACGTCGAGATGCTTCATGATCGCCGGGAGCGAAACCGGAAACGGCTTCGCGAGCTCGCTGACCGACAGCCCATCCTCCCGCTCCAGCCGTGCCAGCAAGGCCCGTCGCGTCGGATCCGCCAGCGCAGAGAAGGTCCGGTCGAGCTGCGCGTCCTGAAACTTAACCATTGGGTTAAGTGTAGGCAACATCGACGGCCTGTGTCAAGGCGGAGGCGATTGCGCGCCTGCCCAGCGATAATCTGGAGATCGCGCTCAGGCTGCGTAATCAGCCGCCGGCATCACCTCGCCACCGAGCAGGCAGCCGACCGGCCGGCCATCGGCGAAGCCGATCCTGACCCGGATTTCCGAGAGGGCATTCATCGCCCGGCCCTGCAGAATGGTGATGCGGCCGCTGTCGCGGGGGACGAGATCGTTCCGGAGCAGGCCGAAGGCCAGCGCCGCCGCGGCGATGCCGGTCGCGGCATCCTCCGGGTAGCCGGAGGATTTCGGGAATTGCCGGGCCTCGAAGCGCCGCTCGGCCTGATCGGCGACGGCGTAAGGGTAGAGCCCGGTCGAGGCGATACGCTCGCAGCATTTCTCCGTGAGGGCCATGTCGGTCGTCAGTGCCTGCAGATGGGCGACGCTCTTCATCGGGATCAGCGTCTTGACGCGCGAGGTCACCGCATTCTGGATCGGCAGGTCGAGCAGGTCGCCGCGCGAAATCCGGAGCGTCGCAAGCACGTCCTCCTCCTGCTCACGCGTCAGGTCGACGACCTTGCCGACCGGCTGGCTGATCTCGACCGAGGGGTTTTCGGAGGCGCGGTTCTCGACATAGCCGGTGACAGGGCCGCTGCGCGTCTCGATCCGCATCTGCTCGGCATCGAGACGGCCGGCCGTCGCCAGGCACCAGAGAGCGCCGATCGTGGCATGGCCGCACATCTCCATCTCGTGGCGCGGCACCCAGAAGCGGAAGGTGAAATCGGAGTCTGTGCCGGAGGGCGGACGGACAAAGCCGGATTCATGGCCGTATCGGGCTGCGATCGCCCGCATGTCCTCATCCCGCAACGCTGCCGCATCGATCACGATCGGACAGGGATTGCCGCCCTGGCCCTGATGCGTGAACACATTGACCAGCCTGATTCCGTCCTGCGCCATCGCCCTGCCGTCCCGTCGAAGCTGCAATCCCATGCCCCGTGTCCGGGAGCAGCCACGGCTTGGCAGCAAACCGCTCGCCCAGCAACCAGCCGGCGCGTTCAGGCCGCCGCGGCAGCCTCATGGCGCGAGACATGGGCGATAGCCGCGCGCAGATCGTCCAGCGTGGCATCGGCGCCAACGCAGCGCTCGGCGAGATGGCGGCGGAACAGGCGTGCGCCGGGACGGCCCGGGAACAGGCCGACGAGATGGCGGGTGAAGGCATGCACGCGCCCGCCACGCTCCAGATGCGCGGCAAGATGCGGCTCCAGCGCCTCCAGCATGGCGAAAGCATCGGCCACCGGCGCATCCTTGCCGAAGACCAGCGGATCGACCTGGAGCAGGATCTCGGGATTCTGATAGGCCTCGCGGCCGATCATCACGCCGTCGAGCTTCTCCAGATGCGCGGACCATTCGGACCGCGCCCTGATGCCGCCATTGATTGCGACCGGCAGATCCGGATTATCGGCCTTCAGGCGATAGGCGCGCTCGTAGTCCAGCGGCGGGATCTCGCGGTTCTCCTTGGGCGAGAGGCCCTGCAGCCAGGCCTTGCGGGCATGGACGATCAGGGCATCGACGCCAGCCGCCCGGACCGAGGCGGTCAGCGCATCGAGCGCGACTTCAGGGTCCTGATCGTCGACGCCGATCCGGCATTTCACGGTGACGGGGATGGAAACCGCAGCCTTCATCGCCGCAACGCAATCGCCGACCAGCGCCGGCTCGCGCATCAGGCAGGCGCCGAAGGCCCCGCCCTGCACTCGGTCGGAGGGGCAGCCGCAATTCAGGTTGATCTCGTCATAGCCGAAATCGGCGCCGATCTTCGCGGCTTCCGCGAGGAGCCTGGGATCGTTGCCGCCGAGCTGGAGCGCGACGGGGTGCTCCATCGCGTCGAAGCCGATCAGGCGTTCGCGGTCACCACGGATCACGGCCTGCGCGGTCACCATCTCCGTATAGAGCAGCGCGTGGCGTGACATCAGGCGATGGATGATCCGGCAGGCGGAATCGGTCCAGTCCATCATCGGCGCCACGGAGAAGCGCATATTCGGGAGCGGCAAGGTCATGGCCGCTCCCCTAACCCATTCGGCCCGGTTTTGCACGCCCGGACCGAGCCCCTCACTTCTTGGCGCGGGCGACGATCTGTGTCGGATTGACGAAGCGCAGGGCGATGATCAGCCAGATCAGGGTGGTCACCATGTAGATCACTGCCATGGCATCGATCGACTGCACCGCGCGCACACCGGCAGCGAAGACCGCATAGTAGAGCGCGACGACGAGCGTCTGGCTGGTCGGGCCGGCCGTGAGGAAGGTCAATTCGAACATCGCAAGCGTCCTGACCAGCACCAGCAGCAGCGCGGCGAGGATGCCGGGCATGAGCAGCGGCAGCAGCACATGCACGAAGAGCTTGAAGGTGTTGGCGCCGAAGACGCGCGCTGCCGACTCGATCTTGGTGTCGATCTGCTCGATGAACGGGATCATCACCAGGATGACGAAGGGCACGGTCGGCACGAGATTGGCCAGCACGACGCCCGACATCTGGCCGGCAAAGCCGGTCTGGTAGAGCACCGTCGCCAGCGGGATGCCGAAGGTGATCGGCGGCACGAGCAGCGGCAGCAGGAAGAGCAGCATGACGAGCTTCTTGCCGGGGAAATCCCGCCGCGCCAGCGCATAGGCAGCGGGCACGCCGATCAGGCCGGAGAGCGCTACCACCAGGAAGACGATCTGGAAGGTGACGAGCAGCACGTCATAGAGCTGGAACTCCGCCCAGGCGGCCGAATACCAGCGCGTCGTCCAGCCGGCCGGCAGCCAGGTGCCGAGCCAGCGCGTCGAGAAGGACGAGGTCACCACCGTCGCGATCATCGCGAAGAGGTTGACGATGAAGAAGCCGATCAGCGTCCAGTTGGCAGCCGCCCAGAGCTTCGTCGAGAGACGGGTGTCTTTCACCATCGGATCAGCCCTTTCCGCCGCCGGCAGGGCCGCGATACAGCAGGCCGCGCGCGGCCAGCACCACGACGACGATGGCGAGCTGGACCACGCCCATGATCATCGCGACGGCCGAAGCCATGGAGTAGTCGTATTCCTCGAAGGCCGCCTGATAGGCCGCGATCGAGATCACGCGTGTCGGCCCCGAGGGCGCGCCGAGCAACACCGCCGAAGGGAAGACCGAGAAGGCCTGCACGAAGCTCAGGCAGAAGGTGATCGCGAGCCCCGGCAGCAGCAGCGGGAAGAGAATGTGCTTGAAGCGTTCCCAAGGCCCCGCCCCCAGGGTCGCGCCCGCATTCTCCAGCGCGGGATCGATGCCGGAGAGATAGGAGAGCGTCAGCAGGAAGGTGAAGGGGAAGCCGGTGATGACCAGCGAGAGCATCACGCCCCAGTAGTTATGGAGCAGCTTCACGGGCGAGGAGATGATGCCGAAGGTCATCAGGACGCGGTTGAACCAGCCCTGCGGCCCGAGATAGTTCAGCAGGCCTTCGGCGACGAGCACGGTGCCGAGCGTGATCGGAATCACCAGGATCGTGGTCAGCAGGCGCTGGTTCTTCATCAGGCGGACGCGGAAGGCGATCGGGATCGCCAGCAGCAATGTCGCGACCGTCACCGGCAGGGCGAGCCAGAGCGTCGTCGCGATCGTCCCATAGAGGAAGCGGTCGGAGAAGAAGCGCTGGTAATTGGCGAACATGCCGCCCTGCTTCGGCTCGAAGGAGAGCACGAGCCCGTAAAGGAACGGGTAGATGAACAGCGCCAGCAGGAACAGGATCGCGGGAACGACGAGCAGCGTCAGCCCGTCGAGCCCCTTCGCCGCCAGCCGCTGCTTCAGCGGGATGGAAGAGACGTCGGTGCTCACGCCACCGCTCCATAGACGAGGACGCGGTCAGGATCGGCCGCGAGCGTCACCGCCTCGCCGGGGCTGAGCTTGTCATGGGCGAGGAAGGACAGGTCCGTGCCATCGGCCATGCGGGCGAAGCCGACGAACTCACGGCCGCGGAACTCGGTCGAGACGACCTGCGCCTTGAGGCCGGGCTGACCGGAAGCGACCGGATGCAGGTCTTCCGGGCGGATCGCCAGATAACCTTCGGCACCGGCGGAAACCGCATTGCGCGCGCGGCCGGAAATCTGCGCATCGCCCACAGTGACCGTCGCCTTGCCGTCGCCGACTGATGCGACCTTGCCCTTCACCTTGTTGCGGAAGCCCATGAACTCCGCGACGTCGAGATGGTCAGGCCGCATGAACAGGTCCTCCGGCGTGCCGACCTGGCGGACCTGGCCGTCGCGCAGCACCACGATGCGGTCGGCGAGCGAAAGCGCCTCTTCCTGATCGTGGGTGACGTAGATCGTGGTGGCGCCGAGCGTGTTGTGGATGCGGCGGATTTCGGCGCGCATCTCCAGACGCAGCTTGGCGTCGAGATTCGAAAGCGGCTCGTCCATCAGCACGAGCGGCGGCTCGACGACGATCGCGCGGGCAATGGCGACGCGCTGCTGCTGGCCGCCGGAGAGCTGGCCGGGCAATTTCTCGGTCTGGCCCTGCAGGCGCACCAGCGCGGCAGCCTCGGCGACGCGCTTGTCGATCTCCGCCTTGGAGACGCCGCGCATCTTCAGGCCGAAGCCGATATTCTTGTTCACGCTCATATGCGGAAACAGGGCGTAGTTCTGGAAGACCATACCGAAGCCGCGCTCTTCCGGCCTTAAGGGGTCGATGCGCTTGTCGTCGAGCCAGATGCCACCGCCGGTTGCCGGCAGCAGGCCCGCGATCAGGTTCAGCGTCGTCGACTTGCCGCAGCCTGACGGGCCGAGCAGCGCGATGAACTCGCCCTTGCCGATCGTCAGCGAGACGTCCTTGAGCGCGTTATGGGTGCCGAAGTCACGGCTCAGACGGTCGAGCCGAAGCTCGCGGAACGAGGCTGCGTTGATGGTCATGGCTTCCGGATGGATCTGAGAACGGGGTCGAAGGAACCGGCGGCGGGCCTCGGAGCGATACCGATGCCCGCCGCCGCAACCAGTCTTACTTCTTCTTGGCGCCGCCGACCGTCTCGTCCCAGATGCGGAAGGCGATGACCATCTTGTCGGGGTTGAGCGGGGTTTCCATCGGGTTGTCGGCGATCAGCTTCTCGTATTCGGGCCGGCCGAACTCGGCGATGGCCTTCTGGCTGGAAGCCGGCGCCATCGAGAGCGGCACGTCCTTCACCGCCGGGCCCGGATAGAAATAGCCCTCGTCATAGGTATAGGCCTGCTGAGCGGGCGTCAGCATGTGGCGGATCAGGTCGAGCAGCACGTTGAGCTTCTCGTCGGAGACGCCCTTCGGGATCATCATGTACTGGGCGTCGGTGACCCAGTGGAAGCCCTTGAGCGCCTGGACCTTGGCTTCCTTCGGCACGATGCCGAGCACGCGCGGGTTGATGTCCCAGCCGGTGGTCGAGACGATGATGTCGCGCGAGCCGTCGCCGAGTTCTTTCATCGTCTGGCCGGTGCCGCCCGGATAGTACTCGATGTTCTCACCGAGCTCCTTCAGGTAGGCCCAGGTCTTGTCCCAGCCCTTCTCCGGATCCTTCGGGTCCTTGTCGCCGAGGAGATAGGGCAGGCCCATGATCCAGGTACGACCGGGGCCGGAATTGGCCGGACGGCCGTAGAAGAAGCGGTTCTTGTTCTGCTTGGTCCAGGCCAGCAGCTCCTCGGCCGTGGTCGGCACCTGCTTGACGCGATCCGGCATGTATTCGAGCAGCGGGCCGGAGGGGTAATAGACCATCGCCATGGCCTGACCCTGTCCGAGATTGTGCATGGCGAGCGCCGGCTTGAGGTAGATATCCTCCGGCTTCGGCAATTCAGCCTGCAGGCGCGGCAGCAGATCGACCCAGAGCTTCTGGTCAATGCCGGCCGAAAGCACGTCCAGGCCGCCGATGACGAGATCGATATCGAGGCGGCCGGCATTCTGCTGGGCCTTCAGCTTGGCCGGGAGCTCCGGCGCCGGGGCTTTGGTGAAGACCATGCGTGAGACGGCCTTGGGATTGGCCTTCGGATAGTTCTCCAGCGGCGTCTGGACGAGGGCCAGCGCCCCGCCGACGTCGATGACGCTGATCGTCAGTGGGGATGCCGGCAGCTTGAGCTGCTGCGCGAAGACGCCCGGTGCATGCGCCGCGACGCCGAGACCGGCAACGCCGCCGATGAAATGACGCCGATTGATGCTGTCGTGAGCCATGTTTTCTCCTCCAGATGCGGATGCCCGCTTATCAACTTTTTATGTTGTGCTGGTCCGGCTGCCGCGATCCCGTCCCTGCCACTCGACACGGGAACCTGCCAAGTTGACGCAGCCCCCGGTTGGTCGGTATCCTAGTATACTAGTCGTCGAGAGCTTGGCAATGGCCCACCCCGCAACCCGACATAGTACTGACCAGATATACAACGTCCTGCGCAGCGATGTGATCAGCGGCGCGCTGAAACCACGCGAATCGATGTCGGAGGCGCGGATGGCTTTGCGCTTCGGCGTCAGCCGCACTCCGGTGCGCGAAGCGTTCAAACGCCTGGTCGACGAGGGCTTCCTCGTCGCCGTGCCGCAGGTCGGCACCTTCGTCGCGCCGATCGATCTCGCCGCCGTCCATGACAGCCAATTCGTGCGCGAGACGCTGGAGTGCCGCACCGTCGTGCTCGCTGCCCAGCGCATCGGCGACGCCGATTGCCGCCGCCTCGCAGCCTTGGTCGAGGAACAGGCGGAAGCCGTGCGGCGAGGCGAGCGCTCCGAGATCTTCCGCCTCGACGAGGTGTTCCATGCCGAGATCTCGCGCATCGCCGGCCACCGCGCCGTCTGGAGCATGATCGAGGGCGTGAAGGCCCAGATGGACCGCGTGCGCTGCCTCTCGCTGGAGACGCCATCCTGGTCCGAGGTGATCCTGAACGAGCACAGGGTCATCGCCGCCTGCGTGATGAAGCACGACGCGAAGGGCGCGGAGGCGGCGATGCGAGCGCATCTGCGCACTGTCTTCGCGACGATCGACACGATCGCGAAGGACCATGCGGATGCCTTCGACGATTCCCGCCTCGCCCACGAAGACCCCTGACGCAGCTCTGCCGCACAGCGACATTTCTCACAAGGATAGCAGACCATGGAACAATGCTGGCGCTGGTTCGGGCCGGACGATGTCGTGACTCTCGCGCAGGCCCGGCAGGCCGGCGCGACCGGCATCGTCAACTCGCTGCACCAGATCCCCTATGGCGTGGTCTGGAGCATCGAGGAGATCGAGAAGCGCCAGGCGATCGTCCGCAGCGACAAGAGCCTCGGCCTCGAATGGAAAGTGGTCGAGAGCCTGCCGATCCATGAGAGCGTCAAGATCGGCGAAGGCGACCTCGAAACCATCTTCGAGAACTACCGCCAGTCGATGCGCAACCTCGCCGCCTGCGGCCTTGAGGTGATCTGCTACAATTTCATGCCGGTGCTCGACTGGACCCGCACCGAGCTTGCCCACAAGCTGCCGGGCGGCGGCACAGCTTTGCGCTTCAACCTGCATGAATATATCGCGCTCGACCATTTCATGCTGAAGCGCAAGGGCGCCGCCGAGGGCCATTCCGCCGAGGTGATGGACAAGGCCAAGGCCTGGTTCGACAACTCGACGCAGGCCGATCGCGACCGGCTGCTCTCCAGCGTCATGGCCGGGCTGCCCGGCGCTTTCGACCGCTACGACCTGCCCGGCCTTGCCCGCATCCTGGAGTGCTATGCCGGCATGACCCATGACAAGCTGCGCGCCAACCTGAAGCGCTTTCTGGAGGCGATCGTCCCGACAGCCGAGGAAGTCGGCATCCGCATGTGCATCCACCCGGACGATCCGCCGCGCTCGCTCTTCGGCCTGCCGCGGATCTGCTCGACCGAGGACGACATCGCCTACATCCTCGGCTCGGTCGACTCGCCGTCGAACGGGCTGACCCTGTGCTCGGGCTCGCTCGGGGCCAATCCGAAGAACGACGTGCCCAAGATCGCGCGGCGGTTCGCCGACAAGATCTGGTTCGCGCATCTGCGCAACGTCGCCAAGGACCCGGACGGCTCCTTCATGGAGGCAGAGCATCTCGGCGGCGATACCGACATGGTCGCACTGGTCGATGCGCTGATGGCCGAGGAGCAGCGCCGCAGGGCCGCCGGTCACAAGCACTGGCAGATCCCGATGCGGCCCGACCATGGCCACGAACTGCTCGACGATGTCGGCAAGGGCAGCTTTCCGGGCTACCCCGCCGTCGGGCGCCTGCGGGGGCTCGCGGAGCTCCGCGGCGTGATGACCGCGCTGGCGCAGATCAAGGGCTACGCGGCCTGAAATGCGAAAGGCGGGCCTCAGGGCCCGCCTTTGCAACGATTCCGCGGCGCTTGCTGCCTCAATGATCGTGGGAATGGCCCTTGTGGCCATGCGCGGCGCCATGGCCGTGACCATGATCGTGGTGACCGTGGCCGTGATGATCGTGGTCATGGCCGCAGCCGCAACCTTCGCCATGGGCGTGATGGTGCTCGTGCTTATGGTCATGCGCGTGATCGTGGTCATGATGCGCGTGGTCATGCTCATGGCCATGATGATGATCGTGCCCGCAGCCACAATCGTCGCCATGGGCGTGGTGATGGACCTCCGCTTCCGGCTGGAACGGACGCTCGACCACCGTCATCGAACAGCCCTGCCCGCGCACCAGCTCGCCGAGCGCCGCGTCGTTCGGGACGTAGAGCGCATCAGCCGTCATCTCGGCCGGGATATGATGGCCGCCGAGGTGCCAGGCGAGGCGCACCAGCCGCAGCGGGTTCTCGGCGCGGATCTCCAGCAGGCTCTCCGGCGCCGCCTTGATCTGGACCAGCGTGCCGTCTTCCAGCTTCAGCGCGTCGCCGTCGTTCAGCGTCGTCACCTTGTCGAGCGAGATCGCGAATTCCAGCCCGCCCGTCGCCCGCACGGTCACGCCGTTGATCTCGCGATCGCGATGGCCCAGTGGCAGCGTATCGACGACGCGCTCGGCCTTGACGGCGGCCTTGCGGAGAACGGAGGTGGCGCGAAGCATCGGCGGCGATCCCATGGCTTGAGGCCAAGGCGCCACGCGCCCGAGCCCGGATCGCAGCTTAGTAGCACAAACCGGCGGCCGTGCTACCAAGCCTGGATGCCGCAGATGGTCTCAGCGCGGCAGCGCCTTGACCTCGGTGTCGAACTTCTTGAGCAGGCGCGAGCGCTCGGCCGGCGAGCCCCAGCGCGGGGTATCGTAGTCGATCAGCTTCATCTCGGAGAATTTCGGCGCATCCGGCGAGAGTAGCGAATTCTTGTTCGAGGGGATCGAGTTGATCTTCAGCTTCGCATTGATGTTCTGGGCATCGGGCGAGAGCGTGAAATCGACGAATTTGCGGGCGGCTTCCGGGTTCTTGCCGCCCTTGATGATCGAGACCGAGCCGGTCTCGTAGCCGGTGCCCTCACAAGGGGCGACGGTCTCGATCGGCGCGCCCTGCAGCTTCTGCGTCAGCATGTCGTGGATGAAGGCGATGCCGACCGCCGTCTCGCCGAGCGCCGCCGCCTTGACCGGGGCGATGCCGGACTTGGTGTACTGGCTGATGTTCTTGTGCAGGCTCTTGAGGAACTCGAAGCCCTTCTCCTCGCCGAGGCGCTGCACCGTGGTCGCCAGGAAGACATAGGCCGTGCCCGAGGAGCTGGGATCGGCGATCTGGACCTCGTCGCGCAGCTTGGGATCGAGCAGGTCGGCCCAGCATTTCGGCGGGGCGATGCCCTTCTTCTTCAGGACTTCGGTGTTGTAGCCGACGCCGAGCGCGCCGAGATAGATGCCGTTGGTGCGGAATTTCGACTGCTCGGCATGGCGCTGCGCCCAGTCATGCAGCTCCGGCAGCTTCGGTGACTTGTACTCGTCGAGCAGGCCTTCGTCGGCCGCCTGGAGATGCGGCTCGCCCGGCCCGCCCCACCAGACGTCGCCGCGCGGGTTGCTGGCCTCGGCCTTGACCTGCGCATAGACCTCGCCGGTGCTCTTGCGGACCATCGAGACCTTGATGCCGGTCGCCTTCTCGAACATCGCCGCGCCCTCGCGGCACTGCTCCTCGAGGATCGAGCAGTAGACCGTGACCTGCCCCTGGGCGAAGGCCGGAGCCGTGAAAGCCAGGCCGGCGAAGAGCGCGCCAACAGGCGCAAAACGCAAAGCAACCATGATGATCCTCCCGATCGGATTCGTTTGCCGACGAAAAGACCGATGGGAGGTTGGGGAGTCAAGCGAAGGGCGGGATGTTCCTGAAGCGCACGACACTCGTAGAGAGCGCGTCATCCCGGACGCAGCAGAGCGGAGATCCGGGATCCATCGTAGAGCGCCGCACCCGACGATGGATCCCGGGGCAAGCCCGGGATGACGGCGTGGTTCCGCGGAAATTCGAACGGCCTAGTTCTCGCCTTCCGGCTTGTCGGGCAGAGGAGTAGCCACCGCCTCGGCCGGCTTCGTGCGCTTCTTCTTGGCTGCCGGCTTCTTGCGTCGCTTCGCCCGCGCCTTCGGCAATTGCGTCTCCTGCAGCATCTCCAACTGGACCTGCTGGATCTCTGCGAGACGCTGCCATTGCCGGGTGACGAGATGGTCCATCTTCTCGTGCAGATGGCGGATTTCGAGCTCGGCCTTGAGATTGACCTGATAGTCGTTGAGCGAACGCAGGCGATCCTTCGACTCCTGCCGCTTCTGGCTCATCATGATGATCGGCGCCTGCACCGCCGCGATGCAAGACAGCACGAGGTTCAGCAGGATGAAGGGATAGGGATCGAAGGCCTTGGCATCGCCCATCAAGGCATTGATCGCCATCCAGACGACCAGCACGAAACCAAAGCTGATCAGGAAGGCCCAGGAGCCGCCGAAGCTCGCGAGATTGTCGGAAAAGCGCTCGCCCAGCGTGCGGTGCTCCTCGAAATCATCCTCGACATTCTCGGCGATGGTCTCCTGCCGGGCAATGCTTTCGGCGACCTCGCGGTCGAGGTCGGAATATTCGCCGTGCTCCTCGCGCAGGATTTCCTCGACATAGCGCGTGCGGTAGCGCGCGAGTTCCTTCAGGCTGATCAGCGCGTGATCGGGCATATCCGGGAAATCATTGCGGATATGGTCGGCCAGCGCGGGGCGCAGCGTGCCGACCTCGACGAGGTTCTTTCGCGCCGTCTCCTGCCCGCTGATGGCGCAGATGCCGCGCTTCTTGCTGGCCGCGCCGGCGAGGCTCGCCGCGTCGGCCAAGGTCGCGAGAGCGGCCGACGGCGCTTCTGCGACCTGATCGTCATCCTGTTCCTGTGTCATGCCCTGCCCGTCATTGCGTCTCGCGCATTCTGCAGATTGCACCTGATCCCGGCGGATAGCAGCACCCGAAAACGCCGCGCCGATGGCAAACGCCATCAAAACGCGATCGCCCGGCGAGGCGGCTGCCTCTCCGGGCTCATGGTCGTCGCGGGGCCGCCATGGCCCTCGGAAGGCTGGACTTCAGCCCTTCGGCTTCTCACTCTTGTCGGACGTGTCGGAATCCTCGTCCTCCTCTTCGGATTCCTCGGCTTCATCCTCCTCGCCCTCGTCTTCTTCGTCCTCCTCATCCCCTTCGTCGAGGTCGAGATATTCGTAGCCGAAGACGATCTCGCCGGTTTCCGGGTCGAAGGCGCTGGCCGAGGAAGCCTCGAAGGCCTCGATCAGCAGTTCGGCATCCTCGGCGCCGTCGACATCGAAGCGGCGCACGGCCTCCTCGCCATCGGCCCGCAGGACGAGTTCGATCGACCAGCCCTTCCCGGTGGTGTCATAGATGCATTTCAGACCCTGGATCGCCAGCATGATGCTCTCTCCTGAGCTCGACCGATGCGCAGCAGCGCGCGCCGGGTCAGATGCCCGACGCGCGTGACGACTGCGCGACGCTGGAGGGCAGGAATCCATCGACGCCATTTTCGCCGTCATGCTCGGGCTTGACCCGAGCATGACGCATGGTCGTGACGACGGGGGGAGCTAGCGCCCCGCCTCAGCCAGGAAGCGCTCGATCTCGTCCCGCTTGGGCGCACCGCTGCGCCCGCCGAAGCGGGTGCATTTGATCGCCGCCGCCGCCGAGGCGAAGCGGATCGCCGCCGGCTCCGCCTGCCCTTCGGCCAGCGCGAGCGCAAAGGCCCCGTGCCAGACATCGCCGGCACCGAGCGTATCGACCGTCTCGACGACGAAAGCCGGGCTGTGCCGAACCTCGCCGGCCTCGACGAAGAGCACCCCCTCCTTGCCGAGCGTGACCGCAAGCCAGGTCGGCACGCCGGCCGCGACCTTGGCGAGCCCGGCGCGCGGATCGTCCTCGCCCGAGATCTCGCGCAGAGCCTGTTGGCTGAAGGCGACATGGCTTGCCGTGCCCACCAGATCGGGATGCGGCGGCTTGCGGTCCCCGTCGAGCACACCGGGCACGCCGGCGACGCGGGCGAGCTTCAGCGCGGCGAGCGCCCCCTCCCCCCAACGCGTATCGGCGAGCACGGCGCCTGCGCCCTTCGGCAAGCTCCTGGGCAGCCAGGCGGCATCCTCCGGCATGGCCGGGTCGGAATGCGAGATCACCATGCGCTCGCCCTCGGCATCGACGATGACGGCCGAAACCGGCGAGGTCAGGCCCGCGACGCGGCGCGCGAAGGCCGTATCGACGCCTTCCGCTTCGAGATCGGCGACGATCTGGTCGCCGGTCAGGTCGTCGGCAAGGCGCGTCGCCAGCCAGCAGGCACCGCCGAGGCGGGCGATCGCAACCGAGGCATTGCCGGCGCAGCCGCCGCCGACGACGGCGAGCCCGCGCGAGCGGTATTTCTCGCCGCGCGTCGGCATGGTCTCGACGCTGTAGACATAATCAAGCGTTGCGATGCCAAGGCAGAAGACGCCGGCCAAGGCTCACCAGCTCCCGGTGTTCTGCATGCTCAGCCACGGCTCGGCCGGAGGCTTCGGCTCGCCCTTCTGAAGCAATTCGATCGAGATGTTGTCGGGCGACCGGATGAAGGCCATGTTGCCGTCGCGCGGCGGGCGGTTGATGGTGACGCCGGCCTTCATCAGCTTGTCGCAGGTCGCGTAGATGTCGTCGACCTCATAGGCGAGATGCCCGAAATTGCGGCCTCCAGCGTAGTTTTCCGGGTCCCAGTTATAGGTCAGTTCCAGCGTCGGGCGGCCGCGCGAGGCACCGGCCTTCGCCTCCGCCAAATCGTCAGAGGCAGCAAGGAAGACCAGCGTGAAGCGGCCCTTCTCGTTCTCGATGCGGCGGGTTTCGACCAGCCCGAACTTGTTGACGTAGAAATCCAGCGCCTGATCCAGATCGGTCACGCGCACCATGGTGTGGAGATATCGCATCGTCTTTCCTCGTTGAGGGGCGGCAGGGTTGATCCGTTTCCCAAATCAGGCAAGAGCATCGGCACTCCAGACCCACTCGCCAAGGCATCTGAACAGGACGCGCCATGACGACAACGCAAGACGGGCCGGCGACGGCACCGGCCGTGCGCGCCACGCCCGCCCAGATCGCGCAGATCAAGCAGCGCGCCGCGATCCTCTCGGTGATGGCGACGATCCTGCTGACGGCGGCGAAGATCGTCGGCGCCATCATCTCCGGCTCGCTCGCCCTGCTGACCGACGCGCTGCAAGGGCTGGTCGATGTCGGCTCGACGCTGTTCACCTGGTTCGCGGTGCGCGCCTCCGACAAGCCGGCCGATGACGAGCACCACTACGGCCATGGCAAGGTCGAGGCGCTGGCCGCGCTGGTCGAGACCGCGATCCTGTTCACGCTGGCCGGCGCGATCCTCTGGGAGGCCGGCAACCGGCTCTGGACCAGCGTCATCGCGCATGTCGAGGTGACGCCGCTCGTCATCGGCGTACTCGTGCTGTCGATGATCGTCGACGCCATCCGCTGGCGTTCGCTGACCAAGGTCGCCAAGGAAACCGGCAGCGAGGCGCTCGCCGGAGAAGCCACGCATTTCTCAGCGGATTTCGTCGGTTCGGGACTGGTTCTCGTCGGCCTGATCGGCGTCTGGTACGGCATCGAGCGGGCCGATACCGCCGCCGCCTTCGCGATCGCGGCCTATACCGCCTTCTCGGCCTACCGCCTCGCCCGGCGCGTGCTCGACACGCTGATGGACACCGCGCCCGAAGGCGTCACCGAGACCCTGCGCGAGGCCGCCCATAGCGTCCCCGGCGTCGTCGGCATCAACTGGCTGCGCGTGCGCCCGGCCGGCGGACGCGTCCATGGCGAGATCGGCATCAGCGTCTCGCGGACCCTGCCGCTCGACCGGGTGGTGGCAATCAAGGCCCAGCTCACCGACGCCCTGCTCAAGGCGGAGCCCGGCGCCGAGATCACGATCACCGCCGATCCCGTGCAGGTCGACGACGAGACCGCGCTTGAGCGCGTGCTGCTGATCGCGCTCAAGCTGAAGATCCCGGTGCATCACGTCACCGTCCACTCGATCGGCGAGAAGCTCTCGGTCAGCCTGGACATGGAGGTCGACCAGACACTGCCGCTCGGCGAGGCGCATGAGATCGCGACCCGCCTGGAAAGCGCGATCCGGGCCGAATTCGGCGGCGAGACCGAGGTCGAGACCCATATCGAGCCGATGGAGACCGGCCAGCCCCATGGACACAACGCCGCCTGGGAAACCGTCGAGGATATCGGCAAGGCGCTCGCGGGCGAGGCTGCGAAAGTCGCAGGGCCGATCCACGACATCCACAGCGTGCGCGTGCGCCAGACGGCCAAAGGACTGGTGGTCAACTACCATTGCCGGGTCGATCCCACGCTCAACGTCGCAGCCGTGCATGACGCAGTCGACGCGATCGAGCGGGCGGTGCGTCTTGCACGGCCGCAGGTCTGCCGGCTGGTGAGCCATGCGGAGCCGGCGGTGCCGGACGGGAACTGACCCTGCCCAGCCGTCATTGCTTCGTCGCTTCGCTGCGCTCGCAATGACAATCGAGAGGCTTTAGATACGAACCATGCGTACCGAAGACGCCCCGCTGATCCGCCTCGAGGATTACCGCCCCAGCGACTGGCTGATCGACACGGTCGATCTCGACGTCTCGCTGCATCCGCAGAAGACTCGCGTGCGGGCCCTGCTGGCGCTACGCCCCAATCCGGAGGGGCAGCCCGGCGCGCCGCTGCAGCTCGATGGCGACGAGCTCGTGCTGAAATCACTCGCCATCGACGGCAAGTTGCTCGACGCCAGCGCCTATACGGTGACGCCACAGGCGCTGACGATCCCGAACCCGCCGCCGCACGACTTCACGCTGACGATCGAGACCGAGCTCGACCCCTCCGCCAATACCAAGCTGATGGGGCTCTATCGCTCCTCGAAGGTCTATTGCACGCAGTGCGAGGCGGACGGCTTCCGCCGCATCACCTATTTCCTCGATCGGCCGGACGTGATGAGCGTCTACACGGTCAGGCTCGAAGCGGCGAAGGCCGAGGCGCCTGTCCTGCTCTCCAACGGCAACCTCGTCGCAGCGGCGGAACTGCCCGGCGGCGACCGGCATTTCGCCGTCTGGCACGATCCGCATCCCAAGCCCGCCTATCTCTTCGCGCTGGTCGGCGGGGTGCTCGACCATGTCCGGCAGGATTACGTCACGGCCGACGGCCACAAGGTCGAGCTCGCCGTCTATATCGAGCCCGGCAAGGCGGATCGCGCCGGCTGGGCGCTGGATTCGCTGGTGCGCTGCATGCGCTGGGACGAGCAGGTCTTCGGCCGCAACTACGATCTCGACGTGTTCAATGTCGTCGCCGTGTCCGACTTCAACATGGGGGCGATGGAGAACAAGGGTCTCAACATCTTCAACGACAAATACGTTCTGGCCGATCCGCAAACCGCGACCGACGGCGACTACGCCTCGATCGAGGCGATCATCGCGCATGAGTATTTCCACAACTGGACCGGCAACCGCATCACCTGCCGCGACTGGTTCCAGCTCTGCCTGAAGGAAGGCCTCACCGTCTTCCGCGACCAGGAATTCTCCTCCGACGAACGCTCGCGCCCGGTGAAGCGGATCGCCGATGTCCGCACCCTGCGCTCGACCCAGTTCTCGGAAGATGCCGGCCCCCTCGCCCATCCGGTACGGCCGCGCGCCTACAAGGAAATCAACAACTTCTACACGCCGACGGTCTACGAAAAGGGCGCAGAAGTCATCCGCATGCTCAAGGTGCTGATCGGCGACGACGCCTTCAAGCGCGGCATGGACCTCTATTTCGAGCGCTGCGACGGCACCGCCGCGACGATCGAGGAATTCCTCGCCTGCTTCGCCGAGACCTCCGGCCAGAACCTCGACCATTTCGCCCGCTGGTACGAGCAGGCGGGCACGCCGACCATCGTCGCTTCCGGCCGCTACGACGCGGCGGCGAAGCGCTACACGCTCGATCTGGCGCAGAGCACGCCGCCGACACCCGGCCAGAGCGAGAAGCTCCCGGTCGTCCTGCCGGTCAAGCTAGGCCTCGTCGGCGCGAAGGGCGACCTACCGTTGAAGACGGCTTCGAACGCCTATGCCGGCGACGGGCTCATCGTGCTCGACCAGCCCTCGCTGTCCGTCACCTTCGAGGATGTCGCGGAAGCGCCGATCCCCTCGCTGATGCGCGGCTTCTCGGCTCCGGCACGGCTCGATCTCGATCTTGCGGATGCCGACCTGCTGCGGCTGTTCTCAGCCGACAGCGATTCCTTCAACCGCTGGCAGTCGCTCCAGAGCGTCGCGACGCGCGTGCTTGTGGCCGCAGGCAAGCCCGGCGCCGATGCCGGCGCGCTCAAGGCGACCGCCGGCAAGCTCGGCGAAGCGCTGCAAATCTTCCTCAAGAGCGATGCCCTGTCCGATCCGGCCTTCGCGGCGCAGGTGCTGCGCCTGCCCGCGCCTGCCGACATCGCCCGCGAGATCGGCAGGGATGTCGATCCCGATGCGATCTTCGTGGCTCATCGCAAGCTGTCGACGGCTGTCGGCAAGGCCTTGCTTGGCGACCTGCCGGGGCTGCGCGGCGCGCTTGCCGCGAGCGGTACCTATCGCCCCGATGCGGCCTCGGCCGGACGGCGGGCGCTGCGCAACGAATTGCTCGGGCTGGCAGCGCTGGCCGCCCCGACCGACGCTGCAGATCTCTGCGAGGCGCAGTTCGCGGCCGACGACAACCTGACCGACCGGCTCGCCGCGCTCGCAGCGATGACGCTGATCCCCGGCGAGCGCCGGGAAGCCCTGATTGCGCGCTTTGCGCAGAGCTACGCGAGAGAGCCGCTGGTGCTCGACAAATGGCTGATGGCGCAGGCGCTCATCGCCGAGCCCGGCACACTGGAGCGGGTCAAGAAGTTGATGCAGCACCCCGCCTTCTCGCTCGGCAATCCCAACCGGGTGCGGGCGCTGATCGGCGGCTTCGCGGCGAACCTGACCCAGTTCAATCGGGCAGACGGGGCAGGCTACGATTTCGTCGCCGATATCGTCGTTGCGCTCGACAAGACCAACCCGCAAGTGGCCTCGCGCCTGCTCGGCTCGTTCAAGAGCTGGCGCATGCTGGAACCCGGCCGCAAGCGCCTCGCGCGGGAGGCGTTAAGCACCGTCGCGCGGTTGCCGAACCTGTCGCGGGACGTCGCCGACATCGCCGAAAGAGCGCTCGCCTGAGCGCTCTTCGGAACGGTTAACGCCGACCTGTCCAAAAGATTAACGCTTCATTACCCGCGCAGGATTCATCGCGACAAGTACTACAACCTAAAGGGGAATTCGACACTCCTGACTCAACTCAGGGCTAGACAAATCACGGCTCTAGGATTCAACTGACAGTGATTCGCGGGGATGCGGCACGTCTCCCGATCTTACTGACGGTAAAGTTCCGAAGGGGGACCGGGCATGTCGCGTGCCAACGCGGGCTGCGCACCTGTGCGCGCCGATACGATTCTGGGTGTAGCGCGGTCGCTGACGCACCCGCTGTATCATCGCTTCGAAAGCCTCGAGCCCGCCTTCCGCACCGCGATCCCTGCGCTTGTCGGGCTGTTCCTCGTCATCCTCGGCGCCGGGGCGCTCTTCCAGACTTCAGCCATGCGCGAGGATACCCTCGCCGATGCAGCCGGCGACATGGACCTGGTCTCGGCGCTCGTCGCCCGGGAGCTCGACGCCGCCACGCTGACCGGCAAGGAGCCGGCCGCCGTCCTCGCCGCGCTCGCCACCCGCCACCTGGCAGCCCGCGGCCGCTTCGTCCATGTCAGCGGCGCCGACGGCCGCGTCGTCGCCAGCGAGCCGGTGATCGGCCAGACCCAGCGGACGCTCGTCGACTTTCTCGGCCAGACCCAGCCGCTCACCGTGTTCGGCGACCGCGCCGGCGTGATGCGCATCACCTTGCCGAACGGCGCCGATGTCTTCGCCAGCGTGCGCAACCTTGCCGCCCCGCTCGGGCAGGTCGCGGTGCTGCAGCCGGTCTCGCAGGCGCTCTCGACCTGGCAGATCCGCCGCTCCGGCCTGATCATCCTGTTCGGCGCGGCCGGGCTCGTCCTCAGTTTCATCACGCTCGCCTTCATGCTGCAATCGAAGCGCGCGAGCGCCGCCGACCAGGACTGCGACTGCGTGCGCGAGCGCATCGACACCGCCCTCAACCGCGGCCATTGCGGCCTCTGGGATTGGGATCTCGCTCGCGGCCGCATCTACTGGTCGGACTCGATGTACGCCCTGCTCGGCTACGACCGCGCCGGCGAGTACATGTCCTTCGGTGAGGTCTCGAGCTTCATCAACCATGAGGATGTCGACCTCTATGCGCTCGCCGACGCGGTCAGCCGCGGCGAGGCCGACCATCTCGACCGCGAATTCCGCGTCCGCGCCGCCTCGGGCGAATGGATCTGGCTCAAGGCCCGCGCCGAGCTCGTGATCGACCGCCGCACCCGTTCGCGCCATCTCGTCGGCATCGTCGTCGACATCTCCGAGCAGCGCCGCATGGCCGAACGCACCGCCACCGCCGACGCCCGCCTGCGCGACGCCGTCGAGGCGATCTCGGAAGCCTTCGTGCTCTGGGATGCCGACAACCGCCTCGTGCTCTGCAACGCCAAGTACCAGCAGCTTCACCAGCTCCCGACCGAGGCCCTGCAATCCGGCATCTCCTACGACGAGATCATGGAACTCTCCGCCCAGCCGCAGATCGACCGCGAGCCGATGCGGGTGCAGCGCGGCACCTCCGGCGCCTCCTACGAGGCCCGCCTCTCGGACGGCCGCTGGCTGCAGATCAACGGCCGCCGCACCAAGGATGGCGGCTCGGTCTCGGTCGGCACCGACATCACCAAGCTCAAGCAGCAGGAAGAGCGGCTGACCCAGTCCGAGCACCAGCTCCTGATGCATGTCACCGATCTCAAGGCCTCGCGCCAGAAGCTCGAAACCCAGGCCCAGCAGCTCGCCGATCTCGCCGAGCGCTATCTCGAGCAGAAGGCGGCCGCCGAGAGCGCCAACCGCGCCAAGTCCGAGTTCCTCGCCAATATGAGCCATGAGCTGCGCACGCCGCTCAACGCCATCATCGGCTTCTCCGAGATCATGGAGAACGGCCTGTTCGGCCCGCTCGGCGAGAAGTACACCGACTATGTCCGCGACATCCGCACCAGCGGCGGCTACCTGCTCGGGATCATCGACGACATCCTCGACATGTCCCGCATCGAATCCGGCCGGATGCGGCTGGAGAAGGCCGAGATCGCGCTCGGCCCGGTTCTCGACCAGGCACTGCAGAAGGTCCAGCCGGAGGTGGAGCGCAAGCAGCTCGTGCTCGCCATCGAAGGCCCGCTCGACACCCATCTGGAAGCCGATCCGCACGCGCTTTACCAGATCCTCGGCAACCTGCTCGACAACGCCGCCAAGTTCACGCCGGAAGGCGGGCGGATCGCGGTCCGCACCCGCCATGTCCCCGGCGCGCTCAACATCTTCATCGAGGATACCGGCATCGGCATCCCCAAGGAGAAGCTCGACCGCGTCGGCCGGCCCTTCGAGCAGGTCGAGGGCGATCTGGTGCGCAGCTACAAGGGCTCGGGCCTCGGGCTCGCCATCGCCCGCTCGCTCACCGAGCTGCATGGCGGTTCGCTCCGGCTGCGCTCGGCCATCGGCGCCGGCACGATCGTGATGGTCCATCTGCCGCTCGATGGCGGCGCCGGCCGGGTTACCGCCCAGGCTGCGTAAGGCTCCGGCCTCCACCGCCTTGTCATTCTCGGGCTCGACCCGGGCATCTCCCGCCGGAAAGGCTCCCGCGCTCTCTCGTCCTGAGATTCTCGGGTCAAGCCCGAGAATGACGCCTGAAGCCTATCGGATCGTCTAGGAACCGCTTCGTCATCCCGGACAAGCGGCGAAGCCGCGCCGATCCGGGATCCATCGTAGAGTTCCGGAGCCCTCCGATGGATCCCGGGGCAAGCCCGGGATGACGAAGCGGTTCCGAGATCAATCAACGGGCTCTAGCTTCCCTTCCGCGCCTCGCCCAAGACGCGCGTGAAGATCGCCCTCACCGCCCCCCGGACCTCGTCCAGCTCCGCCTTCAGAACCTTCGCATCCGGCCGGCCGACCGCCGTCGCGATGCGGCGCAACACCCGCGGCGGCACGGCCTTGGGATCGAAGGCTTCCTCGACCGTGAAACGCTGCCAGAGCTGGACGTCGCCGATCAGGCGGTGCGCTTCCAGCAGCGTCGAGGCATCCCCTTCAGACAGCAATCCGGCAGCCTTGGCCGCGGCGAAGACCGAAGCGGTATCGTTGACGATCAGGCCGGGGTGCTCACTGGCATGGGCGAGCAGCAGGAACTGGGCGAGGAAGTCGAGATCGGTGATGCCGCCAGCCGCGAGCTTCAGGTCCCAGGGGTCCTTCTCGCCCTTCTCCCTGGCGATCAGCGCGCGCATCTCGGCGACGGCTGTCGCGACCTTGGCCGGTTCGCGCTTGCGGGAGAGGATCGCCCGGATCGAGGCTTCAGTCCGCTGCGCCAGCCCGGCATCGCCGGCGACGACGCGGGCGCGGGTCAGCGCCATCTCCTCCCAGATCTCGGCCTCGCCGGAATGATAGGCCTCGAAGCCGGCGAACTGGGTTGCAGCCGGGCTCTTGTTGCCGGTCGGACGCAGGCGCATGTCGACCTGATAGAGCGTGCCGCGCCGCGTCGGCACCGTCAGCGCCGCAACCAAACGCTGTGTGAAACGGATATGCCAGGTGACGGGATCGAGGCCCTTGGCGCCGTCGCTCGCGCCGGCCTCCTCAGGGCGGTCATAGAGCAGGATCAGGTCGAGATCGGACGAGGGCGTGAGCTCGCCCGCGCCGAGCCGGCCGAGGCCGAGCACAACCGTCTCGGCCCCCTCGATCACGCCGTGGTCTTCCGTGAATGAGCGGCGCGTATCGGCGAAGGCGACGCGCAGGCAGGCTTCGGCCACCGCGCAATAGGCCTGCCCCGCCCCTTGCGCCGGATAGACGCCGGAGAGCAGCCGGGCGCCGACCAGGAAGTTCTCCTGTCGGGCGGCGTCGCGCAGGCGGTCCAGCCCGTCCTCGACGCTGGGCGGCGGGGAACCGACATAGTTGCGGATGCGGCGTTCCAGCGCCGCGACATCGAGCACCGCCTGCCCGAAGGCGGGATCGATGACGCCGTCGAGCACATGCGGGTGCAGGGCAGCGACCTTGGCGAGGCGCGGCGCGCTGCCGAGTATCTCGGCGAAGAGCGTCAGCAGGGAATCGTGCGAGCGCAGCAGCGTCAGCAATTCGACAGCCGCCGGCATGCGGACGAAGGCATTGTCGAGATGAGCGAGCGCGCCATCGGGATCGGCGGTGCGGCCGAGCGCGACGAGCAGCGCGGGTGTCAATTCCGTCAGCACCTCGCGGGCCCGGGCGCTGGTGACGGCAGCACGGCGGCCGAAATGCCAGCCGCGCACCGTCTCCGCCGCCGTCGCGCCATCGCGGAAGCCGAGCTTGCCGAGGGTCTCAATGGTCTCAGGGTCGGCCACCGAGCCGGTGAAGCTCAGCGTGCCTGCCTCGGAAGCGAGGCTCGGCCCTTCCTCGAAGAGCAGGGCGTAATGCCCTTCGACGCGCTTCGCATGCGCCGTCAACGCCTTGCCGAAGGCGGCCGTCGAAGGATAGCCGCAGAAGCGGGCGAAGCCTTCGAGCTCGCCGGCCGCCTTGGGCAGCGTCTGGGTCTGCTCGTCGGCCTGCATCTGTAGGCGGTGCTCGATGGTGCGCAGCCAGCGATAGGATTCCGACAATTCGTCGCGGGCCTGCGGGGTGATCCAGCCCTCGGTCGTCAGTTCCCCGAGCATGTCGAGCGTGCGCGGGCCGCGCAGGGCCGGCCGCCTTCCGCCGAAGACGAGTTGCTGCGTCTGGACGAAGAACTCGATCTCGCGGATGCCGCCGCGCCCGAGCTTCACGTTGTGGCCGGCGACGGCGATGGTCTCGTGGCCCTTCACCGTCTGGATCTGGCGCTTCATCGCATGAATGTCGGCGATGGTCGCGAAGTCGAAATACTTGCGCCAGATGAAGGGCGCAAGGTCCCCAAGGAAGCGGCGGCCGAGCTCGATATCGCCTGCGATCGGCCGCGCCTTGATCATGGCGGCGCGTTCCCAGTTCTGCCCCACCGTCTCGTAATAGGAATAGGCCGAGGGCAGCGAGACCGCGACATGGGTCGAGGCCGGGTCCGGCCGCAGGCGCAGGTCGACGCGGAAGACATAGCCGTCAGGCGTGCGCTCCTGGATAATGCGCGCGATCTGCTGCGTCAGCTTGACGAAGAAGCTCGTGGGCTCACCGACGCCGGCCGCTTCCGCCGCTTGAGGATCGAAGAAGACGACGATGTCGATATCGGAGGAATAGTTCAGCTCGCCCGCACCATGCTTGCCGAGCGCCAGCACGACGAGGCCCGAGCCGGTGCCGGGATCGGCGAGATCCGGGAGATTGATCCGGCCGAGATCGGCCGCCTGGCGCAGGACATGGTTCGTGGCGAGACGCGTCGCCATGTCGGCGGTTGCGGTCAGCGCCTGTGTCACGGTCTCGACGTCCCAGGCGCCGCCGATATCGGCGAGCGCGATCAGCAGCGCCATCGAGCGGCGAAAGCGGCGCAGTTCGCGCATCAGGTCGGCGGTTTCGCAGCCCGCCTCGGCGAAGGCCGCGATGCCGCTCAGCAGCGCGTCGCGACGTGACTCCGGCGCTTCCGTCAGGCTGGCGAGCAGCCCGGCCGGGTCGAACCGCGAGATCTGGGTCAGGAAGGGCGAATGGGCGAGGATGCCGGCGACCAGCGCTGCGCTCAGCGGGTGCTCGGCCAGATGCGCCTGAAGCGCCTCGGCGACTTCCTCGTCATGCAGCCGCTCGATCAGCTCGCGCTTCAGCAGCGCTTCGGTCTTGGCCTTCGCCGGCAGGACCGGCGCTGCCTCAAGCCTGTCACAGAGCCGTTCCGCCATCGCGAATTCCCTCGAACACCATACCGAGCCCTCATCCTGAGGAGCCATTCCCTGGGGAATGGCGTCTCGAAGGATGTCCCAGGAGGTTCTGGAACCATCTGGAGCACCCTTCGAGACGCCGCTGACGCGGCTCCTCAGGGTGAGGGCTCGGATATACAAACCCTTAGTGGGTGGGCAGGCCAGCAGGGTTTGACGCCGCTGTCGAGGCGGCCGGCTCCGCGCGGGCCGGCGTGTCCACAGGCTTCGGACTGCCGGCCGGCAGGAGGATGACGACGCGCAGGCCCGGCGCATTGTCCTCCAGCCTGAGCTGGCCCCCGTGCAGCCGCACCACGCCGGCCACCAACGACAGGCCGAGACCGAATCCCGGCTTGCTGCGGCTGGCATCGAGCCGCACGAACCTGTCGAGCACGCGTCCGCGATCGGCCTCGGGGACGCCGGGGCCGCGATCGGCTACCGAGAGCTCCACCTGATCGCCCGCCTGCCGGGCGGAGACCGTCACGGAACCATCACCGCCCTGCTCCGGCGCGCCGTATTTCAAGGCATTGTCGATCAGGTTGTTCAGGGCCTGCCCGATCAGTTCGCGGTTGCCGTGGACCTTCAGGCCGGGCGCGACTTCACAGGTCAGCGAGAGGCCGGCCTCCTCGGCCAGCGGCTCGTAGAGCTCGGCAAGACCGGAGACGACCTCGGAGATGTCGAGGTCGCTCATGTTCTCGCTGACGCGACCAGCCTCCAGCCGCGCGATCATCAGCAGCGCATTGAAGACGCGGATCAGGTTGTCCGCCTCCTCGATCGCGCCATCGAGCGCGCCCCTCAGTTCGTCCGGTGACTGCGCGGTGCGCAACGCCTCCTCCGCGCGGTTGCGCAGGCGGGTCAGCGGCGTCTTGAGGTCATGGGCGATGTTGTCGGTGACCTGCTGCATGCCGGCCATCAATTCACCGATGCGGTCGAGCATGGCGTTGAGATTGAGCGCGAGCCGGTCCAGTTCGTCACCGGTACCGGTGACGGCGAGCCGCCCCTTGAGATCGCCCTCCATGATGCCATGCGCGGTCTCGCTCATGCCGTCGATCCGCTTCAGCACGCGCCGCGCCACGAACCAGCTGGCGAAGCAGCCAAGGATGAAGATCAGGGCCAGCGACCATCCGATCGCCCGGCGGATCACCGCGCCGAGCCGGTCGCGTTCCTCGAGATCCCGCCCGACCAGCAGACGGAAGCCAGCCGGCAGCACGAAGACTCGGACGATGGCGCGGCTCGGTGTATCGATGCCCTCGGCGGTGCGCGAATACTCGATCTCGCTCTCGCCGGGCTTGTCGAGCGTGCCCGGCGGAAGCGCCTCGACATTGCCGGCGACGCGCTCGCCGACCGGCGTCGTCACCAGATAGAGCGAAGCGCCGGGCGCGCGCGAGCGACGCTCGACGATGTTGACCAGCCGGCGGATGCCGCCCTGGCGCTGCTGCTCGGCGAGCCCCTGGATCTCGGCGTCGATGGTCGAGCGGATCTGGTCGTTCAGCAGGCGCTGCGCGTTCCAGGCGACATAGCCGAGCACGAAGGCGGCGAAGAGCGCGAAGATGACGAGATAGGCCGCCGTCAGCTTGAAGGCGGTCGTGCGGAACAGCGTCGGCAGGAAGCGCTGGCGCGGCTGCGGGGAGGCGTCAGCGGGTGTCACGGACCATGTATCCGGCGCCGCGGATGGTATGGATCATCGGCAGCTCGAACCCCTTGTCGACCTTGGCGCGCAGGCGGCTGACATGCACGTCGATGACATTGGTCTGAGGGTCGAAATGATAGTCCCAGACGTTCTCCAGCAGCATGGTGCGGGTCACGACCTGTCCGGCGTGCTTCATCAGATACTCGAGCAGGCGGAACTCGCGCGGCTGCAGGACGACCTCCTGCCCCTCGCGGGTGACGCGATGAGCCAGCCGGTCCAGCACCAGCTCGCCGACCCGGTAGGTGGTGGGTTCGGAGGCAGGCGCGCCGCGGCGGCGCGCCAGCACCTCGACGCGGGCGAGCAGCTCGGAAAAGGCATAGGGCTTGGGCAGGTAGTCGTCGCCGCCGGCGCGCAGGCCCTTCACCCGGTCGTCGACCTGGGCGAGCGCGGAGAGGATCAAGGCGGGCGTCTCGTCCTTCTGTTCGCGCAGGGAGCGGATCAGCGAGAGCCCGTCGAGGCGCGGCAGCATGCGGTCGATGACCAGGACGTCGTAGCCGCCGCCCTCGGCCATGGCATAGCCTTCCAGCCCGTCCGCGGCATGGTCGGCGACATGGCCGACTTCGCGGAAAGCCTTGGTCAGATAGGCCGCAGCCTCGGCATCATCTTCAACAATGAGGAGTCGCATGGCCGGAAACTAGAACCTTTTCCGATCGACCGGAAACACAACTGTCATTCCGGGGCTTCGCGCAGCGAAGAGCCCGGAACCCAGAACCGATGCCCTAACAGCCGGGAGCGATTTCGGTCATCGCCTTTCCGAAGAGAGGCATCGGTTCTGGGTTCCGGGCTCAGGCCTTCGGCCTGCCCCGGAATGACGGCGAGATTCCGGACAAGATCAACATATCTAACCCGTCAAAACGAAAAACGGCAGGCCGGAGGATACGCATCCGGCCTGCCGCCGCGACGGCAAGGTCTCTCGGCTGGGGCGACAGGAAACCGAAGAGACCCTGCTTCAGCATCGGACCGGAAAGCGGAACCCGCTTTCCGGGGAAGCCCGATGCACTTCCGGTTCAGGCCGCCGGCTGGCGGCCGATCTCGAAGGTCACGTCACGCGACTTGCCTTCGCGGAAGACGGTGATCGTGGTCTTGGTACCCGGCGCGAAGGTCGCGATCTTGCGCGAGAGCTCGCGCGCGTCCTTGATCGCCTCGCCGTTGACCGCCGTGATGGTGTCGCCGCGGCGGATGCCCGCCTTGGCTGCCGGGCCGTTGCCCTGCGCCTCGGCGACGAGTGCGCCCTTGGCCTCCTTGAGGCCGATCGCATCAGCCATCTCGGTGGTGACCGGCTGGATCTGCACGCCGATGAAGCCGCGCGCCACCGTGCCGTCCTTCTTCAGGGAGTCGACGACCTGGCGGACGGTCGAGGCGGGAATCGCGAAGGCGATGCCGACATTGCCGCCGGACGGCGAGAAGATCGCGGTGTTGACGCCGACGACTTCACCCTTCTGGTTGAAGGTCGGGCCACCCGAGTTGCCGCGGTTGATCGGCGCGTCGATCTGGATGAAGTCGTCATAGGGGCCCGAGCCGATATCACGGCCCTGCGCCGAGACGATGCCGGCCGTGACCGTGCCGCCGAGGCCGAAGGGGTTGCCGATCGCCAGCACCCAGTCACCGATGCGCGCCTTGCCGTCGGCAAGCTGCACGAAGGGGAAATCGCCGGCGTCCTTGACCTTCAGCAGCGCCAGATCGGTGCGCGGATCGGTGCCGACCACCTTGGCGTCGAGCGTCTTGCCGGCGTCGGTGACGAGCTGGACCTCGACAGCGTTCTCGACGACGTGGTTGTTGGTGACGACATAGCCGTCCTGGCTGACGAAGAAGCCGGAGCCCTGGGCCATGCCGACCTGCGGTTTCGGCTTGCTCTGGCGGCCGCCGTCCTCTCCGCCGAAATCACGGAAGAAGCGGCGCAGTTCCGGCGGCAGGTCATCGAGGTTCTGCCCGTCCTTGGCGGCCGCGGTCTGCGTCTTGACGCGGACCGAAACGACGGCCGGCTTCACCTTGTCGACGAGATCGGCAAAGGAGGGCAGCGTCGCCTGCGTACCCGACAGCTGGATCGGCTGGGCGACGGCATTGTGGTTCTGCATCAGGGCGCTGTCGGCGATGCCCGCGGCGAGGCCGATGCCGAGAATGGCGGTGCCGGCGAGAAGGGCGCCGCGCTTCAGGATGGATTTGCGATTTTCGTTCTGTGTCGTCATGGCGGGAACCTCTTGGAGCGACAGGGTGCCTTCCCCTGCTCGTGACGAGGACCATGACGCCCGCCGCCTTACGCGGCTTTGGCCTGAAGATGACGGTTTCGTAAGATTCGACCTAAGGCCGAGCCCGGTCGTCTTGACGTAAGGTCATATCTCGATGCCCTCTTGCTTCAGAACTGGGGGACTATGCCGATGCGTATGATCTGGGGGATGTCGCTTGTCGTGGCCTGCCTGAGTGGGCCGGCCCTGGCGCAGCAAGGTTCGGCCTATAGCGCCGGGTTGGGGGTTGCGCAGTCGCGCGGATACGAAAACGCCGAATGCTATGCGCGCGTCTTCGCGAAACATGCCGTCGTCGTTGAAAAATCGAACGGCCGGCGCGGCTGGTATGCCCCTTCGACCCCCGCCTTTAATGCGGAGCAACGCTCCCGCTGCGGCATCGACCGGTTAGAGGATATCGCGGCGCGGCGCGAAGCTAGTCGTTTCGCCGCGCCCGGAGCCCCCGGTCCACGAGGTGGAGCCTACGGCATCGGCCTGAAGGTCGCCGCTGAGCGCGGCTACAGGGGCAGCGAGGCGGGCTGCTTCGCACGGGTCTATGCAACCTACGCTTCGCCACGGCCGGCCGAACGCGGCCGGGTGCATTACGCGATCAGCGGCGCGTCGACGCACGCCTATTCGCAGGAACTGTTTCAGCGCTGCGGGATCAGCCGATAGATTTGTCGTCTGGTCCGACCAGGGCGGCGAGCCGCACCTGTTCCTCGGGCGACAGCGGGTTCGAAGCGCCCGCTTCGACCGTTCGCCGGCGCGCACGCCGCCAGAGGAAAGCCAGCGCGAAGAGCAGGATGACGAAAGGCGCACCCCAGAGCAGCAAGGTATGCGCGTTGAACGGCGGGCGCAGCAGGACGAAATCGCCGTAGCGGGCAACGACGAAATCGACCACCGCCTTGTCGTCGTCGCCCGCGACGAGACGCTCCCTGACGAGGATGCGCAGGTCACGAGCCAAGGGTGCGTCGGAATCGTCGATCGACTGATTCTGGCAAACGAGGCAGCGCAGGCCGCCCGAGATGTTGCGCGCCCGCTGCTCCAGCGCCGCGTTGGGAAGGATCTCGTCGGGCTGCACGGCCCGCGCGGCGGGCATCGCCAGCAGCATCAGGCCGAGGATGAAAGCGATCCGCCGCATCGGCTTCACTCCGCCGGCTGCGCGGCGGCTACGGCCGCGGCGCGCTTCGGCGCCGCCAGCCGAAAGCGCCGGTCGGTCAGCGAGAGCCCGCCGCCGAGCGCCATGACGAGCGAACCGATCCAGATCAGCAGGATCAGCGGCTTGTCGTAGAGGCGAACGGCGACGCCGCCATCCTGCGCTTCGCCGAGGCTGACATAGGCCTGGCTCAGGCCGTCCGTGCGGATGCCGGCTTCGGTCGTCGGCATCGCGCGGGCCGTGTAGACGCGTTTGGAGGCTTCGACCGGCGCAAGCTCTTGCTCTCCCGAGAAGAGTTGGAAGCGGGCGACCTCGGCCCGGAAATTCGGCCCGGTCCGCGGCGATAGGCCCTCCAGCACGATGGTGTAGCGGCCGCTGGTCAGCCGCTCGCCCGGTTTCAGGACGGCGATGGCCTCGCTGCTCCAGGCCTGGGCGGCGATGCCGATGATGCTGAGCCCGATGCCGGCATGGGCGAGCGCGGTGCCCCAGGCCGAGCGCGGCAGGCCGCGCGCCCGCGACAGCATCGCCCGCCAGCCGCTGGCGCGGGTCACGATGCGCTCGCCGAGGTCGAAGCCGGCGCCCAGGACGAGGAAGACGCCCAAGCCCACGCCGAGCGGCGCCAGCACCGGGCCGCCACGCGTGAAGAAGAGCAGCGCAAGAGCCGCCATCACCGCGAGCCCGAAAGCAAAAGCATTGCGCTGCGCCGCGCCGAGCAGATCGCCGCGCTTCCAGGCCAGCGACTGGCCGACCGGCAGGATGAGCAGCAGCGGCACCACCACCGGCACGAAGGTCGCGTTGTAGAACGGCGCGCCGACCGAGATCTTGTCGCCGGTCACCAGTTCCAGCAGCAGTGGATAGAGTGTTCCGACGAAGACGGTGGCGCAGGCCGTGGCCAGGAAGACGTTATTGACGACAAGCGCGCTCTCCCGCGAGACCGGCGCGAACAGTCCGCCCTGCCGCAGCAGCGGCGCGCGCCAGGCGAAGAGCGCCAGCGAGCCGCCGACGAAGAAGATCAGGATGAAGAGGATGAAGAGGCCGCGCGCCGGGTCGGTGGCGAAGGAATGGACCGAGGTCAGCACGCCGGAGCGGACGATGAAGGTGCCGAGCAGCGAGAGCGAGAAGGTCAGGATCGCGAGCAGGATCGTCCAGACCTTCAGCGCGTCGCGCTTCTCCATCACCACGGTCGAGTGGATCAGGGCCGTTCCGGCGAGCCAGGGCATGAAGGAGGCGTTCTCGACCGGATCCCAGAACCACCAGCCGCCCCAGCCGAGCTCGTAATAGGCCCAGTAGGAGCCCATCGCGATGCCGAGCGTCAGGAAGGTCCAGGCCAGCAGCGTCCAGGGCCGGACGGCGCGCGCCCACATCGCGTCGATGCGCCCGTCGATCAGGGCTGCGACCGCGAAGGCATAGGTGATGGAGAAGCCGACATAGCCGATATAGAGCAGCGGCGGATGGATCGCGAGGCCGAGGTCCTGCAGGATCGGGTTGAGATCCTGCCCCTCGGCCGGCACGGGCGACAGCCGTTGGAACGGGTTCGAGGTAAACAAGGTGAAGGCGAGGAAGGCGACTGCGACGAGACCCTGCGCCGCGAGCGCGCCGGCCCGCAGGCGCGGCGGAAGCGAGCGGCGCGACAATGCCACGAGCGCCCCGAACAGCGTCAGGATCAGCACCCACAGCAGCATCGAGCCTTCGTGGTTGCCCCAGACGGAGGTGAATTTGTAGATCAGCGGCTGCGCCGAATGGGAATTCGCGACGACATTGCCGACCGAGAAATCAGAGCGGACATAGGATGTCACCAGGGCTGCGAAGGACAAGGCGACCAGCGCGAACGAGACCAGCGCCGCGCTGCTGCCGACCGAGGCCAGCGTCCGATCTTGCCGGAACACGCCCCAGAACGGCACCACCGCCTGGATCACGGAGACGCCGAGCGCGAGCGCCAGCGCGTAATGGCCAATCTCGACGATCATGCGCAGCTCACGGCTTTGCCGGCGCGGTGGCGGGAGAAGTGCCGGCACCGCTGCCCGTCTGCCAATGCCCCTGCTTCTTCAGGGCATCGGCGACTTCGCGGGGCATATAGGTCTCGTCATGCTTCGCCAACACCGAATCCGCCTTGAAACGACCGCCGCCCTCGTAAACGCCCTCGGTCACGACGCCCTGCCCTTCCCGGAAGAGATCAGGCAACAGGCCGTCATAGCCGACCTTGATCGAGCTCTTGCCGTCGGTGACGGCGAAGGTGACGCGCTTGCCGTCGCTGCGCTGGACCGAACCGGTCTCGACCAGCCCGCCGAGGCGCATGCGGGTGCCGGGCTGCACGCCCTTCTCCGTGATCTCGGTCGGGCCGTAGAAGAAGACGATGGTGTCGCGCATCGCGAAGAGGACGAGGCCTGCCGCCAGGGACAGCACGGCGCCGGCCGCCGCGATCAAGGTCAACCTGCGCTGCTTGCGGGTGAAGCGGCGTTTCGCCGGGAGCGGCCGCGTCGGCTGGGCAATCGTCATGGTGCGGCCTCCTTCAAGGCCAATTCATCGGCGAGAGCGTCGATGGCCGCAAGCGCATCCTTGTCCCCGGCCAGCCGCTCGCGCGCGGTCTTCATCGCCTGTAACGCCGCGGGTTTGTCGCCGAGGACGACGCGAGCGCGGATCAAACGGCTCCATTCGGGCAAAGTACCGCCGCCCGCGCTCAAGCGTTCTGCAAGACCGTCGACCATCCCCTTGATCGCCTGCTGGCGTTCGGCCTCAGGAAGGGCGGCCACCGCCTTGCGGCCGGCATCCGCCTGCATCCGTTCCAGCCTGGTGCGGACCGCGCCGGCCCAGTCGGCATCGGCTGGCGCGTCGACGAGGAGCTGGGAAAGTGCGGCCTGCGCGCCTTCGCCGTCACCGTCCTGTTCCTTGGCGAGGGCAAGGTAGTAGCGAGCCCGCGGGCTTTTCGGATCGAGCCTGACGGACTCAGTCAGAGCCTCGCGCGCAGCGGCCGTCACGACGCCGCCGGCTTCCATGATGCGGGCCTCGCCCAACCCGGCATAGAGGTCGGCATCCGGCTTCCCGGAACGGACGGCGGCGGCGAAAGCCTTCGCGGCCTCCTCGTAGCGGCCCTGGCGCAGATAGATCGGCGCAAGCAGCGACCAGCCCTTCGCATCGCCCGGATTGGCGGCGAGATGCGCTTCCATGCGCGCCAGCACGATGGCGAAATCCTGCTGAGGGCCGGCTTTTTCGAGCCGCGCGGCCAGCGGCTGATCGGGCTGGCCGGGAGAGCCGTAGAGACCGTAGATCAGGAGAGCCAGCAACGGCACGACCGAAAGCATCAGGGCGGAGCTCGCCCGACGGCGGCGCAGCGAAGGTTCGGTCTCGCCGGCAGGCCCCGCTTCATCGCCGGCCGCGCGCAGGAGGCGGCGGGCGGCTTCGGTGCGGGCGGCCTGCGCCTCCTCCTCGCCGATCAGCTTGCGCGCGAGATCGCGGTCGATCTCCGTGAGCTGGGCGCGATAGAGGCTGCGAGCGTCCGCCACGTCGGCGAAGCCCTGCGCCCGGCCATGGCTGAGCGGCCAGAGCAAAGCGAAAACCGCCGCTCCCGTCATCGCTGCAAAGATGGCCCAGATCATCATGCGGCGTTCTTAGCCAATCGTCGGCTCGGGTTCATGGTGACAAAGGGTCACGCGGCAAAGAATTCGTCTAGACCGAGGGCAGCTCAAGCCGCGCCCGCAAGCCGCCCAGCGGCGAGCGGTGCAAGGTCAGGCCACCACCATAAAGCTTGGCGATGTCGACGACGATGGAGAGCCCGAGGCCCGAGCCCGGCGTGGTCTCGTCGAGCCGGCGACCGCGCTTCAGGACCTCAGCCATCGCCTCCTCCGGGAGGCCGGGGCCGTCATCGTCGATCAGCAACGCGATCCGCTCGGTATCGGCTGATTTTTCGCTCGCAAGCGAGACCTCGACCGTCGAGGAAGTCCATTTGAAGGCGTTGTCGAGGAGGTTGCCCAGCATCTCCTCCAGATCCTGCTTCTCGCCGCGGAAGCGCAGATTCGATGGGATGGCGTGCGAGCCCAAAATGCCCCTGCCCTGCGAGATCTTGGTGAAGGTGCGCAGCAAGGCATCGAGCGAAGGCGCGATCTCGGTCACGCCGCCGAGCGCGCCGGAGAGGGCCGCCGCCCGCGCCCGGTCGAGATAATACTGGACCTGGTCGCGCATGATCGCAGCCTGCGCACGGACCGTCTGCGGCAATTGGCCGTCACCGCTCGTGCCGGCCTCGTTCATCATCACGCTGAGCGGGGTCTTGAGCGCATGCGCGAGATTGCCGACCTGCGTGCGGGCGCGGTCGAGGATTTCGTGATTGGCGTCGATGAGCTGGTTCAGCTCGCTGGCGAGCGGCGCGAGATCCGGCGGATACAGGCCGACGATGCGCGGGTTTTCTCCCGTGCGCACCGCGCCCACGGCCGCTCGCAGCCGCACCAGCGGACGCAGGCCGAAGCGGACCTGCACCAGCGTCGAGGCGACCAGGGCAATGCCCAGTAGCAGGAAGGTCATCGCCAGCGCGAAGCGGAAATCCTGGATATCGCCCTCGATCTCGTCGGCCGGTGCGGCGACTGCTATCGTGAAACGCCCGTCCTCACCGACATCGATCTCGCGCTCCAGCACACGCAGGCGGCGATCGTCGGGGCCGGAGACATAGCTTTCGCGCAGGCCGCGGCTGTTCGGCGCGATCGACTGGTCGAGCAGCTTGGGGAGCTGCCCGCCGACGAGCGAGCGCGAGGCGCGGACATTCGGCCGCTCGCCGTCGAGCCTGGTAATTTGCCAGTACCAGCCGGTCAGCGGCAGGTCGAAGCGCGGCTCGCCGAGATCGCCGACGGTCTGGCGCTCGGTCTCGGGCGGTGCGGCCAGGTCCGCGACCAGTTGCTTGATATAGACCGACAGCCGCTCGTCGAAGCCGCGCTCGGCCGAGCGGCGATAGAAGGTGGTGAGGCCGACACCGGCCAGCACGAGGATCAGCACGCAACAGACGGCCGCGGAGAAGAACAGCCGCGTTCCCAGCGAATAGCGATGGGATTTGAGCGGCATCGCTCGCGATCAGACCTTTTCCGGAGCGGCGGCGATATAGCCGAGCCCTCGGACGGTCTCGATGATGTCAACGCCGAGCTTCTTGCGGAGCCGGCCGACGAAGACCTCGATCGTATTGGAATCGCGGTCGAAATCCTGATCGTAGAGATGCTCGACCAGCTCGGTGCGCGATACGACCCGCCCCTGATGATGCATCAGATAGGAGAGCAACCGGTACTCGTGCGAGGTCAGCTTGACCGGATTGCCGTCGACAACGACACGGCTCGCGCGCGTGTCGAGGCGGACGGGGCCACAGACCAGTTCCGAGGTCGCGTGGCCGGCGGCGCGACGCAGCAGGGCGCGGACGCGCGCCAGCAACTCCTCGATATGGAAAGGCTTGACGACATAATCGTCGGCGCCGGCGTCGAAGCCCGAGACCTTGTCGCTCCAGCGATCGCGCGCGGTCAGGATCAGCACCGGCATGGTCTTTCCGGCGCGACGCCAGCCTTGCAGCACGGCAACGCCATCGACCTTCGGCAGGCCGAGATCAAGGATCACCGCGTCGTAGGGCTCGGCCTCGCCGAGATAGAGGCCCTCCTCGCCATCGAAAGCCTTGTCGACGGCATAGCCGGCATTCTCCAGCGCGGTCACGATCTGGCGGTTGAGGTCCTTGTCGTCCTCGACGACGAGCAATCTCACGGTAGGGTCGCTCCAGTTTGGGGGATAGCCGCAACGGCTGTCAGCGGATGGTGGCGATCTTGCCGGATTGTCCTTCCAGCGTCACCCTCGCAACGCGGCCATCACGTTTCAGCGTCGTCACCACATAGACGAAATCATCGCCCTGTCGACAGAGCCTGATGCGGACGACCTCGCCCGGCGCGGCGTGGCGGGCATGGCGCGAGGCTTCGGCCGGCTGCATGACGCGCCCTTCGGCGACGGCGTCACGCGTCTCTTCGGAAGACAGGCAGGAGATCGGCGTCGCGTCGTCGACGCGGATAACCGGCATCGGCGAGGAGGCGATGAGCGCAAGAGCAAGGATCGGTTCGACCGGCATCATCGACTTGGGCTAATCCCATCCGCGTGAACGCGCCATGAATGCATCGCGGCGTTCACAACCCACAGTAGATCAACGCACCGGAATCCGTCCACGCCATTCATGACCGTGGCCGACCGTCGTGCTGAGCTGACGGAGCGAAATTGCGATCTCCGGCAGCGGCGTGCCGAAATCCGCAAGCTCCTGCGCCGCCGCATAGAGCCATTCGGGCGCGTTCACGATTTCGGTACGAAGCAGATCCTCGCCATCGAGAATGCCGAGCTCGTAGCGCTCGCTCTCCTCTCCCAAGGGCACCTCCGCCAGTTCCCAGGAATCGCCGTCGATTCGCGTCCGCCGGAGCCATGTCAGCGCAACGCCGGCCTCGGTCCGAATCGCCTTCGGCCGGATCGGCGATAGCGGGAGGAGCGCCTCGCCGGCGACCGAGGCTTCGAACTCGACCATCGTCGCATCGCCGACATCGTCGCGGACAGGACCGACTCTGTAGCGCCGCGCCCGGCCGAGATCAGCCAGGTCGGTGGTCAGCGAGACGGCCGCGCCGTCCAGTACCACGACGCGGGCGCCGGCTGGCAAAAGGCGCGCCGCGGCGGCCTCGCTGCCACCGATTCCCCGAATCAGGCCGGATAGGCGGAAGCGCTGCGGCCCGATCAGCTCGACCTGCGAAACCGTGACGATCTCGACCACGCCGTCTGTTCCGATCAAGGCCAGCGCGTTCGCGCCGGCCAGCGCCGCCTCCGTGGGAACAGACGACAGCACGCCGCCGCGCAACCGCACTTCCAGCGTCGCACGCCGGTCCGTCCGCCAAAGCGGCCCCGGCGGCAATGCCGTCAAGGTCTCGCCGACGATCGAGGGGGCCTCGACGAAACCGTCGAGCGCGAACAGCCCGGCCTCGTCCGCGCGCCAGATTGCCAGTGCGCCAGGCCAAGGGGCGGCGAAAGCAGCCAGCGACAGCAAGGGCGGCGGCTGCACGGTGACGATCGGGAGGGCCAGCGGCACGGCCAGCGGGCGCCCTGGCAGAGCGGGCGGTGTGCGCGGCGGGCGCGTGCCGCCGCCTGCTCCCGCTGAAACATAGATCGCCGCCTCGACGGCGCGGGCGCTGATCCGCCGCGTCGGGCCGTCAGCGATGCGGGTGACGCGAAACAGGCGGCGTCCGGCCTCGGTCGGAACCGAGAGGACATCGCCGGGCTCGATCGCGATGCAGCGCGGCGAGAGCTCGCATTCGAGCGTCTCGCGCGCGGCCCAGGCCTCCTGCAGGCGCTGGTCCGCCAGGCGTCGCCCTTCGGCGGGCCGGGTCACGATCGCGGTTTCGACGGCGACTTCACGCCGGGCCGACCCGGCCAGCCGGCGCGAGCGCGCGGCTGCGTTGCGATAATCCGCCTCGCTGTCGCTGAAACCGAGGCGCAGTTCGAGCGGCAGTTCCGTTTCCTGGCTGCGCCGCAGCATGAAGGGCTCGCCATCGCGATCCGGAACGAGATCGTCAGGGCCGAGCAAGCGGGAAACCTTGCCACCCCTGCCCTCGAAACGCAGCGCGCCGCCGCTCATGATCGCATCGAAACCGAAGCTCTGGGCCAGCGGCTCCAGCGCCTGCCGGGCCGACATCGGACGATCCAGCACATAACCGTCGACGAAACCGTCGACGGCAATCCGACCGGCCGCCGGCAACCCGAAATCGGCAAGCAGCTTCGTGACCAGCCGGTCGACCGGAGTGCCTTCGAGGCGCCCGTTCAGCCAGTGGCCGGTCTCGAAATTCGCGCCATCGGCCCAGATACCGGAAAGGTCGGGAAAGGCCGGGAAGGGTCGCGTATCCCAGTTCCAGACGAAAATCCGGGCCGGATCGACCATGCGGATGCCGCTGACCGGATGGACCGGGTTGCGCCCGGCATCGAACCCCACCCGCGCAGGATCGAAGCCCGAGATGATCGCTTCCAGCGCTCTTGCCTGCACGAGATCGTCGCGCGCACCGCTCGAAAACGGCGGGAAGCCGCCCTCGCCCGATTTCGGATCGGGGAACATGTTGGGCGCATTGGCGCCCTTGTCGACCGCCGGCACGCCGATCTCGGTCAGCCAGATCGGCTTCGCTCCTGGCACGAACGAGGTCGCACTCGTCTCGACGCCGCCCGCACGGCGGATATGGACCTGGCTCCACCAGCCCCACAGGTCCTTGGGCCGGAAGATCCAGGGCTTGCCATAGGAGCCGTCGGTGATCGGCAGGCGCGTCTGCGCGGCCCGGCCGGCCTCGTCGGCATAATACCAGTCATAGGCTTCGCCCGCGGTCAGGCGCTGGCGCAGATAGGCGAGATCGGCCGGGCCGCGCGCGATCGCGGCATCGGCGTGGCTGCCGGAATCGCGCCAATCCGAGAGCGGCGGATAAAAATCGATGCCGATCGCGCCGATGGCGGGCGAGGCCCAGAGCGGATCGAGCGGAAAATCGATAGCATCCCCATCATCGCGGACATCCGCGCCATACTCGGTCCAGTCGGCGGCATAGGTCAGTGTCGAACCCGGCAGCATGGTCTTGACGTCCTGCGCGATGGCCGCGAGCTGGTCGACCATCGGATAGCCGGCCGCGCCGCGCAGATGCGTCAGCCCGACCATCTCCGAACCGACGACGAAGCCTTCCACGCCTCCGGCAGCCTGAGCCAGCGCGGCGCAATGCATCGCGAGGCGACGATAGGACCATTCGTCCGGCTTGGCGCAAACGACCGATGTGCCAGCCACGGCCATGTCGGCTGGAGCGACCGTTCCCACGAAAGCCGCGATCTGAGCCGCAACCGCAGCACTGCCCTCCGGGCTTCCCGGCTCGCCCGGCGCCGGATCGCAGGTGATACGGCCGCGCCAGGGATAGCGCGGCTGGCTCGCCGCGCCCGAATAGGGATCCGGTAGGGCGTTTCCGGCCGGGATATCCATCATCAGAAAGGGATAGAGCACGACCTCCAGCCCGTAATCGAAACGCAGGCGCCGGATCAGCGCGACGACGCTCTCGTCCGAGGGCGTGCCGCCGAAGGCTGGCCGGCCGTCGACCTGGCTGACGACGCGGGCCAACGACCGCGACAGGCCGGCGACCGACCATTCCGCCCCGACCGTCGGCTTGTGCGGGATCTCGATCCGGGGCGCCACGGTGCAGGCCCCGGCACGCAGATCGTCGCCGAACCAGGAGACGACCAGCGACACGCGCCGCAGATTGGGACAGAGCGCCATGAGATGGCCGATGGCCGTGTCGACGTCGCTGCCGCCATAGAGCTGGTGGCGCGTCAGGCTTTCGCTGACGCCGGGCTCGGGCTCGTGACTGACCGGGCGGACATCATAGACGAACTCGCCAGCGCCGGGCGTCAGCGCCACCGCCCGGATCATGCCGCCCAGCCCGTCGACCGCGCGCACGACCTCGAAATCGAACTGCGGCACGCGGTTGCCGTAATCGGCCAGCGGAAAACTCTCGAACACGACATAGGCGAGCCCGCGATAGGCTGGCGCATCGCCCGCCTCCTTCGCCGCGATCAGCGGATCAGGCTCCTGCGTCTCGTAGCCGTGATGGACGCGCATCTGCACGGTCTGGACGTCGAGTTCGCGGCCATCGACCCAGATGCGCCGGACGAAGGCGATCGGCCCCTCGCATAGCCCGATCGCGAGATTGGCATGGTAGCTATAGGTCGTCTCGTAGGTCTTCTTCGAACGTCCACCCTTGCCGCCGCTCTTGGTGCGCGTGATCGAGACCGTGACCTCCTCCTCGAAGCGCGTCGCCCAGATCAGCTGCCCACCGAGCCGCGCGCGGCCGTAGAGACGTGGGATCGCCGCGCCCTCCGTTGCCGCAAGGCCGTTGACCTCCTTGAGGCGAGGGCCATCGACGACCTTGTTGCCACCGGAGCCGCCGAGCCAGGCCTGATCGATGGTGGCGCCGGCGAGCCCGCCCAGTGCCTGGCCGATGGCGCCGCCGACCGGCCCGCCCAGAGCCGATCCCAGAGCGGCGCCGGCAACCTGGAGAAGAAGCGTCGCCATCAGTCCGTCACTCCGGGAAAGGAAAAGGCATGGCTGAGATGGCGGCGCCACCAGGGCGTGAAGGCGACCTCGGCGACGGCAGCGCCATCATGAGCGTGGATGAGGCGATCCGGGTCGGCGAGGATCGCGCAATGCTTGGCCGGCAGATGCTCGCGCCAGCGGAAGAGCAGCACGTCGCCCGGCCTTGCTTCCGTGAGAGCGAGCGGCCGCAGGTGGCGCTCAGCCGCCAGGGCCAGCGTCTCCTGCCGCAGGCTTTCGGCCCAGCTCGGCGAATAGGGCGGCGGCTCCTCGGGCTCGTCGCCGCAGAGATCGCGCCAGATGCCGCGCACCAGCCCGAGGCAATCGCAGCCGACGCCGCGCAGCGAGGCCTGATGGTGATAGGGCGTGCCCAACCAGAGCCGCGCGGCATCGACGATCTCGTCGCGCGTCATCGAAACAGGCTCCCGCCGTCGAGCGTCCCGTCGCCGGGGCGGACGCCACCGATGATGAAATCGGTCGTCGGCATATGCGGGAAACCGCGGAAATTGACACCGTTTCCGAATTTGGCGCGGCAGGTCGCGAAGCTCTTGTCGCAGCCCGGCGTGACCCTGAAGCCGTCGCCGGGCAGGATCGCCGCCGCCGGTGCCTGCCAGAGCTGGAACAGCGCCTGCACGCCCTCGCGGCCATGGCGCTTCACCTCGGTGGCGAAGCCCGCATTGGCACCGCTGGTGAAGACCAGCCTCCCGCCGCTGAAGTGGCCGTCTGCGTAGGACTCCAGGCCCTCGGCCGAGAGCGAGAGGCGGCCGTCGCTCCTGACGACCTCCGCTTCCGCCGCAACCAGCGCAAGACCACAGCGCGCATCGCCCAGATCGGCCGAGCAGGAGCGCATGTAGAGCCTGCCGCGCTCCTCATCGAAGGCCTTGGCGAAGCTGCGAACCTCGGCGGTGAAGCTGGCTTCGCCGCGCTTGATCTCGCCGGAAAAGCCCTCCTCCAGCAGCACCCGCTGGCCGGGATCGGCCCAGTTCACCAGCCAGACACGGACGCGGGCGTCGTCATAGAGCCCGCGTGCCAGATCGGCCTCGTTCAGGCCGAGGGCGGCGAAGGCACCGGCGACCTCGCCGCCACCGATGGCGAAGCCGAGCTCGGCGGCGCTTTCCGCCGCTTCGAGACCGGTCGTCGCTGCGAAATCGATGCCGTCGAAGGACAGCTTGCGATCATGGTCGGTGAAACCGAGCACGAGCCCGTCGCGGCGCGTCAGGCTCCAGCAATGGCAGAGCGTTGTCGCGGCCGTCTCGATATGGGCGACGAGACCGGATGGAATGTCACGCATGGATGGGCCTCAGGGGATGATCTCGATCACGGGGACGCGCGGGATCTCGCCGGCCGCGAAGGCGGAGAGATCGACCTCGATGGCGTCGGTGTCGAAACGAACTGGTACGTCGAAGGCAAAGCCGGCGGTCACGACGGCAGCCGGTGGCGGGATCGAGCCGGCGGCGAAGGCGACCTGCCCGATCGCCAGGTTGCAGGAGAAGGCACTGGCGGCGAGTTCGACGCCATCGATTGCGACCCGGACCGTGCCGTCGCAGGGCTTGGTGATCTCGCGGCTATAGGCGGATGCACCGGCCCCATAGGCCTTGCAGAGCTGAAAGACGGCGGTGACACCGTCGCCGACCCCGATGACCTGATCCGTAGCGGCCGGCTGCTGCGAGGGCAGGCAGCTCTTCCAATCCAGTTGGTCGCGCCAGCGAAAGCCGTGGAGCCGGCCGCGGCGCTCCTCGAAGAAGCTCACCACCGCCGCCAGGGCATCGAGATTACGGATGCCGAGCCCGGCATCGTAGCGGCGACGCGAATGGGCCCAGCGGCTGTTGCGCACCTCCCGCCCGGAGGCGAGCGTCACGATCTGGGTCTGGCGCTCCGGCCCGCCGCGCGCACCGCGTGCGACATCGAGCGGGAAACGGACCTCGTGAAAATCCGGCATGCCTCCCCCCTCAGAGAGCCCGCCGGCCGCGCGCGACTGCGCGGGCGATGGCAGCTGAGACCTGCGCCTCCGAGCGGCGGAAGCTGTCGGCATCGGGGGTCGAGACCTGCACCACGACATTGAGCGGCCGGGCCTGCCCACCGCCGCCGCGCACGCCGAGGCGCCCGTCCGGACCGCGGGCGAGCGGCATGATCGCCTCGGCGCCGCGCTCGCCCATCAGACCGAGCCCGCGCCCGGTCGGAAAGTAGGAGGGTGAGGAAACGATGCCGCCCTCGGCGAAGGGCGCGATCGGCACCGTTCCGCCGGAACCGCCGAATCCGATACCTCCGAAGAGACCCGTCAGGCTCTTGACGCCCGAGCTCAACAAGCTCGACAGCCCGGTCTGGAGCGGCTTCAGCGCCGTCTTGAGCAGGCTGTCGGTCATCGAGCGGCCGACGCTGCGCAGCACATCCTCGAAGCGCTTGCCCTCGACGACGCCGCGCGAGAAGGCGCTGACGATCGACTTGCCGAAACTCTCCGAGGAGCGGCTCAGCGATTGGGTCAACCGGTCCATCGCTCTCAGGTCAGAGAGGCGTCCTCCCGACTCGATACCGTCATCATCCGTCATGGCCATCACCTCGATCGATTGGTTGGAAATACCGCCTCAGGCATCGGGAAAGGCGCCCATCAGCGCCGCGAGCGCCGGGCGCTCCGGAGCGGAGCCACGAGGCCACTCCTGATGAGCCCGCAAAGCTGCCGCGATCTCGCGCGGCGTCGCTGCCCAGAAGCGATCGGGCGGCCAGGCCAGCCGGCCAAGGCCGAAGGCCATCACCTCGTCCCAGGGAAAACCCGCCGGCGCACCTACGCCGGCGGCTGCGGAGGGCGGGAAGCGTCGCCCTCGCCGAAGGTCGCCTCGAGCAGCGCGATCGCCGCCTTGATCGCGCCGTTCAAGCCGCCGTCGAACGAGAGTTCCGCGACATCCTCGTCGCGGATCACCCGGCCCGCTCCGCGCAGGCCGGCCGCGATAATGCGGATGATATCGCGGGCGGAGAGCCTGCCCTCGACGAAGCGCTCGCCGAGCGCCGGCAGGCTGTCGACAGCGAAGGCATGTTCGAGTTCGGCGAGAGCGCCGAGCGTCAGGCGCATCGGCAGGGTTTCGCCGGAGACCATGAGCGCGGTCTCGCCGCGATGACGATTGACCATGACCGCCTCCTCAGAGCGCCGCGAAGGCCAGGAGCCCGGCGGATTCCAGCGACAGGTCGAAAGTGACCTCGCCGGCATGATCGCCGCGATATTCCAGGCCCGTGAGCTGGAACGGCCCCGAAATCGTGCCGAAATCCGGCACGACGATCTGCCAGTCGCGGATCAGCCCGTCGAAAAACGTCTGCCGAACCAGCGCATCCGAGGCCTCGTCCTTGAAGATGCCGGCGCCGCTGATGCTGGCGCGGCGCACGCCGGCCCCCGCCAGCAATTCACGCCAGCGCCCGGCCGATTCCGAATGCGTCACGTCGACGGTCTCGGCATTGAAAGCGATCTGTCGCGCCCTCAAGCCGGCAACCGTGACGAAGCCGCCGGCGCCGTCCCCCGCCTTGAGCAGCAGGTCCTTGCCCTTCTGTGCCGCCATGCGGTTTCTCCTTTATGAGCTGAAGCATTTTCGAGCGAAATGGAGGCCGGTTCGCGTGAAGAAAATGCGATAAAACAAAGGCCTAGAGCGTTTCGGTGACGGCGCGGAAGCGGATCGTCACTTGCGGCAATCCATTGCGCATCTCGCGGGCGAGCCGGCTCGACAGCCAGCGCAGATTGACCAGCGCATGCCCGTTCACGGTGAGATCGACCTGGTCGAGCGCCGCAACGATCAAGCCGGCCGCCTCCAGCGCCTGCCGCGACGAGCCGCTTTGCGCTGCCCAGACGACAAGCGTGAATTCCTGCTCGCAGCCGCGGTCGCTGCCGGTCGACCAGTCGCGCGCCTCGACCTCGCCATGGACGACATAAAGCCCGCGAGCCGCACGCGGCGCCTCGTCGAAGATGCGATCGGGGCCGATCAGCGTCGTGAGCGGCGTATCCGCCAGGAGGCGCGCCTGAACGGCGACTCGAAGGGCCAGAATGGCATCGCTCATGGCGTCACCTCCTCGGCCAGGCAGACCAGCCTCCGGCGCGCGCCATCCGGGTCGGCGGCGGAGCGGATGTCGAACAGGCGGTCGCCATCGCGCAGGCGCCGACCGGCATCGACATCACTGCGCCAGCGCATGATGATGCGGTAGTGGCGGGACTGCTCAGGCCGACCCTGGCGCCAGGCTTCGGTGCCGGAGATCCATTCGACCTCGCCCCATAGCGCCGCTACGGTCTCGAAAGCCTGCGTCGCGCCGCCGAGACCGTCCGGCGCGGCCACCGGCGCTTCCAGCACAAGCCGGCGCCGCATCCGGCCGATGGCGGGAGGTTCCTGCGCCATTCAAAGCCTCCCGCGACGAAATGGCGCGACCAGCGCGGCAATGGCAGCGGGGAGTGCCTGCGCATCGCGCCCGGCGACATCGCCGCGCTGCTCGAACCAGCGGGCGGCGAGACGGAGCACTGCCTGCCGCAGCGGCGCGGGGACGGCGGAGGCGGTTGCCCCATAGCCGGCGGCGATGTCGATCTCGATCGCGCCATGGGCGCGGCCGATCTCGGGCACCTCGCCCGTCAGGC
>NZ_CAMFJF010000007.1 GCF_945956895.1 uncultured Allobosea sp. | reverse complement strand
GCGAGACCTTGCGGCCGACGATCCGCTCGCCCTCGTCGGTCTGGAGCCGATAGACGCGGGTGGACTCGTTCGGCAGGCGCTTCCAGATCGGCAGCAACAGGCCGGCGACGACATGGATCGTGCTGTCGGAGAACGCCGGCACGTCCGCGACCTCGGCGTCCCAGGCCGCGGCGAAGTCGTTCCGTTCCGCCTCGGTCCAATGGGTCTCGCCCATCATCTTCACCGGAACGGTGTGCGATTCCATCGGCCGGATCAGCCGGACGCGGCGTTCGATCTCGCCATCGTCGAGCATGATCGAAGTGGCGGAGATCTGGACGGCGGCGCGGCCCGACCGTTCGTTGACCAGCAGCCTGGCGCCGGATTCGCCGAGACGGGCGAGCGCGTCGTCCAGCGTGACCGGGCGGTTGCGGGTCCGCTGAGCGATGGTGAGCAGCCGGGTCTCGGCGCCCGTGCCCGGATGCGTATAGATGGTCTGGCGGCCGGTGACGGTGAAGCCTTCCGCCGTCAGCGTCTCCAGCCCGACATCGTAGATGCCGGCGGCGATGGCGCCCTCGATCTTGGCGGTGAGAAGCTGCTCGAAGGCGGTGAACAGGATGCCTTGAAGCTCGATGGTCAGGGCCAGCAGCCGGTTGAGAAAGGTGGTGATCGGGGGCAGTTCGTCCTTGATGCCGTTCGCGTCCATCAGCTTCAGGCCGGTGGCGGACTCGAAGCGCTCGAGCGAGCAGCCTTCGACCTTGCCGCGCACCAGCAGGAGGTAGAGCTGGCGCAGCGCATCGCGGGCATAGGCGCTTTCCAGATTGTCCTCGGGGCGGAACAGGCCCTGGCCGCCGGTCTGACGCTGACCGCGGGTGATGGCGCCCAGCGTGTCGAGCCGCCGGGCGATGGTGGAGAGGAAGCGCTTCTCCGCCTTGACGTCCGTGGCGATGGGCCGGAACAGCGGCGGCTGCGCCTGGTTGGTCCGGTGCGTGCGGCCGAGGCCCTGGATGGCGGCGTCCGCTTTCCAGCCGGGTTCGAGCAGATAGTGGACGCGCAGCCGGGTGTTCCGCGCCGAAAGCTCGGCGTGATAACTGCGGCCGGTGCCGCCGGCGTCCGAGAAGATCAGGATGCGCTTGCTGTCATCCATGAACGCCTGGGTTTCGGCGAGATTGGCGGCGGCGGCGCGGTTCTCGACGACGAGGCGGTCGCCGCCCGAAGACGTGCTCTTGCTGACGATGCGCCGCGAGCGGCCCGTGACCTCCGCCACCAGTTCTGTGCCGAAATGCTGGACGATCTGGTCGAGCGCGCCAGGCACGGGCGGCAGGGAGGCAAGCTGCGCGATCAGCTCGTCGCGGCGCGCGACGGCCTCGCGGCTTTCGACGGGCTGGCCGTCGCGATAGACCGGCCGCGACGACAGATTGCCTTCGCTGTCGGTGAACGGCTCGTAGAGCTGCACCGGGAAGGAATGGGCGAGATAGTCGAGAACATACTCCCTCGGCGTGATGTCGACGCGAACGTCGTTCCACTCCTCTGTCGGCAGGTCGGCCAAACGGCGTTCCATCAGCGCCTCGCCTGTCGAGACGATCTGGATGACAGCGGCATGGCCGGCTTCGAGGTCGCTGGTGATCGACCGGATCAGGGTCGGCGTCTTCATGCTGGTGAGCAGATGGCCGAAGAAGCGCTGCTTGGCGCTCTCGAAGGCCGAGCGGGCGGCGGACTTGGCCTGCCGGTTCAGCGTGCCGGAGGCGCTGGTGATATTGGCCGCCTCCATCGCCGCATCCAGGTGGTTATGGATGATGGCGAAGGCCCCGGCATAGGCATCGTAGATGCGGGTCTGCTCGAGGGTCAGCGCGTGCTCGACCAGTTCGTATTCCACGCCGTCGAAGGAGAGCGAGCGGGCGGTGTAGAGGCCGAGCGCGCGCAGGTCGCGGGCCAGCACCTCCATCGCCGCGACGCCGCCGGCCTCGATCGCCTCGACGAACTCGGCGCGGGTGCTGAACGGAAAATCCTCGCCGCCCCACAGGCCGAGCCGCTGGGCGTAGGCGAGGTTGTGGACCGTCGTGGCGCCGGTCGCCGAGACATAGACGACGCGGGCGTTCGGCAGCGCGTGCTGGAGCCGCAGACCCGCGCGGCCCTGTTGCGAGGCGGCGACGTCGCCGCGTTCTCCCTTGCCGCCACCGGCGTTCTGCATCGCGTGCGCCTCGTCGAAAATGAGGACTCCGTCGAAGTCGGAGCCCAACCATTCGACGATCTGCCGGACGCGCGAAACCTTCTCTCCACGGTCGTCGGAGCGTAGCGTGGCATAGGTCGTAAACAGGACGCCTTCGGGCAGTGTGATCGGCCGCCCCTGCGGGAAGCGCGACAGCGGTGTGACCAGCAGGCGCTCCATGCCGAGCGCCGACCAGTCGCGCTGCGCGTCCTCGATCAGCTTGTCGGACTTGCTGATCCACACCGCCTTGCGGCGGCCCTGGAGCCAGTTGTCGAGAATGATGGCGGCGGACTGACGGCCTTTGCCGACGCCGGTGCCGTCGCCAATCATGAAGCCGCGCCGGAAGCGCACGGCGTTCTCTGTATCCTCGCGCGCGGCGCTGACGACATCGAAGGTGGCGTCCACCATCCACGATCCGGCGAGATGATCGGCGTGCGCTTCGCCCGCATAGATCACGGTCTCGAGCTGGGCGTCCGAGAGCAGTTCATGGATGTTGGCCGGGAGACTTGGCCGATAGCTCGGCTTGGGCGGAGCGACCGAAGCCATCGCGGCGGACTGCACCAGCCGGGTCGGATGGGCCTGAGCGCCGGCGATACGGATCGCCTGCAATCCGTATTCTTCATAAATGGCGTCGGATAGGCGGCCGCCTTCGCCGGCGAGCCGGTCCTGGATCTGATAGGCGAGCGGGAGGCCCTCCGGTTCGGCTATCGGCGCGGTCGCCGGGATCGCCCTGGCGGCGCGGTTGATATAGCCGCGCACGCTGCGCGCGGTGGAAGGTGCGACAGCCGGGACCGTGACGGAGGGATCTACGGCGGGCCGTTCCGGCAGATGCTCATCGAGCCAGCCCAGCAACGTGGCGACGTCCGGCGCGACGCCGGGCGCCGCCGGGAACGCGGCCGGATCGTCGGTGGGCCGCTTGTCGATGACGGTCAGGCGCGTCTCGATGGTGGTGCCGTGTTTGGCATAGACCGAGCCGTCGATGACGGCGGAGAAGACGACGCGCCCGCGCGCCTGCAACCGGATCAAGGCGTCCCGCCAGGCCGGATTGTCGGGTGCGAAGCTGGCGCCGGTGATCGCCACGAGCCGGCCGCCAGGGGTCAGGCGCGCCAGGGCCGAGGCGACATGGCGGTAAGCGGCGTCCGCCATGCGGCCCTCGACATTGGCCATGACCGAGAAGGGCGGATTCATCAGCACGATGCTGGGCGTGACGGCGGGATCGAGATGATCGTCGATCTGCGCCGCGTCGAAACGGGTGACGGGAATGGCCGGGAAGAGAAGCGACAGCAGGCTGGCGCGGGTGTCGGCCAGCTCGTTGAGGACGAGCGTGCCGCCGGCGATCTCGGCGAGGATGGCCAGCAGGCCGGTGCCCGCAGACGGTTCGAGCACCCGGTCGGCCGGGGTGATGGCCGCGGCGTGGGCGGCGACCAGGCCGAGCGGGATCGGCGTCGAGAACTGCTGGAAGGTCTGGCTCTCCGCCGACCGCCGCGTATGCGTCGGCAGAAGGTTGACGATTTTCGACAGCGCCGAAAGGCGGGCCGCCGGAGACCCGGCTTTGCGGAAAAGCGCACGTCCGTATTTGCGGAGGAACAGGACGGTCGCCGCCTCGCAGGCGTCGTAGGCTGTCTTCCAGTCCCAGGCGCCGGTCGCGTCCGATGCGCCAAAGGCGGTCTCCATCGCTGCACGCAGGACGGCGGCATCAATGCGCTCGCCGTGTTCGAGATGAGGCAGCAGCAGGACGGCTGCCGTGTAGATGGCTGCGGCGGGTTCGGGATTGGAGCCGAGCGGAAGCGGCGCGGCGGCGGACGCCGCCGCGGATGCGGAAATCATGGTCATGGTCGGAACCTCAAGGAGAGCGGGAAAGGTCGAGCCCGCGCGGCGCTCTCTCTCGACCGCACCGGCTCAAACCCGTCCCGGCGGCACTCTCACTCTCAAGGCGCCCACACCGAAAAAAGCGCCCGACCGTGAGGTGGGGCGCTTTTTGAGGGGATCAGTTCCAGAGCCCGTCCGCGATCTCGGAAGCGACGAGCGTGCGAGCCTTGCGGATCAGGTCATCGCCGCAGGTATCGACATGGCCGAAGAACCGGGCGCGCGCGCCGTTCGCGGTCCAGTCGGCATAGGCGCAGTATTCGCGGCTCCCGGATCGGAACGCCCGCATGTCGCTGGCCCAGTGGGGCCTGGGCTCGACGACGACGGTGATGCCGCCTCTGGTCTCCGGCAGGGCAGGGATCGTTCGTGCGGCGGATGCTGGCGATCCGCCCGAAAGATGGCGTCGATGTCGGTCATGGCGCCTCTCCCGTCTCGGGCCGCACGAAGCCTTGGGGATCGTCGGGATCGGGCGGCAGATAGGCGTCGTAGGGATTGCCGTCGGCGAGATGACCGAAGGGCGTGAAGACGTAATCGCCGTTGTCCCGCCCCACGGCGCAGATGACGTAGCGCGGGATGCCCGTCGCTGCGTCGAGGCACTCCATGAGGGCGAGATTGCCGTCGCCCGCCGCGCGCAGCAGAGTCTGGAAATTGGTCAGGGCATAGGAGGGGATGCTCATAGCGGTCCTCCCTCGCCGGAGATGGTCTGGTCGAGCCAGCCATCGGTGTAGATCCAGTCCACGGTCTCGCCGGTGGCGAGGTCGAGGACATGGGCGCCGCCGCCGAATCCGTCGAGGCGTGGCCGCGAGCAGGTGTTGGCGTATTGGAAGCCCCATCTTCCGGTGAGGCCGAACTCGGCGGCGCAGCACTTCACGAACTGGATGAGGCGCTCGGGATCGCCGGTCACGTCGTCGCGCATCCAGAGTTCGGTGCCGCCGTATTGCGGCTCGATCGACAGAAGGAAGCCCTCGGAGGGTGGTTCCTCCGACGCGCCTTCCGCGGACAGCGTGTTGTAGAGGTCGAGCGCGCGGGCGGCGTTCTCGGGCGTGCCGACGTCGAGCAGGCACGAGAAATGGGTGAAATAGTCGGCCATGGCAGGCTCCTGAAACAAGAAAGCCCGGCCCGCGCGGCATGGCCGTGCAGACTGTGGACCTTGGGGCCGGGCTGGGTTGAGGGATGATCGAAGACGGTCAGTAGCCGAACCGCCAGGATGGCCAGGGCTGGCCATCGTCGGCGGCGGCGACGGCTTCCGGCAGGTAGCCGGCATCGCCTTCGACCAGGGTTGGATCGCGCACCGGCGTTTCGTCGATGACGGTGACGCAAACGACGAGACCGTCTTCGACCTCGACGTGAACGGGCACGAGATACTGAAAGACGACGCGGCGCGTGGCGGACGGGTCGGGTTCAATCATGGAAGGTCTCCTTGCGACGATGCGGGGAAGCGGTCTCTCGCCGCTCCCCCGCCGTGAGGGTCATTCGGCCGCGATCGTCAGGGCGTCCTCGTCCTCGATCTCGTCGGCCTCCTCGTCGCCGTCCTCGCTGAGGAAGGCCGGCAAGGCGGCATCGTCCTCGGTGTCGGTCTCCGCGCCCGGCTCGATGGCCTGCCCGTCATCGGGATCGATCAGGCGCAGCGGCTCGGGCAGCCAGCCGGTGTCGGCCAGCAGGCGCTCGGCCTCCTTGGCCATGTCGCCCTTCTTCAGATGGTCGATGAGCTGGGCAGCCCGCTCCCCCGCACCTTCGCGGACGGCTTCGAGGATGCGGGGCTTGGTGACGCGGCCGAGATAGTTGCCGACCGTCGGACGCCAGCCCGCCGCCACCATGTCGAGGCCGGTGGACCGCGCCAGCCGGTCGGCCTGGGAGAGGCGCACGTCCAGACCATGCTGACTGACGCCCGATCGGTAAGGATTCGGCCGCTCGAACAGCGCGTTCACGCCGAAGCTGACGCAATGGGCGAGCAGATCGAGCCGCGTGCCGGGATCGAGATGGGTGAGCCAGTCCCACAGCGCCTGGTCGTCGGCGGGGACATGATCGCCCCAGCGCTCGTGCCGCTCGGCGACCTCGCGCGCCGCCGTGCTGTCCTTCAGCTCCTCCGGTTGGGCGGAGAAGAAGACATGACGGACGCTGGCCTCGAGGCAGCCGGTCGGCGCCGGACGCCGGAAGGTGTCGCTGACCAGTTTGTGCAGCAACATGGTCATGGCGACGTCGGGATGTTCGGCGAGCGCGTTGCGCAGCGCCAGGGTGCGATGCGCAGTCAGCTCGATGACGAGGCGCTCGGGCAGCGGCTTGATGCCGTCCTCCTCGTCGTCATTCGGCTCCGCGGCCTGGCCGCCGACGGTGACGACGGCGCGTTGAACGGCGGGCGTGGCCGAATGGCCGGTGTCGCCGTCCGTCTCCGTCGTATCGTCCCCTTCGGGATCGGCCGGACGCTCGTCCTCGGGACGGACATAGCCGCGATCCACCGACGGCGAGCCGTCGGCGTCGAGGCTGACGAAGACGCCGGCGATGGCGATGTCAGCCGGATCGTAGATCGCCGGGCGCTGCTCGAAGGCGTCGAGCGCCTGTTCGATCTCGCCGAGACGCGCGTCGATCTCGTCGGGCAGCTCGTCGGCTTCGGCATATTCGGCTTCGAGCCGGTCATATTCGTCGCGCAGCGCCTCGCGAGTCGCGCGCTCCTCCTCAGTCAGGTCGAGCGTGGTCCCGACAAGCTCCCGAAGCCCATGCTCGTGGCCGTAGGGAAAGCTCAGGGCGGCCTCGACCCATTTCCAACCTTCGCCCGCGATCTCGTCGGCGGCGGCCTTGAGCTTCTCGGCCACCAGGCGGTCGAGCAGGGCCGGGTCTTGCAGCCAGCCGCCATCGTCGGACTGGAACAGGTCGCGCAGCACGATGCCGCCGGCCGCTTCATAGGCTTCAACGCCCACGAAGACGGCCCGCCTGTCTGAAGCCCGCACCGTGGTCTCGGTCAGCATCCGGCGGATGTGATAGGGCTCCTTCTGCCAGCCGTCCTTGATCGCGTCCCAGACCTGTTCCTGGCGGGCATGGTCGGAACTGACGGTGAAGGCCATGAGCTGCTCGAGCGTCATGCCGTCGTCGGCGTAGATCTCCAGCAACGCCGGTGAGACAGTGGCGAGACGCAGGCGCTGCTTCACGATATTGACGCCGACGAAGAAGGCGGCGGCGATGGCTTCCTCGGTCATGCCCTTGTCGCGCATGGCCTGAAAGGCGCGGAACTGATCGAGCGGATGCAGCGGCGCGCGCTCGATGTTCTCGACCAGCGAGACCTCATCGACCAGGATGTCGCTATTGGCGTCGCCGACGACGCAGGGCACCGGCGCGGTCTTGGCCAGGCGCTTCTGCTTCGCCAGCAGTTCGAGCGCGCGATAGCGGCGGCCGCCGGCGGGCACCTCGAACATCCCGGTCTCGGCGCCATCGGCGTCGAGGACGGGACGGACATGCAGGCTCTGGATGAGGCCGCGCCGGGCGATGGACTCAGCCAGCTCCTCGATCGAGATGCCGGCCTTGACGCGCCGGACGTTGGACTGGCTCAGCGCCAGCTTGTTGAAGGGAATGTCGCGCGCCGACGACAGGGTGATCTTCTGAATGGCAGTCGCCATGATCGTTACTCCGCGACGGGCGGCCGGGAGCCTCTCTCTCGACCTCCAACCCGTCACGAAGCGAAGCGCCGCCCTCTCACTCTCAGGAGGGCCGCGCCGGGCGGGCGGAAAGGCGTGAAGCCGGAAGCGCGCTTCTCCGCCTTTCCGGTTTTCAGGATCGTCACGCCGCCTCCCGTTCGTCGTCGGCGATGCCGGCATCGGTGTCCGGCAGATGACCGAGCAGCCAGTCGGCCGCTTTGCTCGCCTGGGAGGCGGCGCGGACGATGGCGCGGTTGTCCTCGCGCAGCACCTCCAGCCAGGAGCCGATATAGTCGGCATGGCGGACGGTGGGCGTGATGCCGAGCGAGGCGCAGCAGAAAGCGGCGTTGATCTCCGCGACCAGCTCCTCGAAGGCGTATTTCTTCGAGCCGAAGGAACCTGAGAAATCGCGGTTCAGGCGCGAGGGGTGGCCCGTAGCGTGCCCCATCTCATGCAGGGCCGTGCGGTGCCAGTTGATTGGTTCGAAATACGCCTGGGGCGGCGGCACCTGCACATAGTCGTGCGCCGGGACATAGAAGGCACGATCGCCCCCGATGCGGAAGTCGATGCCTGTCGCCCGGATCAGGGCCTCGACCTGCGGCTCGATGAGGCCGGGCGGCGGCGGTGGAGCGACGATGGCGACATCCTCCGGCAGACCGTCGCATTGCGCCGCGTTGAACACGGTGAAGCGCTTGAGGAACGGAATCGCGGCGGCTTCCTCGCCGGTCTCGCGGGCGCGCCGCTTCTCGTCCTCCGGCGTGAAGCGATCGGCATAGACGACGGTGGTGCCGCGTTCGCCCCGGCGGACATTGCCGCCGAGCGACAGGGCCTGGCGGAAGGTGAGCCAGCTCTGGCCGGGGAAGCCGTGCTGGATCACCGCGCCCCAGAGGATCAGCACATTGATCCCCGAATAGTGCCGCCCGGTCGCGGCGTTCCTCGGCATGGCGAGGGGCGCCTTGGCCGTGGCGGTGCCCCAAGGCTGGACCCAGGGGAAGCGGCCTGCCTCCAGCTCGGCGATGATCTTGCTGGTGATGTCGTCGTAAAGGCTCGTCCGGCCGGAGCCGGCGCGCGCGCTGCGGTCATTCCTGAACATCGCGATTCTCCGCGACGGGCGCCGGAGACCTCTTCTCCAGCCCTCAACCCGTCACGGAAATCCCGTCCGCACTCTCACTCTCCAGGGGGCGTTGCGGGGCTCTCCCCGCAGAAGGGGTCGGTCGAGACCTTGGGCTCGGCCGCAGGGGAAGGCTTTCCCCATATCCGGCCCCGATCCTGTGGGCATCCTTGAAAACTGTCAGAAACTCGTATATGTTTCCGACAGGAACAAGACGATGACACGGCTGACCGAACAGATTCTGGCACATGCGACGGGGCTCCCCGAAGGCGCTCCCGTGTCCGCCAAGAGCCTGCTCCACCTCGGAAACCGGGCGGCCGTGGATCAGGCATTGTCGCGTCTGTCCGAGCGCGGGCAGCTCATCCGCGCTGGTCGCGGCGTCTATCTGCGTCCCATCGTCAGCCGGTTCGGCACGCGCGCACCTTCGGTCGAGCAGGCTGTCGAGGCCCTTGCGACGCAAAAGGGGGAGATCATCGTCTCGAACGGCGCCGCCGCGGCGAACGCCCTTGGCTTGACGACGCAGGTGCCTGTCCGCTCGGTCTATCTGACCTCCGGGCGCAGCCGAAAGATGCACCTTGGCAAGCAGGTCGTGGAATTGCGGCACGCGCCGCGCTGGCAACTGGCCCTGGCCAACCGGCCGGCGGGGGAGGCTGTGCGGGCGCTGGCCTGGCTCGGCCCGGAAAAGGCGGAGGCCGCGCTCACGGCATTGAAGCGGAAGATGCCGCCCGGCGTATTCGGCGAACTGGTCGCCGCCGCGCCGCAGCTTCCGACCTGGCTCGCGCAGCGCGTCGGAAAGGCGGCCTATGGCTGACGTTTTTCTCCAGCTTTCGGCCGAGGATCGGCGCGATGCGCTGGGCGTCGCTGCCGACCGTTCTGGCCGTCCTACCCATCTTCTCGAAAAGGATGTGTGGGTCGTGTGGGCGCTGGCGACCCTCTACGCCGCGCCGCTCGGCGAGCATCTGGTGTTCAAGGGCGGCACGTCGCTGTCGAAAGCCTATCAGGTCATTCGCCGGTTTTCGGAGGATGTGGATCTGACCTACGACATTCGGGCGATCGCGCCCGATCTGGTCGGGGACAATGACGAGGGCCTGCCGAAAACCCGCAGCGAGGAAAAGCGCTGGTCCAGCGAGGTCCGCAGGCGGTTGCCGGCATGGGTCGCGGAGGCCGTCCAGCCCGTGATCGCGAACGCGCTGGCCGCCGAGGGTCTGGCGGCGGCCATTCGCGTCGAGGATGACAAGCTCTTTATCGACTATGAAGCGACCGCGGCCGGGTCCGGCTATGTCGCGCCCAGCGTCATGCTGGAGTTCGGCGCCCGCTCGACGGGCGAACCGGCGAGCCTGCGCGATGTCGTCTGCGATGCGGCCGGCCTGATCGACGGGCTGATATTCCCGACGGCGCGGCCGCGCGTCATGCACGCGGAGCGGACCTTCTGGGAGAAGGCGACCGCCATCCATGTCTTCTGCCTTCAGGAGCGGCTGCGCGGAGACCGCTTCGCACGACACTGGCACGATGTTGCCCGGCTGGATGAAGCCGGTTTCGCGGAAGCCGCTTTCGCCGATCGCGAACTGGCCAACGCGGTCGCGCGCCACAAGTCGATGTTCTTCGCGGAGAAGGCCGCCGACCGCACGCCGATTGACTACGCAGCGGCCGTCAACGGGGGCTTGCAGCTCGTGCCGGTTGGCGACGGCGCGAAGGCGCTGGAGGACGACTATGCCCGCATGGTCGAGGATGGGCTGCTCTTCGATGACGCAGAGCCGTTCGAGGCGCTCATGGCGCGGTGCGCCGATATAGCCGCGCGCGCGAACAGCGCGGCCAAATAAGAAACTGGGGGGATCGGGGGTATATGAGCGAAGTCGAAGAGGAGCGAAAATTCCAGTTTCTGCGGAACGGCGACGCCGAACCTTCAGATCTTGATTGGAACAAGGGCGCCGAGAGCGTTCGTCAGGCCATTTCCGAGGCCATGAACGCCAAGAATATCGCGTTTCTGCTCGGCGCTGGATGTTCCTCCCTGATGAAGGGCAAAAAGGAACTCGGCATCGCGACCATGGCACCCCTGGCCAAGGAGTTTTGTGGGGAAACCCTCGAGGCGCGTGCGGCGGGATTCTACGCCGATCCGCCGGTAGCCGGCGCCGCCCCGGCGCCGTGGCGGCTGACCAAGGGCGAACTCGGCTATCTCGATGCGCTCGGGATCGACCTGGCGCAGGATTACAGCCGTAACCTGGAACGGCTGATGGAGGTGCTGTTCGCGCAGCGGTTCGTGCTGCGCCAGAGCGAGAATCCCGATCTTCACCCCTACCGCGCTGTTCTCGACGGCATCATCAAGAAGGTCCAGGACTTCCTATGGACCCGTGTCACCCAAGGGGCCTTCGCCACGGAGGGCGACACCACCGTGCGCGACCTCTACGAGCGGTTCTATAAGAAGTTGGTCCTGCGAGATCGGTCCTTGCCCCGGCCGTGGGTGTTCACGACCAACTACGATCATTTCAGCGAATTGGCGATGGATCGCCTGGGCATTCCCTATGCCAACGGCTTTTCCGGCGTGGTTGAGCGCCGCTTCAACCCGGCGATCTTCCGCTATGCCCTGGCCGAGCAGCTCGACGTCGCCAGCCGCAAATGGACCGCCGTCGACGCCTTCGTCTATCTCTGCAAATTGCATGGTTCGGTCACTTGGACCGAGGACGATCATGGCCTGTTCCCGATCAAGGAGGTCTGGCCGCCGGAGTCCACGAACCAGATGCTGATCTATCCGACGCCGGCGAAGCAGAACTCTTCGCTCGGCTCGCCCTACGCGGACCTGTTCCGGGAATTTCAGTCCCGGATCGTGCGCGAGCAGAGCGTTCTCATCACGGCCGGCTACGCCTTCGGCGACGAGCACCTGAACAACATCATCTACCAGGCGCTGACGATCCCGACTTTCCGTCTGGTGATCTTCGCGGCGCCGGATATGGGTGGAGAGATCGCCAAGCTGCGGGCACTGCGCGACCCGCGCATTTGGATCATCGGGGGCGACGGTCCTGCCGAGGGGACGACGGCGCACTACTTCGACATGATCGTCGAGCATTTCATGCCGCAGCGTCCCAGCGACAGGATCGATGACGCCGTTCGCAAGGTGTTGTCCGAGCTGGCGCCGAAAAGGGACGACGAGCCTAAGGATGGCGAGGCATGAGCCACGACGATCGCAAGCGCGCGATCGGCAAGGTGGTCTCGGTCGCGGCCGACCGCTTTGTCGTGGAGATGCACGTCGGCACCGACAACTTCACGGTCGTTGGCTTCGACGGCGTGCATTATGTGGCGCGGCTGGGATCGTTCCTGATGATTCCGTCGCAGTCGGAATATGTCGTGGTCGAGGTTGTCGGCCTGCGTGAACGTGACGCGAGCACGCCGTCCGAGCGAGGCGACTTCGACCGGGCCGGCTCGTCGAAATATCTGGACGTGGTGCCCGTCGGCATGTTGCCGATGCGTGGTGGCGCGTTCCGTTTCGGTGTGTCCGTCTTCCCGTCTCTGTATGCGGACGCACTCTATGCGCTGGATGGCGAACTCGATCGCATCTTTGAGACCGAGGCGGCCGTCGAGCCGTCAGTCGGCCCGGATGGCGGCGCCTGCCAACCCGAAGTGGCCACGCGCTACCGGGTTCTGCCGATTGGCAAGTCGGTGGTGTTCGAGAACTACGACATCAAGGTCCGGCTGAACGAGTTCTTCGGCGGTCATGTCGCCGTCCTGGGCAACACCGGCAGCGGTAAGTCCTGCACGGTCGCCTCGGTCTTGCAGTCCCTTTTCAGCAAGCCGGAGGAGCATCACGCCCGCGGCGCGACGTTCATCGTTTTCGATGTCAATGGCGAGTATCACGCCGCTCTGAACGCTTCCGCGAAGGAGGGGGCCATCGGGGTCGAGCGTGTCGTCCTCGACGGCACGGCGGCGGGCTTCCGCTTGCCGCACTGGTTCCTGGAACTGGCGGAATGGGAGCTGTTGCTGCAAGCCAGCGAGCGCACTCAGGTGCCCATCCTGCGCATGGCGCTCGGGCTTTCCACCTTGTTCTCCAATGTGGGGGCCGCGGAACTCAACAGCGTCCGCAATCACATCCTCGCCAAGTGCATCACCCAGATCATGCGCGACGACTCTTCGAGCCCGTCCAAGCATGATCGGATCATTGGTATCCTCCAGCGCTTCAGCACGAACGAGATCAACGCGGCAAAAATCCGGCCATTCATTGCGATCAATTTTGGCCAAATGGCCAACCCTGCGGGTCTGGATGCTTATCTGGTTGGCCCGAATGGCTTCGAGTTGGAGGATTTGAAGCTTCCAAATTATCAAAATCTGCCATTCGACTTTGCGGCACTCGGGGACGCAATAGACCTCGCGATCCTCTATGCGGAGGCGCACGGCAATCGGCAAATCCGCGACTACTGCTCCCAGATGGTGACGCGCTTCCAGGCGCTGGAAGATCGCCGGGAGTATGAATTTCTCCGCCATGAGGCGGTAGGGGCGGTTGCGGGCGATGGAGAGCTGGATTTCCTCGCCCGGCTGGTCGGCCTGACCGGCAAGGGAGCCGGTCACACCAAGGCCAATCAGATCATCATCATCGACATGAATGATGTTGAAGACGAGGTGGTCGAGCTGGTCAGCGCCGTGATCGCGCGGATGCTATTTCGCCTGCTCCGGCGAGCCGATCCGCGCAATCGCTTCCCGATCCACCTTCTGCTGGAAGAAGCGCACCGCTACATCTCGGCGACGCCGTCCCGCTACGCCGTGGACGCGACCAAGATATTCGAGCGCATCGCCAAGGAAGGACGCAAATACGGCATGTTCGTGCTTCTGGCGTCTCAGCGCCCGAGCGAGCTGTCCAAGACGGTCCTCAGCCAGTGCTCCAACTTTCTGGTTCACCGCATCCAGAATCCCGACGATCTCTCCCAGATCCGCCAGATGACGCCATTCATTTCAGAGTCGGTCCTGAAGCGGTTGCCGTCTTTGCCGCGGCAGCACGCGCTGGTGTTTGGAACGTCGGTCAATTTGCCAACGACCTTCAAGGTCAGGGAAGCATCCCCGCGACCGCGGAGCGACGATACCGCCGTGGTCGATCTGTGGTTCCACGAAGAAGGTCGAACCGCTGACATCCGCCTCACGCTTCGGCCAGCCGAGGCCGCAATGGCGGCTGGAGGAGAACCGATGGCGGAAAACGAAGCGCCGGACGATGACTTCTGACCCTCTGGAGGCCATGGCGCAGACGCTGGAGGCGACAGGGGATTATCGGGTCCTTCGCCGTCTCAAGTCGCGCCCATCCACTACGCCGCCTCCTGGTATGCCGGTGCGGCTCGGTATGCTGGTGGATGTGGAGACCACGGGGCTTGATCCTCAGCGTGACGAGATCATCGAACTCGCCATGACGCCATTCAAATACGGTTTGGATGGTACCGTTTTTTGCGTGGGCGACAGCTTCCAGGGGCTGCGCGAGCCGAGCGAGCCGATCACGCCGGAAATCACCGCGATCACCGGCATCACCAACGAGATGGTGGCTGGCCACATCATCGACCCCACCGTGGTGGCCACATTCGCGGCGCCGGCTTCGCTCGTCATCGCGCACAACGCGGCGTTCGACCGCCGCTTCCTTGAACGATTCAGCGACGTATTCACGACCAAGCCGTGGGCATGCTCGCTCAGCCAGATCGATTGGGCAGCGGAGGGGTTCGAGGGCACGAAACTCGCCTATCTCGCCCAGGCCGCCGGCTTCTTCTATGACCGCCACCGCGCGATGCACGACTGTCTTGCTACGGTCGAGTTGCTGGCGACGGTGCTGCCCCGATCTGGCGTTACGGGCCTTAGTCGCCTCCTGGAGGGCGCTCGTGCCGTTTCCTGGCGCATCTGGGCGGAGAACTCGCCCTTCGACCTCAAGGACGTCCTCAAAGCGCGGGGATACCGTTGGAACGGCGATCCCGGCCCGCAGCCGCGCGCATGGTATATCGACGTTCCCGAGGCTCAACGCGAGGCGGAGGTGCGGTTCTTGAGAACGGAGATCTATCGGTATGAGGTCGATCCCCCTGTCCGGCGGATCGATGCGTATGATCGGTTCTCAGACCGAATCTGAACCCCGTCAAAGGCCGGGTTAATGCTTGCCTTGGCCGTATCCGTTGCCGCCCTCGATACTCCCGGCCGCTCTCAACAGATCGCCGATGGAGCGGCCGCCGATCCGGCAGGTGGCCACCACGCGGTCGTAAGACTGGCGATTGGCGATGCACTCGGCGTTCCGGCCCAGGGCGACCCTTTCCAGCGCGGCCTTGGCCTCGGGACCGGTAGGGGAATGGAGTTCGGGTGCGTAGAAATCCTCCAGCCGTATCTCCACCCAGTTCGCTGGTCCTTCGCCCACGGCCACGCACAGGGAATCGCCATCCCCGACATAGACCACGGGGCCGGAAAAGTGCGCGCCGCGATGGAGATACGCCGGCATCGGGCCACGGTCGGGTATGGCCTTGCAGGGATCGGCCTTGGCCGCCGTCGCCGTGGTCAGCGCTCCCAGCAACGCCAGGCCGATTGCGATACGCATGATCGTGTTCTCACTTCCGTCTTGTCGGCAGCCGCATAGCGGGCTCGCGGGTTCCAAGCCACAGCCGGTCACTTCCGGCGATCATGGAGTCTGCTTGGGGCGGACCTATACGCTTGCAAGGTATGCCGACACGCGATCGTGCGTGTCGGCGGTGATTTTCCACAGTGTCGCCAGGGCGATCGAGGCGCGGGCGTGGGGGCGCCGGAGCCTCATGCCGCCGCCTTCAGCCGTTTCTTGGCGAGCATGGCGCGAACGAACTTGTCCCATTTTGCCATGCCGGCGCGCTTTTCGACCATGTAGTGCCAGCGGTCATAGTGCTTGGAGCTGACGTCCTGCAAAGCGTGGTTCTGGAGGCGGTCACGGATTTCCTTCGAGATCCCAGCCTTGCCGGCCAGCGTCTTGAAGGTCCGGCGCAGGTCGCGGTTCGTCACATAGGGGATCACGCCGCGGTCCCGCTGGCGCCACATGAACGAGTAAAGCGTGCCGTGGCTGACATGCTTGGACGGATCGGTGGCCGACGGGAAGAACCAGCCGTATTCGTTGACGTTGATGGATGCGAGGAGCTCCGCGGCCAGTTCCGGCACCGGAACGGCATGGGGTTGATCGTTCTTGGTCTTGGACCAGTCGATGATCTTTTCCTTGGCGTCCCACTGGTCGATGTGAAGGCTCGCGATCTCCTGGACGCGCTGGCCGGTCAGCATGATGATCCTGACGGCGCGGGTATAAGGCGGATGAACCGGGGTGTCGGGGCATTCGAGCCAGCGATAGAGCTGCACGAACTCGTCCTCGTCGAGCCAGCGGGTGCCCTTGACTTTCGGTTCGGTCGGAATGCCTGTCGCCGGATTGAAGGGGATGCGAAAGCGTCGCGCCGACTGTTGCCGATAGTCGTTGTCGGACTTCATGCCCCAGCCAAAGGCCGCGTGCATGTAGGAACGCACATGGTCGGCCATCGACTTGGCGCCGCGCTCATAGATTGGGCGGATCAGCTCGACGATTTCCTCGGCCTCGATCTCGCGGGCGAGGCGGTTGCGCCCAAGGGTGCTGGCGATCTTGTTGAGGCCCTTCTCGGTCTCCTTCCAGGAGGGCTTGCCGGCGGCCTTGAGTGAAGCGACATAACCCTCGAAGAGGTCAGCGACAGTGCCGGGGCGGGTGTCGCTTGCGATCTTGATGCTCCGGCCTTTCTGGATCACGTCGGCATAGTCGCGCTTGAAAACCTCGCGGGCCTGGGCGAGCGACATCGAGGGGTAGGCGCCGATCTTCTTCTTGGTGCGTTTGCCGTCACGCCACTGTTGCGCCATCCAGTCGGCCGTGACGCGCTTCGGCATCGGCTTGAGAACGAGGACGAGTCGGCCGGTGCCGCGCCCCTCGCCATCGGCGAGGTTCTCCTGCTTGCGGCTGATCTCGACGCGCTTCAGCGCATGTCGGATCGTGGTGTCGGTCAGGGCTGGGATGGCGTTTCCTCCTTGTCCGCAATTGGGATCGGTCGAGGAGAAACGGGGATCGTTTGCTGGGAACGGAAAGCCGTTTTCTATCCCTTCAACCACCCCCAATTTGCCAAAACCGCCCCCACTACGCAATGGCAAAAAAGGGCGTTTTCTCTAGTGTTTCAACGTGATTATGCGTGATCCTGCGGGATCGAAATGAATGAGTGGGGTGGTTATGCACCAGGATGATCGCCGAGGCCGAGAGTTCGAGCGCGCGGCGCATCACCTCGCGCGGGTAGACCGGCGTGTGGTCGACCGTGCCGGTCTGCTGGACCTCGTCGGCGATCAACATGTTCTTCTTGTCGAGGAACAGGATGCGGAACTGCTCGCGCTCGGCGAAGGCCATCGCCATCCGGCAGTAGTCGAGAACGGATGACCAGGAGGAGAGGACGGGCCGCTTGCCGACCGCGCCCTTGGCCATGCGCCTCAGGGCGGCTTCGACGATCTTGAGATCGAGCGCGACGCCGTCGCCGACACCCTTCACCTCGGTCAGGCGCGAGGCCGGGGCGCCGAGCACTTCCGCGAAGGAGCCGAAGCGCTGGATCAGCTCCTTGGCGAGCGGCTTGACGTCGCGCTGCGGGATCGAGCGGAAGAGCAGCAGCTCCAGCAACTCGTAATCCGGCAGTGTCTCGGCACCGGCCTCCTGGAAGCGGGCGCGCAGGCGGTCGCGGTGGCCATGATAATGCGGCGTGTCGGCATCAGCGAGAGTGGCCGGCGAGGGCGCCTTGCGCGGTCCCTTGCCGATGCCGACGCTCATTTCGCGAGCGGATTGTCGAGGCCGCCGGGCGAGAGCGTGAAGATCTCGCAGCCTTGCTCGGTGACGCCGATCTGATGCTCGAACTGAGCCGAGAGCGAGCGATCGCGGGTCACGGCGGTCCAACCGTCCGAGAGTACCTTCACGCCCGGCTTGCCGAGATTGATCATCGGCTCGATGGTGAAGACCATGCCGGGCTTGAGCAGCACACCCTCGCCGGGGCTGCCATAGTGCAGGATGTTCGGCGCGTCGTGGAAAAGCTGGCCGATGCCGTGGCCGCAGAAGTCGCGCACCACAGAGCAGCGCTCCGCTTCGGCATAGCGCTGGATGGCGAAACCGATATCGCCGGCGGTGGCGCCGGCGCGCACCGCCTTGATGCCGCGCAGCAGGCTCTCATAGGTGATCTCGACCAGGCGTTCGGCCTTCCGCGAGATCTCGCCGACGCCGTACATGCGGCTCGAATCCCCGTGCCAGCCATCGACGATCAGCGTGTAGTCGATATTGAGGATGTCGCCTTCGCGCAGGGGCTTGTCGTCGGGAATGCCGTGACAGACGACATGGTTGATCGAGGTGCAGATCGACTTGGTGTAGCCGCGGTAGAACAGCGTCGCCGGATAGGCGCCGTTGTCCATGGCGAACTGGAAGGCGAGGTCGTCGAGGCGCTGCGTGGTGACGCCGGGCTTGACGTAGGAGCCGAGCATGTCGAGGCCGGCGGCCGTCAGCCGGCCGGCCTTGTGCATGGCCGCGAAGGCTTCAGGGCCGTGAATCTTGATGGCGGGCTCGCGTGAACGCGAGCGGCCGATGGTGTCTTCGAAGGTCATTGCGCGCAGAAAACTCCTTACTCCCTTATCTATTGCGTTTGGTGCCGCGTGCAAGTCGCGCGGCCAGCGTGACACAGGGTGGCTGGCGCATGGGCCGTGCGAGGTGTATCAGGCTGGCGCAATGGCCAATATCGAACAGAACCCGGCGGAAGAGCGGCCCTTCGGCGCCTTCGCGCCGAAAGCCAATCTCGCCCGCATCATCGCGTGGACGCGCGCCGCTTCCGACAGCTTCCTCGGGCGCAAGATCGCTTATGCGCTGCGGCGCCTCGGCCTGCGCTCGCTCGACGGCGCGCCTGTCGATATCGAGTCGCTGGGTGCGAAGATGCGCCTCTATCCGAGCGGCAATGTCTGCGAGAAGCGTGTGCTGTTCACGCCGCAATATTTCGACGCGGTCGAGCGCGAGCTGCTTGCCTCCCGCCTGCGCGATGGCTTCACCTTCATCGATATCGGCGCGAATATCGGCGCCTATTCGCTCTTCGTCGCGGCGCGGGCGGGGCGGGGCGCGCGCATCCTCGCAGTCGAGCCGCAGCCCGAGATCTTCGCGCGGCTTGCCTTCAACATCGCGCAGAATCCGTTCGGGACGGTCAAGGCGGTGGCCTGTGCGCTCGCCGACAAGCCGGGCGAACTGACCCTGTTCATCGACCCGACCAATCGCGGTGAATCGAGCGTCCGCATCCTCAATTCGAGCGCGGGAACTTCGGTCAAGGTGCCGGCGATGACCCTGCTCTCGCTGGTCGAGGGCGAGGGGTATGATCGCATCGATGCGATCAAGCTCGATGTCGAGGGCGCCGAGGATCTGATTCTCGAGCCCTTCCTGCGCGATGCGCCGCAGGCCCTCTGGCCGGGTTTCATCATCATCGAGGATTCGCGCCAGCGCTGGCAGACCGATCTCGCCGGCCTGCTCGAGCGCAACGGCTACAAACTCGTCGCCCAGACGCGGCTCAATCTGGTGTTCGAGCGCAAGCCGGCCTGAGCGCGCGCCGCGAGCATGACCGGCGCGCCGGGATAGGCGCTTGAGCGCTTCGCAGGGAAAGCCTAGCTCTTGGGCGCAAGCCAGGAGCGTCGCCATGTCCGCCAATGAAGCCAGTTCCTCCGACGTCATCGTCACGGCCGCGATCTTGGTGATCGGCGACGAGATCCTGTCCGGGCGGACGAAGGACAAGAATATCGGCTACATTGCCGAGTACCTCACCAATATCGGCATCGACCTGCGCGAAGTCCGCGTCGTGCCCGATATTTCCGAGGAGATCGTCGCCGCGTTGAATGCGCTGCGCGGGCGCTACGCCTATGTCTTCACCACCGGGGGGATCGGGCCGACCCATGACGACATCACGGCGGATGCGGTCGCGGCCGCCTTCGGCGTGACGATCGACCACGATCCGCGTGCCGTCGCGATGCTGTCGGAGCGCTTCTCGCCGGCCGACCTGAACGAAGCCCGCATGCGGATGGCGCGGATTCCTGCCGGGGCCGACCTGATCGCGAACGCGATCTCCAAGGCGCCCGGCTTCCATATCGGTAACGTTTACGTGATGGCCGGCGTGCCCGCGATCATGCAGGCGATGCTCGATGTCGTCGGTCCGATGTTGCGAACGGGAGCAAAAATGCTGTCCGAAACCGTCCGGACCGGGCTTCGCGAGGGCGATATCGGTGGTCCGCTCGCCGAGATCGCTCATGCGCATCCGGCAGTCTCGATCGGCTCCTATCCGTTCTGGTCGGAGACCGGGCCGGATACGAATATCGTCGTCAGGTCGCGTGATGCAGAGAAATTGCTCGCTGCAATGGCAGCGGTGAAAGCCATGGTTGCCATGGAGAAGCAAAAATTCCCCTAATGAAAGTTTATTTTACAACCCTTGCGATTTTTATACAATTTATCTGCAAATTTTTGTTTTTATAGGTTGCTGTCTAATCTTTATTTGATTCGTAATTTTGTATTGTAAGGATCAAATATCGTTATTCTCTGATTTTTCTACTGGGTATTGAGTCGAATTCTATGTGTCAATCAATCATAAACCAGTTTAGCGGATGTTCGGCCGGTGGCCGGAAAGCATTCCGTCTCCCCTGCCGTGCTCCGGCGCTGCAGGTATCCGATAAGGGCTTTCACGACGACGCCGGCCTCGAAGATGTGTGATCCGAGGGGGCCGCGCCGAGGGGGTGTTGGATGTCGCTCTTTTCCGGCCTTTTTTCGAACCAGCACGCAACGGGACAACTGGATGCGATCAATCGCTCGCAGGCGAGGATCGAATTCGACCTTGAGGGCAAGGTCCTCGACGCCAACGAAAATTTCCTGTCGGTGATGGGCTACACGCTGGCCGAGGTGAAAGGACAGCCTCACAGTATCTTCGTGACGCCCGAGGAGAAGGCCAGCCCGGCCTACAAGCAGTTCTGGGCCGATCTCGGCCGGGGCGAGTTCTCGCGGGGGCAATATCTGCGCATCGGCAAGGGCGGCAAGGAGGTCTGGATCCAGGCGAGCTACAACCCGATCCTGGGGGCCGGAGGCAAGCCGCTCGGCGTCATCAAATATGCTTTCGATGTCACCGAGCAGAAAAACAGGCTGGCCGATCTCGAAGGGCAACGCGCCGCGATCGACAAGGCGCAGGCCGTAATCGAGTTCGACCTCACCGGCAAGATCCTGACGGCGAACCAGAATTTCCTGAGCGTCCTCGGCTATTCGCTGTCTGAGATCGTCGGGCAGCACCACCGCCTGTTCGTCGACCAGGCCGAGCGCGAGTCGCCGGCCTATCGCGCCTTCTGGGAGCGTCTGGGCAAGGGCGAATACGATGCCGGCCAGTACCTGCGCTTCGGCAAGGGCGGCAAGGAGGTCTGGATCCAGGCGAGCTACAATCCGATCCTCGATGCCCAGGGGCGCCCCTACAAGGTCGTCAAGTTCGCCTCCGACATCACCGCGACCTTCAAGGGCAAGCAGCTCGAGGCGGCGGTGAAGGAGACCAGCGCGGTGATCGAGCAGGCCAAGGACAAGGACCTGACCGGCCGCGTGCCGCTCGATGGCAAGAGCGGGGAGGTCGCCACGCTCTGTGCAGGCGTGAACGACCTGCTCGACACGCTGGCGGACGTGGTCGGTTCGGTGCGCGACATCTCGGCGCGCATCGACAGCGCTTCGCTCAAGATCACCTCCGACAGCCAGCAACTGGCCGAACGGACCGAGGCCAACGCCGCGAGCCTGCAGCAGACGGCGGCGACGACCGAGGAGCTCGCCGCATCGGTCAAGCACAGCGCCGGCAATTCGAAGATGGCGGCGCAGCTCGGGAACGAGGCGAGCGCAGTCGCAGCACGCGGCGGTGCCATCGTGACCGAGGCGGTCGCAGCGATGGGGCGGATCGAGCAGGCCTCGTCCGGCATTTCCGAGATCATCTCGATGATCGACGAGATCGCCTTCCAGACCAACCTGCTGGCGCTCAACGCTGCGGTCGAGGCGGCGCGAGCCGGCGATGCCGGGCGCGGCTTCGCGGTGGTGGCGACGGAGGTGCGCGCATTGGCTGCTCGCTGCAGCGAATCCGCCAATGGCGTCAAGACGTTGATCGCGAATTCTGCGCAGCAGATTCAAGCTGGCGTGGGTCTGGTCAAGGATGCGGGAACGACGCTGGGCGAAATCGTCGGCGCGGCTTCCAAGGTCGCCTCCACCGTCAGCGAGATTTCGCAGGCGACGACCGAGCAGGCCAACGGCATCGACGAGATGGCCCGGACCGTCGCCCATATGGACGAGATCACGCAGCAGAACTCGCTGCTCGCCGAGCAGAGCGCCAAGGTCGCTCGCGATCTCCAGCAGGAAACCGAGGCCCTGAGCACGATGGTTTCGGCCTTCCAGCTCGGCGACGACAGGCACCGGGCCACGCCGCAACTGGTCCATTCGGCTCCTCCGGCCCCGCGCGTCGCGGCTGCGGCCCCGCGCGGCCGACGCGTTGCTGGTGGCGGCACGGCCGATGGCTGGGCCGAATTCTGACGCGGTTTAGCGACGCTCGCTTGGGGATGTTCGGCGCGCGCCTCTTGTCAGGCGCGCGCCGATAGGCTTTTCGGTCGGAAACCGGCGCCTTTCGCGCCGGGCCAAGTCCGGAGCGCTGTCCATGGCCGAACCGTCCTCGAACAAGGCTTTCCCGGTTTCCTGGGATCAGTTCCATCGCGATGCCCGCGCGCTGGCGTGGCGCCTCGCCGAGAAAGGGCCTTTCGAGGCGATGGTCTGCATCACCCGCGGCGGCCTGGTGCCGGCGGCGATCATTTGCCGCGAGCTCGGCCTGCGCATGATCGAGACGGTCTGCGTCGCGAGCTATCACGACTACAAGAACCAGTCCGAGCTCAAGGTGCTCAAGGATATCGCCCCGAACATCAAGGCGATCGGCGACGGCAAGGGCAAGGGCGTGCTGGTGGTCGACGACCTCACCGATACCGGCAAGACCGCTCGCGTCGTGCGCGAGATGCTGCCTAATGCGCATTTCGCGACGGTCTACGCCAAGCCGGCTGGCGTGCCGACGGTCGATACCTTCATCACCGAGGTGAGCCAGGACACCTGGATCTATTTTCCCTGGGACCTCGGGCTCTCCTATGTCGAGCCGATCGCCAAGGGCCACAAGGGCTGAGCAGCGGCCTGTGCTCGCCTCAGCCGGTTGATGGCGAGCGGAACGCGACCAGCATGCCGGTGACGACGATCGCCATGCCGGCGAGTTCGGTGGGCGAGGGCGTTTCCGCCAGCAGTAGCGCACTGGCGGCGGCCGTCGCGACCGGTACGAGCGGCAGGAACAATGTCGCCTTGGCGGCGCCCAGCGTCGCGACGGTGCGGGCATAGAGATAGAGCGCGACGACGCCGACCAGCACGCCTTGATAGAGCGCCTGCAACAGGATCTCCGCGAAGGGCAAGCGTGCCATGTGAATGGGAAGCGTCAGCGCCACGATCACGAGCAGCGGCACCGAGAGGATGCATGAGGCGGCGGTGATCTCCAGCGAGCTTGCGCCCCAGCGCCGGGCGAGCAGGCCGAAGATCGACCATAGGAAGGCGATCAGGACGAAGAGCAGGTCGCCGATCCAGGCATCGGGCCGGGATGGGGCCATGGCGAGTGCATCGCGCGAAAAGACGCCGATCCCGAGCACGATGATGCCGAGGCCGATGAGTCGCATCCGCCCGGCGCGCTCGCCGGTGACCAGGAAGATCAGCAGCGCGGTGAAGACCGGGATCAGGCCGGGCGAGATGATCGACGAGTGCAGGGCCGGCGCAAAATGGGCCCCGCCGACCAGGATCAGGCTGTAGAGCGGGCCGATCAGCAGGGCCATCACCCAGGCGCGCGGCCAGCCGAGCGAGCCGACCGGGAAGGGGCGCATGTTCCTGAGCGCCCAGGGTAGCAGCACGGCAGCGGCCGAGACGAAGCGCAGGATCGTGACGTCGGCCGGCGTCATGTCGATCAGCATGGCATGGCGCGAGACGACCGACTGGACGCCCCAGATGATCGCAGTCAGCAGGCCGCAGAGAATGCCGAGCCATGGTGCGCGGGAGATCATGATGGGCGGCTTTCGGCAGGGCGATGCAGGCGGCGGGAAACGTGGCGCTGCTATGCCCTTGCCGTGTCCGGCCAGCAACCCGCCGCAATTGCGCTGCAGGAATGCTTCCGAGGCAGGCTGAAAGCCTTCGGGTCTGCTCAGCCGCCGATGATGTCGTCGCCGGTCAGCAGCTTGGCGGCATGAGCGCGAATATCCGCCGGCCAGGTCCGGCTATGTTCGGCGAAGCGTGCGCCATCGCCGGCAAAGAGGGCGCGCGAGGCTTCCTCGAAACCTTCCCGGTCGCCTGCCATCGTCGCGATGAAGGCATAGGCGCGTTCCTGCGCGGCACGCGCCCGGCTGCGGCCGCCATCCGCCTTGCGGGCTTCGTCGACGAGCCGCCGCAAGACTTGCGAGGCGCCGCCCGGCTGCAAGGCGAGCCAGTCCCAGTGGCGGGGCAGCAAGGTCACCTCGCGGGCGACGACGCCGAGCTTCGGCCGGCCGCGTCCGCGCGGCGCATCATCGGTGGTCGCAGCTGCATCGCCTGCCGGTGGCGCGTAACGCGCCGCGATCTCGGCATCGCTACCGCGCAGGTCGAGATCGACGACCTTTCCGGTCTCGTCGTCGAAGACGAGGATCGCAGCCGCGGGATCGGCTGCCAACGTCGCTTTCACCGCGAGCGCGACGTTGGCGAGCGAGCCGCTGGCGATGCTGTTGGTGTCGTGAAAGGCGGTGCTGGGCCTGAATGCGGTGCCGGACATGGTTGCTCCTCGATAGAGGTTTTATTATCCGGGCAATTTGAACCAAGCAATATGATCCGGGTAAAATCTATCAGCCGAGCTGCACTCGTTCTTGCTTGCGGCTGCGAGGAACCGATGCTGCAATGCAGCGCAACGTCGATTGCGCCTGCGTACTCGCAATGGCCGACCGGAATAGGGAGAGGGGACCATCGCCTTGACGATCGCTGCGGAAGGTCATTCGCCCCCTGATATCGCCGGCCTCGCAGAGGAGCTGCTGGCTCGCGTCGAGACGGCGCGCAGCGATTCCCGCGACGATCCTTTCGGCAACCCTGTGCTGAGCGTCACGCTCTGGCTGACGCGCTTGATGGATCGCGGCGAACTCAGCATGGATGCGGCCTCCGAGCTGGTGCGCCGGCTCGGGCGGGAAGTCTTGCATCAGCGCGCCGGTAGGGTGGCCCGCTATGTCGGGCTTCAGAACGACGAAGCTGCTGTTTTCCGGGAACTGGCGGAAGAGGCGGCGAGGGAAGCCAAGTCCTTCGACGACTTCCGGCAGGTGGTGGGGCGGGCGCGCTTCGCAGCGGTCTTCACCGCGCATCCGACCTTCGGCATGGCGCGGCGGCTCTGCCATGCGCTCGCCGATCTCGCTTCCGGCGGCAAGGCCGGGGAGGCGGTCGTCAACGAGAGCGCTCTCAGCTTTCGTCCCGACGGGCGGATCACCTTGCAGGACGAGTTCGAGCAGGCGCGCTATGCCGTGCGCCATGCCCGCGATGCGATCGACCGGCTGAACGCCGCGTTTTTCGCGGTCGCCCGCGAGCGCTGGCCTGAGCAGTGGACGCAGCTTGCGCCGAAGCCGGTCACGCTTGCCTCCTGGGTCGGCTGCGACACGGATGGGCGCACCGATATCGGCTGGTGGGACACGCTGCGCTATCGGCTGGAATCGAAGAGCGGGCAGTTCGCGCGCATTCTCGAAAAGCTGCCGCAGGGCCTTGCCAAATCGGAGGTCCGTCAGCTGGTGAGCAAGGCGCTGGCGGCGGTGGAGCGACAGCTCGCGCTCGCGCCGCCGATCGGGACGCAGCCTTCCTTGCAGGCCCTTCAGGCATTCGCGCTGTCGCTGGTGCATGAGCGCAAGACGGCGCTGCCGGACGCTGCCCGTCTGGTCGAGGCGCTCGACAAGGCGTTGGCCGACGCCTCCGACGAGGAGACGCGCATTGCACTCGCCCTGATCCGGGCGGGTTGCCTCGCTCATGGCGTCTCGATCGCGCTGCCGCATTTCCGGCTGAACGCCTCGCAGCTTCACAATGCCTTGCGCGCGACGATCCCGCTGGAGGAGGAGCCCGGCCAGCCAGCGCAGCGGCGCGCTTTCCTCGCCGCCGCCAATACGGCGCTCGACAAGGTCAAGGCGATCACGGTCGATTTCGGGGCGCTGGCGGCCGAGCGGGCCTCGGCCGCACGGATGATGATGACGATCGCGCAGATCGTGAAACATGTCGACGGCTCGAAGCCCGTGCGCTTCCTGATCGCGGAGACCGAGACCGGCTACACGCTGCTTTGCGCGCTCTGGCTCGCCAGCCGCTTCGGCATCGCCGACCGGGTCGAGATCTCGCCGCTCTTCGAAACCTCGGACGCGCTGGAGCAGGGGCCGCGCATCATCGACGAAGCGCTGCGCAGCCCGCATTTTCGCGATTATCTCAAGCGCCACGGGCGGCTGTGCATCCAGTTCGGCTATTCGGATTCCGGGCGCTATATCGGGCAGGTCGCCTCGACCTTCTGGGTCGAGCGCCTGCGCATCCGCATCGCCGAATTGCTGGGGCGTTACGAGCTTGCGGATGTCGAGCTCGTCATCTTCGACACCCATGGCGAGTCGGTCGGCCGCGGCGCCCATCCCGACAGCCTGTCGGACCGGCTGGCCTATCTCGATCCGGCCTATGCACGGCAAGCCTTTGCACGCGCCGGTATCCGGACGGTGCGCGAGACCAGCTTCCAGGGCAGCGACGGCTATCTGCTGTTCGGCACGCCGCAGCTTGCCGGCGCTACGGTCGGGCGGATCGCGGAGGCGGTCTTCGCATCGCCGGAGGCGGCCGAGGATCCGATCTATGACGAGCCGGATTTCGCCAGCGAATTCTTCCAGACCGTGCGCGAGGAGATGAACGAACTGGTCGACGATCCCGGCTATGCCGCGCTGATCGGCACCTTCGGCCCCTCGCTGCTCGACAAGACCGGTTCGCGCCCCGCGGCGCGGCAATCGGAAGGGGCGGGGCCGACGCGCATCCGCCATCCCCGCGAACTGCGCGCCATCCCCAACAACGCCATCCTCCAGCAGCTCGGCTGGATGGCGAACAGCATGCACGGTGTCGGCCATGCCGCCTCGCGCGCGCCGGACCTGTTCCGCAGCATGCGGGAGCGCTCGGAGCGCTTCGACCGCGCCTATCGCCTCGCGGCCCATGCGATGGCCCATAGCGACCTCGACGTGCTGCGCGCCTATCTCGACACGCTCGACCCCGGCAGCTGGTTCGACCGGGCGCGCCGAACGGTGAAGGAGGGGCGGCGCGAGGAGTTGCTGGTCGTCGCGGAAGCGCTCTCGCGGCTGGAATTGGCGCCGGCGCTGCGGCGGCTGTTCTGGCGGCTCTCGGCCGATGCGCTGAAGCTCAAGGTTGCGGCCGACGATGTGCCTCAGATGTCGGCGCGGCTCGTGGCGCTGCATGCGCTCCGGCTCGCGGCGATGCATCGGATCTGGCTGTCCTTCGCCCATATCCCCGATTTCCGGCCGCATGCCGGACTGACGCGCGAGGCCCTGATCGAGCGATTGCTGCGCCTCGACGTGCCGGCTTCGCTGGCGCTGCTCGCCGAAATCTTCCCGCGCGATCCCGATCCGACTATCGGCCTCGATTTCGGCGAGCCGCCGGGGCCGCGCGAGGGCGGCACCTACGAGGCCCTGCATCGCGATGTCTTCGCGCCGATGCTGGGGCAGTTCGCGCTGATCCGCGAGATATCCGGCGCGATTCAGCATGAGATCGGGGCGTTCGGGTAGCTCCGGGAAGGAACCGGTTGCGGCCATTCCGTCATGGTCGGGCTTGTCCCGGCCATCCACGTCTTTGCTGGTCGAAGGTCGTGTTCAAGACGTGGATGCTCGCCACAAGGGCGAGCATGACGGCCGCAGTCCGCTCGCATGGTGGTAGCAACGTTGAAACCCGCGCCGATCTCTCTAGTTTGACCGGCAGAGGAAATGCCGACCGGGAGACGCGCCAGACATGGCCGCCACCAGCTTCGACGCCGCGGGCGCGCGGATCACGATCTTTCGCGCCCTGCTTCAGACCATCGCCCGCCACGGCAAGGGGCGGATCGCGCTCGAGGACCCGGAGCGTCAGCCGATCACTTATGGCCGGCTCGTGCTCGGCGCGCTGGTGCTGGGGCGCAAGCTTGCCGCGCTGACGGCGCCGAAGGAGCATGTCGGCGTGCTCCTGCCGAACATGCAGGGCATGGCGGTGACGCTGTTCTCGCTCTTCGCCTATGGCCGGGTGCCGGCGCTGCTGAATTTCACCGCTGGCGTCCGCAACCTGCGTGCGGCAGCGGAGCTGGCGCAGCTCAAGACCATCGTCACCTCGCGCCGTTTCGTCGATCAGGGCAAGCTCGACGACGAAATCGCGGCGCTCGGCGAGGGGCGGCGGGTCGTCTACCTCGAAGATATCCGCAAGGAGATCACCAGCCTCGACAAGGCGCTGGGCGCCTTGCAGAGCCTGGTGCCGGGGCTGGTCCACCGCGCCCATGAGGCGCGGCCCGACGAGACCGCGGTGATCCTGTTCACCTCTGGCACCGAGGGCAAGCCGAAGGGCGTGGCGCTAAGCCATGCCAACATCGTCTCGAACGCCAGGCAGGTCTTCGCCCACGCGGCTGGCGCGATCTCCGAGCACGATGTCTTCATGAACCCGCTGCCGGCCTTCCATTCCTTCGGGCTCACCGCGGGGATGATGGTGCCGCTGCTGCACGGCATGAAGGTCGTGCTCTATCCGAGTCCGCTGCACTACAAGCAGGTGCCGAAGCTGATCGGCGACATGAAGGCGACCTTCCTGCTTGCGACCGATACTTTTTTGCAGGGGTATGCACGCGCTGCGGAGAAGAACGACCTCGGCAGCGTGCGCTATGTCGTGGCAGGCGCCGAGCGCGTGAAGGCCGAGACCAAGCGGATGTGGGAGCCCTATGGCACCACCATCCTCGAAGGTTATGGCTGCACCGAATGCTCGCCGGTGCTTGCCGTCAACACGCCCGCTGCGATCCGGGAGGGCACAGTCGGCAAGCTCCTGCCCGGAATCGAGGCGAAGCTCGAGCCGGTCGAGGGAATCCATGAGGGCGGGCGGCTTACCGTGCGCGGTCCGAACGTCATGGCCGGCTATCTCGATCCAGACCAGCCTGGCCGCATCATCCCGCCGGAAGGTGGCTGGCACGATACCGGCGACATCGTCGTGATCGAGGACGGCTTCGTCGCGATCCGCGGCCGGGCCAAGCGCTTCGCCAAGCTCGGCGGCGAGATGGTCTCGCTCGCGGCGGTCGAGACGATGGTCGCCAAGGTCTGGCCCGACCAGAACCATGTCGTCGTCGCGCTGCCGGATGCGCGCAAGGGCGAGCAGCTCGTGCTCGTCACCGAGACGCCGAATGCCGATCGGGCGGCCCTGCAGGAGGCGGCGAAGGCGCAGGGCTTCCCGGAATTGTGGGTGCCGCGCGCGATCCTGGTGACGCAGGCCATCCCCGTGCTCGGCAACGGCAAGATCGATTACGGCTCGACCCGAGAACTCGCCGCGTCGCGGAGGTCGCTGCTGTGAGGTGGCCTCGCTACCGTATGGCCACAATTGTAATTCTATTACGCCGCATGATGATTCCGGGTTCCGCCCTGGCGCTGTTGCGCGTCGCCACCCTTGCTCCGGTTCTGTCGCTGACGGGCCCAGCCGATCTCGCCGCGCAGGCGCCCGGAGCGGTTTATGTCCGTCGGGACGAATGCGTCGAGGCCGGCAAGCTGACGGCGGAGCAGTGCGAATTCGCCTATCGCAACGCCCGCGCCGAGTTCGAGCAGGCGGCGCCGCGCTACGGCTCGCGCGGGGCCTGCGAGCGCAGCCACAAGCGCTGCGCCGCGCAGATCGTCTCGGCCGGCGGCTGGGAATCTTTCGGCAAGGGCGGCGCGAGCTATGTGCCGCGCTTCCTCGGCGTCCGGGTTACGGGCGAGGGGGCCGGGCGCCGGGCCGTACCGGTGGTCGAAGGCACAGCCAAGGTCGCCTTCGCCGGGCGCTCGGTGACCGAGCTGCAGGACAGGATCGTCGGCCGGCGCGGCATCATCGGCCAGGTGAACAGCGTCGGGCGCGGCCCTCATGGCCATTCCGGCCAGGGCGGCGCGCCCTATGTCAAGCGCGGCGACCGCGACGACACGGTGCGCGTGCCGATGCAGGAGAAGGCCATCGGCTCCGATGTGAAGCCCGGGCTCTATGTCGATCCCGATGGGGTCGAGTGGTACAAGCCCGCCCGCAGGCATTGAGTGCCTAGTGAAGGCTTGCGCTGGCGGTGGTCGCCCGCTATCGCTGTCCCGCCTGCGGACGTGGCGAAACTGGTAGACGCACGAGACTTAAAATCTTGCGCCTTCAAAGGCTTGCGGGTTCGAGTCCCGCCGTCCGCACCACCCCGGCGTCATTGCTTCGCTGCGCTCGCAATGACGGTGAGTTCGTTTGACGAGCGATTGGCTGGACGCAGCGGGCGTCACGCCTTCCTGAAGATCAGGCTCAGATTGTTCGCGGGCATCTCGACGATCTCGGGTGCGCCGAAGCCATTGGCCGCGCCGAGTGCTGCAATGGCATCGAGGTCGCGCAGGCCCCAGGCCGGATCACGGCTGCGCAGGCTTTCGTCGAAGGCGGCGTTGCTCGGCTCCAGCGGTCGATCAGGACGGCGATAGGGGCCGTAGAGATAGAGCGGCTGGCCAGGCTTCAGGAGGCGCCCCGCTTGCCGGAACAGCCCCTCGGCAGCCGCCCAAGGCGCGATATGGATCATGTTGATGCAGAGGACCGCATCGGCGGCGCTGATCGGCCAATCCGATGCGGTCGCGTCGACGACGAGCGGCGGCAGGATGTTGCCGAGGCCGGATTCCGCCGTCCAGGCCGCGATGCTCGCGACCGCATCCGGCGAGGGATCGCTCGGCTGGAAGGTCAGGCCGGGCAGGGCGCCGGCGAAATGCACGACGTGTTCGCCGGAGCCGGAAGCGACCTCCAATACGTGCCCGGAGCGAGGGAGGACATCGGTCAGGACAGCAAGGATCAAATCTCGGTTCCGTTGCGCAGAAGGCGCATGGAGCCGGGGATCGGCGTTGGCCTGGATATCGGCGGTCGGCTGCCAGAAATTGGGCTTGCTCATCATCCGCTCACGAATCTTTTGCCCGGCCCATCGCGTTGGGGCCGCGATCCGCTATAAGGGGCCTGGAAGCGGGCCGCCAGATGTCGTGGTTTCGCAGCAAGCAGGCTGGTTTTGTTAACCGAAATCCTGATCGTCGTGGCGCTGACGATCGTCAATGGTCTCCTCTCGATGTCGGAACTCGCCGTGGTTTCGTCACGCAGCGCACGCCTCAAGGTTCTCAGCGATCAGGGCAACAAGGGCGCCGCAACCGCGCTACGGCTGGCGGAAGACCCCGGCCGCTTTCTCTCCACCGTGCAGATCGGCATCACGCTCGTCGGCGTCCTCTCGGGCGCGTTCTCGGGCGCCACGCTCGGCGCGCGCCTGTCGGAATGGCTCGGCACGCATGGCTTCTCGCCATCGGTGTCGGATACGCTCGGCGTCGGCATCGTCGTCGTCGTCATCACCTATCTCTCGCTGATCCTCGGCGAACTCGTGCCGAAGCAGATCGCCCTGCGGGATCCGGAACGCGTTGCCGCGCGGGTCGCGCCGGCAATGTCGCTGCTCTCGAAGATCGGCGCGCCCGTGGTCTTCCTGCTCGACATCTCCGGCAAGGCGGTGCTGCGCCTGCTCGGCCAGAAGGGCGAGGCGGAGGAGAAGGTTACCGAGGAAGAGGTGCGCACCATCATCGCCGAAGCGGAGACCGCCGGCGTGCTGGAGCGTGACGAACGCGAGATGATCGCGGGCGTGATGCGCCTCGCCGACCGTTCGGCCCGGGCGCTGATGACGCCGCGCCGCGAGGTCGAGGTCATCGATCTCGAAGACAGCGCCGAGGAAATCCGTGCCCAGTTGCGTGCGTCGCGCCGCTCGCGCCTGCCGGTTCAGGATGGCGAGGCCGACGCGATCGTCGGCGTGGTCGTGGTCAAGGACCTGATCGAGTTCCTCCAGGCCGGCGACATCCAGGACCTGCGCGCGCTGGTGCAGGAGACGCCGATCGTGATGGATACGGCCGACTCGCTGCATGTGCTGCGCGAGATCCGCTCCAGCCGCGTTCATATGGCGCTGGTCTTCGACGAATACGGCCATTTCGAGGGCATCATCACGCCCGGCGACGTGCTGGAGGCGATCATCGGCGCCTTCCAGGAAGAGGAGGAGGACGAGCCGGCCATCGTGACCCGCGCCGACGGCTCCTATCTCGTCGCGGGCTGGATGCAGGTCGACGAGTTCTCGCACGAGCTCGGCATCCCCGTCCCGCGCGACGCCGATTTCCAGACGGTCGCCGGCTTCATCCTGGCCGAGATGAACCATCTGCCGAATGTCGGCGAGAGCTTCGACAAGGGGCACTGGCGCTTCGAGGTCGTCGATCTCGACGGCCGCCGCATCGACAAGATCCTGGTCAGCCGGATCGAGTGATGCCGCCGCCGTTGACGTCGGCGGAGTCTGCATGGTCTAATTGCCGCAAGGGGTGCATCGCGACCACCCCGTGAGGCTTAGGCCCAATGTTCGCGTCCAACTTCCTCGCTTCAGGATGGACGCAAGCCATGTCTTCCAACGAACAGATCACGGTCGCCCAGCTGTCACGGCTGGTCGGCCTTCCCGACACGCCGGCGATCATCGATGTCCGCATCGACGAGGATGTCGCCGCCGACCCCACCTTCCTGCCCGCTGCGGTTCGCCGCGATTATCGCACCGTTGCGGACTGGGCTGCGGACTATGCCGGCCAACGGCGCGTGATCGTCGTCTGCCATCAGGGCCTTAAGCTCAGCGAGGGCGTCGCAGCGTGGCTGCGCCATCGCGGGATTGCGGCCGAGAGCCTCGAAGGCGGGCATCAGGCGTGGCGCCAGGCCGGCGGGCTCACCTTTTCGCCGGAACATCTGCCACCATCGGGGACGTCCAGCGGCAGCGTCTGGGTGACGCGGGCGCGACCGAAGGTCGATCGCATCGCCTGTCCCTGGTTGATTCGCCGCTTCATCGACCGGCAGGCGATGTTCCTGTTCGTCGCGGCGCCCGAGGTCGAAGCGGTGGCCGATCGTTTTGGCGCCACGCCCTTCGATATCGAAGGCGTGTTCTGGAGCCACCGCGGGCCGCTCTGCACCTTCGACACGATGATCGAGGAGTTCCGGCTGGCTTCGCCGGCGCTCGACCGCTTGGCGCGGATCGTGCGGGCGGCCGATACCGCGACATTGGAGGCCGAGCCGCAGGCAGCCGGCCTGCTTGCGGCCTCGCTCGGACTGTCGCGCATGTACAAGCACGATCTCGATCAGCTCGAGGCCGGGATGCTGCTCTACGATGCCTTCTATCGCTGGTGCCGCGACGCGGGCGAGGAAACCCATAACTGGCCCGTGCCGAAGCCGGCAGGGGAGGCGAAGCGATGAGTGTCGCAGAAACGGATGCCGGGATGGTGGCGCAACAGAAGGAGCGTTTGCCGACGCTCGGCGAAGCGACCCGCATCTGGGCGCGGATCGGATTTCTGTCCTTCGGCGGGCCGGCCGGCCAGATCGCGCTCATGCACAAGGAACTGGTCGAGGAGCGGCGCTGGATCGGCGAGGAGCGCTTCCTCCATGCGCTGAACTACTGCATGCTCCTGCCGGGCCCCGAAGCGCAGCAACTCGCCGTCTATATCGGCTGGCTGATGCACCGGACGATCGGCGGACTGATCGCGGGGCTTCTGTTCATCCTGCCCGGCGCTTTGGTGATGCTGGGCCTGAGCATTCTCTACGTCACCTGGCGTCATGTCCCGCTGATCGACGGGGTGTTCTTCGGCGTGAAGGCGGCTGTGCTCGCGATCGTCATTGAAGCGGGCCTGAGGATCAGCCGCCGGGCGCTGAAGACCGGCGCCATGGTGGGCGTTGCCATCGCGGCCTTCGCCGGCATCTTCCTGTTCAAGCTGCCGTTTCCGTTGATCATCCTGCTGGCGGGGCTCGCCGGCTGGGCCGGCAATCGCATCCGGCCCGGCTGGTTCGCCAAGGCGAATGCGGGCGGTGCTGCTGACGGCGCGGGCGAGGGGTTGCTCGACAATCTGCTCGCGCGGGGAGAGCTCGATCATGTGAAGCCTTCGTCGAGGCGAGCGGTGCGCGTGCTGATGATCTGGCTGCCGCTTTGGCTCGGGCCGGTCGCCCTGTTCTGGCTGGTGGCTGGCTCCGCCAGCGTCTGGACGCAGATAGGCGGTTTCTTCAGCCTGATGGCGATGGTGACCTTCGGCGGAGCCTATGCGGTTCTCGCCTATGTCGCTCAGGCGGCCGTGGATGGGTTCGGCTGGCTCACCGCAGGCGAGATGCTGGACGGGCTGGGGCTGGCGGAGACGACACCGGGACCCCTCATCCTCGTGCTCGAATTCGTCGGTTTCCTCGCGGCCTTCCGGGCGCCGGGCAACCTGCCGCCGCTCGTTGCCGGCGGGTTCGGCGCGTTGCTCACGGTCTGGGTCACCTTCGCGCCCTGCTTCCTCTGGATCTTCCTGGGCGCGCCCTATGTCGAGGCGTTGCGCGGCAACCGGGCGATCTCAGCCGCGCTCGGGGCGATCACCGCGGCCGTGGTCGGTGTCATCGCCAATCTCGCGCTCTGGTTCGGACTGCATGTCCTCTTCCGCGAGGTCTACAGCCTGTCCTTCATCGGGATGAACCCGGAAGTGCCGGTTCTGACGTCGCTGGACTGGCGCGCCGCGCTGCTGGCGGCTGGAGCCGCTATTGCATTGCTGCGCTTCAAGCTCGGGATGATGCCGGTTCTCGCGATCTGTGCGCTGGCCGGCGTCGTCCTGAGGGGCGGGTTCTGAGCCGTTTCCGATCAGAGAGGGGCGTCGCTGCGCTCCTCGCAATGACGGAAACAGGTTCGGCCTGATCTGGAACCGCCTCAGCGGCGCGGCTCGTCCGGCTCGATGATGCGGTATTCGGCGTCGATGACCTCGACGCGGCCCTGCTGGCGCGGCTGGTTGGCGAAGGGATCGGCAGGATTGATGCCGGCTGCCTTCAGCTTGGCCTTGAGACGCCAGACCGCGATCGCGCCCACGACCAGCACGACCGGGATCAGGATGAGCGCGAGGCTGGCGGCGAGCAGGAAAAGCGCGACGCCGACGACGAGGCTCGCCGCCATGGCGAGCCGGGCCTGCCAGCGCGGCACGGCGCGGGCGCGGCCGTTGAGCTGCTCATAGAGATTGACGCGGATCATGTGGTGTCGGTCCCTTCCCTTGAACGCAGACATAGGAACCGATTGCGGCTTTGACGAGATCAGTTGCGCGATCAGGCCGCATCCTGCCAGTCGTAGAGCCAGCCATAGCGATTGCGCAGGCCGTCCGGCCCCAGCCGCTTCAGCGCGAAATCGCGGGCGATGCTGAGCGGCCAGCCCATATGGTAGTTGCGGCCGTTGCCCCGGCTTTCCTCCTGCACGCGGGCGACGCGCTGGGCACGAGCAGCGGCATAGGCGGCGAAGGCCATGGGCACGCCTGCGGCTCCGTCGCGGCCGAGTGCCTCGGCGAGCAGGCGGGCGAGCACGGCGGCATCCTCGATCGCGAGCGAGGCGCCCTGGGCGAGGAAGGGCAGGATCGGGTGGGCGGCGTCGCCGATCAGCGCGATCCGGCCTTTGGCCATGGCGGCAGGCTTGCGGTCGAACAGCGACCAGACCTGCCACCCTTCGGCCGCGTCGATGAGGTCGCGCAGGGCTTGGGAGGCGCCGGCGAGATGCTCGGTGAGGACGGCGCGATCGCCTTCTCGGGTCCAGCCTTCCCGGGCTTCCTTCGCCTGGCGGACGACGACGAGATTGATCTCCCGGCCGCCGGCGACGGGGTAATGCACGGCATGGCGGCCAGGGCCCATATGCAGCGTCACGCGCGGCTTGTCGTTGGCGCGGGCCGGCACGACGGCGCGCCAAGCCTCGTAGCCGGTGAAGACGGGCGGCGAGGCATCGCCGGTGAGATCGCGGACACGCGACCACAGGCCGTCGGCGCCGATCAGCCCCAGGGCCGAGAGCGTCCCGCCGATTCCATCGCGCGCCGTGAGCCCGACCGTGACGCCATCGGCATTCTGGCTGACCTCATCCACGCTGCGGCCCACCATCAGGCGGATATTCGGCATGGCGCGGGCGGCGTCGAGCAGGACGGTGTGGAGATCGTTGCGCTTGAGCATGCGGAACGGCGTCAGCATGCGCTCGGGGCTGGAGGGCATGTCCAGCACCTGTGCGCCATCGGCCCAGCGCCGGATCATCAGGCCGTGCGAGGTCACGCCGACGCGCTTCAGCGGAAGCGCAAGGTCGAGCGCATCGAGCACGCGGCCGGAATTGGAGGTAATCTGCAGGCCGGCGCCCAATTCGCCGAAGCCGGTGCGCTTCTCGACGACGGTCACGGCAATGCCGCGCCGCGCCAGCGACAGTGCCATGGTCAGGCCGCCGATGCCGGCGCCGGCGATGACGAAATGAGGAGCGGACACGGGGATTGGACGCCTTCGATGTCAGAGGAGAAGACCAGGCGCGGATGCCCCTCAGTATCCGCGCGCCCAGTGGTGCAGGCTTGGCCTCAGGCCGCCTTGGCCGAATCCGTATAGGCGCATTCCGGCGGGATGCAGGCGGCGCCCTTCAGCGACGGCTCGTATTTGAACAGCGTCGAGCAATAGGGGCAGATGATCTCGTGGTCCGCGCCCATGTCGAGGAAGACATGCGGATGGTCGAAGGGCGGCTTGGCGCCGATGCACATGAACTCATGCGCGCCGACCTTGATGACGGGGACGCCGAGGTCATTGTGGAAATGCGGGATGCCGGTCGCGGCCATGGTCGTCGCTCTTCGAAAGCCTGGAATTGCGGCGCAACCTATCGCGAGAGCCTGCTCGACGCCAGAGCATTTCCGCGTTTCTCCGAAACGCTAACATGCTCTAGTCTTTTGTTTTGGCGCATTTTCTTCACGCGAACCGGTGCCCACTTCGCTCGAAAATGCGTCAGTGCGCTGTTTCGTATCAGCGTCCGTCGCGCAGGCAGCCCTGGGCGAGTTCGGTCATCCGGACGCTTTCCTGCGGCGAGAGCAGGTTGTCGAGGGCCTTCTGCCAGAGCTTTTCGCGCTTGAGGCCATCGACAGTGCAGGCGCAGACCATCCGGCAGAGCTGTTCCGGAGCATTGGGCGCGGCGCAACTGCGCTGGCATTCGCTCCGGAAGGCGCGCTCCTCCGGCGAGGGCGGGGAGACGACCTGCGTCGCCAGCATCAGCGCGCCGATGAAGAGCGGCTGGTGGACGAGATAGACCAGCAGGCTGTGGCGCCCGCCCCAGGCGACGATTCGGGTCGCCTTGTTGCCCGGCTGCCAGCCGGCGAGCGCGGTGCCGGCGAGGCGCGGCAGGATCAGGCGGGCCAGCACGATGCCGCTCAGCACGCAGCCGAACCAGGGGAAGACCGGAACGAAATCGGCCGTGTGGATCGGTGCTTGCGAAAAGCCGAGCCAGACCGCCCAGGGCTGGTCGAGGAGCGGATGGGTGACGAAAGAGGGCAGCGCGAAGGCGATGATCGCCGCTAGCGCTACGACGACGACCGGCAGGCGCAGGAAGGGCAGGGCGAGCACACTCGCGAGCGCGACATGGTGGAGGATGCCGAAGAAGATGAAATCGCCGGGCATGAAGCGCCAGGTGCCGAGCGTGACCAGGACGGCCGCGCCCGCGACCATGGCAAGGCGCTTCAGATAGGCGCCGTAGTCGAGCCCCTTGCGCGTCGCGAGGACGAGGCTGAAGCCGACGATGGTCAGGAAGGTGCCGGCGATCTCGCGCGCGAACAGCCGCCAGCCCGGCTCGGCGACGATATCGGTCTCGATCAGCCGGAAACTCGAGAGGTCATAGGCGAAATGGTAGATGAACATCGCCATGAGCGCGATGCCGCGGGCGATGTCGACGATGGCGAGGCGCGACGATTCGCGGGGCGCAGGCTGGGTCATGGGTCATCGTTCATCATGGCGGGTGCTCATAAGCAAGCGGCGCCGTTTCCATCTCCCCTTGCGGGGTAAGCTGCCCGAAGGGCCGGATGAGGGGGCGCATTGCGCTCTCCGTCATTGCGAGGAGCGTGAGCTCCGAAGCAATCCAGGGGAACGTAGAGCTCTGCCGCCCCTGGATTGCTTCGCGGCACTCGCAATGACGGGAAGCGTCGCGCGCCCCCACCCTGACCCTCTCCCGCAAGGGGAGAGGGGATTGCGTCGCGTATCCTAAAGGGCCGCCCGCATGGTTCCGTCACTGCGCGTGATGTTGTAGAGCCACGTCATGCAGAGCTTTTCTTCCGACGGCGTGAAGATCGCCTTCATCGACATGGCGCCGACCAGTGACGAGCCGAAACACCGCACGGTCGTGCTGGTCCACGGCTTCGCCTCCTCGCACATGATCAACTGGGTCAACACCCAGTGGACGAAGACGCTGACCCATGCCGGCTATCGCGTCGTCGCGCTCGACGATCGCGGCCATGGCCAGAGCGAGAAGCTCTACGACCCCGCCGCCTATTCCTCGCAGGTGATGGCCGAGGATGTGCGCCGATTGATGGACCATCTCGACATCCCGCGCGCAGCGGTGATGGGTTATTCGATGGGTGCGCGCATCTCGGCGCATCTGGCGCTGGCGCATCCGCGCCGGCTCGAGGCCTTGCTGCTCGGCGGGCTCGGCATCCATCTCGTCGAGGGTGTCGGGCTCCCTCTCGGCATCGCCGATGCGATGGAGGCGCCGTCTCTCGATGTGCTGACCGATCCGATGCAGCGCATGTTCCGCGCCTTCGCCGAGCAGACCAAGAGCGATCTCAAGGCGCTCGCCGCCTGCATCCGCGGCTCGCGCCAGACCTTGACCGCCGAGCAGGTCGGGCAGATTGCGATGCCGACCCTGATCAGCGTCGGCACCAAGGACGATGTTTCCGGCTCCGGCCCGGAGCTGGCGAAGCTCATTCCCGGCGCCGAGTCCTTCGACATCGTCGGGCGCGACCACAACCTTGCGGTCGGTGACAAGAGCCACAAGCAGGCTGTTCTCGACTTCCTCGCGCGTTTGTGAGAACCTCCGCGGCGAATAAAGGCAAACCGGAAAAGCGGGCGACGCCAATGTGTTGTCGATCTTCCCTGAAAATCTGATTCCGCTGCCTCGCTTTTCGATTCAACTTCGGTCCGGCCTGAGCTTTTGATGCGGACGCCTGCTTCGGGCTAGGCTGTCCTTTCGCCGAACCACCCTTTTCGGAGAATGACCATGCCGTCAGGGCGCTCCGCCGTGGAAGCACGCGACTTGGCAACCGGGCTCGACCGGGTCGATCCCGTCTGGTCCCGCTTGCGCAATGAAGCCGAGGCTGCCGTCGCCGCCGAGCCGGCGCTCGGCACGCTGATCGTCGCCTCCGTGCTCAACCAGCCGAGCTTCGAGGCTGCCGTCGCCCATCGCGTCGCGGCAAGGCTCGGCCACCCCGCCGTGACCGCCGACCTGATCGAGCAGGGCTTCGCCGAAGCGATGGCCCATGACGAGACGATCGGCGCCGGCATGCGCGCCGACGTGATGGCGGTGCTCGACCGCGACCCCGCCTGCTACCGGGTGCTGGAGCCGGTGCTGTTCTTCAAGGGCTTCCACGCGCTGCAATGCCACCGCCTGGCGCATTGGCTCTGGAAGCAGGACCGGCGCGATTTCGCGCTCTACCTGCAGGCGCGCTCGTCGGAGGTGTTCCAGACCGACATCAACCCGGCCGCCCGCATCGGCAAGGGCATCTTCCTCGATCATGCGACGGGGCTCGTCGTCGGAGAGACCGCGGTTATCGAGGACGACGTCTCGATGCTGCACAGCGTCACGCTGGGCGGCACCGGCAAGCAAGGTGGCGATCGCCATCCCAAGATCCGCAAGGGCGTGCTGATCGGCGCCGGCGCCAAGATCCTCGGCAATATCGAGGTCGGACAGTGCAGCCGCATCGCGGCAGGCTCGGTGGTGCTCCAGCCCGTGCCGCGCAACAAGACCGTGGCGGGCGTGCCGGCAAAGGTGGTCGGGGAAGCGGGCTGTGCCGAGCCCTCGCGCTCGATGGACCAGACGCTCACGGGCGATTGCGGCGCCTATATCTGACGCGCTCAGCCGGATGAGCCGGCGAGCCAGTCGATGATCTCGGCCCGGCGCGGATGCGCGCCGGCAGCCGTCGCTGCTGCAAGCGTCAGCCGGTCCGGCGTCGGCATGGCCTGCGGGAAGGGCGCGACGAGCCTGCCCGCCGTGAGATGAGGGCCGACGAGGCTCGTCCGCCCCATCAAGATGCCTGAACCCGACAGGCAGGCATCCAGCGCCAGGCTGTAGAGCGAGAAGGCCGGGCCGCGGCTCGGATCGACCTTGGCGCCGGGAGCCGCAAAGGCAAGCCAGCGCGCCCAGTCGCTGCGCCAGACCGCATCGTGCAATAGCGTCTGTGTGGCCAGATCGAGCGGCGAGGATAGTCTTGCGGCAAGGGACGGCGTACAGACGGGCATGATCGCGTCGGCCGCGAGTTGAAGCCCGCCGCTCGCTGGAGCGATCTCTCGATAGAACAGCGAAAGGTCGTAAGGATCGCGCTGTGGGTCGGGCGGCTCTTCCATCGCGGAGATCGACATCTGCAAACCAGGAAACGCCGCCTGCAACGCCGGCAAACGCGGCGAGAGCCAGAGCTGCGCGATGCAGGGCAGGGCGGCGATGGCAAGCGGCCGGTGCGGCTGGGCCTCGCGGAGCGTCTGCACGGCCTGCCCCAGCATGTCGAAGCCGCGCGTCAGGCGCGGCAGGGCCTCGCGGGCAGCCTCGGTCAGGGCGACGCCCTGCGGCAAGCGGCGGAAGACCGCGAAGCCCAATGTCGCTTCGAGCTGCCTGATCTGTTGGGTGACGGCGCCGGCCGTGACGCCGATCTCGTCGGCAGCCTTGGCGAAGCTCTCCAATCGTGCCGCAGCCTCGAAGGCGCGCAACGCATTGAGCGAGGGCAGGCGCGGACGCGGCGGTTTGACCGGCAAGGCATTCTCCTCGTCGAGGCTGAGAATTTCTCAGGCTACGAGCGATGAATACTCGTTTGCGCGCGGGCCGGCAAACCGCTGTTATGCCTCGTGTCGATCATGAATCCTCAGCCTCATCCTGAGGAGCCGCGTCAGCGGCGTCTCGAAGGATGCTCCAGGAGGCTCCGGAGCCATCTGGAGCATCCTTCGAGACGCGGACTTGCGTCCGCTCCTCAGGATGAGGGCTCGAATCTGATGCGATCTTGGGCTGGACAGGCGGAGACAAGCGAGATGACGGCACTGGGCAGGCGCGACTGGGTTCCCCAAGTGAGCGAGGACTATGTGCTCAAGGTTGCGGCTGAGACGGCGAGCCAGCCGCTCGATGCGATCGCGGCGCGAATCGATGCGCTCGCCACCGAGAACCGGACGATCCATGAGCGCGACTGCGTCAATCTCAACCCTGCCACCAATGTCATGAACCCGAAGGCCGAGGCGCTGCTCTCGGCGGGAATCGGGGCGCGGCCCTCGCTCGGCTATCCCGGCGACAAATACGAGATGGGGCTGGAGGCGATCGAGCAGATCGAGATCATCGCCGCCGAGCTCGCGGCCGAGGTGTTCGGCGCGAAATATGCCGAAATCCGCGTGCCCTCCGGCGCCATCGCCAATCTCTACGCCTTCATGGTCGCAGCCAAGGCCGGCGACTGCATCATCGCGCCGCCCGGCGAGATCGGCGGACATGTCACTCATCATGGCGCGGGCGCGGCCGGGCTCTACGGCATCGTCACCCATCCGGCACCGATCGATCCGATCAGCTACACCGTCGATGTCGAGAAACTCAGGGCCGATGCCTTGCGCCTCAAGCCGAAGCTGATCTCGATCGGCGGCAGCCTCAATCTCTTCCCGCACCCGATCCGCGAGATCCGCGCCATCGCTGATGAGATCGGCGCGCTCGTGCTGTTCGATGCGGCGCATATGTCGGGGATGATCGCCGGCCATGGCTGGCAGCAGCCGCTGGAGGAGGGCGCCCATCTGATGACGATGAGCACCTACAAGAGCCTGGGCGGCCCGCCCTCCGGCTTGATCGTGACCAACGATGCCGAGATCGCCCGCAAGCTCGATGCCATCGCCTATCCCGGCCTCACCGCCAATTTCGACGCGGCGAAATCGGCTTCGCTTGCCGTCTCGCTGCTCGACTGGAAGGCGCATGGCCGCGCCTATGCGCAGGAGATGGCGAAGACGGCGAAAGCTCTGGCCGAGGCGCTCAGCGAGCGGCAGGTGCCGGTCTTCGCCCGCGACCGCGGCATGACGACCTCACATCAGTTCGCCATCGAGGCCGCCAGCTATGGCGGCGGGCAGGCGGCGGCGAAGAAGCTGCGTGCGGTGAACATCCTCTCCTGCGGCATCGGCCTGCCGCTGCCGGCAATCGAGGGCGATGTGAATGGCCTCAGGCTCGGCACGCCGGAGATCGTCCGCTTCGGCATGACGGCGGCGGATATGCCGGAACTCGCGGGCTATATCGCCGAGGGATTGAACGGCTCGCGCCCGGCCGAGGCCGTGGCGAAGGACGTGACGGCGTTCCGCGACCGGTTCCGCAACCTGCATTTCATGCGCTAGCGCATGATTTGCTGCGGAACCTCATCGTCATCCCGGGCTTGACCCGGGATCCATCGTCGAGCGGCGAACCCTCCGATGGATTCCGGATCGGTGCCGCTGCGCGGCTTGTCCGGAATGACGGCATGCTTTTTCCGAACGCCACCAAGTTCTAGGAATCGTTCCCCGGCGCGAAGAAGCAGAGCAGTTCGCCTGAGTCGTCGATGCAGAGATGCCAGTGGCCGTCCGGCGATTGCTTGGCCTTGTCCTGCGGGATTTCGAGCCTCAGCGGCTGCTTGCGTTCGCTCGACCACATTGGATGCTTGCCGGGCATGATCGTCACGATGAAGCCGCCGGGGACTTCCCGCACAGCCCCGGCGTCGATCGGGGAGCAGTCGGAATCGAGGCAGCAATAGAACGGATAGTCCCAGCCGCTCGGCGCTTGATGGGCGCAAGCCGACACTGTTCCCGCAACCAGTAAGCCCGCGACCATCGAGGCAAGAACGCGCATCGGCCAGCCCTCGGAAGAGAGGCTGCGACCGGAAGGCGGCAAATGCGTGGCAGAATGGCTCGGGCAGCGCGCCGTGAGAGTCGCCGACCAGAGCATACCCCCCCTGAATGAAACTCTGCGTCATCCCGGACAAGCTGCGTAGCAGCGCTGATCCGGGATCCATCGTAGGGCTGCGCGCTTTTATGATGGATCCCGGGTCAAGCCCGGGATGACGTTGTAGCTCCGAGAAAACTCAACAAGCACTAGGCGCTCGTTACTTCGCCGTAGCGGGTCTCCATCTCGGTGCGCATGGCGTCGGCTTCGAGCAGTCGCGAGCCGGCGAGCTTGACCGAGCGGACCTTCTCGCCTTCGCGTTCCAGCACGACGGTTTCGCCGGGGCTGTGGAAGCCCGATGCGCGGGTGATGCGGCCTTGGTCGGGCGCTTCTATGGCGATCTCCGCAGCGTCGAGGAAGGGCGTCAGCAGCGCCGGGGCGGCGCAGAGCACGCGGTCGGCGACGGGCACGAGGTCGGTCGCGCCCCAGAGCGTCCACCAGCGCCCGCTCCAGTCGCGCGTCTCGGTGGACGGTCCGCCACGCTCGGCGAAGGTCTTCAGGATATGGGAGACGCCGTCGAGCCAGGGATGGGCGAGGCCGTCGATGGCGTTGGTCAGGACCGAGATCGTCAGGCCCTGCTTCGGGATGATGGCGGTGCGGGTAATGAAACCCTGGAAGCCGCCGGAATGGCCGACCCAGCGCCAATCACCCTCGCCGCCGGAGATCGTGCCGAGCCCGTAATGGCGGCCAAGGCTGGATTCGTCGTCCGGCCAGAGGCGGCGCGTCATCTCGCGGCGGCTCTTGGCCGAGAGGATGCTGTGTTCGGCATGGGGCGAGAGCTGCGCGAAATAGCGCGCGACATCGGCGGCGGTGCCGACGAAGCCGGTGGCGGAGGCCATCGCATGGCAGTGATTGTCGGCGGGGATGATTGCGCGCCGGCTGAGCAACTGCCGGCCGGTATGGCCTTTCGCCATCGGCCGTTGGCCCCAAAGGCCGATATCGGCCGCGGTTTCGGTGAGGCCGACCTTGGCGACGACCTCCTTGGTGATCCACGCGTTGTAGTCCTGTCCGGTCACGGCCTCGATGACGAGGCCGAGTAGGGCAAAGCCGTGGTTCGAGTATTTGAAACGCTGCGAGCCGGGGAGGACCGGCGGCTTCGCGAGATCGGCGAGCAGTTCCGCCTTGCTGCAGAAGGGCTTGCGGTCGAGGAACTGGCCGGCGTCGGGGCCGTCGCGCGTCAGGCCGGCGCTGTTGGAGAGGACCTGACCGACAGTGACCCCGGCGACCTCCGGATGCAGCCCGTCGATCAGGCTACCGACTTCGTCGTCGAGCCGCAGGCGGCCTTCATCGACGAGGCGCAGGACGCCAGCCGAGGTGAAGCTCTTGGAATGCGAGGCGATGCGGAAGCCGTGGCGCGGCGTCAGCTCCTCGCCGGTGGCGAGATTCGCGCTGCCGAAGGCGGCTTCCAGCACGATCTCGTCGCCATCGGCGATCGCGACCGCGCAGCCCGGCTGGTCATGGTGGCTACGCTGGAAATCGAGCCAGGTCGCGACATAGTCGAGGGCGGGAGCAAGCCACGGCTTCATGATCTCAGGTCCGTCACGGTTCCGGAAAGGCCGGAGCATCGCACGATTCCGGAGGTTATCGACAACCATCGGATGGATGGGGCCTGCCATGCGGCAGTGGCTGCTTTCGCTTGCCCTTCGTGGCCTGTCGTGGCATCGCTCCCGGCCAATTCGAAAGGACCCAGGATCGTGGACAAGACAGAACTCGCCAAGCTGGAAGGCTATCTGCGCCGTACCTTCAACAACCACGCGATCAGCGTTCGTGCCCGGATGAAGAAGACCGACTCGGCCGAGGTTTATCTGGGCGAGGAGTTCATCGGCATCATCCATGTCGACGACGAGGATGGCGACCGCTCCTTCAACTTCACCATGGCGATCCTCGACGTCGATCTCGAGGATTGAGAAGCCGAAGGCTGGAGCCCTCATCCTGAGGAGCCGCGGAACGCGGCGTCTCGAAGGATGGTCCAGTAGGCTCCGGATACTTCTGAAGCATCCTTCGAGACGCCATTCCCGAGGGAATGGCTCCTCAGGATGAGGGCTGCGAATGTTTCCTGCCGGCTCTGAGAATCAGCCTCTCTACCGGATCAACCCGTCGAGCGTCCGCCTGACGCCTCCCAGCATCACCGCCCAATCGGCGATGATGGCGCGGGGGAAGCGGATGTTCACGTCCATGCCGCGATGCTGGAACGTGATGCGACAAGGCTCTTCCAGGCCCGAGCCGGTCTCGATCGGGCAACGCGCGGCAAACCCCTTTCCGTCGGGCACGGAGACGTAGAACTCGTCATGCTCGAAGGGCGAGCCCTTGCGGAAGCCGCGCACCACGAGGCCGCCGGGGTTCGACCAGACCGTCGGCGTCAGGAAACGGGCATAGGTCGCGAGCTGCCGGGCCGGCTCGTTGACCCGGTCGGGCGGGCTCAGCGTGACCAGGAGCCGCTTGCGGTTGTCCGGCCGGGCCGGGCCGAGGCTCGGCCAATCCAGGCGCAGGCGAACCATGCCGACGAGCCGGCTCGTCTCGCCCTCATCATCGAGGCCGGAAAGGTCCTTCGGGATCATCAGGGCGACATCGCCGACGCGAGCCGGCTGCGGCGCGGTCGAGGGTTCGTCGCGGCGATGGGTGAGGTAGACGGCCAGCGCCGTCGCCAGTGCGCCCGCCGTTAGGATCAGGAGCACCGCCTTCAGCAGCGCGCCGTCCGCGCGCGGCAGCGGGGCAGCATGCTGCTGCAGGCGCATGCGCACCATCGAGGTCAGATGGGCGGCCTGATGGCCGGGCCGGTGATAGGGCAGCGATGCGGTCATTCCGGTGCCTTGCTCTCAACAGGCAACCACTGAATCACCGACGGCTTAATGCGGCGTAAACCATAACCGGGCCGGTACGGTTAACCATCGGTAAACTCTGTGCTTCACTGTTTACAGGCCATGCGGCAGGCTGAGGCGTCGCCCCGGTCGAGAGTTCGTGTTCGTGACCATCCAGCCCGCCGTCGTCGAGGCGCTGCAATCCCTGCTCCTCGGCTTCGCCTTTGCCGGGCTGCTCGCCAGCGCGTTCGAGCTGTTCACGGAGCGGCGGGCCGATTTCAAGTTGCTGCAAGCGGGTGGCTTCGCCGCCGTGGCCAGCGTGCCGGTGGTCATCTTCAGCGCCCCGTTCCTGATCCTGCGCAACACGGTGCGGGGCAGGCAGAGCGACGGGCGGCCGATCTCATTTCTCATGCTCGCGGGCCTGAGCGCCGGCATCTGGAGCCTGGTCTCGGGGCGCGTCGTGCTCGACCTGCTGCATCTCCTCGGCGCTTGACGGAAGGCGCTGCCCGCCTGCAATCCTGAGGGCTCGAACCGTCAGGACAAGCCGATGCCCCTCTATGCACTCGATGGAACCAGGCCGGAAACCGCCGCAGCCGGCGAATGGTGGCTCGCGCCCGATGCGCATGTCATCGGGCGCGTCAGGCTGGCGGCCGGAGTGGGGATCTGGTTCGGCGCGGTGCTGCGTGGCGACAACGAATGGATCACGATCGGCGAGGGCAGCAATCTTCAGGAAGGCTGCGTGCTCCATACCGACATGGGCTACCCGCTGACGGTCGGCGCCAATTGCACGATCGGCCATCGCGCCATCCTGCATGGTTGCACGATCGGCGAGAACAGCCTCGTCGGCATGGGTGCGACCGTTCTCAACGGCGCGAAGATCGGGCGCAACAGCCTCGTCGGTGCCAATGCGCTGGTGACGGAAGGCAAGGAATTCCCCGACAATTCGCTGATCGTCGGCTCGCCGGCGCGCGCGATCCGGACGCTCGACGACAAGGCGGCCGCGGGGATCACCGCCTCGGCGCAAGCCTATGTCCGGCGCTGGCGACAGTTCGCGGCCGGGCTCGAGCGGCTGGACTGACATCCCGAAATGAAGCGGGCCGGCTTCCCGTTGAGGAAAGCCGGCCCCTGGCGAAACCCGATCCTTGGGGACGGGTGGGTGGGGACGTGACCGAGCCTCGCCGTCCTTGTTACCGCAGCCAGCCTCTGGCAGCGGAAGCCTTCATCATCGCCGCACCGAAGCGACCGTCCGGGTCTGCGCGCCGCCGAGCGAGGTCCAGCCCGTGCGGTACTGCGACTCCCGCTTGACGTAGACGTAGCCGGTCTGGCTCCAGGGCAGGATCGCATTGCGCTTGTTGTCGAGGATGAAGTCGCCGCGATCGGTGCGGATCATCAGCACGGCGTGGCCGGCATTCTCCTCGTCGATCACGACGGTGACCAGCATGGCGCGGCGCGGCAGGCCAGCTTCGGCCAGGCGCTTGCGCTTCAGCAGCACATAGTCCTCGCAATCGCCCTTGCCGTCGGTCGGGATGTCCCAGCGGTCGACGACGCCCCAATGGTCCTCGTCGGTGATCGCCTCGATCTCGCGGTTGGCGTTGTTATTGACGCCGACGATCGTCTTCCAGGTCTTGGCGTTCAGCTCGATCCGCTCGGCCTCGCGGGTGTCGACACGGCATTCGGCCGGCGTGCGCTTGCAGAAGTCGACCCAGGCATAGGGTGCCCGGGCGTCGCCGGAGGCTTCGGCCGGAAGGCTTGCGACGGGAATGCCGGCCGAGCCCTGAGCCCGGACCGTGCCTGCACCGGTCATGACGACCATGGCGGCGAGAGCGGTACCAATCAGATTGCGATGAAGTGAAAACATGTCGTCCCCTTTCTGTCCCGGGGATGACGATGCGCGGCGGCGGATGGATTCGGCCTGAAATAGAAAGGTGCAATTTTATGTATTCGGCCGCCAGCGCTTCCAAGTAAAAATCAGGATCAACCTTGTTCAAAGCCGGAAGTAATGATTTGCGTCGATCGGAAAACCAATTGGTAACCATTAATTGTTTGTTGTGCTTAAAGGGGCGATTAACCTACGCATCCGTTAACGTGCGGCCGAGGGGCATTGGTGGCGGCTTTCCGCCGGTTTCGGCAGATCGAGGCCTTTAGCGTGCCGTATCCTGAGTGGAACGCCGGCCTCCGACGGGAATTGTTCTCGGTTGGCTGCTTCAGGCAAGGGCGTGCCGCCATGAGCGAACTGACGACCTGGACTATGATAGGTGTCGGAAGCCGTATGGGGCTTCGTGCGCGACTTCAGGCTGCGCTGGGCCTGCGAGGAGGCGGGTCTCGCCTTATGATGTCCGCACGGTTCCTTTCGATGGTCGCGAGACCAATCGCCTCGCACGACAGCCCTTCGGGCAGATCCCGTCCCTGGACGATGATGGCGAGGTGAAGCTGTTCGAGAGCGGGGCAGGGCCGCTGCATCCGGCCCGGAAGAGCGAGAAGCTGATGCCGTTCGACCCGGTCGGAGAGGCCAAGACGCTGCAATGGATGCTGGCCGCGCTCAACTCGATCGAGATGGTTGCCGTGCCCTGGTGGTTCCTGACCGTCACCGGGGCTGCCGACAATCAACTGACGGGATGGATGGGCAAGCGTCTCGATCAGCTCGAGCAGGTCCTGAACGAGCGCTAATGGCTTTCCGCCGGCCGCTTCACCGTCGCCGACCTGCTGATGGCGCATGTATTGCGGGTCGAGAAGGTTCGTGCCTTCGGCAACCGGCTGGCGTCCGAGGCTTATATCGCTCGCGCGACCGATCGTCCGGCCTTCAGGAGGGCCCAGGCCGATCAGGCCGCGCTGTTCAGGACTGCGGACGCACAGCGGCGCGCCGCGATGCAAGAGTTGGAGCCGGCTGCGTTATTGCAGAAATGCGTCGTCATCCCGGACAAGCGGCGAAGCCGCGCCGATCCGGGATCCATCATAGAGCTCCGGCGCTCCACGATGGATCCCGGGGCAAGCCCGGGATGACGGCGTATTTCCGTGAAGTGGGTAGGCCCGAAAGCAGCCCCGCGAAGCGGGCCTCAGAGTTCCAGGTTCTCGTCGAGCAGATCGGCCGAGAGCGGGAAGCGGAATTCGGCGGCATAGCCGCCATCGAAACGGCGCACGACGCGGGCCGGCGTGGTGCCCAGGCGAACCGGCGTGTTGATCGGCAGGTCGAGATCGCTGGAGAAGGCGGCGCCCGAAAGCGAGATGTCGATGATGCGGACGATATGCTCGCTGCCGTCGTCCATCACCAGGGTCGAGCGCGGGTTGCGCGGCACGACGCGCTCGTGGCGGCGATCTTCGGGCAGACCCAGTTCTTCGCGATTGGCAAGCCAGGTCAGTTGGGCGGTGAATTTTTCGCGCTTGCGGCTGGTCGCGGTGATGGTCATCGCGAAGCCTTCGGCCGTGGTGCGGACGCAGGCGCCCTCGATGCGGCCGAGATGCTCGAGATAGACGATGACGCGTTCGCCGGGCTTCGCCTTGGCCGGCGCGGCGAGATGGACGCCGCCGGGCGAGATGTCGATCGTCTGACAGGGATATTCCATGCGGTTCGGCAGCATGTAGCGGCCCAACAGCACGACCTTCATACGATGATGCCGCCTGCGCTCGGCAGGATAGGCAGCCGTACGGGGCGTCTTGAGGGCGCTCAACATCAATACCGACCTGGATTCCCTGGCGATCCTAGGCGGGGTTGGGTTAACGGATCGTTCTGCTCAGGCTCGCCCGCCCGGTAATACCACAAGGCGGGGCGGCTCGGCACGGCGTGGCGCGACGGGGGGGCGCGCGGTCGCCGCAGGCCAGAGCATCCGGAGCGAGATCATCCGCATCGATTCGATCGTGTCGAGGCCGAGCCAGTCCGGCGACAGCGCGGGAGACAGCGCGCCCAGCACGCGGGCATGCGTTCTCCCGCGATAGCGCAGAGGCAGCAACAGCAGTTCGAGATAGATCGGCGTGCCGGTGACCGATTTGCCGGACAGGCCTGCGACCGCGCCGGCGCTCTCGTCCATCACGGTCTGGACGAGGCGGCGCATGTCGCCCTGAGCCTCGACATCGGGCCAGAGCGCCGTGAAGGCGCGCCCACGCAATTCCTGCCCGATCAGGGCGCAGAGCCGTGTTCCCGCCAGCCGGAAGACCGGACCGATCGGCTCGTTCTCGAGGACGAAGGTGTCCGCGAGGGCGTGCCGCAACGCTCCGGGTTCGATCTCGCCACGCTCCGGCGCGGCCCGTTCGCCACGCAGCGCGTCCCAATAGTCGAAAACCAGACGTGTGCTCGCGTTCTTCATTCTGTGCCCATATCGCCCGGTGTCTCTCCCTGGAGCGGCCCGGCGTTCGAAGATGACGCGGATCCGTTCGAAAGGAGGACGAATCAGTCCCTGGAAGAATCGAGGACGCATCCGCCGTGCCGTCTTGCCACCCCCTGCTGAGTCGGGGGAGGCAGCCGGGCTGTTAGGGTTAACCAAGTCTTGCGATTGTGGATGAACGTTAAAATGCGCATGAATTGGGTCGGAATTCGCGGGCGCCGACAGCGTGCGCAGGACGAGGTGGAGGGGGCGTGAGCCTGCCGTCCGGCATGACCGGGCGGCGTCACAGCCGGCGAAAAAGGGGACGGCGCGAGCCGCTCCCCTTTTTCGTGATTTGAGAGCGGCTTGCGCCATGCGGGCGCATCGGCAAATGTGACGGCCGCATGGCTTCCCAAGATCCTTCTTCCCAACGTCCTTCCCCGCCGGGGCGCGAGCCCGTCTTCAACCTGCCTTCGGTCGTGGTCTGGCTGCTGGCTGTACTGGTTCTGATCCAGGCCGGCCGCTCGCTGCTGTCTGACTATGGCGACTACGTGCTGATGTCCTGGCTCGCCTTCGTGCCGGCGCGATTGACGCTCTGGCTGTCGCCGGGGCGGCTCGACGATGTGGTTGGCGCCATGGCGCAGAGCACGGCGGGGCAGGACGTCGCCGAACGGCTGCAACTCGTCAGGCTCCTGCTCGCGGATGGCGGGGTCAGGCTCTGGACGATCCTGACCTACGGCTTCCTGCACGGCTCCTGGCTCCATCTCGTCTCCAACGCGGTCTGGCTCGCTGCCTTCGGCAGCCCGGTCGCCCGGCGGCTCGGGCCGGGACGTTTCCTGAACCTGATGGCACTCTCGACGATCGGAGGCGCATTGCTGCACTGGTGGTCGCGCGATCTCGACGTGCTGCCGCTGGTCGGCGCTTCGGCCGGCATTTCGGGGGCGACGGCAGCGGCGATCCGCTTCGTCTTCGCGCCGGGCCTGCGCTTCGGCGAGCTCGGCAACGACGCGGTGGTTCGCGCGATTCCGGCCGCGCCGCTCGGGCAGCTCTGGCGCAATTCGCGGGCGCTCCTGTTCATCGCCATCTGGTTCGTGACGAACATCCTGTTCGGTGCCGGGCTCGTGCCGATCTTCGGCGAGGAGACCAGCATCGCGTGGGAGGCCCATATCGGCGGTTTCGTCGTCGGCCTGCTCTTGTTTCCGCTGTTCGATCGGGGCCAGCAGGGCCGCTGACGCAGGCGATGCGGCAGTCCCCTGCCTGAGCTTGCGTTTCTCTGCGTGAACCTTGCTTGCGCCAAGGTCTTCGCCCACACTCGCATCATTGCGAAGCACTTCCCGAGCCGGCCCGGCATGAGGAGTTTTGCCGGCCCTCGCGGAGTTCCAGCGAAACCGCGCGCTGGCGACGGCGCGCCTGCGAGGAGGGACTGTCCATGAATGTCGAGCAGTTGCTGAGCGGCAAGGGGCACGATGTGATCTCGGTGCAGCCGCATCGGACGCTGGCCGAGGCGATCCGCACGCTGAGCGAGAAGCGTATCGGCGCCGTCGTCGTCATGGGAGCGGACGGGGCGCTGGTGGGCATCCTGTCCGAACGCGATATCATCCGGGCGCTCGGCGAATTGGGCTCCAGCGCTCTGGAGAGCGCGGTCTCGCGCTCGATGACCTCGAAGGTCGTGACCTGCCGGCCGCAGACCAGCGTCGACGAACTGATGGAGATCATGACGACGGGGCGCTTCCGTCATGTTCCGGTCGTCGAGAACGGGCGCGTCACCGGCATCGTTTCGATCGGCGACGTGGTGAAGCACCGGGTCGCCGCGATCGAGGCCGAGAGCCAGGCGATGCGCGACTACATCGCGATGGCCTGATGGAATGCGAAGCTGCCGGGGAGCGTCAGCTCTCCGGCGTGATGTAGTTGGCTGCGACGAGGGCGGCGATGTCGTCCAGAGCGCGCCGCGTGGCCTGCCTGCCGAGCTCGATCGTCTCGGCGGCGCGGTGGAAATCGAACAGTCCGATGCGGCCGAGCCTCGGGCCGATCATCACGTCGGGCGGATCGCCCGCCAGGCGCGAGCGCGAGATGCGGTCCTGGGTGATGTTGAATGCATCGATCATCACGCCGGCAAGGCCGGGGCGGTTCTCGGCCGGGCGACCGACGATATTGCGGACACGCTTGGCCGCGCCGCTGATCCCGTCATACCAGCGTGGCTCCGGCTGGATCCGCAATTCAGGCACGAGCGGATCGGGGTCGGAGCTCTGATCCTGGATGGTGGTGCCGCGGCCGGTGAGGTCGCTGTTGAGGTTGACGCAGATCACGACATCGGCGCCGAGCGCGCGTGCCGCGGTGACCGGAACCGGATTGACGAGCGCGCCGTCCATCAGCCAGCGGCCGCCGAGCTTCACCGGATCGAAGATGCCCGGCAGCGCGTAGGAGGCGGTCAACGCCTCGACCAGCGGGCCATGGGTCAGCCAGATCTCGTGGCCAAAGCCGAGTTCGGTCGCGACGGCGACGAAGCGATGGTTCAGATCCTCGATCCGGATGCCGTTCAGGTGCTGATCCAGCAGGCGTTTCAAGCGCCCGCCGGCGATCAGACCGGCGCCGCCGATATGGAAATCCATCAGGCCGACGATGCGGCGCTTGGTCATGCTGGTGGCGAATTCGGTGAGCTCGGGCAGCTTGCCGGCGGCGAGACAGCCGCCCACCACGGCGCCGATCGAGGTTCCCGCGATGACATCGGGGGGGAAGCCGGCCTCGACCAGCACTTCGAGCGCACCGATATGGGCCCAGCCGCGGGCTGCGCCGCCGCCGAGCGCGAGGCCGATCTTCGGCCTGACCAGGGCCGGCTGGCCCTCGACCGGGCGCATCTCATTCATTGCGGCACCACCTCCGCCGAGACCAAAGGCTCGCCGCGCGACACCATCCCACCGCATGGGCTCGTCCCTCCGTGGATAGAGAGGGTCTCAAAAGCCGATGAGCGAAAGATGAACGGCCAGCCTCCGGCGATTATCGCCCGTATTTGACGAAACCGTGAAGGCATGTCGGCGGCATTGCGGATGCGCGCCGGGGTCAGCCCCGTCAGTCGCAGAGGATCAGCGGTTTCTCCGCCTCGCCCCGTAGCGGCTTGAGCCGGTAGAAGCAGGAGCAGCGCCCGGTGTGGCAGCAGCCGCCGTCGCCGCCGACCTTCACCTTGATCCAGAGCGCGTCCTGGTCGCAGTCGACCCGCATCTCGACGATGGTCTGGATCTGGCCGGAGGTCGCGCCCTTGTGCCAGAGCTCCTGACGCGAGCGCGACCAGTACCAGGCTTCGCCGGTCTTGATCGAGCGTTTTAGCGCCTCGGCATTCATATGCGCGACCATCAGAACCGCGCCGCTGTCGGCTTCCGTCGCGACGACCGTCACCAGGCCGTTCGCATCGAATCGGGGGCTGAGCACGGTTCCCTCTTCCAGGGCGTGCTTGTTGGTTTCAGTGGGGAAGGGGCTCATCTCGGCTCCGGGGAGATCGTGCTGCGGTGTGGCCCCGCCGTCATTCCCGGGCGAAGCGAAGCGCAGACCCGAGAATCTCTGGGGAGAGATGCTCGGGTCAAGCCCGAGCATGACGGCTTGCTCATCGGCGCGGCCGGCGGCGCGGTCAAAGCCCTGGCGACTTCACCATCGTGAAGAAGCGGACCTGCTCGGCCGGATCATCCCGGAAGACGCCGCGATATTGCGTCGTCATCGTCGAGGAGCCTTGCTTCTGCACGCCGCGCATCGACATGCACATGTGCTCGGCCTCGACGAGGATGGCGACGCCGCGCGGCTCCAGCACCTCCTCGATCACGTCGGCGATCTGGGCGGTCATCGTCTCCTGCGTCTGCAGGCGGCGGGCATAGACGTCGACGATGCGGGCGAGCTTCGACAGGCCCACCACGCCTTTCGACGGGTAGTAGCCGATATGCGCCTTGCCGACGAAGGGCACCATGTGGTGCTCGCAATGCGAATAGAACGGGATGTCGCGGACCAGGACCATGTCCTGATAGCCGTCGACCTCCTCGAAGACGCGGTCGAGGATGTCGTGCGGATCCTCGTCGTAGCCCCTGTACAATTCCTTATAGGCCTTGACGACGCGCTGCGGCGTTTCGGCCAGCCCCTCGCGCGAGGGGTCGTCGCCCGCCCAGAGCAGCAGCGTGCGGACTGCGGCTTCCGCCTCTTCCTGCGTCGGTTTGCGAACCAGAAACTTGTCAGCGGAGGGGGCGACAGCCCGCTCGACGGACAAGGACTTAACCACAGGGATCATGTGGTGCCTCCCGTTGGGACGATGAAGACCTCGCGAGCCGCCCTTGCGGGCTGCGGCTGCGTGGCCGATGCGACAAGTTTGATGCCTCGCGGCGGAAGAGGTTCCCATGCCCTCCCGTTTTGTGGCGATCAACCCTATATTGTGTCTGCGTGCCGGTCATTCCAGACTGGCGAGAGATCGAACCATGCTGGACGACGTCTACAACAAGCGCATCCTCTCGCTTGCCGCCAACATCCCCCTGCTGCAGCGCCTGCCATCGCCCGATGCGACGGCGCGCGCGCATTCGAAGCTATGCGGCTCGACCGTGACAGTCGATGTCACCATGGAGGGCGATGTCGTCACCGGCTTCGGCCACGAGGTGAAGGCCTGCGCGCTGGGGCAGGCCTCGTCCTCGATCATGGCGCGCCATGTCGTCGGCTCGACGGCGGCTGAATTGCGGGAGGTGCGCGAGCAGGCGCGCGCCATCCTGAAGGAGAATGCCGACCCGCCCGACGGCAAATGGGCGGACCTCGCCGTGCTCGTGCCGGTACGCGACTTCAAGGCGCGCCACGCCTCGACGATGCTCACCTTCGACGCGGTCGTCGATGCGATCGAACAGATCGAGGTGAAGCGGCGCGAGGCTGCAGCCTGATCACTTCACGCCGAACGCGACCTTGATCTCGGGAATCGTCTCGTCGAAACGGGTCCTGAAGGCCTTCTCGGCGAGCAGGGCCTTGGCGACCGCGCGCCCGGCCTTGTCGCCGGCGACGAGATCGCTCGGGAAGTGGAAGCCGCAGACGAGACGGCTCTCGCCGTAGCTCTTCACCCGCTCCTCCAGCTTGTCGCCCATCTCGGGAACGGCCGTCTTCAGCAGTTCCGCATAGAGTGCGGCGGTTGCGGCATGAGCGGAGGGGAAGGAGGTGCCTTCCGGGCGGGCGCCGGGGCAGGGCTTGACGCGGACCTTCGCCCAGAGCTGGAACGGACGCTGGCGGCTGGTCAGGCGGTGGACGCTTTTCAGGAGGATGCCAAGCTCGACCTGCGCTTCGCGGAAGAGCAGCCGCACCTCGCGATGGGTGCCGTCGACATAGCGGGTGTCCATGCCGTTCAGGAAATTTACGAGCCCTTGGCGCTGATCGGCGATCGCCTGCTTCTCGCGTTCCGGCGTGCGGGCTTGCGTGATCTGCTGCACCTGCTCGAACTCGGCCTTGGCCTCGGGGCTGTTCTGCGCCGGCGGCAGGCCGATGATATGGGCGATGTCGAGCTTGGCGCTGTCGAGCCAGAGCAGGTACGGCCGCTGCTGGGCGAAGGCCGGCGTGGCGAGGCCGAGGCCAAGCGCGAGACCGGCGCCGAGAAGAGCCTGGCGAACGAGGGCTTGGCGAAAGCGAGCGGCGCGCATCATGTATCCGGGGTCGAGCAAGGGAAGCGGTTCTGGTGGCGGCTGAACGAAACGAAGCAGACGATCTATTCCAGCGTCTCTTTGTTAAGCAAAGATTTTCGCGCCTGCGAAGGTTGGCATTTTTGCCGCGCCGGGGCGCTCATTTCGCCATCCGCGGCTATCAACTGAGCTTGTCCATGCTGGTCGGGCGGCATTGTCGGCACTGGCCGAGCTGCTCGGCCTATACCGACGAGGCGATCCTGCGCTTCGGGTTGTGGCGCGGTGGTTGGGTCGGCTTCGCGCGAATTTGCCGTTGCAACCCCTGGGGCACGAGCGGCGTCGATATCGTCTGCGAGGCATTGCCGCCCGAGGCGAGGTGGTATAGGCCGTGGGCCTATGGCCGCTGGCGCGGGACAAACGTGCCGGCGGCTTTCGATTCCGACGCCGAACCGGCCACGGGCGGCGGAACGCAATCCTCACATCCGTAGCCGGCCTAGTCTTACGGGGCTTGTATCCCCGAGTGAGCAGGATAGCGATCCATGACGATCTCCCTGACATTTCCCGATGGCGCCAAGCGCGAGTTCCCCTCCGGCATTACCGGAGTCGAGATCGCCAAGGGCATCTCTCCCTCCCTGCTGAAGCGCACCGTCGCGATGGCGCTCGACGGCACCGTCGTCGATCTCGCCGACCCGATCACCGCGGACGCGAAGATCGAGCTCCTGAACCGCGAGGATCCGCGTGCGCTCGAGCTGATCCGGCACGACACCGCCCACGTCCTCGCCGAGGCCGTGCAGGAGCTGTTTCCCGGCACGCAGGTCACGATCGGCCCGGTGATCGAGAACGGGTTCTTCTACGATTTCGCCCGCAACGAGCCCTTCACGCCCGAGGATTTCCCGGCGATCGAGAAGAAGATGCGCGAGATTATCGCGCGCGACAAACCCTTCACGAAGGAGGTCTGGAGCCGCGACAAGGCCAAGGACTTCTTCGCCGGGAAGGGCGAGGCCTACAAGGTCGAGCTGGTCGATGCGATCCCCGCCGACCAGACGCTGAAGATGTATGCTCAAGGAGCGTGGATCGATCTCTGCCGCGGCCCGCATATGACCTCGGTCGGCAAGGTCGGCAACGCCTTCAAGCTGATGAAGACGGCCGGCGCCTATTGGCGCGGCGACTCGAACAACGCGATGCTGACCCGCATCTACGGCACCGCCTTCGCCAAGCAGGAAGAGCTCGACGCCTATCTCAAGCAGCTCGAGGAGGCGGAGAAGCGCGACCACCGCAAGCTCGGCCGGGAGATGGACCTGTTCCACTTCCAGGAGGAGGGGCCGGGCGTCGTGTTCTGGCACTCCAAGGGCTGGCGCCTGTTCCAGGAGATCATCGCCTATATGCGCCGGCGTCTCGCCGCCGACTATGAGGAGGTTAACGCGCCGCAGATCCTCGACAAGTCGCTCTGGGAGACCTCGGGCCACTGGGGCTGGTACCAGGACAACATGTTCGCGGTGAAATCGGCCTCGGCTTTCGAGAATCCCGCCGATGCCGAGCGCGACCATCGCGTCTTCGCGCTGAAGCCGATGAACTGCCCGGGCCATGTCCAGATCTTCAAGCACGGTCTGAAGAGCTATCGCGATCTGCCGATCCGGCTTGCCGAATTCGGCAACGTCCATCGCTACGAGCCCTCCGGCGCGCTGCATGGGCTGATGCGCGTGCGCGGCTTCACGCAGGACGACGCGCATATCTTCTGCACCGAGGAGCAGCTCGCGGCCGAGTGCCTGAAGATCAACGACCTGATCCTCTCGGTCTACGAGGATTTCGGCTTCACCGACGATCTCGTCATCAAGCTCTCGACGCGGCCCGAGAAGCGCGTCGGCTCCGATGCGGTCTGGGACCATGCCGAGGACGTCATGACCAAGGTTCTGGAACGGATCGCCAAGCAGTCCGGCAACCGGATCAAGACCGAGATCAATCCGGGCGAGGGCGCCTTCTACGGGCCGAAATTCGAGTATGTGCTGCGCGATGCTATCGGCCGCGACTGGCAATGCGGCACGACGCAGGTCGACTTCAACCTGCCGGAGCGGTTCGGCGCCTTCTATATCGGCGCCGATGGCGAGAAGAAGCAGCCGGTCATGGTCCACCGCGCCATCTGCGGCTCGCTGGAGCGCTTCACCGGCATCCTGATCGAGCACCATGCCGGGCATTTCCCGCTCTGGCTGGCGCCCGAGCAGATCGTGGTCTGCCCGATCACCTCGGAGGCCGATGCCTATGCCGAGGAGGTGACGATGGCCCTGATGGGCGCCGGCCTGCGCGCCCGCGCCGACCTGCGCAACGAGAAAATCTCGTACAAGGTGCGCGAGCACTCGCTGGCCAAGGTCCCGGTCATCCTCGCCGTCGGCAAGCGCGAGGCCGAGGAGAAGACCGTGACGGTCCGCCGCCTCGGCAGCCAGGCGCAGACGGTGATGACACTGTCGGAGGCGCTCGCGGCGCTGGGCGAGGAGGCGCTGGCGCCGGATCTGGCGCGCCGGAAGGCCGTGAAGGTGGCCTGACGGAACCTCGCCGTCATGGCCGGGCTTGACCCGGCCATCTCGGAAACCAGCCTTATTCTGCCGGAGATTCTCGGGTCGGAGCTCTGCTTCGCCCGACAATGACGGCGAGTGGCTAGGTTTCCTCCGAAGTCCGTTGGGCTTGCAGGGAACCACGCCGTCATTCCGGGGCTTCGCGTCAGCGAAGAGCCCGGAACCCAGAACCGATGCTGTTTTTCAAGAAGACGCGGTTAGGTCGCCGCTCAAACGTGTAACAGCATCGGCTCTGGGTTCCGGGCTCAGGCCTGCGGCCTGCCCCGGAATGACGACAGAGGTTCCGAGAAAATCTGTTGCTCTAGCGAATCCCGCCCCCGCCATGGCAGACTGCCGGCGATGCTGACAGGCTCCTATCGCAAGCGGCTCGAAGCCGATCTTCCTCGCTGGGTCGCCGAAGGCTGGCTCAGCGCCGAGAATGCCGCGGCTATCCGGCGCTCGATCGTGAGCGAGCAGGGCGGCATTCGCCTGCCGGCGCTGCTCGGTCTGCTCGGCGGCCTGCTGATCGCGGCGAGCGTCGCGGCTTTCGTCGCAGCGGGCTGGGAGGACATCCCGCGCCTCGTCAAGCTCGGCATGATCCTCGCGGCCATCGTGGCCTGCATCGCCTATGCGTTCCGGCTGGAGCGTCAGGGCTCGCCGCGCGGTGCCGATGCCGCGGTAACATGTGGCGTGCTGATCTTCGGCGCCGGGCTCGCTCTGGTCGGCCAGATGTACCATCTGCCGGCGGATTGGCCGGGCGGGGCCTTGCTGGTCGCACTCGGCGGTCTGATCGCCGCCTTCCTGATGCGTTCGAACGGTGCGCTGGCGATCGCGCTGATCGCGATCTGCGCCTGGAGCGGCGGGCGCTGGGAGGAGGCGCGCAGCGGCGCCCATCTCGGCTTCTTCATCTTCTACCTGCCGGCCTTGTGGCTCTCGCTGTCGCGCGACAACCGGCTGGTGCATCACCTCGTCGTGCTGGCGGCTGCGGCCTGGCTCGCCATGGCGCCGGGCTATGGGCTGTTCGACCGCTTCGATTACGGGCTCCTGGCCTATGGGTTGGCGCTCGCCGTGTTCTATGTGGCGCTGGGCGCGTTGGCGCTCGACCGGGGTCTGCCCTCGGTGCTGACCGCCTGCCTGCCCTGGGGGCTGCTCGGGCTGGTGCTGGTGCTGAATGTCGAATTGATCCGCATCCTCGACCGCGAGGAGGCGCGGGCCGGGCATGCCTTCCGCTTCGTCTTCCTGGCCTATGCCGTGGCCGTTCCGGCCGTCGCCTGCCTGGCGGGGCTCGCCCGCGAGCGGCGCTTCTCCTGGCCGTTGGCGGGCGGGCTTGTCTTCGCATTGCTGGTGCCTGCCGTGTTTTGGACCGGCATCGTCACTGCCATGGCCGGCAAGATCATCGTCGCGAGCCTCATCCTGCTGGCAGCGACCGCGCTGGTGGCGGCCGGGTCGGTCGGCGGCGTCCGACGGCTTGCATTGGCGGGCTCGGTGCTGTTCGGCGGCGCGATCCTGATCCTGCTCTGGCAGACGATCGGCACGCTGCTCGACCAGTCGCTGTTCTTCCTCGTTGCAGGCGCAGCGCTGCTCGCGATCGCCTCGGGTGCGCGGCGCCTCTTCGCTCGCCTCAACCCGCCTGAGAAGGAAGCCGCCTGATGCGCGCGCTCTCGGCTGATGCGCTTGTCGGAAAGGTGCCGCTGCTCTGGCGCGCGCTGGCGACGGCGGTGCTGCTGGTGCTCGTCCTGTTCGCGCTTGTGGAGCAGCGGGCGCAGATCCTGCGGGGCGGCACCGAAATCCGCCTGAAGACCGTTCCGATCGATCCGCGCGATCTCTTCCGCGGCGACTATGTCGTGCTGGCCTATCCGATCAGCACGGTCGATGCCGATACGGCCGGCAAGGCGGGTTTCGAGCGCGGCGAGCGGGTCTATGTCAGCCTGGGCCGGGACGAGCAGGGCTTTGCCAAGGCGGCCGGCGTTTCGCGCGATTGGCCCAAGGCTAGCGATGGCATGGTGGTGATTGCCGGGCGCGTCATTTCCACCTCGGCCTGTGCCACCAATGCGGATGGCACCTTCGATTGCGGCGGCAAGCGTAATCGCCTGCGCATCGCCTATGGGATCGAGAGCTTTTTCGTGCCGCAGGGCGAGGGCAAGGCGATCGAGACCACCGACAAGGCGCGGGTCGAGGTCGTTGCCGCTGTCTCGTCGTCGGGGGAAGCCGCGATCAAGCGCCTGCTGATCGACGGCAAGCCGGTCTACGCCGAACCGCCATACTGAGATCGCGAAGCTGGAGCGGGGCCCCTTTGAGGGGACTGTTTCCCTCGTCGGTCCACTCAGTGCGGACAGGTTTCACCGTCATTGCGAGAAGCGAAGCGACGAAGCAATCCAGGGGGACTGGGCTAAAGCGTTCAATCCAGCCCCCTGGATTGCTTCGCTACGCTCGCAATGACGGATAGGTGCGGCATCACATTGCCGTGTCGGTCTCGCTCCGTCTCAACCCCGCCGCAAACCCGCTCATGATCCGCCACACGGGCTTGTGACAACGCGCCGCGTGACGTGAATCCTCGGGAGTTATATGAACGCTAGATGAACGAATTCGACAACGAACGTTCATCTTGAGAGCTGCCTGCCGGGAACCCGCATCGGCTGCCGGCGTTTCCATCCTGATTTTCGGCCTGCTGAAGGACTGTCGTGCCCCATGTCCTCCGATTCCTCCTTCAGGCGCTTCCTGCTCCTCGGCCGACCGGCCGCCGATGTAGTGCTGGCTGCGCCGGGGCGGGATGCGCGGATCGACGTCATCCGCGGGCTTTCCCTGCTGATCATCTTCATCAACCACATGCCGGGGAACGTGGTTTCGGCCTACATGCCGCATAATTACGGCTTCTCGGACGCGGCCGACATCTTCGTCCTGCTGGCCGGCGTCTCGGCGACGCTCGCCTATGGCGGGCTGATCGAGCAGCGTGGCTTTCCGGTCGGGGCACTGAAGCTCGGCGCGCGGCTCTGGACGCTCTACATCGCCCATATCGCGGTCTTCATCATCGTCTGCGGTGTGGTTGCCACGGCGGTGACGCAGACCCAGAATCCGCTCTATATCGAGGCGATCAATATCCAGCCCTTCTTCCGTGACACGGTGGAAGCGCTGATCGGCGCGCTGACGCTGACCTATCAGCCGTCCTATCTCAATATCCTGCCGCTCTATATCGTGCTGCTGGCGCTCTTCCCGGCGATCTACTACGCGGCGCGCCTGAGCCCGCTGCTCACGCTCGCCTGTTCGCTAGCGATCTGGCAGGCGGCGCTCGCCTTCGAGTTCAATCTGCCCAATGGCAGCGCCGGGGGCTGGTTCTTCAACCCCTTCGCCTGGCAGGTCATCTTCACGCTCGGCGTCGTCATCGGCCGGGCGGCGCAGCTCGGCATCCGCGCGCCGCGCCTGGTCTGGCTCGATCTCGCCGCCGTCGCCTTCATCGCCTTTGCCTGGGTGGTCAAGGTGTCGAGCGGCAATCCGACCGGCATCGCCGCGCTGAACGACTGGGTCGATTCCGTGCAGCTCGGCTCGGACAAGACCAATCTCGCCTGGGCGCGCCTCCTGCATATCGGGGCGCTGGCCTGGCTGGCGATCCGCTGGCTGCCGGCCGGGAGCGCCATGGCGAAGGCTGCACCAGGGCGCATGCTCGCCAGCGCCGGGCAGAATTCGCTGCATGTCTTCTGCGCTGGAATCGTGCTTTCGATCAGCGGCCAGATCGTGCTGGCGGAAACTTCCTTCGCTTTGGGCGTTCAGTTGCTGATATGCGCGGCTGGCGTTACAATCTTGACAGGGTTAGGGATTTTCCTGTCGTGGTACCGTTCGATCACGAAATACGGCGCAAGCGCCGAGTCTGCCCAGGCCCGTGGCGCGCAGCCGCCGCGGCCTTCCTTCTCCTCGCACTGAATTCCGGGTCGAGCGCGGCTCCGCTTCCGCCGCCGCTGGAGGCCCGCTGTCGCGCTGAGGCGGCCAAGACCGCCTTCCAGCCCAGCTTGCCGGCGGCGCGCAAGGCGCTCCAGGAAACCGGCCGCCTGACCATTGTGGCGCTGGGCTCTTCGGCTACTGCCGGCTCGGGCGCCAGCGCCGACGACAAGAGCTATCCTGCCGTGCTCCAGGCGGAATTGGGGCGGCGCCTGCCCGGTGTCGAGGTCAGGGTCCTCAACAAGGGCGTCGGCGGCCAGTCCGCCTATGACATGCTGCTGCGCATGCAGGCGGATGTCGTCGACGAGAAGCCGGCGATCGTGATCTGGCAGACGGTGATCAACGACGCGATCCGCGATATCGGCGAGGACAAGCTCGCCAAGATCCTGCGCAAGGGGGTGGGCAAGGCCCGCGCCGCCGGGATCGAGATGATCCTGATGGACCTGCCCTGGCTGCCGCGCGAGGGGCGCTACCCGCATTACGACGATTATCGCGCGGTGCTGGTGAAGACAGCCCAGGACCAGGGTATCTCGCTGTTTCCCCGCTATGCGATGATGAAGGGCTGGTCGAACTCGCGCCAGTTCACGCCGGAGGAGCTCGTCGGCATGGACGGCCTGCATCTGGTGGATGCCGGCTATCGCTGCCTGGCGCTGCGGCTCGCCGATGGGATCGTCGCCGGGATCGGCCCGGTCAGGATCGAGGCGGCCGGGGGCGGAAAGCCGACGAACTGAGGCTGAGCGTCATTCTCGGGCGGAGCGTAGCGGAGACCCGAGAATCGCACGAGGAGAGGGCGCTGGTTTCCGAGATGCCCGGGTCAAGCCCGGGCATGACGAGATGACTTACTTCGCGAGAACCTCGATATCGCGGTCGCTACCCGACTCGACCTTGAAGTCGCGCGAATAGACCTGCCCTTCCTGCCGGGCGATCAGGACATAGTCGCCTTCGGCCAGGATGACCTGCGGAAAGGCGCCGATCGCCTCGCGGATGACGTCGCCGCCCGGCGTCAGCACGCTGAAGGCGGTTCCGGCGAAGGCTTCGCCGCCGGCATTGGCGACGAGCTTCAGCGTGACCTTGGCGGCGCGGTGGTGCAGCGTCGCGTCGGTGACCTTGCCGGTCTCGACCTTCACGTCGGCGCGCTGGATCGCGTTGGAATCGCCGTAGGTCGAGACGACGTGATAGGTGCCCTCGGGCAGGCGGATGATCTCGCCCGCCTTGGCGCCGCTCGTGATCAGCCGGCCTTCCGAGTTGCCCTGTAGCGGCACGAAGACCGAGAAGGAGAGCAGGGGAGCCGGGATCGGCGCATCGCCGATCGAGCCCGCGAGCGAGAGCGCGCCGGCGCTGATCTGGACCTGATCGCGCAGGCCCTGCTGGCCGAGGCTGATGCGCTTGGTGCCGCTGGCGAAGCCATAGCCGGCATGGATGATGTAGTTGCCGGGGGGCAGCGAGAAGGCTGGCTCCTGCTCGGAGGAACGCGCGACGATCCTGGGAGAGCTGCCGTCGGCGTTTTCGCTGAGCACGCGCCAGTTCAGCCCGGAGCGGATCGGCTTGCGGTCGGCGGCGAACTGGGCGGAGACCGAAAGCCGTGCCAGCCCGTTCGGCGCGACCGGCTGGCCTTGCATCGGCGCGGGGGCCGGGGCGTCGGCGCCGGGGCCGGGATCGGCGGACTGGGCGCCGGCGAGGTTCGGCGCAAGCAGGACGGCCATGGCGAAGGCGACGCCGGCAAGGCGGCGGCCAGCTTCAAAACCCTCCGAAGCATTTCCGCGTTTCCCTGAAACACGAAAATTTTTCAGATTTTGGTTGTGTCGCATCTTCTTCACGCGAACCGATGTCCACTTCGCTTGAAAATGCTCCAATTCAAGCATGCTTTTCGTCCTCGGCGGCTCTGCGGCGATGTATGAGCAGCTCCGCTTGTCCTCATCATGGCGAAGGAATAGGTCAATTCCAAAGCCACCGTCCGGATGTTTCATGACCGATGCGCTCTCTCTGCTCAAGCTGCGTCGCTCCGTGCCGCCGCAGTTCCTCGCTGCGCCCGGCCCTGACGGCGCCCAGCTCGACGAATTGCTCGCCATCGCCGCGCGCGTGCCCGACCATGGCAAGCTCGCGCCCTGGCGCTTCATCGTCTTCAAGGGCGCGGCCCGCGAGGAGGCGGCCGAGATCGTCGCCCGGGTCTTCCGCGAAAAGAATCCGCAGGCCAGCGAGGAGCAGGTCGAGTTCGAGCGCAAGCGCCTGCTGCATGCGCCGGTCATCGTCGCCGTGGTCTCGCGGGCGCGCCAGCACGCCAAGATCCCGCTCTGGGAGCAGGAGCTTTCGGCCGGCGCAGTCTGCATGAACATGCTCGTCGCCGCCTATGCCATGGGCTATGCCGGCTCGTGGCTCACCAACTGGTTCTCCTTCGATCGCGAGATCCTGACGGCGTTCGGGCTGGCCGAGGACGAGCGGATGGCCGGCTTCGTGCATCTGGGCACCCCAACGGCGCCGATCACCGATCGCGACCGGCCGGTGATGGCCGATATCGTCAGCTATTACGGGACCTGACGCGATGATCTATTCGGCCACGCAGGACGATCTCGGCTTCGCGCATGATCCGTTCAAGGCGATCGTCGCGCCGCGGCCGATCGGCTGGATCACGGCGCTGAGTGCCAAGGGCGAGGTCAATCTCTCGCCCTACAGCTTCTTCAACGCGATCTCGTCGCGGCCGAACATCGTGATGTTCTCCTCCGAGAACAAGAAAGACGCCGTCGCCTTCGTCGAGGAGACCGGTGAGTTCACCTGCTCGCTGGTGACCAAGGCCTTGGCGCAGCCGATGAACCTGACCTCGGCGCCCTTGCCGCGCGGCGAGAGCGAGTATGCGCATGCGGGGCTCACGATGGCGCCGTCGCGCTTCGTCAAGCCGCCGCGCGTCGCCGGCACGCCGGCCGCGCTCGAATGCAAGCTGCTCTCGATCCAGCAATTGCATGATCTCGACGGCCAGGCCGTGCCGCGCTGGATGGTACTGGGGCAGGTCGTCGGCATCTTCATCGATGACGCCTATGTCAAGGACGGGCGTTTCGACACGGCTGGCGCCAACCCGATCGCGCGCTGTGGCTATGCCGATTATGCCGAGGTGACGAGCCTGTTCTCGATCACACGCCCGGCGGGCGGGTAGGGGCGTCAGGGGCCGTCATGCTCGCCCTTGTGGCGAGCATCCATGTCTTCAGCACGGCTTGGCACGAATGAAGACGTGGATGGTCGGGACAAGCCCGACCATGACGGAGAGGTCGGCGCAGGTTGGCTAAAGCCTTCAACCCGCCAGCGGCTTGGCGCGATAATCACCGAACTCTGCCAGTGCCTTGTTGATCGCCTCCGCATCGAGCTTGGCCCCGTCCGGCAAGGTGAGGCGCGGCGGGTCGAGCGTCACGGTCGCGCCGGGGGCGAGCACCGTCGCGGCGCGCTGGACGCGCGAGGCGCAGCCGCCGCAATGCATGCCTGAAACCTCGAAAACCTGAGTCATTCGAATCGCCTCCGGCGGTTCATTCAGCCAGTTTGCGAGCTCGGGCGACGAGTCGCTGTGCCTTGATCAGATGGGGGCGATCCAGCATTTCGCCATCGAGGCCGATGACGCCGGCGCCGGGATTGGCCTCGAACAGCGCGATGATCTGCTCCGCCTTGGCGAGCGCCGTCGGCGATGGAGCGAAGATCTCGTTGATGACGGGGACCTGCGCCGGATGGATCGCCATCTTGCCCGTGAAGCCGTCGCGGCGCGCCGCGAGGCATTCCGCCCGGAAGCCGGCATCGTCGCGGAAATTGGTGAAAACCGTATCGATCGCGTCGACCTGCGCTGCCGTCGCCGCGAAGAGGGTCAGTGCGCGGGCGAGGCGGTAGGGATCGGCATAGGAGCCGTCCTCCAGCCGGTTGGTCTCGGCGCCAAGATCGGCCGAGAGGTCTTCCGCGCCCCAGGTCAGCGCCATCAGGCGATGCGAAGAGCGGCTATAGCTGCCGAGCCCGAAGATCGCCTTGCCGGTTTCGGTGCCGATCGGGAGGATGCGTGTCGTGCCGTCCGGCAGGTCGGACTCGGCCTCGCGCACCGCGATCTTCGCGGCGAGGTGGCCGACATCGGTGCCGCCCTCCGATTTCGGCAGCATGATCGCGTCGGGCGCGCCGGGCATGATCGCGTCGAGATCGGCATCGCTCATCCCGGTCGTCAAAGCATTGATGCGGACGATCAGCAGCGGGCGTTTCGGCAGCGCGCGAGCGGATTCGAGGAAGGCGCGGGTGATTTCGCGCGCCTGCGGCTTGGCGTCGAGCGCGACGGAATCCTCAAGGTCGAGGATCAGCGCGTCGGCGCCGCTTTCCAGACCTTTCTGCTGCTTCTTCGGGCTGTCGCCCGGCACGAACAGGAGCGAGCGCATGGGATCAGACCGCAACCGTATCGGGGGCCGGACGTTTGCGCATGAAGGCCTGCCGGCGGCACTGCGCGACCAGCGTGCCGTCCTGCTTGTAGGCCTTGTGCACGAACTCGACGATGCCGGCATCGGGCCGCGAGCGCGACTCGCGCTTGGCCGCGATCTCGGTGGTGCAGTTGATCGTGTCGCCTTCGAAGAGCGGGGCGGGGAAGAGCACATCGGTCATGCCGAGATTGCCGATGGTGGTGCCGACGGTGGTGTCGTTGACGGAGATGCCGATCATCAGGCCGAGCGTGAACAGCGAGTTCATCAGCGGCTTGCCCCATTCGGTCTCGGTCGCACAGAAATGCGCATCGATATGAAGGGGTTGCGGGTTGAGCGTCATGTTGGAGAACAGCATGTTGTCCATCTGCGTGACGGTGCGGGTTAGGCCGTGCTCGATGACCGCGCCGACCTGGAAATCCTCGAAATAGATCCCGCCACGCTTGTGACGCACCACATCCGCCATCGACGCCTCCGTCTTCACAATGCCGGCTGCTGAGCCGGGACCAGAAGTCGTAGAGTGACCTCCGCCGGGAGGGAAGCGGAAAGCGCGGACGGCCTGCGGTGTGGGGCCGATCTTAACGGTTCGCTTACCATAATGGAGGCAATTTCGAGGCGTGCCCTCGCAATGCGCGCGGGCTGCCGCCGAAGGTCTCGATGTTCCTCTTCACCACGCCGCAGAGCCAGAGCCGCGAAACGCAGCCGGCGAGCCCGGTCGTCAGCGCCATCCGCCAGGGTGCGGAGCGGACGGGGGCAGGATTCGACTATCTGCTCAAGACGGCGCAGCGCGAGTCGTCGTTGGAGCCGACCGCCAAGGCGAGCACGTCAAGCGCCACGGGGCTGTTCCAGTTCATCGAGCAGACCTGGCTTTCGATGGTCAAGCAGGAGGGGCCGAAGCAGGGCCTCTCGCAATATGCCGACGCGATCACGGAGAGCGGCGGGCGCCTCAGCGTCTCGGATCCGGCGGCGCGCGAGAAGATCCTGCAATTGCGCAACGATCCGCAGGTCGCGGCCGTGATGGCCGGTGCGCTGACCCAGAAGAATCGTGATCAGCTCGCCTCGAGCCTCGGCCGCCAGCCGCAGGCCGGCGAGCTCTACATGGCGCATGTGCTCGGCGCGCGCGGCGCCTCCGACCTGATCCGCGCTGCGGCCAGCGATCCTGGCCGCGTCGCAGCGCGGGATTTTCCGGATGCTGCGGCAGCCAACCGCTCGATCTTCTACGACAAGGCCGGGCGCGCGCGCAGCGTGCAGGAAGTCTATGGCGTGCTGGCTGCGAGCCATGCGAGCACGCAGGTCGCAGCCAATGTGACGCAGAATCCGCAAGCGGGACAGGACGACATTCCGGTCGCCGAGGTTGCCGCCGGCCTGCGCGAGGGGCGCGCCAAGGGACTCGTCGGGTTGTTCTCGACCAATGGCTCGCGCGATCCGGTCTCGAAGGCCGTTGCCAATCTCTGGACGACACCGTCGCGTGGCGGCACGCGCATGGCCTCGCTCGAAGGCGGTGAACGCTATTTCCCCCGCTCCGGCCAGAGTGACGCCACGATGTCGGATGCGAATCCGGGTGCAGGCGGCGTGGTGGCCGGCGCAGGAGGCAAGACCGTCAATGCGCCGCTGCCGCCGTCGCGGCCGAGCGACCTGTCGCAGCCCGGCGTTGCGGCGTCGCAGCCGGCCGCGAAGCGTCGAAACGGGCCGCTCGACCTGTCTTCCTTCATGATCCAGCGGAGCGGCGCATGATCGTTCGGCGCTTCCTGCTCTGGGCCCGCACCGCACCGGCGGGGGCGCGCGCGAGCGGTGCCGCCAGCCTGGCGGGAGCCTATCTGCGCTCGGACATGTCCGACGAGGACCGGCACGAGGCCGAGACGGCGCTGATGGCGCTGATCGACGATCCGTCACCGTTGGTGCGCCGGGCGATCGCCGAGGAGATGGCGCCGTCGAGGCGTACGCCGCGCAATCTCGCGCTCAGCCTGATCGCCGAGCAGAGCGATGTCGCGGCGCTGGTCCTGGCGCATTCGCCGGTGTTGACCGAGGCCGATCTGGTCGACGCCGCCGCGGTCGGCGATGCGCTTGCCCAGAAGGCCATCGCCATGCGCCGCTGCCTGCCGGTGAGCGTCTGTGCGGCGTTGGCCGAAGTGGGTTGCGAAGAGGCGCTCATCACCCTCGCCGGAAACCGCACCGCCGAGATCCCGGATTTCTCGCTCGAACGCATGATCGAGCGGCATGGCGACAGCGGTACCCTGCGCGAGGCGCTGCTCGAGCGCGCCGACCTGCCGGGAGGCCTGCGGCAGGCCATTGCCGCGCGCGTGTCCGACACGCTGGCGAGCTTCGTCGCAGGCTGCGGCTGGCTGACGCCCGAGCGCAGCGCGCGGCTGGCGCGCGAGTCGACGGAGCGGGTCGCGGTCGCTTTGGCCGCCGGCGGCGAGGCGAGCGATGCGCCGGCGATCGTCGAGGTTCTCAGGGGTGCCGGTCGGTTGACCCCGGGGCTGATGCTGCGCTCGCTGCTCAGCGGCGAGCCGGCTCTGGCCGAGGCGGCCTTCGTCGCGCTGTCCGGCCTGCCCGAGGAGCGGGTCGCGGCGCTGTTGCGCGACAAGCGCGGGGCGGGGCTCAAGGCGCTTTGCCGCAAGGCCGGGCTCTCGGCGAGGCTGGAACCCGCCTTCACCGCCGCCATCATCGCCCTGAATGCCCGCGGCTTCGATCGGGGAAATGCCCGCCAGGGCCTGGATCGCGACCTGTTGCGTGCGGTCCTGATCGCCTGCGAGAGGCAGGAGGGGCCGGAAGCCGACGGGCTGATGGCCATGCTGCGCCGCATGGATGCCGAGGCTGCCCGCGAGGAGGCGCGCAATCTCGCCGATTCGCTGGCGGACGATGCCGCGCTTGCGCTTCTGGTCGAAGCGGATCCCTCGTTCCTGATCGAGCTCGCAGAGAGCGACCTGCGCGACGCGGCCTGAACCGCTTCAGTAGCCGAACTGCTCGCGCAGGATGCGTTCGTCCAGGCTGTGGCCGGGGTCGTGCAGCATGACGAGGTCGACATCGCGATCGATCTCGATCTCCACCGTGTGGACCTCGTCGATCTGCGTGTGGTCGGCGACAGCGCTGACCGGGCGCTTCTCGGCTTCCAGCACCTCGATCGAGACACGGGCATGGTCGGGCAAGAGCGCGCCCCGCCAACGGCGGGGGCGGAAGGCCGAAATCGGCGTCAGCGCCAGCAACGGCGCATCGAGCGGCAGGATCGGGCCATTGGCTGAGAGATTGTAGGCTGTCGAGCCGGCGGGCGTCGCCAATAGCACGCCGTCTGCGATCAGCTCCGCGAGGCGCACCTGCCCATCCACCGAGATGCGCAGCTTCGCCGCCTGATAGGAGCGCCGCAGCAGGGAGACCTCGTTGATCGCACGCGCGCGCACGATCGTGCCGTTGCGGTCCACGGCCTGCATCGAGAGAGGATGCACCACACTGCGCTGCGCCGCCGCCAGCCGCTTGGTCAGGCCACGCTCCCTGAACTCGTTCATCAGGAAGCCGACCGAGCCGCGATTCATCCCGTAGATCGGCTTGCCGGTGCCGAGGAAGCGATGGAGCGTTTGCAGCATCAGGCCATCACCGCCGAGCGCGACGATCACCCCGGCTTCCGCCGGGTCGGCATTGCCGTAGCGCTCGACCAGCTTGGCGAGGGCGGTCTCGGCCTCGGGAGTATCGTTGGCGACAAAGGAGATCGCCCCGAAACGCTCGGTCATCATGAATCCTGAAACGGCAGCCTCGGGGGCATCGCGGCAGGCTTACCATGACGGGGCTGCCGGCCGCGAGGCCGCAGGGGCAATAAAAAAGGCCGGGCGACGGGCCCGGCCTCGATGTTGTCGACAATGCCGCTGTTTCAGAGGGCGGTGCTCCATTGCACAGGCACCATCTCGAAGCCGTTGCCGTCCTTGGCGATGAAGCCGGTTGCCGGGAAGGGAGCGTGATAGAAGGCGACCTGCATGCGCTCGGCCGAGACCATGTCGAGGAGCTTGCGCCGCGTCGCCGCCGCCTGCGGGCCGTCCATGTCGAACACGGCCGACCAGTCGGGATTGCGCACGAAAAGGGCTGGATGATTGGTCGTGTCGGACATGATCATCAGCTTGCCGTTGCCGGAGGTCAGCGCGAAGACGGTGTGTCCGGGCGTATGGCCGGGCGCGGCGATCGGCGTCAGGCCCGGCAGGAGTTCCTTGCCCGCCTCGAACTGCTTCACGTCCTTGGCGACGGGGCCGAAGACGCGGCGCACGCCGGCAAAGGCGCCCTTCATGCCCTCGGGCGCCGCGCTCATCTTGGCGTCGTCCATCCAGAAGGCCCATTCGGCGGCCGGGACCATCACTTCGGCATTCGGAAAGACGGCGGTGCCGTCCTTCAGCCGGAAGCCGTTGATGTGGTCGCCATGGAAATGGCTGAACACGACGCTGGAGACGTCCTTGGGGTCGAAGCCCGCCGCCTTGAAATTCGCCATCCAGGTCCCGGAGGTCGGGGCACCGGAATCGCCGTTGCCGGTATCGATCAGGGTGAGCTTGCCGCCATGCTGGATGACGAGCGTGGTGAAGGTGATGTTGAGCGCATCCTGCGGCAGGAAGGCCTCTGCCATCGCCTTCTTCACATCGGCGAGCTCGGCATTGCGGACGAAGCCTTCGAGCGGCCTTTTGCCGAAGCCGTCATTGAGTGCCGTCAGGGTGATGTCGCCGATCTTGTAGCGGTAGAAACCGGGAGCCTGATTCACCGAAACTCCTTGTGCGTGGGTCGGGCTGAAACCGGGCAGACCCAATGTCGCAGCGGCAGCAAAAGCACCGGCGCCGGCCAGAGCGGCACGGCGCGTGAAATCTGTATCCTGCATGTGGTTATTCTCCCCTCGGATCGCTGGCAGACTAGCGGCGGTCCGCCTGCGTTCAACCGTGTGGAATGACCGACAGGTCAAGTTTCCGTGAGGCGAGGAGGTGAGGACGCCGCGGGCGCAGCCGGCTCGCGACGGGCGAGGGCGCGCAGCATCGCGGCACACAGCGCCAGCGAACCCATGACGCCCTGTCCGGAGCAATCGGCGACGAGCGCCTGGAAGGCGATGCTGTCCTCGCTTGCGAGGCATTGCAGGCTCCAGCTCCAGCTCGGCGCCTTCTGCCGCAGCAGCGACACGGCGATGTCGATATCGGCGCTGACGGTGCCCAGCGTCTTCCAGAAGGAGCCGTGCTGGTAGATGCCCCCGGCCGGCGTACGCCGGTTGACCAGACGCGTCGGCTTGCGCCGGACGATGAAGCCCAGCGCCTCGTAGATATCGGCATCGAGCTCGCGGTCCGGCTTGCTGGAGGCCTCGCAACGATCAGCGAGCGTCAGAAGTTGTGTCCGGTCGTCCATTCCGGTCCGTGCAAAGCTTGCCGAGGTCGGTCCGCGCTGGCGCGGCGCCACATGCCGGACATCTAACCCATGATCGCGCCCGCCGGCCAGTCATGGAATGCAGGCAAGGGCCGGTCGATCAAGGACCGACGACCACGCCTCTGGCGCGGCCGCCCGGCACGCGGCAGGAGCACCCCACCCCGAGCGGAGCGGGCTCGTACAGCGTACAGGTCTTGACCGGCGTGCTGCACATCCCGCCCGCGGCCGCGGGTGCCGCCCCATAGGCGGGATAGACCGGGTAGGCGGGGTAGTAAGGCTCGTAATACGGATAGCCGGCGATCGCGCCGAGCGTGGCCGCTGCCGCCAGACCTGAGGCAGCTCCCCAGTAAGGGTAGCCGCGATATCCGCGATAGGGATAGAAGCCGGCCCGGCGCCAGCCCCAGCCGCCGCCGTGCCAGCCGGGGCGGAAGCCCTGGCGATAGACGGGGAATGCCGGCCGCACTCCATACGGCCTCATGCCGATGCCGCGCGGTTGGAATCCGCCATGCCGAAATCCGTGGCCACCGAAATGCGGCTGGGCAGCTGCCGGCAAGCCAGCGGCCAGGAGCAGCGGCGTGACCGAAGCCGCGACGAGAAGCAGGCGACGCATGCGAACCTCCCTGGACGAACCGGGGTTTCGCCCCACCAGGAAAACGTGGCGGCGCGTCGGAGGTTCCATGGAGGGACTGGTCTCAGTCGTCGAAAAAGTTCGACCGGCTCTTGCAGCGATAACCGATGAAACAGGACTGGCTGTCCCGGCTCGGCACGAAGGCTGGCTCGGTGGTTTCGTCCCTCTCGCAGAAGCTGCGATCGCGAACGAACCGGTCATAGGTGTAGCCGCCGGTTCCCAGCACGATCGCGCCATTGGCCCGGACGTCGTGCTGGCTCGCCGCGCAGGGCCGGGAGACGGTCGAGGGGCGCGTCTGCGCTGCCGCCATTCCTGCGCTCGACAGAAGAGCAAGCGTGAGAACAAGGGCCTTCATCGAAGCCTCCCGAAGCTTGAACAGGCGGATAACCGCCCGGCTCGCCAAACGTTCCCGGAGCGGCCGATCTGTCAAGACGCATCCGAAGGTTGGCCGCGGATTGCGTCGCCTCATTCTGGCCTTGGCACCCGTCTTGTCTTGGCGAGAGCCGATTCCTCTTGGAGAGCGACGTCATGAAAATCGCGTTGATTGCCGCACTCGGCATCCTCGTCGCGCTGTCCGCCGCGGCACAGCAGCAGCTTCCACAGCGCAAGCCCGGGCTATGGGAAACGAAATCGGTGGGTAACGAGGGGGAGACCCTCGCCAGGCAATGCGTCGGGCCGGGAACCGATCAATCGATCGTCGGCGGCCTGGCGGCCGGAGCCTGCTCGAAGCTGCTGGTGACCAAGACGGCCAACGGCTACGCGGTCGAGACGGAATGCGCGGTCGGCCAGATCAGGGCATCCGGCAGCAGCATCATCACCGGCGATTTCGAGACATCGGTCCGCACCGAGGGAACGACCAAGCTGAGCGGCATGCCCGGCCAGTCCAGCCCGGTCGAGCGCAAGCTCGTGGTGGAGGCCAAGCGCCTCGGCGAATGCGCCGCCGGCCAGAAGCCCGGCGACATCATCATGCCGGACGGCAAGGTGATCTCGGTTCCGTCGAGGCCTGCGCCGTAAGCTTGCCGCTTGGGATGAGTCTTTGGAAACTGGTGCCGGCAGAGAGGATCGAACTCCCGACCTTCGGTTTACAAAACCGCTGCACTACCGCTGTGCTATGCCGGCATTCTGGCTGGTCGACCAAGGTTACCGCCGACGGGGACTTCCCATCGGCGGCTCGATAGCGGTTACCAGCCGATCGCGGCGAGGGCAAGCATTCGCAGTCGAGTTCCCTCGGTGCGTTCGATGCTTTCCAGCGGCCTCGTCCAGCTCGGCTATCCGGCCGATGGGCTCAGCTTACCGAGCGGATAATCTCGCGATAGGCGGCCTCGGGAAAGGCCTTGAGGGTTTCGGTGCGGATATTGCCGAGCATGGCGATCTGCAGGCAGAAGCGCGCCAGGACCGCATCGTCCGGCGCCTCGCAGACGATCACCATGTCGTATTTGCCCATGGTCATGAAAAAGGCCTTGAAGTCGCCACCCACCTCCTTGAGCGCCTGCTTGGCGGCATCGAGGCGGGCTGGCGAGGCCTTGACGTTGCGTGCGCCCTGATCGGTCCAATTCGCCAGCATGATGTAGGTCGTCATCGCGCTACTCCCTGAAACGGCCCGGCCTGTTCATCGGAAGTACCTGGTGGCGGCTTGATTGTCGCCACCGGTTGGAATGGCTTCAGCCATCGGCCGGACCTTGCCGGCCAGAATAGCACAGCGCGCAGCCGAGCAGGACGGCAAAGGCGGGTGGCGACGAGGCAATAAAAAGGGCCCCGCCTTGGGAGGCGGGGCCCGGTTCGCGTTCAGGCGACGATCAGTCCAGGATGTCGCGGTTCTTGGTTTCCGGCAGGAAGAGCAGGCCGATCACGAAGGTGCCGAGCGCCACGATGATCGGATACCAGAGGCCGGAGAAGATGTTGCCGCTGGCCGCCACGATGGCGAAGGCGGTCGGAGGCAGGAAGCCGCCGAACCAGCCGTTGCCGATGTGATAGGGCAGCGACATGCCGGAGTAGCGGATGCGGGTCGGGAAGAGCTCGACCAGCAGGGCCGCGATCGGGCCGTAGACCATCGTCACGAAGAGGACGAACAGGAACAGGATGCCGACAGCCTGCAGGGCGCGCGGGCTGGACAGCATCTCGCCGAAGGACGGGGTCTTCAGGATGCTGGCATCGCCCGGCTTGGGATAGCCGGCAGCCTGGGCGGCGGCGACGAGGGCGGCGGCTCCGCTCGGGGCGTCCTTGCCGTTGATCGTTGCCTTGAGCGGCGAGCCCGCCGGTCCGGCCGCCAGATCGTAGTGGACCGAGGCGGTGGCCAGCGTCCGGCGCACGACGTCGCAGGGCTTGGTGAAGGTCCGCACGCCCACGGGGTCGAACAGCGTGCCGCATTCGGCCGGATCGGCGGTCAGGACCAGCTTCACGTTCTCGGTGGCCGCGATCAGATTCGGATTCGTGGTCTTGGCCAGCATGGTGAAGAGCGGGAAATAGGTCAGCGCCGCGATCAGGCAGCCGGCCAGCAGGATCGGCTTGCGGCCGATCTTGTCGGAGAGCCAGCCGAAGAGGATGAAGAAGGGCGTGCCGAGCAGCAGGGCGAGCGCGATCATCAGGTTCGCGGTGGTGCCGTCGACCTTCAGGGTCTGGGTCAGGAAGAACAGCGCGTAGAACTGGCCGGTGTACCAGACGACCGCCTGGCCGGCGGTGCCGCCGAGCAGCGCGACGATGCCGATCTTGGCGTTCTGCCAGTTGCCGAACGCCTCGGAAAGCGGCGCCTTCGAATGCGTGCCCTCCTCCTTCATCTTCACGAAGGCCGGCGATTCAGCGAGCTGGAGACGGATCCAGACCGAGAAGCCGAGCAGGATGATCGAGAGCAGGAACGGAACGCGCCAGCCCCAGGCCGCGAAGGCTTCCGGCGTCATGCTCAGGCGCAGGACGAGGATGACGATCAGCGACAGGAACAGGCCGACCGTCGCGGTCGTCTGGATCCAGGAGGTGTAGAAGCCGCGCCGGCCCATCGGGGCGTGCTCGGCGACATAGGTCGCGGCACCGCCGTATTCGCCGCCGAGCGCGAGGCCCTGCAGCAGGCGGCAGATGATGAAGATGGTCGGGGCGGCGTAGCCGATCGTCTGGAAGCCGGGCAGCAGGCCGACCACGAAGGTGGCGAGGCCCATGACTGTCATCGTGACGAGGAAGGTGTATTTGCGGCCGATCATGTCGCCGAGGCGGCCGAAGAACAGGGCGCCGAAGGGGCGGACCGCGAAGCCCGCGGCGAAGCCGAACAGCACGAAGATGAACTTGGCTGTGTCGTTGTCGCCGGGCACGAAGGTCTGGGCGATGTTGGCGGCGAGCGAGCCCGCCAGATAGAAGTCATACCACTCGAAGACCGTGCCGGCCGACGAGGCGATGATGACCTTCCTTTCCTCCTTGGTCATCGGCCGGGGCGCTGCCCGCGAGTCCGATGCGTGTGATGCCATGCTCATGGCGCTTGTCTCCCCTGGTGAAGCTCTGAAGCCGGGTTGAGCCCGGCAACCTCGTTCCGCGCGGTTCACGTTCTGAATGACGGTGGCCGCGCTGCCGGACGACGGGTAAGTCCCGTCATTCCAGCTCGCTTCAGAGGATTGCGCGCGGATTGTCGCAGGGGCAATCAGGCACTTGGTCTTGCACCGTTCGTCTATGAGACTATCGGCGGGGGAGATTTTGCAGAGCGGAAATGGCGCGAAACGCGCTTTTCCCGATGCTGCGGGCCAGCCGCTCAGCGGCGGCGGCTGGCCGCGTAGAGCGCGATCGCGGTCGCGTTCGAGACGTTGAGGCTGGTGATCGTGCCGGGCACTTCGAGCCGCGCGACATGGTCGCAGAGCTCGCGCGAGCGCTGGCGCAGGCCCTTGCCCTCGGCGCCCATGACCATGACCAGGGGGCGGCGGAGTGCGACGTCGTCGAGCGCGACATCGCCGTCCGAATCGAAGCCGATGCGCAGGAAGCCGCGTTTGCCGAGCGTCTCGAGCGCGTCGCCGAGATTGCGCACCGCAACGAGCGGGACATGCTCCAGCGCGCCGGAGGCGGATTTGGCGAGCACGCCGGTCGCTGCCGGGGAATGCCGGATCGTGACAATCACGGCCGCGGCAGCGAAGGCGGCGGCCGAGCGCAGGATGGCGCCGACATTATGCGGGTCGGTGATCTGGTCGAGCGCCAGCACGATCGCATCGTCCGGCAGGCTGTCGAGATCGGGCGAGGGCAGGGGATCGCAGACGAGATAGAGGCCCTGATGCACCGAATCGGGCGTCAGCAGGCGGTCGATCTCGGACGGACGCACGATCTCGGCCTCGAGCGGCAGGTCTCCGACTTGCTCCTGCAGGCGGCGCAGGCCATTCTCGGTGGCGAGCAGCCGCCGGAAGCGCCGCTGCGGATTCTTCAGCGCCTCGACGACGGGGTGAACGCCGTAGAGCACGGCCTCGTCGATATCGCCCGGCCGGTGCGGCGGCGGGCCGTCGGGGCGGCGGGCGCCGGGGCGGCCCCCTGCGGGCCTGGCATGTTTCGGGCGGAACGGCGGAGCCATCGCTCTCTCCAGTGATTGCCGGACTGCCGTGCCACGACGCGGCGCGCTTGGCCAGCGCGAACCATCCTTTGCCGACATATCCAGGAGGAAAGGCGCCAGGATGCCACAGGACATGGACCGGCCGATCGTCGTCACCGGCGGACCCGGAGCGGGAAAGACGAGCCTGATCGAGGCGCTGGCGGCGGCCGGCCACAAGGTGCGGCCCGAGGCCGGGCGCGCCGTCATCCGCGAACAGCAGGCGCTCGGCGGCAAGGGGCTGCCCTGGGTCGATCCCGGCCGGTTCGCCGCATTGATGCTGGCGGAGGACCTGCGCAGCCATGCCGAAGCCCTCGCGGGGCGGGACGTCTTCTTCTTCGATCGCGGCCTGCCCGACATCGCCGGTTACCTGACGCTCTGCGGCCTGCCGATTCCCGATCCCGTCGAGCGCGCGGCGCGACAGTTGCGCTATCGGCGCACCGTCTTCATCGCGCCGCCCTGGCGGGAGATCTTCACGCAGGATGCCGAGCGGAAGCAGGATTTCGCCGAGGCCGAGCGGACCTATGCGACGATGGCCGAGACCTATCCCCGTTACGGCTACACCCTCGTCGAACTGCCCCGTGCGAGCCTGGCCGAGCGGGTGGCTTTCGTTCTGGGCCACGAGGCGGCGGAAAGCTGATCGGTTTGCAGGGCCGTTTTCCGATCTCACGCCAGCTCGCTTCGCTCGCCGCTCCGATGAGGCGGCCTGACCGTCCGGCGGACGGCTGCCGTTTGCGAACCCTCCGGGGTTTGGCCTTGTTTCGGCGCGGCGCCCATCCGGCCCCCTTCACAACGAATTCACAGCATCGGTCTTTTTGCCGTTGACAGGGCGCGGCCCGGTCACCATAAGTCCGGCCGCGCCTACCGGTCGTCGCGAAAGTGACATATCGGTGGCCCTGGGCTCACAGAGCCGATCAAGGGCGCAGGCGGGGGAATGTCCCGAGCGGCAAAGGGGGCGGACTGTAAATCCGCTGGCTATGCCTTCGCAGGTTCGAGTCCTGCTTCCCCCACCACCATCCTTCCAAGACTCTGATTAAGCTCCGATCTGCGGACGCCGCCGCGCCGTTCGCGGACGGACCGCGCGCGAATACGCCGCCGTTCCGGGCCGCCGCGATTCTTGCGGCCTGTCCGGAGCAGCGGCGCCTTCTTGCGGAAGCGGAGCGCTAACTTTTGTTTTTGCGCAATTCCGGACGCAAAACCGCTGCGCACTTTTGCTGGAATGGCTCTAGATTCGCAGGAAGCGCTTGGCATTGTCGTGGAGCCAAAGCTTCTCGACCTCCTCGCCGATCGGAAGCGCCCTGATCTCGGCGATGGTGCGCGCGATCGGGCCGAGCGGATAGGCGCTGCCGAAGATGATCCGGTCCTTGAGGACTGTGCGGCCGTATTGCAGCAGCGGCTCGTAGCCGGAGCCCGCGACCTGCAGATACTTTGGCCGGACGGCGACGAGGCCGATGCTGAGATTGGGATGGCGCCAGGCCACGCCGATCAGTTCATGCACCCAGGGGAAGCCCGGCGGCGAGGCGCAGACCCGCAACTCGGGAAAATCGACCATGACCTCATCGAGCAGCGACGGATGGCCGTAGCGCATCAAGGTCGAGGTCGCGAAATTGATCGAGCAATGGATGTTCACGGGAATGTCGAGCTCGATGCATTTGGCATAGAGCGGGTACATCCGCCGGTCGTTGATCGCGAGATGGTGTTCGAAGCATTGCAGGTTGAGCCCGCGCAGGCCGAGCACGCGCACAGCATGGTCGAGCTCGCGCACGGCGGTCATGCCCTTGTTCGGGTCGACCCCGGCGAAGCCGATGAAGCGCGGTCCCTGCTCGCGGCAGAAATCGGCGACATCCTCGTTGCTGATGCGCCAGCCGTAGGTCGTCTCGAGGTCGCGCGCCTTGACGCAGACATGGCTGACGCCGGCCTTGTCGTATTCGGCGAGATAGCCGGCGAGATCGTGCTGGGGCTCGGCCGCGGTCTCGCTGGCGGCATAGACCTGCCGGTAGCGCTTGAGATGCTCGGCGCCCTTCGGGCCGAAGGCGGGAAGCGGCGGGCGGCTGCCATAATCGATGATCACGAAAGCTGCTCCTTGCCGGAGAGGGCGGGCCAGGTCGCAGCCCAAGGTTTCAGGGCTTCGATCGCAGCGGCAACCGCCAGAAGCTGGGCTTCCGAATGCCAGCGGCCGACGATCTGGAGGCCGATCGGCAGGCCCTCCGGGCTCATGCCGCAGGGAACGGACAGCGCCGGGTGCCCGCTGGCATTGTAGGGGATGGTGTAGGGATACCAGGCGTCGCGCAGCGGGCCGTGGTCGATGCCGTCGACGATGAGCGGGCCGTCCGATTGCTGGCCGATGGGCAGGGCGGGCGTCGCGACGGTGGGCGTGATGAAGATATCGGCGCCGTCGAAGAGGCGTTCCACCTGCCGGTAGATTTCGGAGCGGGCGCGCTGGGCATGGGCGAGGCGCGTATAGGTCTGCGCTTCCGGCTGCAGGGTGAGGCCGAGGCGGGCGGTGCGATCCATGCGCGCGCCGTGCTCCTCCAGCAGCGTACCGAAGCGGGCATGCTGGTAGGCGCGCATCAGCACGAGGGCCGAGGGCGTATCGAAGACGATATCGTCCAGCATCGTCACGCGCTCGGCGCCGACTGCCAGCAGGCGCTCGACCGTCTCGCCGACGGCCGCCTCGACCGCCGGGGCGACCCAGCGATTGAGCGTCTTGGGCACGTAGCGGAAGCGCAGGCCCTTGAGGGCGGCGACGGGGTTCTCGGGAAGCCGGACGGGCTCGGCTGAGCCGCCGAAGGAGAGCGGATCGCGCCGGTCGGTGCCCTTCATCGCGTTGAACATCAGCGCGACATCCGCGACCGTGCGGCCCATCTGGCCGAGGCAGGTCAGCGAGCCGAACAGGTCCGTCGTGGTCTCGTGCGGAACCGCGCCCCAGCTCGGCTTCAGGCCGACGACGCCGCAGCAGGAGGCAGGGATGCGGCCCGAGCCGGCACCGTCCGAGGTGAGATGGAGTGGGCCGAAGCCCATTGCAGCCGCGATCGCCGCGCCGCCGCTGGAGCCGCCGCAGCTATAGTCGGTGTTCCAGGGATTGCGGCTGATGCCCTGTCGCGGGGAATCGGTCAGCACCTTGTGGCCGAATTCCGGGGTGGTCGATTTCGCGAAGGGGATCGCACCGGCGCGGCGGAGGCGGGCGACAGCCTCGGCATCGGCTTCGGCGACCTGCCCGGCGAAGGCATGCGAGGCATATTCCAGCGGCATGGCGGCGACGGCGACGAGATCCTTGACGCTGAAGGGCAGGCCGTGGAGCGGGCCGGGCGCGGCACCACTTGCGAGCTTGCGGTCGGCTTCGCGGGCGGCGTTGAGCGCGCTCTCGCTCGCGACATGGGAGAAGGCGTTGACCGGCCCGTTGCGCGCTTCGACCTGGCCGAGCACGGAGCGCATCAGCGTCTCGGCCTTGAGCGTGCCTGAGCGCAGCTCGGGCAGGAGCTCCGCCGCGCTGCGGCTCCAGAGGGGCATGCTCATCGCCAGATTCCTTCCACCCTGTCGAAGGCGCCGAGACGCAGGTCGGCGATGCCGGCCGTCAAGGCCGTCTTCGCGACTTTCTGCGAGGCGGTGCGCGGGATGTCGTCGACGAAGGCGATGTAGCGGGGGATCTTGAAGGCGGCGAGATTGGCCTCGCAATGCCTGGCGATCCGGCCGATCAATTCGTCGCTGCCGCTGAGGCCGGCGGCGGGCAGGACATAGGCCTTGACCTCCTCGCCGCGCAGGTCGTCCGGCACGGGGACGACCGCGACCTCCTCGATCTCGTCCATGTTGCGCAAGACGGTCTCTACCTCGCGGGCCGCGATGTTCTCGCCGGCGCGCCGCACCATGTCCTTGAGCCGGCCGACGATGTAGAAATAGCCCTCCGCGTCCTGCCGGAAGAGATCGCCGGTGCGGAACCATTCGCCGAAGAAGCTGTCGCGATTGGCCTCGGGGCGGTTGTAGTAGCCGAGCATCAGGCCGGTGCCCTTGAGCACGAGCTCGCCGATCTCGCCGCGCGGGACATCCTTGCCCGCCTCGTCGACGACCCGCGCCTGCCGGAACGGAGCGGGAATGCCGCAGGAGCCGGAGCCGACCATGTGCAAGGCATCAAGCGGCATGTAGAGGCCGGGGCCGACCTCGGTCATGCCGAAAGCCTCCATCGCAGGCGCGTTGAAGCGCTTGCGCAGGGCCGCGTTGATCTCCTTGCGATGACCGTAGATGTTGGCCCGCATCAACTCGGTCTTGCCGTCCTCCGGCGTCTCAGGCTGCTTGAAGACGATCTCCGGGAACAGGCAGAAATGGATACGGTGCTCGCGCAGCCAGGCGGCGAAGCGGCTGGCGCTCTGGCGCTTCGCCACGAAGAGCGTGCCGCGCTGGTAGAAGCACAGCAGCAATAGCCATTGCGGGTCCATGTAGAAGAACGGCGTCGAGGCGAGCACGCGGCGGAAGCGCCGGGCATCGCGGAAGCCGTTCACGAAGGCGGCGCCGAGCCAGTAGCGATGCGTTAGCATGCAGCCCTTGGGGAAGCCGGTCGTGCCCGAGGTGTACTGGATGTTCATGAGGTCGTCATGGGCGGGCTCCGGCCCGTCATGCCGTGCTCCTTCCGGCACCGAAGCGACGAGGGCCTCAAGTGTCACGGCGCCCGGCGGTAGCAAGCTCTCCTGCGCCTCGTCGGCTGCCATGCGCAGCACGCGGTCGGCGCGCGGGAACTTCCCGGCCTCGGCCACCTCCACCGCCTCGCGATATTGCGGGCCGCATTCGTCGTGGATGACGAGCGCCTCGGCGCCGGCATCGCCGAGCACATAGGCGAGTTCGCGGCCGGTATAGCGCAGGTTGACCGGCACCATCACCGCGCCGATCCGCGCCAACCCAAGCCAGACGATCGGCATCTGCGGGCAGTTCGGCAGCATCACGCCAACCTTCATGCCGCGCGTCACGCCGAAGGAGGCGAGCGCCACCGCCATCCGGTCGACGGCCCTGTCGAGCGCGGCATAGGTGATCGTCTCGCTGGTCTCGAAGAAGTTCCAGGCGAGGGCCTCCGGCGTCTCGGCCGCCGCCTCGCGCAGCAAGGTGCCGATATTGCGGGGGAAGCTGAAGCGCTCCATCTCGCGGTGCCGTGTCTCGATATCGAGCGCGGCCAGGCGCGCCACATAGGCATCGGCCCAGACGGGCGTTTCAGTCTCGGCGGGCAGGGGCGGCATTGGCATCTCGAAAGGCATGTTCGCGTCGAACAGGTCTGGAAGTTATATTTTCCGTCTGTGCTCGTGCGCGGTTGAGGGCGTGGCAGGATTGCGAGGCTTTGCCGGGCTTTGGCGTATTTTCCAGTTTTCCGTCTGGCCCGGCTCGCACTATTCCGCCGCCGGCAGGGAGCCGCAAATTTCTTTTTGACTAGAAAACATTCCTGTTGGTTATAACGTTGTGAATCCCTGGCAGGCGGATGCCGGTTTGCCGTCATTGCGAGCGTAGCGAAGCAATCCAGGAGCGGCAGAGCTCTACGTTCCCCTGGATTGCTTCGCTACGCTCGCAATGACGATGGTCGGCATCGGCGGCTGCTGGAATGATCGCCCAACCGAATGGCGGAGCCTTGCATGCGGATCACCCATCGACAGCTCGAGGCCTATATCCAGTTCATGGAGACCGGCAGCGTCACGGCCGCGGCTGAGCGGATGCGGCTGTCGCAGCCGGCGATGAGCAAGATCCTGGCGGGGCTCGAAATCGACCTCGCGCTCACCCTGTTCGAGCGCAAGCGCAAGCGCCTGATCCCGACGCATCAGGCGCAACTGCTCTACAAGGAGGTGCGCCGGCTCTTCGCCTCGCTCAGCGATGTCGAGCGCTTCGCCAGAGATCTGCGCGACCTGCGGTCAGGGGAATTGCGGATCGTTTCGGCGGCCTCGATCGGCCATACACTGGTCGCGGATGCGCTGGTCGCCTTCGCCGAGGCCAATCCGGCGATCTCGGTGACGCTCGACGTCTCCAGCGTCGTCGGCAGCGACGTGCTTGGACAGAATGTCGATATCGGCTTCTCGGTCAGCCATTTCCACCACCCGGACCTGCTGACCGAACCGCTCTTCCATGCCGATGCGGTCTGCGTGATGCGGCGGGATCATCCGCTGGCGTCGCGGGACGTGATCGTGCCGCGCGATCTCGAAGGGGCGGAGTTCATCTCCTTCACCCGCAACAGCCGGATGCGCCACCTGACCGACGCGGTGTTCGAGCAGCAGCGCATCTCGCGCAAGATGCGGGCGGAGGTGTTCTCCTCGGTCGAGGCCAATGCGCTGGTCTCGCGCGGCTTCGGCATCGCCATCGTCGAGCCGATGACGGTGCATCAGGGTTTTTGGCCGGATCTGGTGGCGCGCCGCTTCGAGCCGACCATCGCCTTCACGTTTAACGCCATCGTCTCGCGCAACCGGCCGGTGTCACCCCTGACCAAGGCCTTTCTCGCCGAGCTCAAGACACGCATCGCCGCACTGGCGCAGGGCGACGATCCGCGCGCCGCCGAGAGCCTCATCGTGCGCCTGCCGCAGCGGCGCACGCGCGACGGCGCGGGTTCAGGCGCCGTCGTGACGGACGAAAAAGGCGAGGCCGGCGACGCGATCGAGGATGACCACGGCGAGGAAGGTGATCAGCACGCTGATCGTTGAGATCGCCGCCAGCACCGGCGTCGCCGAATCCTGGACGAAGGAGAAGATCTGGACCGGCAGGGTCGAGATGTTCGGCCCGATCAGGAACATCGTCACCGTGGCCTCGTCGAAGGAGATGATGCCGGCGAAGAGCAGCGAGGTCAGGATGCCGGATCGGCACATCGGAATGACGATGTCCTTGAGCGCGCGCCATTCGCTCGCGCCCATCACATTGGCGGCGCGTACCAGATCGGGATCGAGGCTGCGCAAGGCGATATGGATCGGGCGATAGGAGAAGGGCAGGGTCACGATGAGATGGGCCAGCACGATGCCCGGCGCCGTGCCGATCAGCCCGAACTGGGCGACGAGCGCGACCATGGCGACACCCATCGCGGCATGGGGGAAGAACAGCGGCGAGAAGATCGCGAGCTCCAGCCAGGTCGCGAGTTTCGGCGCATGGCGCTGCGTGTAATAGGCGGCCATGAAATTGACGATGGTGACGATCACCGCCGTCACCGCCGCGATGCCGACGCTGATCGCGAAGGCGCGCGGCCAGCGCGGATCGAACAGCGCATCGCGATACCAGCGCAGGCTCAGTCCCTCCGGCGGGAACTGGATATAGCTGGTGTCGCTGAACGACGCGCCGATGATGATCAGGATCGGCGCCGGCAGCGAGATCAGCAGCAGGATACCGGCCCAGGTCGAGAGTTTGGGGTTTGCCGTCATCGCGCTCACTCCAGGGTCCCGATCAGCCGGCGCTCGATGGCTTTCAGCAGGAGCAGCGACAGGAAGCTGATGGCGAGCAGGCAGATCGACCACGCGGCGGCCTTGTTCAGATTGAAGGTGTACATGACCTCCTGGTAAATCTGCGATCCCACGAACTGATGCGACATGCCGCCGAGCACGATCGGCGTGACGATCGCGCCGATGCTCGCCAGGAAGATCACGATCAGCGCCGTGAAGGCGCCCGGCAGCGACAAGGGCAGCACGATGCGCCGGAAGGTCTGGAAGCGGCTCGCGCCGAGCACGCCGGAGGCCTCTTCCAGATTGCTCTCGATCGCCAGCAGCGAAGACAGGATCGAGATCACTGCGAAGGGGATCAGCACGTGGGTCAGGCCGATGACGATGCCGAGATCGTTGAACATCAGCGCCAGCGGCTGCTCGATGATCCCCGTCCAGGCCAGCATGCCGTTGATCACGCCCTTGGGGCCGAGCAGCACGAGCCAGCCATAGGTGCGTACGACGAGGCTGACGAGCCAGGGCACGAGGACCATGATCAGGAGCGTGTTGCGCCAGCGTTCGAGCCGCCAGAGCAGCAGAGCGATCGGATAGGACAGGGCCACCGAGAGGAGGGCGACCGTTAGCGAGGACAGGATCGTCCGCGCGAAGATGACCTGATAGTCGCTGCGGTTGAGGATCTGCCGGAAGTAGCGCAGCGACCAGCCATCGGCATCGGCGAAGCCGTTCGAGAAGAGCTGGAAGACCGAGACGAAGAACAGGCCGAGCAGGACGAGGACCGGTAGGAGCAGCAGCGCCTTTGCCGCCGAGGCAGGTTGCGTCTCCGTCATGGCTTCTCTCCGAAGCTCGCGGCAGCGGATGCTGCCAGCGGTTCGAAGATCTGCGCGTCGGCGGGCTCGAAGGCGATGCGGCAGGCGGAACCGGCTTCCGGCAGGGCCGCAGCGTCGCTGGCCAATCGCACGGCGACCAGCCGCTGCTCGCCGCAGCGCAGGGTGAAACGAATGACCGGGCCGAGCGCGATGCGCTCGATGACGGTTCCGGACAAGGCGATGCGCCCGCCGGTATCGGCGTCGGGCGGTAGGATCGCGATGCGTTCGGGGCGCAGGCCGATCACGCAAGCTGCGCCGGGGGCAGGCGAGAAGCCGCGGATGCCGCTCGCCGGCAGGGCATGGCGGCCGCTAGGGCTGTCGATCTCGACAGTGCCGGCCGTGGCGGCGACAATGCGGCCGGGTATCTCGTTGAGCTCGCCGACGAACTTGGCGACGAAGAGATTGGCGGGCTGCGAATAGATCGCGGACGGCGTGTCGTATTGCTGGATCAAGCCTGCGCTCATCACCACGATGCGATCCGACATCAGGGTCGCTTCTTCCTGGTCGTGGGTGACGAAGACGAAGGTCGTGCCGAGTTCGCGCTGGATCTCCTTGAGAGCGACCTGCAACTGCTTGCGGAGCTGCAGGTCGAGCGCCGAGAGCGGTTCGTCGAGCAGCAGGATCGAGGGTTCGAGCACCAGCGAACGGGCCAGCGCCACGCGTTGCTTCTGGCCGCCGGAGAGCTGCGAGATGCGGCGGCTGCCGAGATGGCCGAGCCCGACGAGATCGAGGAAGGTGCCGACCTTCCGGCGCAATTCAGCGTCGGGCACGTTGCGCAGGCGCAGGCCGTAGGCGACGTTCTCCTCGACCGAGAAATGCGGGAACAGGGCCAGGTTCTGGAAGACCATCCCGATCGGCCGGCGCTGTGGTGGCAGGCCCGCCATGTCGCGCCCGTCGATTGCGATTGTGCCGGCGCTGGGCTGGATGAAGCCGGCGATCAGGCGCAGCAAGGTGGTCTTGCCGCAGCCGGAAGGGCCGAGCAGCGTGACGAAGGTTCCAGCCTCGACCGTGAGATCGAGGCTGGAGAGCACCGTCGTCGCGCCATAGGCCTTGGCGACGCCGGCGACATGGATGGAACCGCGGGCTGCGCGGGAGGGCGCGGCCTGCGCAAAGGCTGCGGACGGGGCAGGGGACATCGATCGAATCCGCCGGGTAAGCGAGTGGGGTGAGGGGATCGTTCGGTGGATTGTGTTCCCGAGAACGTCCAGGGCTTGCTGATCTGACGAGGAACCTCCCCGTCATTCCGGGGCGGGTCGTAGGCCCGAGCCCGGAACCCAGAACCGATGCCCGCAAGAGCTTGAGTGATGGTCTGGCCGCGTTTCTCAGGGAGACGGCATCGGTTCTGGGTTCCGGGCTCTTCGCTCACGCGAAGCCCCGGAATGACGCAGAGGTTCCATCATGACATGGCAGGCATCTAGCGCTTGCCGGCGGCGATCTGCTCGACCCGGTTGAGCCGATCCTCGTAGTCGCTGACGATGACATTCCAATCGGGAATATACATCTTCTTCATCAGCGCCTCGCGGGTCATGCCGAGATCCTGCTCATATTCGGGCGGCAGCACGGCCTTGTTGTTGGTCGGGATCGAGCCGTTCTGGCCGGAAATCCGGGTCTGCGCCGCAGCATCCAGGAGTTCGTTGAGATAGGTGATGGTCTGCGCCCGCTCGGCGGAGCCCTTCGGCACCACGACGACATAGGGCAGCATCAGCGCGCCCTCCTTGGGGATCGCCAGCTCGATGGTCTTCTGTCCGTCACGGCGCAGGCTCCAGACGCGCGTCGAGTAGAACGGCGCGGCCGTGACCTCGCCCCGCGTCAGCAGCGTATTCATATGGGCGAGCGAGGTATAGGTGGTCAGCGAATTGGCGAAGATCGCCTTCAGCGGCTCGATGCCGGGCTCGATCTTGGCGGAGCTGCCGCCATTGGCATGGGCAAGGATGGTGAGGTCGTAGGAGGTGGCGTAGACCGGGCGCGTGACCGCGAGCTTGCCCTTCCAGCGGGCGTCGGTGAGATCGTTCCAGGACTGGAAATCCGAGGCCTTGGCCAGCGTGTTATTGAAGGCGATGCCGTAATAGCCGAAATGCGTGGCGAGGCCGACGATCTTGCCGTCCTTGTTCCGGACGACCAGCTCCTTCGGCAGGTTGGCGATTGCGGGGATCTCCTTGTCCTCGAAGGCTTCGAGCAGGTTCGACTTGGCCAGGCCGATCGCCTCGAAATAGGTGACCTCGACGACATTGTATTGCGAGGCGGAGGGGGAGCGGACGGCGCCCGCCGTGTTCGGCACCTCGGCCATGCGCGCGGCGATGCCGGTCTTCTGGGTGAACGGAACCTGGAAATAGTCGCGCAGGACGGCTGCGCCACCGCCGCCCCAGGTCGCGTGAATGACCTCGGCCGCGCTCGGGCCGGCGCTGGCGGCCAGCATCGACAGTGCGAACACCCATGGCTTCATCTGATGGCTCCCGATCCTCATGCAGGCCGTTCTGCGCGGCCTCGATGACAGGAGCCTCCCGTGTGCGGACCCTCATTGCAAATTCAAAGGAATCCGAACTTCATTCCAGGAAGTTATGAGTGGGATTGGGCAAGCGAGAACCGGGGTGGTCGAGCCATTTCGGGGTCGCCTAGCGAGCCAATCTCGTTCAGAAGGATCCCTGTTTCAGATTTGCTGCAAGCCGCGATAGCGCGCGAAGACGTTCTGACGGCCGGGCGAAAAGATCATGACCTCATAGGCCTCGGGTTGCTGCCCGGCGACCTCCATGCCGGGCGAGCCGAGCGGCATGCCAGGCACCGCGAGGCCCGCTGCCTGCGGACGTTCGAGGAGCAGGCGCCGAATCGCCTCGGCCGGGACGTGGCCTTCGACGACATAGCCGCCGATCTCGGCCGTGTGGCAGGAGGCCAGAGCATCGGGCACGCCGAGCCGGGCCTTCAAGGGAGCGAGATCGGGAATCTCGACGACTTCGACCGCGAAACCGGCGGCTTTCACATGGGCAACCCAGTTGCTGCAGCAGCCACAGTTAGGGTCGCGTGTGACGAGCATTTTCGGAAGGCTCTCCACGGCCATCACGGGCCGCCAGGACGCAGCCAACGTGGCGCCGGTCACGAACAGGCGACGGGACATCAGGTGTTTACCGGCCATGATGATCTCCTCGGCGGAATTTTCAGCGATTGGGAGCTGCGACGGGCGTGTAGCCCGCGGCGGCGATGATCGCACAGAGGGTCTCGAGATCGGCGCTGCCCCGTACCGTGACCAGCTTCGAGGCCGGGTCCGCCGTGACGCTCGTGCCCGGAAGGCGGCTCGAGATGGCCCGCTCAATGGTGCCGGCACAATGGCCGCAGGTCATGTCGTCGACCCGGAGGCTGACGGCCTCTCCGGAAACCTGCTGGGCTGACGAAGCGGCGGCAGTCTGATGCGTTTGGCAGGAGCACATGGCGATGTCGTTCCTCGTTGTCGATCATCGCAGCTTGCTCCTTCCCATAATGGCAAGGTCAAGCCTGTTTTTGGCCGGCGCGGCCGCCGGCTCCGAATGGTGCAGGGGGCGTTGTCTCATCAGGCTGGATTCCCGGCCCAGGCACCGGCATGCTTTCCGGAGCGATTTGGAACGGAGCAGGGAGAGATTCCTTGGACATCACGCGTGCTGGCTCCCGGCCTTCCGGGAAAGGTCCCTCGGATTGGTTCACCGGAACGGTCAGGATCGACCCACTCTGCAATGCGCATGCGGCCGAGCGCGTCCAGGGCGCGAGCGTCACCTTCGAGCCGGGCGCGCGCACGGCCTGGCATACGCACCCGCTCGGGCAGACGGTGATCGTCACGGCGGGCCTCGGCCGCGCGCAATGCTGGGGCGGGCCGATCATGGAAATCCGGCCCGGCGACGTGGTCTGGTTTCCGCCCGGGGAAAAGCATTGGCACGGCGCTTCGCCGGCGACGGCGATGACGCATATCGCGATCCAGGAGGTTCAGGACGGCAAGGTCGTCGACTGGATGGAACAGGTCTCCGACACCCAATATGGCGGGTAGCAGCACTTTGCCGCGCGGGGGCTCTCCGGTGGGGATCCCGCGCATCCTGTGCTTTTATTTTGGCACGAATTGGATCATTATTGTCGGCATCTGTTTGATGCCTGCATAACGTTACGAGAGAGTTCCATGCGGCCCGAGCGCGTGCGACGGTTTCCGGCGCCTGTCCAGACGCCCGACTTCGGCCGGTGGCCGCAGGCCGCGAACGACAATGAGCCGGAGAATACGGAAAGCCTCGCCAGTCTCGTGATCGGCCGCGTTCTGATCGTCGGGGCGATTCTGCTGACGACGCTTGTCGTCGCCGGATGGAGCCTCTGGCTGGGGCGCGCGCTGTGGCGCCATTTCGCCTGACCAGGGTCGAGTTCCACCCCGTCCGCCTTTAGCGCGACGGCTTGGTATCGGCCCCGGCGTTCCCTTGCCTCTGACCTGCGCGTCGGCCGCGGCTAGCGCAAGGGAGGCACGCCCGACACCGTCCGGTATCGTTTGGCGCAAAGGCGATGCCGTGCTGCGCCATATGCCGGTGGAGCGCGGCAGAATCTGTCGTCCAGCGAAGCGGCAGGGGGGAGCGGAGCCGGGTCTCAGCGGGCGTTCGCGAAAGCCTTCCTGCTCAGCACGGTCCGGAACAGGATCGTGATATCGAGCCAGAAAGACCAGTTGTCGATGTACCAATGGTCGTAGGCGACGCGACGCGCCATCTTCTCGTCGGTGTCGGTCTCGCCGCGCAGGCCGTTCACCTGCGCCCAGCCGGTGATGCCGGGCTTGACGTTGTGGCGGCGGGCGTAATTGGCGATCTTGCGCTCGAACTCGATATCGTGTGCCAGCGCATGCGGGCGCGGTCCGACGAGCGACATATCGCCAGCGAGGACGTTCAGCAGCTGCGGCAGCTCATCGAGATTGTAGCGCCGCAGCAAATGTCCGAGGCGCGTGATCCGGGGATCGTTGCGCTTGGCCTGGAGGACGACCTGGCCGTCATCGGTCGTCGTCATCGTGCGGAACTTGAAGATGCGGAAAGCCTGCTGGTTGAAGCCGTAGCGCCGCTGGCGAAACAGCACCGGGCCGGGAGAATCGAGCCGGACCAGCGCCGCGATCAGCAGCAGGAGCGGCAGGGTCAGGATGATGCCGCAGGAAGCCGCGACGATGTCGAAGGCGCGCTTGGCCGCAACCTCGGCTGTCGAGAGCGGTTGGCGTGTCAACCGGAGGCTCGACAGGGTGCCGGTATGCACGACATGCGCGCCGCCGAAGCGCTCCATGATCGGCTCGGGCGCGAGATGAATGGCGACCGGCAGATTCATGAACGCATCCACGCAGGCCGAGATGGTGTCCTGATCGGACCAGGGAACGGCGATGAAAACCGCATCGGGCCGCCTTGTCCGGCAGTTTGCGACAGCTGCGGCTAGATCGAGGGCAAGCGCGGAAGACCCGGCTTCCGCCGAGGATTTCAGGAAGGCGACATCGGTCACCGCAAAGCCCATGTGCCAAGGCTTGTGGCGCGAAACGAAGGACATGATGTTCACCTCACGCCCGATGATAAAGGCACGCTCGGCGGTGATCCGCCCGGTACGGCTGCCGGCCGCCACCAGCCGGACGACGAGCGAGCGGGAGAGCGCGATGACCGGAATGCCGCAGATATAGGTCGCGACCAGAACGGCGCGCGAATAGTGATCGGCAATCTTGGCGAGGAACAGCAGGGCGAGAAACGCGACGAGGGTGATGTTCCACACCGTCAGGGCAGAGCCCATCTGGCCTCGCTTCGAAAGGTAGTTGGCGATCTGATAGCGCCCACGCATCAGATTGACGAAGACGAAGAGCGTCCCCAGCATCGCCGCCAGTTCGGGCGTGGAACGGTCGACGCCCGGCCGGCCGCCGGTGGCGCAGAGGTGATAGGCGAACGAGACCGCATAGACGAGCGCCACGACGATTGCCGCGTCGCTTGCCGCGGTGAGCGGGCCGAGCCAAAGGCGCCAGAGTCCCGACCGGCTGTCGGAAAGGGCCTGTGGCATGCCGCGCAGATCGTTGACGCTCATTCCTAACTCCCAGGCCAGCCATGCCGGTGCGAGCCGGCTTGCGCATGTCCCGTTGCGGCACAATGTGCCGGTGCCGGGGCATGGTCGGGAGCGAAGTGGCAAGGCGCATGCCGAAGCGATGCGGCCCAGATTGGTGCGGATGTGGGGTGTTTTGCTAGAGGGAAAATGCCTGCCAGCGGGGAGCCGGCAACGGTTTTGTCCCGGGATGAATCAGGCGGGCTTGCGGAGGCGCTGCGCCATCGTGTCGAAGCCTACGGCGAGGAAGCAGCCGAGCGTGGCGCCGACGATCTTCACGATCGCATCATGGGGGCGGCCATGGCGGGTGGCCTCCAGCGTCTGGAGCCATTCGAGGCCGACGGCAAGCGCGATGATGCCCCCCAGGAGCAGCCAGCGCTGTCGCGGATAAGCGAAGGCGAAGGTGGCGCCGGCGGCGAAATAGGCGAGGAAGCGCTCGATGTCCGGGTCCATCAGCGGGATGTGCGGGCGCGCATCCAGAGGCGAGAGCGTCGAGAACAATATTGCGAGGAGTGCCGCCCAGCCCGCGATCACGGCGAGGCGACGAAGCTTGTCGAGCGAAAGAACCAAGACGGGGCTCCGGGCGAATGGCTAGGCGGGGCAGGCAAGATATGGACCAACGCCGGCGGAATAACGCGAGGGCGGGGCAGACGTCGATCTTATGACGGTGCAAAAACGACGAAGCAATGGCAGCAATGGAAGATTGGGCCGAAGCTCATGAAAATTCTCTTCATCTCGGGACTTCCGAATAACACTTGCCTGTGACGGGATCCCCGTTCCAAGGCTAGGTTCTGCAGATGGAGGCTAGACCCCGGATGACTGAATTATCCGCAGCGCCCTCGATGGCGCGGATCGCACGCGGCGGGAAGGCGATCTACGGCGTTCCCCTGGGCATCCTGATGCTGGAGGCGCGGTTCCCGCGAATCCCCGGCGACATGGGCAATGGCACGACCTGGCCGTTCCCGGTGCTGTACCGCGTCGTCGGAGGTGCCAGCCCCGAGAAGGTGGTGCTCAAGGGTGCGGCCGGGTTGTTGCCCGATTTCGTGGAGGCCGCGCGCGATCTCGTTCGACTCGGCGCGGAGGCGATCACGACCAATTGCGGCTTCCTTTCGCTCTTCCAGCGCGAGCTCGCGGCGGCTGTCTGCGTGCCGGTCGCGACCTCCTCGCTGATGCAGGTGCCGTGGGTGCAGGCGACGCTACCGCCCGGCAAGCGCGTCGGCGTCGTCACGGTCTCGGCGGCGACGCTGACGCCGAAGCATCTGGAGGCGGCCGGCGTGCCGCTGGATACCCCGGTTACCGGCACGGAGAACGGCCGCGAGTTCTTCCGCGTCCTGATCAAGGCCGAGAAGGACGACATGGATGTCGAGCTCGCCCGGCAGGACGTGGTGCAGGCGGCGCTGGATTTGGTCACCCGCCACCCCGATGTCGGCGCGATCGTGCTGGAATGCACGAACATGCCGCCCTATGCGGCCGATGTGCAGGCGGCGACCGGTTTGCCGGTCCATGACATCTATTCGCTGATCAACTGGTTCCACGCGGGCTTGAGGCCGCGCCGCTTCGGCTGAACTTATCCCCGGCCTGACCAGGCCGTCATTGCGAGGAGCGAAGCGACGAAGCAATCCAGGGGGATTGGGCTGGACCGGTCAACCCAGTCCCCTGGATTGCTTCGCTGCGCTCGCAATGACGGCGTGGCGGCTCGGCGAGATCGGAGTGCGTTCAACCCGACTTATCCCCGGCGGCCCGGACCGGCTGCATCATCGCCTCGCGGCAGCCTACCGCTGCGTTCCCTTCCGCGAGGCTCCATGACCGACACGCCCCGTCTTTCCCTGCCGCTGCTCGCCGCCGGGCAGGCGCAGAAGCACGTCACCCATAACGATGCCCTGATGCGGCTCGACGGGCTGATCCATCTGACCGTCGACAGTCGGACGCAGACGGCACCGCCGGCTTTGCCGACCGAGCTTTCGGCCTATATCGTGCCGGCGGGCGGCACCGGCGCCTTCGCTGGCCGCACCGATCAGGTCGCGCTGTTCGAGGATGGCGGCTGGACCTTCCTCGTGCCGCGCGCCGGCTGGCAGGCCTGGGTGATCGACGAGGCCGAGCACAATCTCTGGACTGGCACGGAATGGCGCCGCGACAGCCCGATCAGCAGCCTCGGTGCCGAGCGCTGGGGCGTGAACGCGACGGCGGATACGACCAACCGCCTCGCGGTGTCCTCGGATGCGAGTTTGTTCAATCATGCGGGCAGCGATCATCACCTGAAGATCAACAAGGCCGCTGCTGGTAACACCGCGAGCCTGCTGTTCCAGAGCAACTGGTCGGGCCGGGCCGAGTTCGGCCTCGCCGGCGACGACGATTTCCGGGTCAAGGTCAGCGCCGACGGCTCGGCCTGGCATGATGCTGTTGCGATCGACCGGGCATCGGGCAGCGTCGCCTTGCCGACTTCTGCCTGGGCTGCGGGAACGAACCTGCTGGTCAATGGCGACATGGCGATCAACCAGCGCGGATTCGCAGGCGGCGGACTCACGGCCGGCGCCTATGGCTTTGATCGCTGGAAGGCGGCAACGGGCGGCGCGAATCTCTCGCTCAGTGGTTTCACGATCACCCTGACCTCCGGCGCCATCGTCCAGCCGGTCGAGCCGGCGCTGTGGGGGCTCGCTTCCTTTGCAGGCCTGCCGCTCACGTTCTCGGTCGAGGACCTCACCGGCGGCAGCCTTGCGGTCACGATTGGTAGCCAGTCCGGCACGATCGCTGCTGGGGCGGGGCGCCGTTCGCTGACCTTGACGCCTGCCGTGGGCGATACCGGCGTGCTGCAGGTGCGGTTGTCCCCGAGCGCGGGCGCGGTCAGTTTCGAGCGGATCAAGTTGGAGCGCGGGTGGCTCGCAACCGGCTGGATGGCGCGTCCGCTGTCCGTCGAGCAGATGCTGTGCTGGCGCTATTTCCTGAAGCAGGACGGGCAGGTGCTGATCGATGCCTATCAGGCTGCGGCAGCAGCGAGCCGGCAGAGCCTGAGCCTGCCGGTGCCGATGCGGGCGACGCCGAGCGTCACGGCCACGGTCTCGCTGGAGATCAATGTGCAGGGCACTGATCGGGGCGTCGTCGCGCAGTCGCCCGAGCGGGCTTACGCCTATGTCACCGCGCTGACGCTCGGCCGGGTGAGGGCGGCTTTCGACGCCATCGCGTTCGACGCGGAGTTGTGAGGCTCACTCGCTGATGAGCTTGCGGGCGCGCAGCAGGGCCAGCAGCCCTTCGTCGCGGCGCTCCTCGAGCTGCGCGATGGTCCGCCCGGCCGCTTCCTCCGCGACGCCCTCGATGATCTTGCGCTGGACGTCTTCGTCCAGCGAGGGCGTTCCGAGGGATTGCCAGCGGCGCACCTGACTCGGCCCGAGATGGGCGAGATAGCCGGCGATGCCGCCTTCGCCGCCGCCGAGATGATAGGTCATGTGCGGCCCCATCAGGGCCCAGCGCAGGCCGGGACCGTTGCAGAGCGCCGCGTCGATCTCGGCGACGCTGGCGACGCCCTGCTCGACCAGATGGACGGCCTCGCGATAGAGCGCCGAGGCCAGTCGGTTGGCGACATGGCCGGGCATCTCGCGCTGGAGGATGACGGGGCGCCGATCGAGGCTGCGATAGAAGGCGGCGGCGCGCGCGACGACCGCTTCGTCCTCGCCGACGATCTCGACCAGCGGCACGAGATGCGGCGGGTTGAAGGGATGGGCGACGATGACACGGCGCTTGTCCCTGCAATCCGCGACGATCGCGCTGCGCAGCAGGGCCGAGGTGCTGCTGGCGATGATCACCTCGGGCGGTAATGCCGCATCGAGCTTGGCGAGAAGCTCGCGCTTCGCCGATTCGTTTTCCGGGCCGTTCTCCTGAACGAAATCAACGCCTTGCAGGGCTTCGTCCAGATCGTTCGTGAAGAGGTACTGGCCGGTATTGGCCAGTCCGAGCTCGGCAAGCTGGGCACGAGCCCGGTCGACCGCGTGGCGAAACCGCTCCTCCGCGCCGGGTGCGGGATCATAGGCCACGACGTTCAGGCCGTGGCCCATGGCGAGCGCAGCCCAAGAACTGCCAATCAGCCCGGCGCCTATAATGGCGACGCGCTCGATATCGCGGATATCCTGCATCAATGAATCTCGGGCTCGGGCACCTTCGCCGTCCCTTCCAGATAATCGAAATCGCAGCCCTTGTCGGCCTGGCGGATATGGGCCGCCGACATCTTGCCCCAGCCACGCGGGTAGTCGCGGTTGGGCGGCGTCCAGACGGCGAGGCGGGCGGCGATTTCGGCATCGGTCAGATTGACCGAGATGCTGCGGGCCTCGACATCGACGCTGATGATGTCGCCGGTCTGGACCGCCGCGAGCGGACCTTTGATGTAGGCTTCCGGCGCGACATGGAGGATGCAGGCGCCGTAGCTGGTGCCGGACATGCGGGCATCCGAGATGCGCAACATGTCGCGCACGCCCTGTTTCAGCAGCTTCTTCGGGATCGGCAGCATGCCCCATTCCGGCATGCCCGGGCCGCCGACCGGGCCGCAGTTCTTGAGGACCATGATGTGGTCGGCGGTGACGTCGAGCGTCTCGTCGTTCACCGCCTTCATCATCGCATCGTAATGCTCGAAGACCAGCGCAGGGCCGGAATGCTTGAGCAGGCGCGGCTCGGCGGCCGAGGGCTTGATGACGCAGCCATCGGGCGCGAGGTTGCCCTTGAGCACGGCCAAACCGTTGGCGGTCGAGACGGGCTTGTCGAGCGGGCGGATGACGTTGTCGTCATAGACCTGGGCGAGGGCGATGGTCTCGGCGATCGGCTTGCCGGTCACGGTCATCGCATCGGTGTGGAGCTTGCTTTCGAGCTGCTTCAGCAGGGCGGGCAGGCCGCCGGCATAGAAGAAATCCTCCATCAGGAAATCGCCGGAGGGGCGCAGGTTCGCGACGACGGGCACGTTGCGCGAGAAGGCGTCGAAATCATCAGGCGTCAGCGGCACGCCGGCGCGGCCGGCCATGGCGACGAGATGGATGATCGCATTGGTCGAGCCGGCGACGGCCATATGCACGGTCAGCGCGTTCTCGAAGCTCTTGCGGGTGAGAATTTGATCCGGCGTCAGGTCCTCCCAGACCATCTCGACGATGCGCTTGCCCGCCATTGCGGCCATGCGCGGATGCGCGGCGTCTGCCGCGGGGATGGCGGAGGCGCCGGGCAAGGTGAGGCCGAGCACCTCGGCATGGCTCATCATCGTCGCGGCCGTGCCCATCACCATGCAGGTGCCGTAGGAGCGGGCGATGCCGCTCTCCATGTCCTTCCACTGATCGTCGGTGATGTTGCCGGCTTCCTTCTCGGCCCAGTATTTCCAGACGTCGGCGCCGGAGCCCAGCACCTTGCCGGCCCAGTTGCCGCGCAGCATCGGGCCGGCCGGCACGAAGATGAAGGGCAGGCCAGCGCTGCAGGCGCCCATGATCAGGGCCGGCGTGGACTTGTCGCAGCCGCCGAGCAGGACGGCGCCGTCGAGCGGGTGGGAGCGGATCGATTCCTCGGTCTCCATCGCCAGGAAGTTGCGATAGAGCATTGTCGTAGGCTTCTGATATTGCTCGGAAACCGACATAACGGGGATCTCGATCGGGAAGCCGCCGGCCGCCCAGACCGCGCGCTTCACTGCCTCGGCGCGGTCGCGCAGATGGGTGTGGCAGGGGTTGATCTCGGACCAGGTATTGATGATGCCGATGACCGGCTTGCCCATGAATTCTTCGTGGCCGAGGCCCATCTGCAAGGCTCGCGAGCGATGCCCGAAGGAGCGCAGATCGCTCGCCCCGAACCAGCGCCAGCTGCGCAGGGTCTCGGGCGTCTTGCGGGGGCGGGCGGACATGGGCGTTTCCTCGGGTGTTCTTCTGAATGACTTTTCTCAGCCCTCATCCTGAGGAGCCGCAAAGCGGCGTCTCGAAGGATGTTTCAGGAGGTTTCGGAACCATCTGGAGCATCCTTCGAGACGCGCTTCTTGCGAAGCGCTCCTCAGGATGAGGGCTGAGGGGTACGAATTGCAGCCTCACTCAGCCGCGACGCGCTGGCCACCCCAGCTCGACACGATGCCACGCAGCTCCGCCCGCTCGGCCTCGTTCAGCTCGGGCAGGCCGGGGAGGCGGACCGGGCCGACATCGGTGCCGAGCAGGCCCAGCGCCTCCTTCACCACCGTCACATTGGCGCCGTTGCCGTATTTGGTGCGCAGCTTCTCGAAGCCGGCGATGGCGTCGACCTCGCGGCGGGCCGTATCGTAGTCGCCGGCCTCCAGTGCGCGCCAGACCGCAAGCGAGCGCTCCGGCGCGACATTGATCAGGCCCGAGGTGAAGCCGCGGGCGCCGAGCGCGTAGAAGGGCGCGGCCCAGCCCTCGGCGAGGCCGCAGATCCAGTTGGCCGAGGAACCTTCCGTCTCGCGCACGCAATCGGCGAGCAGCATCATGTTGTTGGAGGCGAATTTCACGCCGGCGACATTCGGGTGGGTCGCGACGCGGATCAGGTCCTTCACGCCGATGGCGTCCGAGCGGATATAGGCGACGAGCGGGATCGTCAGCGCCTCGGCGATGGCGAGGACGTAGTCGGCCTGCGATTGCGGTGCGGCGAAGGGATCAAGCGGGTGATGCACCATCGCGGCATCGCAGCCGGCCTTGGCCGCGAGCTTGCCGGTTGCGATAGCTTCGCGCAAGGACCTCCCGATGCCGGCCGTGACCAGCGCCTTGCCGGCGGCGGCCTCGGCCGCGACGGCGTGCGAGCGCTCCACCTCGGCCGTCGTCATCGGGTAGAACTCGCCGGTATTGCCGGCCGAGACGATGTTGTGGATGCCGGCCTCGGCGATACGCCGGACGATTCGGCCGGTCAGCGCCCAGTCGGCCTCGCCATCCGCCTTCCAGGCGGTGACATGGACGCCGGAGATGCCGCGCAGGGCGCGGCGGATCTTGTCATTCGTCATAATCCAGTCCCTCCGCACCCGCGCCGAAGACCAATCGCACATGGGCCTTCGCCGAGCGGACGATGTGACGGCGCATCCTGAGTTCGGCGCGCGCGGGATCGCGCGCCAGGAGCGCCTCGTAGATGTCCCGATGTTCCTCGAAGCCACGGCGGCGTTCGTCGGCTTGCGAATGCAGGGCAATGCGCTGGGCATGGTCGTACATGCGCTGGCCGTCGAGGCGGCGTTCCAGATAGGTGCAACCGGAGATGCGATGGATCGCGCGATGATAGGCCTCGTTCAGAGCGACGAGGTCCTCGAGATCGCCATGCTCGGTCGCCTGCTCCATCTCGGCGATGAGCTTGCCGAGCTCGGCCGCGCCGTCCTCGGTCAGGTGATTGGCGGCGATATGGGCCATGACGCTTTCGAGCGCGGCACGGCCGAGCGCCATTTCAAGAGCCTGTCGGGGCGAGAACTCGACGAAGACGCCGCGGCGCGCTTCCGTCCGGACCAGTCCCTCGCTTTCGAGCTTGCGGATCGCGTCCTTCACCGGCGTCGTGCTGACGCCGAGCATCTCGGCGAGATGTCGCTCGTTCAGCCTTTCGCCATTGCGGAAGCAGCCGGCGACGATGGCGCGGCGCAGGCGCTCATGGACATGCTCGCGCAGCGAACGCAGCAGATCGGGAGCGACGGGTTCGACGGCAGGCTGCAACATGGTTCTTCCGCGGCGCGTTGCCGGAGCCGCTCCACCGCGGCTGCCAGCTCATGCGCCATGGCCATCAAACAGCACAAAGCGTCGTGCCCGGCAATCTGAAATTTCAGATTTCAAACCTGCGATCCTGTGTTATCGCTTGCGGCAAGCGCCCGTCATGAGGTGCAGGCGGAATTGTCCGCGACGGGGAGACGAACCGATGAGCATCACGCGCAGGACCATCATCGCCGCCGCCTGTCTGGCTGCGGCAGGGCCCGCCTTCGCGCAGGGCGACTATCCCGGCAGCAAGGTCGTCACCATCGTCGTGCCCTTCGCGGCCGGCGGCACCACCGACCTGCTCGGGCGCATCCTGGCCGATCGGCTCGGCCAGCGGCTCGGCGGCAAGTTCATCATCGAGAACCGGCCCGGCGCCGGCGGCAATACTGGCGTCGCGGCGGTCGCGCGCGCACCGGCCGACGGCTACACGCTGACCATGGGCACGGTGTCGAGCCATGCGATCAACCCGGCCGTCTATACGAAGCTGCCCTTCGACCACATCAAGGATTTCGCGCCGATCTCGCAGGTGGCGAGCGTGCCGAACATCCTGATGGTCAATATCGACCTGCCGGCGAAGAGTGTGCCGGAACTGATCGAGCTGCTGAAGAAGAATCCCGGCAAGTACTCGTTCGGCTCGTCGGGGGCGGGCACCTCGACCCATATGGCGGCGGAGCTGTTCAAGGTCTCGACCGGCACCGACATGGTGCATGTGCCCTATCGGTCGAGCGGGCAGGTGACGCAGGATCTGCTCTCCGGCCAGATCCAGATCACCTTCGACAACATCACCATCGCCTGGCCGCATGTGCAGGCTGGCAAGATCCGCGCGCTCGCCACCGCGACGCCGAAGCGGCTCGCGGTCGCTCCGGACCTGCCGGCGCTGTCGGAGTTCATTCCGGGCTACGATGCAAGCTCATGGCACGGCTTCTTCGCGCCCTCGGGCGTGCCGAAGGAGATCGTCGCCAAGCTCTCGACCGAGACGCAGGCGATCATGCGGGAGCCGGCGGTGATCGAGCAGCTCAAGAAGCTTGGCGTCGATCCGGTCGGATCGAGCCAGGAGCAGTTCACCGCCCATATCGCCTCCGAGACCAGGCGCTGGGCCGAGGTCGCGCAGAAGGCGAATGTGAAGATCGAGTGAGGGCCGGGGTGGACGGCTCGGAGGGGTTGTCCGCACCGTCATTGCGAGCGTAGCGAAGCAATCCAGGGGCGGCAGAGCTCTACGTCCCCCTGGATTGCTTCGTCGCTTTGCTCCTCGCAATGACGGGTCAGCTCGATGACCCGGCCTGCCAGCGGGATCGTCAGCGCTGCCCGGCGAAAGCCTTGGCCAGCGCGTCGGCATGCTTGGTCATGAGGCCGAGATCGGAGCCGACCGCGACGAAGCGATAGCCCCATTCGATGTAGCGGCGCGCATCGGGCTCCGACGGCGTCAGGATGCCGGCCGGCTTGCCGATCGCGGTCAGGCGCTTCACCGCATCGTGGATCGCGGCCTGAACCTCGGGATGACCGGGATTGCCGATATGGCCGAGCGAGGCCGAGAGATCGGCCGGGCCGATGAAGACGCCGTCGACGCCGTCGACCGAGGCGATCTCCTCGATCCGGCTGAGCGCCTCGCCGGTCTCGACCTGAACCAGCACGCAGATCTCACCATCGGCGCGCTTGAGATAGTCCGGCACGCGCCCGTAATGACTACCGCGGCCGCTGGTCGTGATGCCGCGGATGCCGGCCGGCGGATAGCGGCAGGCGGCGACGGCCTTGCGCGCCTCCTCGGCGTTCTGGACGAAGGGCACGAGCACGGCCTGCACGCCGATATCGAGCAGGCGCTTGAGCAGCACCGCATCATTCCAGGCCGGGCGGATGATCGGGGTCGCGGTGCCACCCTTCAGGGCCTGCAACTGGGCGAGAACGTCGGGCGGCTCATTGGGCGAGTGCTCGGTATCGACCAGGATCCAGTCGAAGCCGCTTTGGCTGATGATCTCGGAGACGATCGGGCTGCACAGACTGCTCCACAATCCGATCTGAAGCTCGCCGCGCTTCAGCGCGGCCTTGAAGGCGTTAGTGGGCAGATCCACGGCGTTTCCCCTCAGGCGAATGAATTGGCGGCGCTGCCCGGCCGACCGCAGCATGCGGGAGCGCGCATATCCGGTTAGATCATAACGAGTGGACGAGGGGACCCGTCGGGAGGAGATGGCGGGGTTGCAGCCTCGATTTCGAGCGAAGCTTCGCGACAGCCGAATCGCTGATAGGCTGCGCGGCATCGGAGACAACCAGCTCATGACCACTCCCACGCTCACCGAAGAGATCGCCCAGCGCTTTGCCCGGATCGCGCTCGGCCATGTCCGCCGCGAATACCCGAACAAGCCGGACCATACGCTGGCCGGGCCGCAGGATGCGCAGACGCCGAGCCAGCTGCATCCGGTGTTCTATGGCAGCTATGACTGGCATTCCTGTGTGCACAGCTACTGGATGCTGGCGCGTTTGCTGCGGCGCCATCCGACGATGGAGGCGGCTGCCGATATCGTCGCGCTGTTCGATGCGCAGCTTGTCCCGGAGAAGGTCGCGGTCGAATGCGCCTATCTCGCCCAGCCGACGGCGCGCGGCTTCAAGCGGCCCTATGGCTGGGGCTGGCTGCTCAAGCTCGCGTCCGAGCTGAAGGGGCTCGATGACGGGCGCTGGGGCCGGGCGCTGGCGCCGCTCGCCGAGGCCTTCGCCCAGCGCTTCCGCGATTTCCTGCCGATCGCAACCTATCCGGTGCGGGTCGGCACACATTTCAACACGGCTTTCGGCCTGCGGATGGCGGCCGATTATGCCGATGCGACCGACGACGGCGCCTTCCTGACCCTGCTGCGCGAGACGGCCCTGCGCTGGTATGGCGCGGATGAGGATTGCCCGGCCTGGGGCGAGCCGAGCGGCGACGATTTCCAGTCCTCGGCGCTGATCGAGGCGGAGTGCATGCGCCGCCTGCTGCCGGCGGAGCGCTTCCTGCCCTGGTTCGAACGCTTCCTGCCGCGGATCGCGCAGCGTGAGCCGGCGATCCTGTTCAAGCCGGCGACCGTGACGGACCGGACCGACGGCAAGATCGCGCATCTCGACGGGCTCAATCTCAGCCGCGCCTGGTGCTGGAGCGCGCTGGCTGCGGCGCTGCCGGAGTGGGATGCGCGGCGCCCGGTCATCGCGGACGCGGCAAGGCTGCATCTTGAAACCGGGCTGCCGCATATTGCCGGCGACTACATGGGCGAGCACTGGCTTGCGAGCTTCGCCGTGCTCGCCATCGAGGAGCGGTGAGGCCTGCTCCCGCGCCAGCGGCGACCGATCCCGGCCATCACGCTTTCGGCAGGCCGGGCGGATTGGTGCGGGATTCCTCGATCGCCTCGGCCGAGAGGTTCCAGCGAGCCAGAACCTTGGCGTAGTTCCCGTTCCTGATTTGGGTGTTGAGCGCCTGAGTGATGGCGTCGGCGAGGCCGGCGCCCTTGCGGGTCGTCACCGCGATCTCGGCGAGGATCGGCCAGCCGCCGGAGAAATTGCCGGCGAGCCGGGTCTTGTTCTCGCGCGCGGCCTTGTAGCTCAGCAGGGCATTCGGGCCGAGATAGGCGTCGGCGCGGCCGGATTCGAGCGCGAGGTAGAGCACGACATCGTCGTCATAGTACTGGATCTCGACCGGCTTCAGCCCGGCCTTGAGATTGGCCTCGTTCCAGCGCAGCAGGATCTGCTCCTGGTTCGTGCCAGCGCCGACGATGATCTTGAGGCCGGCGACGTCGCGCGGCTCGCGGATGACGATCTCGTTGTCCTTCTTCACGTAGAAGCCGAGCAGGTCCTTGCGATAGGTCGAGAAGTCGAACTTCTCCTTGCGTTGCTCGGTGACGGTGACGTTGGAGATCACCGCGTCGAACTTGCCGGAGACGACGCCGAGCGGCCAGTCGGCCCAGGCGGTCGGGACGATCTCCAGCTTGCGGCCGAGCGCGTCGGCGACGAGTTGGGCGATATCGGGTTCGGCACCGATGATGGTCTTCGTGTCGCTGGCATAGCCGCCGAAGGGGAAGCGGCCGGTATTGTTGGCGACGGTGAAGACACCGTCCTTCGCGAATTTGGCGTCCTTGGCAATAAGCTTGATCGCGGCCTCGTCGATCTGCGCGCGGGGCCGGCCCGGCTGCTCGGGCGAGAGGTCGATACCCTGCTGGGCAAAGGCGCGGGCGGGGAGGATGGCCGCCGAGGCGGCGCCGGCGAGGAGGCTGAGCGAGTTACGACGCGTGATCATGGTCGGTTTCCTTGTGGAGCGTGGCGGGGAGGGTCAGAGCACCTTGGCGAGGAATTCGCGGGTGCGGGTGTGGCTGGGGTTGCCGAGGACATCGGCCGGCGCGCCGCTCTCGACGATGCGGCCGGCCTCCATGAAGACGACCTGGTCGGCGACCTCGCGGGCGAAGCCGATCTCATGGGTGACGATGACCAGCGTCGTGCCGGAGCGGGCGAGTTCCTGGATGACGTCGAGGACTTCGCCGACGAGTTCGGGATCGAGCGCCGAGGTCGGCTCGTCGAAGAGCAGGACTTTCGGCTTGAGGGCGAGCGCCCGGGCGATGGCGACACGCTGCTGCTGGCCGCCGGAGAGCTGGCGCGGATGGGCGTTCGCCTTCTCGGCGAGGCCGACGCGGGTGAGCAGTTCCTGCGCCTCCGCCAGGGCCTGCTCGCGGGAGAGGCCGCGCACGGTCACCGGCGCCTCGGCGATGTTCTCGATCGCGGTCAGGTGCGGGAAGAGATTGAAGTTCTGGAAGACCATGCCGACATCGACGCGCCGGGCCAGGATGTCCTTCTCCTTCAGTTCGTAGAGCGTCTCGCCGTCCTGCCGGTAGCCGATCAGCTCGCCGTCGATGGCGATGAAGCCCTCGTCGACGCGTTCCAGATGGTTGATCGAGCGCAGCAGGGTCGACTTGCCCGAGCCGGATTGGCCGATGATCGCGGTGACGCTGCCGGGGCGCAGCGACAGGCTGACATCGTCGAGCACCCTGAGCGGGCCGAAGCTCTTCGAGACATGGCTGATCCGGATCTCGCCGCCGCTGCGCGGGGAGAGCGTGGCGAGCGAGGCCGTGCGCGGCGTGGCAGGGGCCTGCGCTGGGGCGGTGAAGCCGGCGCCGGCGGTCGCCGGGGCGACGTGGTTCCGGCCGAGCCAGCGCATGGCCGTGTCGATCGCTGACGGCGGCGGGTTGCGCAGGGCGCCGCGGGCATAGTGGCGCTCGATATGGCGCTGGAAGAAGGAGAGGACGCTGAGGATGACGAGGTACCAGACCGTTGCCACCATCAGCAGCGGGATCACCTCGAGATTACGCCGGTAGATGACCTGGATCGTGTAGAACAGCTCCGGCAGGGCGAGGATGTAGACTTGGCTCGTACCCTTCGCGAGGCTGATGATCTCGTTGAAGGCGGTCGGCAGGATCGAGCGCATCGCCTGCGGCAGCACGATCCGCGAGACCTGACGATGCTTCGGCAGGCCGAGCGCAGCGGCGGCCTCGTGCTGGCCCTGGTCGACGGCGAGGATGCCGCCGCGCACGATCTCGGATGAGAAGGCCGCGGCATTGAGGGTGAGACCCAGCACGGCCGCAAAGAAGGGCGTGATGAGCTGCGTGGTCGACCAGTTGCCGAAGCCGATATCGGTGAAGGGAATGCCGAGCCAGATCGTGCTGTAGAGATAGCCGAGATTGTTCAGGATCAGCAGCAGCACGATCAGCGGGATCGAGCGGAACAGCCAGACATAGCCCCAGGACAGCGAGGCGAGCAGCGGCGAGCCGGAGACCCGCGCCAGCGCCAGCAAGGTTCCGAACAGGAAGCCGAAGACTGTGCCGAGTAGCGTCAGGAACAGCGTGCGGCCGAGCCCGACCAGCACGGGTTCGGCAAAGAACCACTCGGCGAAGACGTCCCAGCCCCAGCGCGGATTGGAGAGCACCGAGTTCACGATCGCGAAGATCACGACGGCTGCAAAGACCGTGCCGATGGTCCGCCCGGGATAGCGCGCAGGGACGATGCGATAGCGGCTGAAATCGCGGTGCGGCGCTGGATTCTGGGCGTGCGAGGGCAAGCCCGCGAAGTCGCTGGCGAGGGTCATGGTTGGCTCTTCTTGTTATGGGAAAGGGAGAAGCGGCCCGTCAGGCGGCGCTGCGCGCGGCGTGACCGTCAGGCGGCCGGACCGCAGAAGCTGGGATGGCGACCAGCTCCTTCTCGAAGGGCAGCTTCCGGTAGAACGCGGGATCGGCCGAGACGTCGAAGAGCGGGGTGTAGCCGGTCTCCAGATAGAGCCCCTTGGCCTCGGGCTGGCGGAAGCCGGTGGTCAGGTAGATCTTGCCGTAACCCTGCCGGATGGCTTGCGCTTCGACCTCGGCAACGATGCGCCGGGCCAGACCCTGACGGCGGAAATCGCTATGGGTCCAGATCCGCTTCATCTCGGCCGTGCGTTCGTCGTAGCGCTTGAAGGCGCCGCCCGCGATGGGCCGGCCGTCGCGCAGCAGCAGTACGAAATTGCCGTCCGGCGGAGCGAAGAGCTCGGCCGGATAGCGGCTCATCTCGGCGCCGGGCGGCTCGCCGAACTGGCTGCCGTAACGCGTGGCATATTCCCAGGTGAGCTGCTCGACCAGGGGCTGGGCGAGCGGATGGAGCGGGGTGGTGTAGAAGAATTCATCGGCCATGGGATCGAGCCTTTCCGTATCGGGATGGCGGGGCGCGGGCTCAGCTCGCGCGGCGGGCCGGGGCGGTGTCCGGTGTGGTCGCGTAGCGGCTCTCGCGGCGGGGCAGGCCGAGATGGTCGCGCAAGGTCTGGCCGGGCAGGGTGCGGTCGTAGACGCCGCGCTCCTCCAGCACCGGGATCACCAGCTCGACGAAATCGTCGAGACCCTGGCCGATCACCGGGAAGCCGAGCACGAAGCCGTCGGCGGCCTGCGCCTCGACGCGCTCGATCAGCCTGCCGGCGATCTCCTCGGCCGAGCCGACCAGGTCGGTGCGCGGCGTCGCGGCCTCGAGTGCCGCTTCGCGAAGGGTCTGGCGCTTCAGGACGGCGTTGCGCTTGATGCGGTCGGTCGTCGAGCGGAAGCTGTTCTTGCCGATCTCGCCGAGCTCCGGGAAGGGCGCGTCCAGCGGATAGGCGGTGAAGTCGTGATGGTCGAAATAGCGGCCGATATAGGCGAGCGCATCCTCGATCGAGACGAGATTGCGGATCGCCTGATACTTCTCCTCCGCTTCGGCGGCGGTGCGGCCGACAATCGGCCCGGCACCGGGGAAGAGTTTTACGTCGTCTGCGCTGCGGCCATGGGCGACGGCGCTGGTCTTGATCGCGCGGTAGAGCGCCTGCGCCTCCTCCAGCGGGACATGGTTGGCGAAGACCGCGTCGGCATGGCGGCCGGCGAGCCCGATGCCGGATTCCGAGGCGCCGGCCTGGAACAGCACCGGCTGGCCCTGCGGCGAACGCTGGATGTTGAGCGGTCCCTCGACCTGGAAGAAGCGGCCCTTGTGGTTCAGCGTGTGCAGCTTGTCGCGGTCGAAGAAGCGGCTGGCCTCGCGGTCGCGGATAAAGGCATCGTCATCCCAGGAATCCCAGAGGCCCTTGGCGACGTCGAGATATTCCTGCGCGATCTCGTAGCGCAGGGAATGCTCCGGATGCGGGCGGCTGTAGTTGCGGCCGGAGCCCTCCAGCGGCGAGGTCACCGCGTTCCAGCCCGCGCGGCCGCCGCTGATCAGGTCGAGCGAAGCGAATTGCCGGGCGATCGTGTAGGGATCGCTATAGGAGGTCGAGACCGTGCCGACGAGGCCGAGCTTCGTCGTCACCGTTGCCAGAGCCGAGAGGATGGTCAGCGGCTCGAAGCGGTTGAGGAAATGCGGGATCGACTTCTCGTTGATGTAGAGCCCGTCGGCCACGAAGGCGAAGGCGATGCCGTTCTCCTCGGCCTTGCGGGCGTTGCGGATGAAGAAGTCGAGATTGACGCTGGCATCGGCCGGGTTGCTCGGGTGGCGCCAGGCGTTCATGTGGCTGCCGGCGCCCTGGAGCATAAGGCCGAAGGTGAGGCGGGTGCGGGACATGGGATCAGTCCTTTCGACGGAGAGGATCAGGCCGCCAGCGCCGGCCTTTCGCCGGCGAGCAGCGTGAGGGAAGCGAGGCGCCGGCTGGTCAAGGCCGTCGGCGTGTCGATGACGAATTCGGCGATGCCGAAGCGGGCATGCAGGGCGTCAAGCTCGCGCCGGACCTGCTCGGGCGTGCCGGCGAGGATATGCGGCTTGCGGATCTCGGTGCTGTAGGAGGCGGCGCCGGCCTGGCGGGCATATTCGGCGGCCTGTTCCTCGCTGCCGAGATTGAGGTTCTGGCCGTTGTCGAGGGTGAGGCGGACGACGCGATGGTTTTCCGTCAGGTTCAGCGCCTCTTCGGTCGTCTCAGCGGCAAAGGCTGCGACGGCGAGCAGGAGCGGGGCGGTTCCGCCGGCCTTGGCATACGCTTCAAGACTGACCTCGATCGCCTTGGGATCGCCGTTGTGGTGGCCGGCGAAGACGAAGTGCCAGCCGCGCTCGCCGGCCTGCCGGGCGCTGTCCGGGCTCGCGCCGAGCAGGAAGCGCTCCGGCGTCACGGGCGGAACCGGGAGCGCGCGAGCCTTGTCCTGCGGACCGACTGTGGCGACAGGCGGAGCGAGGAAGCCGTCGAGCTCGTCCAGCAGGGCCTCGAACGATGGAGCGCGCGCGGGATCGTGCAGCACGCGCAGGGCCTTGGTCGAGAGCGGCAGGCCGCCTGGTGCCTTGCCGATGCCGAGATCGACGCGGCCGGGCGCGAGCGATGCCAGCAGGTTGAAGGTCTCCGCGACCTTGTAGGGGCTGTAATGCGGCAGCAGGACACCGCCGGAGCCGATGCGGATGCGCTGCGTGCACGCCAGCAGATAGGCGGCGAACACCTCCGGCGCCGGGCTGACGAGGCCGGGGAAGTCATGGTGCTCGGCCAGCCAGAAGCGGTGATAGCCGAGGCGCTCGGCTGCCTGGGCGAGGCTCACCGTGCGCTGGAGCGCCGCGCCGGCGGTTTCGCCCTCGATGAGCGGGGTCTTGTCGAGAAGGCTCAGTGCGTAGGTCATGGGTTCCGCTGCCGTTGGAGATTTCAGGCGGAGCGGAGGCCGAGGGCGGTCGCTGCCTCCTCGGCCATCCAGCCGAGCCGCTCGTAATCGCCGCGCCAGTAGAGGAGGGCGGCGTCGCTGCCGCCGAGCCGGATCTCGCGCACCCGACCGATGACGATGGCGTGCGAGTGGCGCTCGATCAGCTCCTCCAGTTCGCAATCGAGTGCGGCGAGCGCGCCTTGCAGTAGCGGTGCTCCGCTCGGTCCCTCGCGCCACTCCGCCTCGGCATAGCGGGCCGGGCCCTTCTCGCCGCCGCGCCCGGCGAAGCGGTCCGCGACCTGCTTCTGCGAGGCAGTGAGGAAGTTCACGCCGAAGCTGCGATGGCGCGCGAGGACGGGGTAGGTCGAGGAGGAGAGGTTGAGGCCGAACATCACGGCCGGCGGCTCGGCCGAGAGCGAGGAGAGCGAGGTCACGGTCAGGCCGGTGCGATCCTCGCCGCGCCCGGTCGTGATCACGGAAACGCCACCCGCGAGATGACGCAACGCCGTGCGGAAATCGCCGTTCGTCGTCGGGATTGCGTGCGGGGCCGGGCCGGTCGGGGCGCGGGTCGGAAGCGAGGGGGCAAGAGACAGGATCGCCATGGAAACCTCTGGAGCAGGCCGTTCGGATTCGTGAGGGGCGGCAGGCCGCTCGATGGCGATGCCGGCGGTGAACGCGGGATAAGCGCCCTCCACCGCCGGCAGGGCCGGCGTCGTGGCAGCGTTGCAATGAAAAGAATTCAGACGCTCAGGGCGCCCGACATCCTGTCAGGAACATCGGCGCCCAAGCGTCTGGACAGGATTGGATGAAGTCGTGCATGTCGTCACCGACGTGTCTCCGTGTCGCGGAGCCCACGATTTCGTCGTGGTGCTTTTAGCATTGTTGACGCGGTGCAAGCTGCTCCAGCAAATCCCGCGAAAGAGTGATGCGAACACCGCTCGATACTGCTTATTCTTTCCGCCGGACGTCTCCCGGTCAATGAAACAGCCTTTCAAAGTTCGCGGTTACGGTAGGCAGATGCGCCATCGCGCTCCCTTCTTTCGGGAGAAACCCATTCGCGAGGCTCCGCAGCATCTATCCAGCCGATGAAGAGGAGATTCCGCCGAGCTGAGCCGAGGGCGCCTGCGCCGGTTCGGGCAGGCGGTGCACGGCTGCTGTTGACTCCGCGCGTCAAAAGGAGTCGGAACGTACCATCTGTGAAAGGGACGCATCATGAGCGCCGATGCCGTTTCGCCGGAGCCTCCGTTCGTCCGGGATGCCGATGGTTCCTTCACGCTCGATGCCGCGCGGTTGGCCGGTCGCTTCGGCTGGTCGGAGCACGAGTTGCGCGATCTGATGCGCCGCGGGCTGGTGACGAGCCGGGTCGAGCGTGGTGAGGGCGAAGATGCAGGGCGCTGGCGCCTTTCCGTCCGCTGCGGCAATCGCTGCTGGCAGGCCATCGTCCTGGCCGATGGGACGATGGCCGAGGAACAGCTCGAATTCGTGCCCGCGCAGGGCCGCCGCGGCTGCACCTGAAGAAACGGCCCGTTCGGTTCGGGGCCGGAGACGGCCGCGGTCGCCGCGGCCTGCCAGTCGCGCGGGATCGCCGACCGACGGTCCGGTGTACATTTGCCCGCGCGATCTCGATAATGATGACCCAGCGGGGTGAAACGCATCGGCGGTGCCGGTCTTCGCTTTCCTCCTGCGCTTTCTCGACGAGGAAACGATGCGTCTTCTCCACCTTGCCCCGGCCACGATCTTCCTCGCGGCGCTGGGCGGCTGCGTCTCCAGCGAGCCCGCCACGTACGCGGACGCGCCGGTGGTCCAGACCATGCCGATCCAGCCGCAGCAGCGCAGCTATCTCGATGCCGGCCCGGCTCCGGCACGGTTGAGCGGACCGAGCTATCGGCGCGACAGCGGAACGAGCTTCGCCGGGCGCTCCGACAGCTTCGGCAGCGGCGTGCTGCCTTTTTTCTAAGGCGACGGACCGCCGGATACGCGCCGCGGCCGGATTTGACCCGTGCCCGGCGCTATTCGGGTAGCCGAAGCCCGGCGAGGAAGGTGACGACTGTCAGCGTCTTGGCCGGCTGTGCCCGGCATTGCCGTTCGACGGCTTCGAGAATCTCGCCATCGCCGTATTTGGACAATCGCGAGGGGGAACTCTGGCGCATGGCGTCGACCACCCAGCGGCCGATCAGTCCATGCATCTCCGAATCCGCGGCCTCGCGCTTCATCCAGGCTTCGCAGGTGATGTAATCCTGCAGGAACTCGCCCTTGCGCAGGACCTCGCTCGTCGCAGCCGCCGGGCATGCCAGAACCCACAGCGCCGCCACCGTTCCCAGACGCATCTTCCGCCCCCCACTCGTCTCGCTTGCGCCGTTCCTCTGCTTGCTCCCGACCTTCACGTTTCGCTGGCTCTGGCCGATAGGCCCATCTCGCTTCGTCTCGTGCGTTGTCGCCAGACACGCGCGATGAAAGGAGCCCCGATGCCGGGCGGTACATTTTGGAACAGGAGCGGTAGATCATCGAGCATAGCGAGCTTCGCTTGCGCGGCAACCGCGGAATTGTTCGGTGCGCATTGTTGCGAACAGTTCCAAGCTTATTTCGCTTCTGCAATATAGCCTCGGCCGCTTCCGAAGAAATATTCGGAAGGACCTTGAAAAGCCTTGCTCGGACACCGCCCGCCGCGAGCGGCGCCGCTGTCCGGAGACCGGCACCGGGGAGGCCGGGCGTGCACTGGCCGCGTTTCTGCCGGGCGCTTTGAAAACTGGGGAAAGAAGCGCCACGGGGACAAGGTTGAGCTTCCGATTTAACCGCGGTTAACCGCGGCGGTCGAATATCGCCCCGATCGGACAGGGCTCGCACCGAGGGGAAGATGGCAAAGGCCTGCGACAATGCCATCACGAAACGTCCGCGCCGGTACGTGCAGCCTGTGATTGCAGCTGTCGCCGCAATGCTCGCCTCCGCAAGCTGCGATGCTCTTGCCCAGCCCCGTTCCGAAGAGCCGATCAATCTGCAGATCATCGGCGGGCTCGCTGGCGTCACCCAATATACCAAGATCGAGCAGCCCTTCTGGCAATCCGAGATCAGGGAGCTGTCGAAGGGCCGCATCGGCGCGACGATCCGGCCGCTCGATGCGGGAGGCCTGCGCAACCAGGAAATGCTCCAGCTGATGCGGCTCGGTGTGGTGTCGTTCGGAACGGCCCTGCTGAGCGTCGTCGCGGGCGACGAGCCGGAACTGGGCGCCGTCGACCTGCCCGTGTTGAATCCCGATGTCGCGACGCTGCGCCGAACGGTCGCGGCATTTCGCGAGCATCTGCGCAATGTGCTGCGCGAGCGCTACGACATCGAGCTTCTCGGGGTCTATGCCTATCCGGCCCAGGTGCTGTTCTGCGCAAAGCCCTTCAAGGGGCTCGATGATCTCGCCGGCCGGAAGGTGCGCACCTCCTCGGTCGCTCAGTCCGAGCTGATGGCGGCGATGGGCGCCGTGCCGGTGATCCTGCCTTTCGCCGAGATCGTCGCGGCTCTCCGCGACGGGGTCGCCGATTGCGCGATCACGGGCACGCTCAGCGGCTACGAGATCGGGCTGCCGCGCGTGGCGGTTGCCGTCCATGCCTTCGCGCTCAGCTGGGGCGTTTCGATCTTCGGCGCCAACGGAGCCTATTGGGACGCGCTCCCGGCGGATGCGCGCGACATCATCCGGCAGGGGGTCGGGCGGCTCGAGGGCCGGATCTGGTCGCAGGCGGAAGTCGACACGCAGCGCGGACTCGCCTGCAATGCCGGGACCGAGCCCTGCGCCGGCAAGCCCGAGCGGCCGATGACCGTGGTGCCGGCCCGGCCTGCGGACGAAACGCGCCGGCGCCTCCTCGCCGAAGTTGTGCTGCCGCGCTGGTTCGAGCGCTGCGGCCAGGACTGCGTGTCGACCTGGAACACCTATCTCAAGCCGCTTCACGCCATCGAGCCCCGGATACCGTGATCAATCGCCTGAAATTCATGGTCGCAGCAGGGACGGTGGTCATCCTGGCGGTGGCGGCCATCGGTGCCTCCAATCTGGTCCGAAAACGGGAGGATGCTGCCTGGCGGGCTGCCGAGCAGCAGCTGGAGAGTTCAGCTGTGGCCGTCGGGAACGCGCTCGACCGGCAGCTGCTGCAGGTCGACGGCGCGCTGGCGAGCTTTGCGAACCTGTTCGAGGTCGCGCAGATCGGGCCGGGGCAGAGAGACGCCGCCAGCCGCCTGCTCCGCGGCCTCAACTTCCAGACGATGGCGTTTCGGGATCTGTTGCTCGTCGGGCCTGACGGCGGCGTCGTCGCCTCGGCAAAGCCGAGCGGCGCCCGTCATGCATTGCCGCCGGATGTTGCCAAGGTCGGGCAGGCGCCGACGAATCTGATCGGCCCGCTTCGCAACGCGGTCACGGGCGACTGGTCGCTCTATGTCGCGCGCCGGATTCCGGCCTGGAACGGCATCGTTCCGGTTGCCGAGGTGCCCCTGCACACGCTGATGAAGCTCCTGGCCGAGGCCGGTGTCAGTCCGGACACGCAGATCTCGCTGGAACGCGCCAATGGTCAGGTCGTCGCGACGCTGCCGCATGACGAATTGCTGATCGGCAAGTCGCGGGCGTCCGCGCTACCCACGCAGCCGGCGCACGGCAAAGCCTTCCTGATCGGGAACAGGAGCAGCGACAACGCCACGCTGAACGTGGTCAGGAGTTCGCTCTACGGCGATCTCCGCGTCGTGCTCAGCGTGGAAGGGCGGGAGGTGCTCGCCGAGTGGCGTCAGGATCGCGACCGGACGGTGACCGGCGCCATCATCGCCGTGTTGCTCCTCTCGGCCTTCGCCGGGGCTATCCTGCTCGCCATCCACCAGCGCGAGCGGGCGGATGCCGAGCGGGCGCGGGCCTCTGCGGTTCTCGACAACGCGATCGAGGCGATGTCGGACGGCTTCGTGATGTGGGACGAGAACGACCGGCTGGTGACCTGCAATCAGCGCTACCGCGAGCTCTACTCCCTGAGCGCGCCCTTCATGACCCCCGGAACGCATTTCGAGGACATCATCCGCGGCGGTGCGAGGCTCGGCCAATATCCCCAGGCGACCGGCGATATCGAGGACTTCGTCCGGGAGGTGTCCTTCTGGCATCGGCAGGGCACCGGCTCGATCGAGCGGCTGCTGCCGGATGGCCGCTGGCTCCTCATCACGGAAAGGCGGATGAGGGATGGCGGCACGGTCGGTACCCGCACCGACATTACGGTGCTCAAGGCCGCGCTCGCCGAGCTGGCTGTCGCCAACATGCGCGCGAACGAGGCGGCGGAAGAGGCACGGCAACAGCATGCCGCTCTCGTCGAGCAGGAAAGCCGCATCCGCTTCCTGGCCCATCATGACGACCTGACGAGCCTGCAGAACCGTTTCGCCTTCCGCAGTCAGATCGCGAGATCGCTGCGGCGGGCAGGGGAGGAGGCGGGGGCCGTCGCCCTGCTGTTCCTCGATCTCGATCGCTTCAAGGACGTCAACGACACGCTGGGGCACCCTGTGGGCGACCTTTTGCTTCTGTCGGTCGCCGAGCGCCTGGCGACCTGCGTACGGGACAGCGATTGCGTCGCCCGTCTGGGCGGCGACGAGTTCGCGGTCCTGAGCCTCGACCGGGACCAGCCGAAACAGGCGGAGGCGCTGGGTGCGCGCATCATCGAGGTTCTCAGCCGGCCCTATCTCATCCAGGACCGGACGATCTCGATTTCCGCAAGCGTCGGCATCGCCGTGGCCGAGGGACCGGATTTCGACGCGGACCTTCTGCTGAAGCAGGCCGATCTCGCTCTCTATCAGGCCAAGGCGCTGGGGCGCGGCGTCCATTGCGTCTTCACCGCCGAGATGGACGAACAGCTGCGCGCGCGCCTCGCCCTGGAAGCGGATCTGCGCGAGGCCATCGATGAGCGGCAGTTCGAATTGTCCTACCAGCCGATCTTCGATCTGCGATCCAGCAAGCTCTGCGGTTTCGAGGCCCTTCTGCGCTGGCACCATCCGGAGCGCGGGCTGGTCGCGCCGGCGGAGTTCGTGCCGCTGGCGGAAGAAACCCGCCTGATCGTCGATCTCGGCGAATGGGTCATCCGGCAGGCCTGCGCAGACGCCGCCCAATTGCCGGGAGACCTTCGCATCTCCGTCAACCTGTCGCCGGTACAGCTGATCTTCGGCGACGCGGTCGCGACCGTTCGCGATATCCTCGACGAGACAGGGCTCGACCCGGAACGGCTGGAGCTCGAGATCACCGAGACGGCGCTGCTCGCCAACGACAACCGCAATCTCGGGACGCTGAAGAGCCTGAAGGAGCTCGGCGTCCGCATCGTGCTCGACGATTTCGGGACCGGCTATTCCAGCCTGAGCCATCTCAGGCTGTTCCCGCTGGACAAGGTCAAGATCGACCGTTCCTTCGTGCGCGACATGACCGCCCATTCCGACAGCGTCGCCATCGTCACCGCGATCGCGGCGCTCGCAACTGAGCTTGGCATGACGACCACGGCGGAGGGAATCGAGACGCAGGACCAGCTCGACGCGGTTGACCGGGCGGGCTGCACGGAAGCGCAAGGCTATCTGCTGGGCAAGCCGGAGCCGATCCTCCATGCGGTCCACACGACCTTGTTCAGGCGATCCTCCCGAAGTCGAGGCGGGCGGCGGGGCGGCCGCGGCCGCGATTCGTCCGATACGCTGTAGTCCGTTCGGCGGCCCGCTCGCCGAGCGATCAAGCCGGGGGCGCCGTCATGTCTTGTCGGCGACGCGATCGTCTTCTGTCTGGGAGACGTGGTTGAGCGCGATGACCCATCCGTTGTCGCGCTTGCGCATCAGGCGTGTGTTGACGCCGACCTGATTGCCGGCCGCGCGCTCCAGCCTGAAGTCGCTGATCAGCTGGGCCGCGTCCGGCGCCAGCATCTCGATGCGGATATTCGAGAAGGCGAGCTGTCCTTGCGAGCCGGGCGCGCCGCCATAGTCGGCGATGTAATGGTCCAGAGTCGCCTGCCAATCCTTCTGGATGCGTCCCCTCGAGACGAAGACCACATCGGGATTGGCGAACCCCGCCATGTAGCCGTGGAAATCGCCGCGGTTCCAGGCCGCCTGCATGGTGGCGATCACCGCGCGGATGGCGTCGGCCTCAATCGCATCGGACATTTTTGATTAGCCTTTCAGGGTGTGTTCTTGGCAACGGCATCGTCTTCCTGACGTTGCCGCTTGAGCAGGACCTCCTGCGCAGCCGAGACGAGGTGGCGGCGCAACGCGCTTTCCGCTGCCTTGGCGTCCTGGTCCAGGATCGCATCGACGATCTGTTGGTGTTCACGGCAGGACCGCTTGATCCGCCCCTTGTCCTTGAGCTGAAACTTGCGGAACGGCGCCAGCTTCAGGCGCAGGGTCTGGGCGGCGGCGATCAGGTCGCTGTTGTGGCTGCCCTGGAAAAGGAGGTTGTGGAACCGGGTATTGAGGTCGTTGTAACCATCATTGTCCCCCTCTTCGGCGAGCACGTTCATCTGGCGGTGCAGGCTTTCGAGCTCGCCGCGCTCGCTCATCGTCATCCGATGCGAGGCCAGCCGGCCGCATGTCGCCTCGAGCTCGGCCATCGCCTCGAACATCTCGTCGATGCGCTCGGCGGAAATCTGTGTGACGACCACGCCCTTGAAGGGTTCGCGCTCAGCCCACCCCCGCCCGCACAGGATATGCAATGCTTCGCGGACAGGTGTGCGCGAGACGCCGAACTGCAGGGCGATCGAAGCCTCGTCGAGCCTCGATCCGGCCGGAAACGCGCCGTTGATGACAGCCTCTTCCAGCTGTTCAGCGATGAAATCGCTGCGATTTTTCCGCGTGGAAGCAGATATCTCCGACATCGATCGCCTCTCTGCTCGTATGTCAGCCATTCCAGAGACCACCGTCGCGATCGAGCCTGAAGATTACACAATCTTATTGCATTGTGGACAAACAATATACAAAAAGGTGCCGCCGCACACGTCCTGCAGCGCGGCTTTCTGAGGCCTGCCTAAACTCTCTCGCGCGATATCCGGCCTTTTCGGCGCCTTCTCGGGGGGCAAACGGCTGGAGCTGAGGAACTGCCATGACATTCACGACGCGACCGGAACTCAGGGGCACATTCGGGGCGGTTTCCTCGACGCACTGGCTCGCCTCGACCGTCGGCATGTCCATCCTGGAGAAGGGGCACACCGCCTTCGACGCCGCGGTCGCCACCGGCTTCGTCCTGCAGATCGTCGAGCCGCATCTCAACGGCCCTGCCGGCGAGGTGCCGATCATCGTCACGCCGGCTGGCGCCGACGCGCCCATCGTGATCTCCGGCCAGGGTCCGTCCCCGTCGAAGGCGACCGTCGCCTATTTCAAGGGGCTGGGCCTCGACATCATTCCGGGCACCGGCCTGCTGGCCGCCTGCATCCCCGGTGCCTTCGGTGCCTGGCTGACGCTGCTGCGCGATTACGGCACCGCCGAGCTTGAGGACGTGCTGGCGCCGGCGATCTATTATGCCCGCACGGGCCATCCGCTGGTGCCGCGCATCGCCCGGACGATTGGGGAAATGCGGGGGCTGTTCGAGACCCATTGGCCGAGCTCGGCTGAGCTCTACCTGCCGGGCGGGGTCGCGCCCCAGTCGGGCAAGCTGTTCCGCAATCCGCAGATCGCCGCGCTCTACCAGCAGATCCTCGACCACGCGAAATCCGGCAAGAACCGGGAAGCGCGCATCGATGCGGCGCTCGATTTCTGGTATCGCGGGCCGGTCGCCGAGCGGATCGAGCAGTTCTGCGCGACGCAGGAAGTCTGGGACGTCTCGGGCCGCCACCACAAGGGCCTGATCACGGCGCACGACATGGCCGATTATCAGCCGCTGATCGAGAAGCCGGTCTCGGTGACCTATGGCGACTACGAGGTCTTCAAATGCGGACCGTGGTCGCAGGGGCCGGTCCTGCTGCAGATGCTGCAGATCCTCAAGGGCACTGATATCGCCGATCTCGACCCGATGAGCGCCGATTTCGTGCATCTCGTCGTCGAGACGGCCAAGCTTGCGATGGCCGACCGCGATTCCTGGTATGGCGACAGTTCTGACGTGCCGATCAAGGCGCTGCTGTCCTCCGGCTATGCCGATATCCGGCGGGCGCTGATCACGGGGACGGCGTCGATGGAGGTGCTTCCCGGCACGCCAGACGGCCGCAATCCCAATCTGCCGCCGCTGCGCAAGGTCGGCACGATCGCGCAGCCCGGTCTCGGCGGCGGCGAGCCGACCGTCCGCGAAGCCAAGCTACCGAACGACAAGCAGGGTGAGCCGGCGCTGACCCGCGAAGGCGCGCAGCGCGGCGACACGGTGCAGGTGAGCGCCGTCGATCGCTGGGGCAACATGGTCTCCGCGACGCCGTCCGGCGGCTGGTTCCAGTCGAGTCCGGTCATCCCCGGTCTCGGCTTCAGCCTGACCACGCGCGCGCAGATGTTCTGGCTCGAAGAGGGGCTGAACTCGACCCTGGCGCCGTCGAAGCGGCCACGCACGACATTGACGCCTTCGACGGTCTACCGCGACGGCCAGCCCTATATGGCCTTCGGCACGCCCGGCGGTGACCAGCAGGATCAGTGGCAGCTGATCATGCTGCTGCGCCATCTCCACAAGGGCATGAATCTGCAGGAAGCGATCGATGCCCCGTCCTTCCACACGGACCATCTCGCCTCATCCTTCTGGCCGCGCGAGATCAGCCATGGCGCCGTGACGCTCGAATCCCGCTTCCCTGAAGCGGTTCGCGAGGATCTGGCGGCGAGGGGGCACAAGATCACGGTTGGAGACGCCTGGTCCGAAGGGCGCCTGTCAGCGGTCGCGCGCGAGATGGACGGCGACGTGCAGTTGATCAAGGCCGGCGCCAATCCGCGCGGCGTCCAGGGTTATGCGGTCGCCCGCTGAGCGCGCGGCCGGCACAGGACAACAGAAGAGGGGACTATCGATGAAACCGGCTTTTCTTGCGCTCGCCGCCGGCCTGGCGTTTGGCGCCCTGGCCACAACGGCGGTTCCCGCCACGGCCCAGTCCGTCCTGAAGATCGGCCTGCAGGACGATCCGGATACGCTGGACCCGGTTTCCAACTGGAGCTTCGTCGGTCGTCACGTCCTGCAATCGCTCTGCGACAAGATCGTCGATATCGACACGACCGGCAAAATCATCCCGATGCTGGCGCAAAGCTGGGAATGGAGCCTGGACAGCACCGTACTGACCTTGAAGCTGCGCAAGGACGCGGTCTTCCATGACGGGACGGCTGTGGACGCGGCCGCGATCAAGTACAATCTGGAGCGGGCGCTCACCTCCGGCATCTCGCGCCGCAAGGCCGAGATCAGTGCGATCAAGAGCGTCGAGGCCGTCGATGCGACGACCGTCAAGATCAGCCTCAAGGAGCCTTCGGTTCCGTTGCTCGCCGCGCTCAGCGATCGTGCCGGCATGATCATCAGCCCGGCCGCCGGCGCCAAGCTCGGCGACAAGTTCACCGATGCGCCGGTCTGCTCGGGCCCCTACAAGTTCCTGGAGCGCGTCGTCCAGGACCGCATCGTCCTCGAGAAGTTCCCGCAATATTACGATGCGGCGAAATATCATTTCGACCGCCTGATCTATCGCGGCATGCCGGATTCCAATGTCCGCCTGCTGAACCTGCGCTCCCGCCAGCTCGACCTGATCGAGCGTCTCGCGGCGACGGATGTCGAAGCAGTCAAGAAGGACAAGGCGCTCGCCGTCGATCCCGTGGTCGGGCTCGGCTATTACGGCATCACTTTCAGCATCGGTGGCGAAGGCGCCAATCTCGATGCCGGCAAGAAGGCGGCGATCCGCGAAGCCTTCAGCCTCGCGATCGATCGCCAGGCGATCAGCAATGTCGTGTTCGACGGCCAGGCCAGCACCGGCAACCAGCCGTTCCCGCCGTCCAGCCCCTTCTACGACAAGAAGTTCCCGGTTCCGGCCCGTGACCTGGACGCTGCCAAGAAGAAGATGGCCGAGGCCGGCGTGAAGTCGGTCGATCTCGAACTGCTCGTCCCCACCGACGCCGAGCGCCAGCAGGTTGCCCAGCTCATCCAGGCGATGGTCCAGGAGATCGGCATCAAGGTCTCGATCAAGCCGACCGAGCTGATGACGCTGCTCGACATCGCCCGCCAGGGCAAGTTCCAGGCCCATCTCGTCGGCTGGAGCGGCCGCGTCGACCCCGACCTGAACATCACGCCAATGCTCGCCTGCGGCGTCGCGACGAACGATGCCAAGTATTGCAACGAGCAGCTCGACGCGATCCTCGCGAAGGCCCGCTCGCTCGGGGATGTCGAAGCTCGCAAGGCGGAATACGCCAAGGCCAATGCGATCCTGCTGAAGGACCTGCCGATCGTCTATCTCTACCATTCGCAGTGGATCTTCGCGCACAACTCCGCGCTCACCGGCTTCAAGCCGGCGCCTGACGGCATCATCCGCCTGACCAATGTCAGCCGGAAGAACTGACCGCGTACCGGGGCTGTGATGAGCGCCTCTCCCGCGATCCGTTCAGGCTCCGGGCGCGTCCGCGCCCGGAGCCGTCATGACCGGTCCGGGTGTCGCCTCATCCGTGAAACCCGCAACCGAACACTCGAAGCCATGGCCGCGCCGCCGATCCTGAACCTGACGGGCGATTGAACGATGCCGACACTGATCGCCCGCCGCCTCGCGCAGCTCGTCCCGACGGTCCTCCTCCTGTCGGTCATCATCTTCTCGCTGCAGCACCTCCTGCCGGGCGATCCGGCGCTGGTGCTCGCCGGCGAGAATCCGGACGAAGCGACGCTGGCGGCCATCCGGGCCCAATATCACCTCGATCAGCCCCTGATCGTGCAGTATCTCTACTGGCTGAAGGGCGTTGCCACCGGCGATCTCGGCGAGTCCATGCGCCATAACCGCCCCGTGCTCGACCTGATCCTGCTCAAGCTGCCGGTGACGCTGCAACTGGCGGTCATGGGCATCTGCATCGCGCTCGTGGTCGGCATCACCGCAGGCATCATTTCAGCCCTGCGCCAGAACAGCGCTGTCGACTACGCCACCAATGTCGCGTCGCTCGCCGGCATTTCGGTCCCGAACTTCTGGCTCGGCATCCTGCTCATCCTGTTCTTCTCGGTCCATCTCGGCTGGCTTCCGGCCTCCGGCTTCGTCAGCCCCTCGGAAGACCTGAAGATGAACCTCGCCACCACGATCATGCCTGCTTTCGTGCTCGGCATCGGGATTGCCGGCGTGATCATGCGCCACACCCGCGGCGCGATGCTCCAGGCGCTCAGCAGCGATTATGTCCGCACCGCGCGGGCCAAGGGCCTCAACGAATCGACCGTCGTGCTCAAGCACGCGATGCGCAACGCGCTGACGCCGATCATCACGCTGGGCGCGCTGGAGTTCGGCGCGCTCCTGTCCGGCGCGGTCCTGACCGAGCAGATCTTCACGATTCCCGGCTTCGGCAAGCTGATCGTGGATGCCGTCTTCACCCGCGATTATCCGGTGGTGCAGGGCGTCGTGCTCGTGACCTCGCTCTTCTACATCATCCTCAATCTGCTCGCCGATATCGGATACATCCTCGTCAACCCGAGACTGAGAAGCTGACCTGTGTCGACGATTACGGATATCAAATCCTCGGCCAATCCCGTGGCGAGTTTCTTCCAGAGCCGCCTGTGGCGGCGCCTGTCGAAGCGCAAGAGCGCACTGGTCGGGCTCGCCGTCGTGCTCTTCATGGTGTTCGTGGCGGTCTTCGCGCCGCTGCTGGCGCCCTATGATCCGACCGCCCAGAGCTGGACCGCCGTGCGCAAGGCTCCCTCCGCAGCGCATTGGTTCGGCACCGACGAGGCCGGCCGGGACCTGCTGTCACGCATCATCTGGGGCGCCCGGGCCTCGCTGCTGGCGGGCCTCACCTCGGTCGGCATCGCCATGGCGATCGGCGTGCCGCTCGGGCTCGCGGCGGGTTTTCTCGGCGGCCTCGTCGACGGCTTCATCAGCCGCTTCACCGATGCCATGCTGGCTTGCCCGTTCCTCATCCTTGCGATCGCGCTCGCGGCCTTTCTGGGGCCCAGCCTCACGAATGCGATGCTGGCGATCGGCATCACCGCCACACCGTTCTTCATCCGCCTGACGCGCGGCCAGGTGCTGTCGATCAAGGGCGAGGACTATGTCGAGGCGGCGAGGGCCGTCGGCAATCCGAAATGGCGCGTCGCGGTGCGCCATGTCCTGCCGAACATCCTGCCGCAGCTCATGGTCCAGGCGACGTTGACGATCGCGACGGCGATCATCGCGGAAGCGAGCATGTCCTTCCTCGGCCTCGGCCTTCAGCCTCCGGCGCCGTCCTGGGGCTCGATGCTGAACTCGGCCCAGCGCTTCCTCAGCAACGCGCCCTGGATGGCGCTCTGGCCCGGTGTCGCGATCTTCGCGACGGTGCTGTCGTTCAACCTGCTCGGCGACGGCCTGCGCGACGCCCTCGATCCGCGCTCGCGCTGACGCCGATCGACCGAATCCGCTCTCCAGATCGGTTTTCGCCCTGACTGAACCGTCATTGCGTCGCCGCCGCGCTCGCAATGACGGCCTGGCGGTTCAATCAGGTCGAAAATTGCTCTAATTCGCGGGGTGCGCCACCGGCACGGCTCGTACAGGCTCGCCGCCGCGCTTCGAAGATTTCGGGGGATTTGGAGCGGGTACCGGGAATCGAACCCGGGTATTCAGCTTGGAAGGCTGCTGCTCTACCATTGAGCTACACCCGCATCGGGCGCCAAATTCCCCATCGCACCGGCCGGTGTCAAGGGGCGTGGCGTCGCTCCCGGCACCATATGTTGGCTGACGGCCGACATCAGGCTTCGGCGGGGAGATCGAAGCCCGGCAGGAAGCGGCTGTCCGGCTCGCGTGGCGCCAGGCTGTGGCTCCTTCATATGAATGAGGCGCCGAGGCAGTGCTTCGGTTCGAATGAACGGGACGGAGCCGGGCGGGTGCGGCCATGACGAGCAATTCAGCCATCAATCCCTATGACGCGGTGGCCTATCCCGGCCATGCCTTCTCGCAGACTCATCCGTCGCGGCTGGCCACCATCGCCCATTTCCACGGCATGAACCCGGCCTTGCCGACAGCGATGCGCGTGCTCGAGCTCGGTTGCGGGCGCGGCGGCAACCTGATCCCGATGGCGGCGCAATATCCCGGCAGCCGCTTTCTCGGCATCGATCTCAGCGGCGATTCGATCCGGCAGGCGAGCGCCAATGCGGCGGAGCTTGGCCTGGCCAATCTTGCCTTCGAGCAGCGCGACATTCTCCAGGTTGCCGGGGAGATCGGCCGCTTCGACTACATCATTGCCCATGGCGTCTATTCCTGGGTGCCGGATATCGTGCGCGAGCGGATCATCGCGCTGTTCGGGGAGTTGCTGGCGCCGCAAGGCGTGGCCTATGTCAGCTACAACGCACTGCCCGGTTGCCGGCTGCGCGACCTCGCGCGGGACGTCATGCTGTTCGCCGTCCGCGATATCGAGGAGCCGCGCGAGCGGGTGCGGGTCGCCCGCGCCGCCCTGAAGGACGTTGCGGAGGCCAGCGATGCCGACAGTTTCCATGGCGCAGCGCTGCGGCAAAGGCTGAAGCAGATCGAGGAGCTGCCCGACAACGTCCTCTATCACGACGACCTCAATCCCGGCGCGCGCGCCTTCGCGCTGCATGAAGTGCTGTCTTCGGCCGAGCGGCATGGGCTGCAGTTCCTGGCCGAGGCCTCGTTCCCCAACATGTACGGCGCCGCCAAGGGACTGGCCCAGCAGATGCTCGACCGGATCCCGCTGGAGCAGATGGCGTTGCGCGAGCAGATGCTCGACCTGCTGATCGGCCGGGCTTTTCGCGAGACGCTGCTGTGCCGGGCGGATGTTTCACTCAGGCGTGGCGTCCGGCCGGGCTCGCTCAAGCCCTATCATGTCGCGGCGAATGCGCGGCAGGCACCGGCGAAAGGCGATGAGAAGCCCGGCGTGCAGCGCTTCAGCTTCGATGAAGGCATCCAGCTTGCCGTGGACCTGCCGCTCTGCAAGGCGGCGCTGGGGATCCTCAGCACGATCTGGCCGGCGAGCATCGCCTGGGACGAATTGGTCGAGCGCGCCTGCCGCGACGCTGCCGCCGAGCTCGGGCCGGACCGCGCGCGTGAGATCGGCAGGCTCGACGAAGCCCTGATCGCGATCTTCAAGGCTGGCTTGCTCGACATCAGGCTGGAAGCGCCGCCATTGACGACGGCGATCAGCGAGAAGCCGGCCGCCAGCGAGATCGCGCGCTGGCAGGCTTCTACCTCCGCCGAGGTCACGGATCTCCGCCATCGCACCGTGCAGCTCGACGGTGTCGTCGTGCGGAAATTCGTCAGCCTGCTCGATGGCTCGCGCGACCAGCGCATGCTGCTCGACGACATGAACGCCTTCCTCGACGAGACCCGGCGCTCCGGCATCAGCCTGCCCGGCCTACCGGAACGGGCGACGGCGGAGGAGGTGGCGATGCATCTGAAGGATGTCGCGCGCCTCGGGCTGCTGCGGGCGTGACGATTGTGAAGCAATCCGGCGGGGCGTAACCTTACGGCAGGAAACCATGAGGCGCGGGCCAGCGGAATGAGCGAGCGCTTCCGGCAATTCCAGGCGCTGTTTCCGGAGGAGGCTTGCCTCGCCGCGCTGATGCGCCTGCGCCATGGCGGGACCAGCATGAATTGCCCCGCCTGCGGCCGGCCGGCGCAGTTCGAGTCACGCCCGAAGCTGCGCGGCTTCGCCTGCCAGCATTGCCACTACATGATCCACCCGGCCGCCGGGACGCCGCTGGAAGGCCGGCGCACGCCGCTGCAGCTCTGGTTCTACGCGCTGAAGACGGTGTCGGAGCAGTCGGGCAAGGGCGCTGTCGGCATGATCGCGCGCGAGGCGAGCGTGCCGCAACTGACCGCGCAGCGGCTCGTCGATGATCTCACGGCACTCGCCGGGCGCGGCGATCCCGGCTGGTTGGAGATGCTGCGGAGCCTCGTGACGGGGAAGCCGGAAGCGGTCGCGGCGCCGGTGGCCGCCAGCCCGTCGCCTCCGCGCCCTGCACTTGCTCCTGTCGCGCCTCCACCTGTGCGACAGCGGATACCGGAACCGCCGCGATCGGCTCCAGCACGGCCGGTTGCCACCGCCCCCGTCCCATCTCCAGCCTCTTCGGCGGCCGCCGCTCCGCTGGCTTCTCCGCGTGTCTCACCCACGAAGCCTGCAGAGGCCACGGAACCACCCGATGCCCGGCCGAAGAAGGCCTCCTCCGGACGCAGCGCAATCGCTGCCGTGGCTGCAGGCGTCGCCTGCGTGGCGGCGGCGGTGCTCGGACTGGCCTATGCCCGGCTCCAGCAGCGGGACGAGCCCACGTCCGAGCAGAGAAGCGAGGTCGCGGCCGTCGAAGCCCCGGCGCTGAAGGATGCGCCAGCCCGGCCCTCGCTGATCCTGTCCTCGGTCGAGCAGGACCTGGAAGGCGCGCGGCAGGCAGCGCAGTTCGCGCTCGACAACGATCCTTCGCTGGCGGCGATCAAACCGCAGGAGGATGCGCCGACCCAGCAGATTCCGGTCAATCAATTGCAACTGCCGTCCAATATTTTGCTAGTGCCGCCGAAGATGCAGGGCGGGGCGCTGCAAGGATCGGTCTCGCCCAGTGGCGCGCCGCAACCGCCGCCACAGATCTCCAGTGGCGATCCCGATCAGGTTCTGACCTTCGGACCGATCAAGATCCGCCGCCATCTCGTCGACACCATCGTGCGCGCCAGCAAGGTCGTCGGCGCCGACCCGACCCTGCTGATGGCGGTGGCCGACAAGGAATCCTCGTTCTCGACGGCGGTGAAGGCGCAGACCTCCTCGGCGACCGGGCTCTACCAGTTCATCGAGCAGACCTGGCTCGGCGTGATCTACGAGTTCGGGGCGAAGCATGGGCTTGGCGCCGATGCGAAGCTGATCGGCAAGTCCGGCCGGCAATTCGTCGTGAGCGATGGTTCGCAGCGCCAGCGCATCCTCGACATGCGGCGCGAGCCCTATATCTCGGCGCTGCTGGCGGCGGAGATGCTGAAGCGCGATACGCTCAGGCTGGAGCGGGCGCTGGGGCGCCATCTCACCGGCGGCGAGATCTACCTGATCCACTTCCTGGGCCCGGACGCGGCGCAGACCTTCATCGAGACGATGGAGGAGCAGCCGGGCGTGAAGGCGGCCGAGCTCCTGCCCAAGCCCGCCCAGGCCAACCGCCCGATCTTCTATGCCGATGCCGGCGGCGAGACGAAGACGCTCTCGGTCTCCGAGGTCCACAAGAAGTTCAACGACATGATCAAGGTCAGGCTCGATCGCTACAGCGCGGTCCGGCCCGGCGCAGGGGGCGGGATCGCCCGGCCGCAACCGAAGAAGTGAAGCCTGCCGCTGCGAGCGTGTCCGCTCGCAGCCATCCGCTCCCCGGGGAGCAGCGAAAGGAGAAAGCCCATGCCGGCCAACCGTTTCGAACAGGTCGACGAACCGCCGACCGATGCGATCACGCTCAGCCTGTCGGAGCGCGGCGGAGAAGCCTTCGGGCGCGTGCTCTGCCCAGCCGATCTCGCCGGCGGGCATCTGGTCAATGATTTCGTCAGCGACGAACTGGCGGCGAAGGACGCCTTCCGCACCGCGATCCGCCTCGCCAACGAGATCCGGGCGCCGATCGTGGTCGAGGACAAGGCCGGCGTCTGGCAGGATGAGTGGGGTGTGCTGTATCGGGAGGATTGAGGGGCGTCCCTTCTCCCCTTGCGGGAGAAGGTGGCCCGAAGGGCCGGATGAGGGGTCGCGCTACGCTATCCGTCATCGCGAGGAGCGAAGCGACGAAGCGATCCAGGGAACGTAGAGCGCAGCCACCCCTGGGTTGTTTCGCGGAGCCTGTCGTTGAGCTTGCCGAACGCAAGACCCGGGGCTCGCAATGATGACAGAGGTCGCGCGACCCCTCATCCGTCAGCGCTTTGCGCTGCCACCTTCTCCCGCAAGGGGAGAAGGGAAGAGGTCGTGGCCTCACTCGATCCGGAAATACTTGATCCCCAAACCGAGCTTGCCGGTCTGGCGAGCCAGGTCGAGCTTGAGATTGGCGAAGAATTCGCGCGCGGGCGAGGGATTTGGGCCTGAAAGCGCCGGCAGCGCCTCCTTCGTCACGAGCGCGAGCACGGTTTGCGGCCGGGCGGCGCCACCGGTCGATTCGAGCTTCAGGTTGAAGATCACCTTGCCGCCCTCGCGCTTCGAGAAATTCGCGAGGTTGTAGACGAGGCCGTCATCGCCGATCAGCACGACGTCGAGATTCTGGCCGCCGCCGGCCTCGATCGAACCGTTGAGGATCTCGCCGCTCTTCATGTTGAAGGCGCCGATCTGGATGCGCGGGCTGCGGTCGATGCCGATGCCGGGCCGACGCAGGAAATCGACCATCGGGCACTGTGCCTCGGTCATCGGCCGCAGATGGATCTGCGCCTCGAAGCCCTGCGCCGCCTTGAAGGCGCTGTCGAAGGCGACGAAGGGCGCGGACGAACTGCCGAAGCCTTCCAGCGTCGCCTTGCGGTCGCCGATTTCCAGAGGCCAGAGGAAGAAGCAGGAGCCGCCGTCATAGTCGCGGACATAGCGCTCGATGCGCTCGGCCGGCGTGCGCGGCTCGGGCTCCTGCACCATGGCAGGGATCTGCGGCGGCGGAACGCTTTGGCTTGTCGGAGGCGTCGGAATGACGACGGCAACGGGCGGCAATTCCAGCGGCTTCACCTCGACGGCCGCGGGCGGCTTGACGGGTTCGGGGGCGGGCGGACGCGCCGGTGCCTGCTGTTGGGGTGGCTCGGCGTTGACGGCGACCTGCGATCCCGGCGAGCCGGAGGACGGCCGCTGCGGCCGCGATGGCTGCTGTTGCCCCATCTGCGGTTGCTGGGTCGGAGGCTGTGCTGCTGGGGGCAGCGAGGGCGGGCTTTGTGAAGCGGGAGGTTTTTCAGCGACGGAAGGCGGCGGCGCGGACGTGGATGGCCGTGCCGGCGCTTCAACGGCCGCCGGAGGGGCGCTGGTCGATGGAGCTTTTGCCGCCGGCGCTTCGGTCAGGGCTGGCGGGGCGTTCGCAGCCGTCGCGGGGGCGCTGGTCGAGAGTTGTTCCGAAAGCAGAGGCGCTTCGTTGGTTACGACCCCTGCCGCCTTGCCTCCGCCCAGCATCGTCCAGGCATAGAAGCCGCCGCCGGCCAGCAGGGCGAGTGCGGCGATGCCGGCGACGAGCGGCATCGATGAGCGCCCCGATTTTTCCGGAGGCGCCTTGCCGGGCGGCACCTTCGCAGCCGCCTTCTTGCCCGAAGCGGGTGCCTGCCAGGCTGCGACCTCGGCCATGTCGGCGGGGCGGTCTTTCGGATCGGGCGCGAGCATGCGCGCCAGCAGGGGACGAATCCGCGCATCGACGCCCGAGAGATCGGGCAGGCGGCGGCGCTTGTCGATGATGTCGACCTGGGAGCCGCCCATGTCGATGGCACGCCCGGTCAGCGCCTGCGCCAGCACCAGCGCGAAGGAGTACATGTCCGAGCGGCCGGAAACCTCGCCGCCATAGAGGCCGAGCTGTTCCGGCGAGACGTAGTTGTATTTTCCGGCAAAACCGGAGCCGATCACGGTGCCCTCGCCGAGGATGCTGGAGCGGGCGATGCCGAAGTCGATGATCTTGGCGCGGGAGGGATCGCCGCCGGGCAGGATGATGTTGTCGGGCGAGATGTCGCGGTGGATGATGCCGAGCCGGTGCGCGGCATGCAGGCCCGGGCCCACGCGCTGGCGCAGGATGTCGGCTTCTTCCACCGTCAGCGGCCGTTCCTTGAGGCGCTCGGAGAGCGGCTGGCCGTCGACGAATTCCATTGCGAGATAGGGCGACTCCGACACCGGGTCGATGGCGAAGACGTAATAGCGGACGATCGCCTCGTTATAGAGGTTGTGCAGCGCCGCGGCCTCGCGCCGGAACAGGGCGATCACGGCTTCGTCGCGCGCCATGTCGGGGCGGATCATCTTGATCGCCACGGCGTCGCCGGTCTGGATGGCGCGGCCCTTGTAGACCTCGCCCATGCCGCCGACGGCGATCAGGCTCTCGATCTCGTAGATGCCGTTCAGCTTCGTGCCGATGCGGGCATTGGCGCGGGGCGCGAAGACGGTGCGTTCGGAGTCGTCGCTCATGACGGGGTACTCCCTGGCGTCGTAACTCCGCGCATCGACCGGTTCGGCATCCAGCGTGTCCTTTCGCTCGCGCCCTGTCGATAGCGCACGATCACGACGGTGACGTTGTCGCGCGCGCCGCGCTCCAGCGTCAGCGCCAGCAGGGCGTCGCAGGCTGCCTGTGCGCCGCCGGCCTCGACGGCTGACAGGATCTCGGCGTCGGCAACATGCTCGGTCAGCCCGTCCGAGCAGAGCAGGAAGGCGTCGCCATCGGCGATCTCGCCGTTTTCGAGATCGAGTTCCGGCGTCTCGTGCACGCCGATCGCATGGGTGATGATGTGCCGGCGCGGCGAGCGCTTCGCCTCGTCCGGCGTCATCAGCCCGCGATCGACCATGTCCTGGACCTCGGTATGGTCGCGCGTGACCTGCACGATCCGGCCGCTGCGGATCAGGTAGATGCGGCTGTCGCCGGACCAGAGGCAGGCGAAATGGCGCTGGTGGATCAGGAGGCAGACCAGCGTCGCGCCCATGGTGGCGCCGCGCCGGTCGATCTCGGCGCGCAGGTCTTCGTTGGCCTTGAGCACGCCGGCTTCCAGCATGGCGAGCAGGTCCGGTGCGGAGCCGGCGGCGCCGACCGCTTCCAGCGCCGCGACGACGGTCGCGCTGGCGAGCGCGCCGTTCTCATGCCCGCCCATGCCGTCGGCGACGGCCCAGAGGCCGATTTCCGGCCGCAGGATGAAATTGTCCTCGTTGGCCTTCCGGACCTTGCCGGTATGGCTGATGCAGCCGGTCTCGAAACCGGCATTCCGGCGCGGGGCGTCGTTCATGGCATCGCCCTCATGATCCGGCGCGCTCGGGCGCGAGATGGCCGTCGAAGCGGCCGGTGAGCAGGCCGGCGAAGAGATAGGGATCGGGCAAGGCATGGCCGGTCAAGGCTAGCGGCTCGAAATTCGGGCCGCCCACGGTCCAAAGATAGCACGCATGGGCATAGGCGCGGGCATGGTCTTCGACGCGCAAGGCCGCCAGCCGCTCGGGGAAGCCGGATGAGATCGCGGCGCTGACGATGGTGCCGTCGGCGAGCCGGACCATGTCCCGAGGCGGGGCGGCGAGATGGTGGTCGTTGGGGATGGGTAGGGCGGCCAGGCGCTGCGCCACGGCCTCGTAGCTCGCCTGCGGCTCCAGCGCCTCCAACAGGAAATCCTCGATCGCCTCGAACCACTTGTCCTGCGGGTCGAGCTCGGGCGGTGGAATCGCGGCGCCCGGGCTTGCGGCGGCAAAGACGGAGAGCGGGAAATAGCGGCCGACGCCGTCGACGGAGGGCATGAAGGCGCCGGCGACCGTCTGCCCGCCATGCGCTCCGCCCAGCCAGAAGCGCCAGATCGGCGCGTTGAGATAGGCCTCCTGCCAGCGATTGCCGAGTTCGAGCCGGCTCGCGGTCAGGCCGCCCTGCAGCCACTTCTCATAGACCGCGAGGAAGCCGGAGGGAGCGTTCAGCGCGATGAAGTCGCGCTTGGCCGGGAGCTTGCCGAAGAGGCCGCAGCTCAAGACTCAGATCCCGGAGGGGCAGCGGATTTCCCGCAGAGCCGGCAGGATCAGGGGATTCTTGAGCGAGCCGACGCCAAAGGAATAGCCGACCTGCCGGCCACCCGCGCTCAGGGTGAAGCCGACATTGTCGCCCTGCTTCAGCACCGAGCCGGCATCGAGCAGGCGGAAGAAGGACCAGGTGCCGTCCTTCTCGAAGAGCTTGGCCTCGCCCTGCGCGCCGCCGCCCTGCGAGCCCGAGGAGAAGAAGCCGCCGCTGAACATGCCGCCGGAATTGCTGCTGCCGCCGCCGAGCGTCAGCGTCACTGCCGTCTTGCCGACGCCGCCACCCGGCCACATCACCGGGGCCGGCGTGTTGACGCCCTGCTGGCTCGTCACGGTGAAACCGTTGATCTCCAGCTTCGCGGTGGACGCATCGGCCGAGAGCGCGGTCGGCGTCACCACCATCTGGAAGGAGGGCAGGTTGCCGCCGGTCGGGAAGAAGGCCTCCTTGATCTCGCTGGCGCGCTGGAACTCGCGCAGCGTCGTCGGCGAGAGCGCGCGCGCCACGCGGCTGTCGACGCGCCAGCTCCATTGCGGCTTGGAGGTGTCGACGAAGGGCTCCAGCCGTTCCTTGTAGAACTTGTCCATGATCTGGCCGGGCGCGAAGAGCCGGGCGAAATCGGCGAGCGGCACGTCGCGGGCGCTCGCCTTGGTGAAGGGGTAGCGGTTGGTGACGATCTCGTTGCAGACGCCGGTGATCTGCTCGGCCAGAGCCTGCCGCAGCAGCGCGACGGTTGCGCCGGTGGCATCGCCCTCGAAATCGTTGACCGCCTGGACGATCATGCCGTCGAAGGGGGCGGGGTAGCGCGAGGAATTGGCGCGCAAGGTCGCGATCAGCGGTACGAGCGCTGCGTTTGCGGCAGCTGACTGGGCTGGATTGGTCGCGGCGATGGCGAGGTTCTGGTTGATCTCCGAGAAGGTCTGGAGGAGCTGGTCGACGGGCCGGCGGCCGAGATCGCCGTCGACGAGGATGTGATAGGGCTTGAACTGTGCTTCGATATCGGCGCCGAGCGAGACGTCGTTGCCGCCCGCGAGCACGCGGTCGACGCCGGCCGAGGCCATCGGCAGGTTGGTGCCGAGCCGGCCGAGCGCCTGGCTGGCGCGCTCGTCCAGCGTCTGCGCCACGTTCTTGGCGGCGGTCTGCGCGACGGCCTTCTTGGCGTTCGGGCGCTCCTTGGTGAGCTGCGTCTCGTCGCGCAGGGTTTCGAGCACCTGCTTGAACGGCGAAGTCGCGGCCGAGATGGCGCTGAGCGCGACATAGCGCGGCTTGTCGGCGTTGAGGGGGCGCAGCTTCAGCCGCTTCAGCGTCTTCTGCCAGGTCGCGACATAGTCGCGGCTGTAGAGCTTCATCAGATCCTGGAACAGCGTCGCGTACTGGGCGGTGATCGCCTGCTGGTCGACATTCTCGCCCAGTACCCAGCGCTCCTTCTCGATCCGGTCGCCGATATCGCCGAGCCGGCCGATGAAGGCACTCTGGAAGCCGTCATAGGTGTAGAAATAAGGCACGCGAATTTGGTCGAGATCCTCGCCGGTGACACCCTCGAAGACCAGGCGCACATCCGAGCCGCCGCGCTGCGAGACGACCCAGTCCTTGGCGCTGTCGCTGCGAGACTGCGTGCGCAGCAACTCATAGGCGCGCTCGGCGATGCTGAGGCGGCGCAGCGTGCGCTGGCTCTGCTCGATCAGCGACTGGTTGAGCTTGACCATCGGCTCGGTGTCGCCCTCGTCGAGGTCGAGCATGGCGGCGAGGTGCTCCTCCAGCGCTTCGCGGCCCTTGGCATTGGCCGGGCCGGGGAAGAGGTTCTCGGCCCAGTCCAGCCGCATCCAGGACGTCACGAGGTCGCGGTCGAGCTTCGCCTGGCCGCCGATCATCATGTAGACTTTGAGCGCTTCGTAGACGAAGCCGGGATTGTTGGCCTGCTGCTCGAGCTGCTCCTCCAGCCGGAAGATGATGCGCGGGCGCAGCATCCGCTCCAGCGCCTGCTGATAGGTGATCTCGGTCGCGTTCTGCAGGCGTTCGCGCTGGCTGAGCCCGAAGGTCGCGAGCGTCGGCGTCGGCTCGGCCTGTGTGGCGTAGCCGGCCGGCATGTTCCGGAGCTTGTGCAGCAGCGGCAGGATGCGGCTGAAATTGCGGTCGGAGACCGTGGTCTCCTGCAGCACGGGCGCGGCGGCGCTGCGATAGTCCGAGAGCCCGTAATTGGTCGCGGTGATCAGGTCGCTGTTGCGAGAGAAGCTCGTCCACCACAGGCCGAGCGCGGCGAGTGACAGGAGCGCGACCGTAGCGAAGCCGGCGATGCGCAAGGCCGTCGAGCGGCGGGCAGCTCCTAGATCGGTCGAGACCCAGCCAGATTCGCCGATCACGACCTTCTGGACCAGCTCGGTCAGGAAATAGCTCTTGCCCTTGCCGGAAAAGGCGGCTGAGCCGGCATGGTCGGATCCGAAATTGCGCGAGAGCGCGCCGATCAATTGATCGATCGGCGTGCCTTCCTGCGTGCCCGAGGTGAAGTAGAAGCCGCGCAAGGTCGCATTGGCGTGGTAGCGCGTCGGCTCGAAGACGCGGGTCAGGAAATCGACGATGGAGCGCTTCAGCGTCGCCATCTGGCTGGGGAAGCCGAAGATCTGGGCGCGCGCGGTCGGGTTGTGCTCGTCCTGCAAACGGTCGGGCAGGCGCTCGTTCAGCCGCTCGATCAGCGCATCGTATTCCGGCGGCACGTCGCCGATCATGTTGCGGGTCTTGTCGGCGGTCTGGAAGGTGTGGCCCCAGACCATGCGCCGCTGCGGTTCGGTCAACTGGCCGAAGAACTCGTTGAAGCCGGCGATCAGGTCGGCTTTGGTGAAGACGGCATAGACCGGGAAATCGACCTTCAATCGCTCGTGCAGCTCGAGCAGGCGGGCGCGGATCGCGTCGGCATGGGCCGCGATCTCCTCAGGCGAGGAAGTCAGTAGATCCTCGACGCTGATCGCGACGAGAACGCCGTTGATGGGTTGGCGCGGGCGGTTGGTCTTGAGCAGGTCGAGGAAAGCAAACCAGCTCGATTTCTCAGCCTTGGTGTCGGTGTCCTGCGTGGTGTAGCGCCCGGCGGTGTCGATCAGCACCGCGTCCTCGGCGAACCACCAGTCGCAATAGCGCGTGCCGCCGGAGCCGGCGACGGCGGCCGGTGTCGCGCCGCGCGCCAGCGGGAATTTCAGGCCGGAATTGACCAGCGCCGTGGTCTTGCCGGCGCCGGGCGGGCCGATGATGACGTACCAGGGCAGGTCGTAGAGATAGTCGCCGCCCTTGCCGCGGGCGCTCTTCAGCGTCGCGAGAGCGTCCTTCATCGCGCTGGAGAGCGCGGCGCCGTCGCCGGTCGACTCTTCCTTTTCGAGTGCCTCGGTCAGCGCTGCCGTCGCCTTGCGGCGGCGGATGACGATGAGGCCGATCCAGACGAACGCGCCGACCAAGAGAAGCACGGCGACGGCTAAGCGCACCCAGAAAGACTCGAACGGCCGGACCTCGCCGAAGGCGACGAAGGGGCCGCCGAACCAGATCAGCGCGGCGAGCGCGAGCGCGCCGATCAGGATGGCCACGATACGGAGCCAGGTGGCGAGATTCATCGTCCTGCCTCCTAGTTCTGACGCTGGATCAAGATCTCGACGCGCCGGTTCTGGGCGCGTCCATCGGCGGTGTTGTTGGGCGCGATCGGCGTGTCGGCGCCCTTGCCCTCGAAGCTGATCCGGTCCGGCTTGCTGAGCTTGGCCTTCAGGCCATCGCCGACCGCCTTGGCGCGGGCTTGCGACAGCTCAACATTGGACGGGAAGCGGGCGGTGCGGATTGGCACATTGTCGGTATGGCCGACGACCTTGATCGCGCCGCCTTCCTTCTCCAGCACGGCGGCGATGCGCTCGATCAGCGGCTGGAACTCGGCGCGCACGGCGGCCTGGCCAGGCTCGAACAGGGTGATGCCGACGAGGCGGACGATGACGACGTTCGGCGTCACCAGGCAGACGATCGGCGGCTGCACGGCGGCGCAGACCTTCGGCGGCTGCGGGGGAGGCGGGGGAGGCGGCGGCGGGGCCGAAAATACCTTGCGCATGATGCCGATCTCGCCCTTGGGGTGGACCGAGAGTAGGGCGGTCGAGGCCGCCTCGGCATTGCCGGCGAGCAGGGCGCGGAAAACGAAATAAACCCCGAGCAGGGCGACGGCCGCGATCGCGGCCACCGACCAGACCGGGATCTTGAAGCCGGCGAGCGCCTGCGCGATTGCCTGCCCGCGCCAGCGCGGCGACAGCTCGGGATCAGGCTGCTTCACCCTGCGGAGCGTCTCGAACAGGTTGCGCTGGATCATCTGGAGATTGTTGGCGCCGCCGGCGGAGGTGCGGTGAATGCCCTGGAAGCCCAGCGCCAGGCAGGCATGCATCAGTTCCAGCAGGTCGTAATTGACCGACGGGTCTGCCTTGGCCTTGTCGAGCATCTCGAAGAAGCGCACGCCGCCGATGCGCTCGCCGAAGAAGCGCGAGAGCATGCTGTACTGGGTCCAGACATGGCGGTCGTCGCCGGGGATGTTCTGGACGATGTCGTCGGCGGTCGCGGCGATGACGTATTTCGCGGTCTGGGCGGTTTCGGCCGGAACGCCGGCGGCGCGGACCTCATGCTCGAAGGCCTCGATGGAATCGCCGACCTGGCCGAGAAGCTGGGCGAAGGGCGCGTTGGAGAGATTGGCGCGCATCCGCCCGAGCAGGAGCAGGAGCGGGCCGGCGGCGCGCAGCAGCGGGTTCGCGTTCGGCGTCAGCAGTTGGTCGCGGCGTGGCAGGGCCTGGCCGCCACTGGCCGGAGGCGGCGGGGCTTGCGGCCGCTGAGGGACCGGCGCCGGCTGCGACATCCATTCGTCGCCGGTGCCGGGCACGCCGGGCGAGGGTGCTTGCGGCGGCTGATAGGGCTGGGGCGCCTGCGGGGCGCCTGGGGTTGGCGCGGCGGGAGCGGGCGGCAGGGGCGCGCGGCGCCCGCCGGGGTTCGGCCTGATGATCGTCCGCTCGGAGCGGCCGAACGGATCTGAGGGCGAACCCGGATCGCTCATCGCCTGCCCTCCAGAACGGCCCAGAGCTCGAGCTCGAGATCGGGCCAGTCACCGGAAAAATGCATGCCGATCGAACTTGCCGTGCTGAATTCGGGCCAGAGCGGCGAGGTGCGGTCGAGATAGAAGTATACATGATCCGTGAGCGCGCGGATCTGCGGCGGTGGCGTCGGCAGATGGACGAGATTGATGCCCGGCAGATGGGCATGGACGATCTCGTTCATCTTGGTGTTGGGGCCGACCTTGAAGAGCTGCGGGAACTGCGCCTGGATCTCGGTCAATGGCCGGCGGGCCGCGACTTCCAGCACCAGCGTGGCGTTGCGCACGAGGCTGCGGTCGCGGATCGTCGACATGAAGGCGTTCTGCGCGCGCTCGACGATCTCGAGCCGGATCGCCCGGCGGCCGAGATTGGCCGAGAGGTAATCCTGGATGTCGCGCACGACGGGGGCGAAGCAGTTCTCCAGGTCGTCGTGATCATAGGCCGGGTAGTCGCGGGCGCGACGCTCGGCCGTGGTGAAGGTTGCAAGCTCGCCGGCCAGCGCGAGGAAGGTCGTGAACAGCCGCTCGGGATGGATGAAGCGCGAGCGGCGCATGTGCTTCAGCACCGGGATATTGCGGTTGAGGAGCTGGAGCACGAAATAGTCGGCGCTCTGCAGGCCGCCGCCGGCCGTCGGATCGGCGGCGTAGCGGGCAAGCTCCTCCAGCTTGTTGTCGATCCAGCCGATGACGCGGTCGAGCCAGCCCTCGATCACCGGATAGGCCGAGCAGACCAGCACCGGCGGGGCGAACTTCTCGTCGAAGAGCACGGCGCGGTCGCGCACTTCGAGGATGCGGCCGAGCGCGAGGCCGACATAGCCGGCCTTCGAGGTCTTGCGCAGCTCCAGCGTCAGGCGCGGATGGGCGACGTCGATCTCTTCCTCCGTCCGCAGGGAAGCGGTGGAATCGATCAGCATCTCGTTCGCCGGGACATAGCGGCTGGCCGAGCCGTTCAGCGTGTCCTCGACCTCCCGCGTATTGGCGGCGGCGAGCGGCAACGAGAGCCAGACGATCTGGCCGGCAGCATTCTCCGGCACTTCGATGGCCGCAGGGAGTGGGCTGTTGTCAGGCAATGCGAAGGGCGTGCCGTCCGGCATCACGCCCACGGCGCGGCGCAGGCCGATGCGGCTCTGCTGGGCCAGGTCGCGGTCGATCTCCAGCACCGAGAAGCCCCATGGATAGGGCGAGATAGTCCTGACGCGGCTTTCCAGCAGGTTTTCGAGATAGCGATCGCTCTGCTGGAAGTGATGCGGCCTGAGAAACAGTCCTTCCGACCAGACGACCTTGCTGTACCACGACATTCCGGTCTCGCTCACTCGAAGGCAGGCTGGGCGAGCTTATACGGGTCCTACCCAAGCGTCACCAAACGAATGCTAGCGCGCCGGGTGAGAGCCGCCGTCATTGACTTGAAGGATGCGGTGGCGCGATTTTCGCGGCAGTCATCGAGGAACGAATCCGTTCGAGCAGGAGGCGTCGATGCCCAAGGGACCGGCAGCGCGCATCATGGACCCGGTGCTGCATCCGCTGCCGGGCATGCTCCAGCCCGGGCCGGGCAGCGCGAATGTGGTGATCGGCGGGATGTTGGCCTGGCGCGGCGTGCCGGCCGCTGCCGCTGCCGCGATCCAATCCGCGAAGGCCGCGGCCGATGCGACGGTGCAGGCGGCGGAAGCGGCGACCCTGGCCGCAGCCGGGACGCCCGGTGCGCCTGCAGCCCTGGCCGCCGAGATCGCGACGAAGAACGCCGTTTCCGCCAGCATGGGCTCGATGATCACCGGCGCCTCCGGCGGGGCCGATATCCACAACTGCCTCACGCCGGTGCCGCCGCCGGTGCCGCACGGCCTGGGCGTGGTGATCGACGGTTCGCAGACCGTGCTGATCAACAACCTGCCGGCCTGCCGGCTGGGCGACACGATTCTGGAGGCCCTCGGCCCGCCGAACAAGATTATCATGGGCCTGCCGACCGTGATCATCGGTGGCTGATCGCAGATTGATTCAGGAAGGCGACGGAAGTCGTTGATCTGGAATTGTTTTCTCGCTGCGGGGTGCGATGGCTAAGAGCAGGCGGACGGTTCCGGACCGGGCAGAGGCGAAGAGCGAGCGCTTTCGCCACAAGATGGTGCAGCGCCTGTCCTCGGACCATCAGCGGGCGAAGAATCATGGGCTCGCCCGCAACGGGCGCGTCGCAGAGGCGCTCTGCTTCATGGCGCTGATCCGCGACCCGGCCCGGCGCAAGCGCCCGATCCTGCCGGTGCCCAATGTGAGCTGCACGGCAGCCGTGCGTCAGTTCTTCCGGGCCGATGACGGCGAGCAGGCGGCGCATCTGCTGCCGGGGCAGCTCTCGATCGACGACGCCTTTCCCTGGCTGTTCCTGGCGGGGCCGGCGGCGCGGCAACTCGAAAACCTCTTCGCCTATGTCGAGCCATTGCGGGCCGACTACAACAAGGCCGATTCCGCTGCCGAGGCGAACGGGCTGACCGATGCCTTCGCCGATGCCTGCCGCCGGGTGCTGATGGGGAAGGGAGAGGCTCCCGCCGATATTGTCGCTGCCTATGAGCAGGTCTGGACACCCGGTGCGCTCGCCGCCTTCGCCGCGGCCGAGGCGCAGAAGCGCAGCAAGCCGACCCCGCCGCCGATCGAGCGCGGTGTCGGCCTGGAATACGGCATGATCCTGAATTTCGAGGAGCGGATGGCCGCCTTCGAGGACGACTCGATCTGGGCGACCTACGAGCAGCTCAGCATCCTCGGCTATTACAAGGTCGCGATGGACGAGCTGCCGCGCCAGCTCAAATTGCAGGCGATCCGCGAGATCCTGGCGCTGCCTCTGGCTTGACCAGGCAAGGGCTGGCAGGCCAAGCGGGAGCTTTCCCTCCCGCGACAGGATGCAAGCCTATGACCATCGAACGCATCGGACTGGCCGCCCGCTACTGCGACGCCGCCATCTTCAACGGCATCATCTTCCTCGCCGGCCACGTTGCCGAGAAGACCGAGGGCGCCTCGCTGACGGAGCAGACCGAAGAGGTTCTGGCGCTGCTGGAAGACACGCTGGCGCAGGCCGGCAGCCGCAAGGAGCGCATCCTCAGCGTCCAGATCTTCCTGACCGACATCGCCAAGATCGGCGAGATGAACGCGGTCTGGGACAAGTGGGTCGCCAAGGGCCACGCCCCGGCTCGTGCGACCGTCGAGGCCAAGCTGGCCTCGCCCGGCTATGCCATCGAGATCACGGCGGTCGCGGCGAAGGGGTGATCGCTATCGACCCGACCGCGTCATTCCGGGCGGAGCGAAGCGGAGACCCGGAATCCATGCCTGAACCTCTCCGATAAATGTTCCGGCATGGATCCCGGATCAGCGCGGCTTCGCCGCTTGTCCGGGATGACATCGGAGAGGGCCTGTCGGGTCACTTCCCGCCGCGGTCGTAGCACTCGGCGAAATAGATCATGAAGGCGTCGACGAGGCCGTTCTCGTAAGGGGCGGTCTTGGCATCCCAGCGGGCGACATAGGCCTCCCACATCTTGGCCTTGCGCGAGCCGATCAGGCCGCCGAGGCCACCGTCCTGCGCCGTCGCCTCGGCGATGGCCTGCGGATCGAGGTCTTCGACCAGCATCTTCAGCGCGTGCTGCATGGCCGAGTAGGTCTTGATCTGGTGCGCCTTGAGATCGCGAAAGCTTTCGTCGAAGGCGCGCTTGGCGTCGAGATAGCCGCTGCGCGGCTGGCCGAAGATCAGTTGCAGCGCGTCGTCGACCGTCGGCGAGAATTTCAGCGGGTTGTTGTCTTGCGCCTGGATCATCGTCTGGCTGGTGCTGCGAGCGATGCGCTTGGTCTCGGCGCGGGCGGCGAGCAGGCCCTTCAGCTCTTCGGCGATCAGGCGCATCAGGCCGCCGAGCTGCTCGGCGAAGGCGCCCGGGTCCTGCGTCGCCAACGCCTGCGGCGAAACGCCGGCGCCCTTGGCGAAGCGCTGCATGAACTCGCCCATCGAGATCGGCGCAGGCGCGTTGGGTTGCGGCGCGGCCGGCCCAGCCGGGAAAGGCGGCGGCGCGAAGGCCGGCGCTGATGCGGGAAGTGGTGCGGCCGGGGCCTCGGGCGGAACCGCATCCTCGGCCGGCTCGTCCCATGGGCTGGCGCCGGCCGGGCTGCTCGCAGGCGGGCGGCGTGGCGTCGGGATAGGCGCGACCGGCTCCTCCGGTGGGAGGGGCTGCGGCTGGAGCGGCGCCCAGGCGAATTCGTCGGTGCGAGCGGGAGGGGGCGACCAGTCCCGTGCCGGCGGTGGCGGCTCGGCGCTCGGGGGCGGGATATCGGCCGCCCAGTCGATGAAGCCGGCATGGACCGGCCTGGCATGGCTCGGCGGCATCAGGTCGCGGCGCGGGATCGGCGGCGCGGCTTCCTCGCTCGGCGCCCACAATGATTCCGGCTGGGCGGCGTAGGGAGGCGGCGGGGCGGCTGCGCTCGAGGCCTGCCCGGCTTCGTCGTCGATAGCGACGGCTATGATGTAATGGCCGATCTCGAGCCTGTCGCCGTTCTGGAGCCGGTAGGGCGACTGCACGCGATGCTCGCCGCCATTGACGAAGGTGCCGTTGGTCGAGATGTCGCGCAGCCACCAGGCGCCATCACTGAAGCGGATTTCGCAATGACGGCCTGAGACGGCGCGCGAGGGATCGGGCAGCGCCCAGTCGAGATGCTGGTCGCGCCCGATATCAAGTCCGCGCCCGCCGCTGGTGGTCACGCTGAGCGGGCCGCCATCGGGCAGGGAGGTCTGGTTCTCGATCGTCAGTGTCAGCGCCATCGCGGACGTCCCGTTACGGCCTGAGCGGAAGGATCAGCGCTTGCCGGCATCGTCTTCAGCCAAACGAATGCATGCTTCGACGCAGGCGCGCAATGCGCCTTCGCGCTCGCGCGCCGGCAGGCGGTTGATCGCGTTAAGCACCGCGATGCGGGCCATCTTGGCGGTGAGGTCCGACGGCGTCGGGATGGGATGGCTTTCCGACATGCTGCCGCCGGAATAGCCGGCCGCCCAGGCGACGAAGGTGCCGGGCTGCGCGCTGTCGCCGGCCTGGGCCTGCCGCAGCGCCTCGAAGCGGGTGCGGTCACCGGGCTCGCGCACCCAGGCCTCGGCCGCGGCGAGGCCGGGATCCTGCGTGCCGGGCAGTTGCATCGATCGTACCGCCTGGAGCGCCCACCAGACCGTCTCGCGCCGCGGCAAGAGGAAGGCGCAGAAGCTCGCAGCTTCCGTCGGCGCCGGGCCCCGGACCAGGCGGGCCAGGAAGGTCAGCGGCGGCTCCGTGGCCGGCACCATCGTGACGGCCTGACGGGCCGCGGGATAGGTCTCGAACACTTCGCGGGCGGTGCTGAAGCGCAGGCGTGACATGGAGGCTCCGGCCGTTCTGTCGCTGATCGTTATTCGGGTCAGTTGATGTTCACCATCGGGGCGTTGATGACGAGCATGCCGTCGCTCTTCACTTCCGTCTTGGCCTGGCTATGGATCGTGATGGTCGGCGATTTGATCTCGATGCAGCCGGGCGTCATCTTGATCGTGCTCTCGCCGACCTTGAGGTTGATTTCCGTAAGCGCCTCGATGTCGAGCTTGCCGTTCTGGATGTCGAGCTTGTCGTTGCCCTTCTTCAGCGTGGTCTCGCGCGAATAGCCGCCGTCCTGGTAGCGCTCGCCGATCTCGCGGGTCTCGATATTGTTGACCGTGATCTTGTGGTCCTTCTCGGTCCGGATCTCCAGCACCTCGTGGTCCTTGCGATCCTCGAACTTGATCTCGTTATAGGTGTCGGAGAAGCCGGCCCCATCGGTCGATTCCGACTTGAGGCCGGACTGCGTCTTGTTCGCCGGCAGGTCGTAGGGCGGCTTGTGCTGGTCGTTGACGACGGCGCCGACGACGAGCGGCAGGTCCGGGTTGCCCTCGATATACTCGACGATCACCTCCTGGCCGATGCGGGGGATGACCTGGCCGCCCCAGCCCTTGCCGGACCACATCTGCGCGACGCGGGTGCGGCAGGAGGTCGAGCCGTCCTCGCGGTCCCAGTGGAAGCGCAGCCAGATGCGGCCGTATTCGTCGACATCGATATCGCCTTCCTCGCCCTTGTTCTTCTCGCCGACGACCTTGGCGGTGTGCGGGCCGTAGACGGTGGGCCTGGGCGTCACGACCGGAGCGCGGAAGCGCTTGTCGCTTTTCTGGAGCTCGTAGGAGCCGTGATAGAGCGCCTCGTCCTTGCGTCCCGACGAACGATAGCTCTGGATGCCGAAGGCATGGGTTGCGCGGACGACGATGTACTCGCCGTTCTCGGCACCCGTCGGATGCTCTGAGAGCTTCATCAGCGCGCCCGGATAGAGGCTGGCGGCATCGCCACCGGCATAGCGGCGGTCGTCCTGCGCCTGCTCGGCTTGCGCCATCACGCGGGCGAAATGCTCGCCCTGGTCGCGCTTGGTGTAGGCGGCCGGATAATCGTAGGCCTCGTAGGATTTCGCCTTCGGGAAGCCTTCCTCGGCGCGGGCGGTAAGATCGGATTCCGATTTCTCGAAATCATAGTCCTTGAGCTCGAACTTGCCGGTCCGCAGGCGACGGATCGTCGACCAGTGCGTTAGGTGCTCGACCGCGCTGCGCGGCAGGCGATTGCCTTGCTGCACGAAGGCATAAGCCGAGGCATCGCCCTGGAAGCTCGGCTCGGCCGCCGCCATGACCTGGTCATGGGCGGAGCGGGAATCGCAGAGCACCAGCTTATGGTCGCCGTCGCTGTGCTTGAAATAGTAGTAGAGACCGTATTGCTCCATCAATCGCAGGACGAAATCGAGATCGGTTTCGCGATACTGGACGCAATAATCGATGGGTTGGAGTGCTTCGCTGAGGCGATATTCGGCGCTCGCCGAGCCCTCCTTCTCGAAGATCTTCTTGATGATCTCGACCGCTGTCTTGTTCTTGAAGATCCGGCAATCCGCACGTTGCGAGAGTAGCCAGAGCCAGGGCCTGAGCGTGAAGCGATAGATATGGAGATCATCCTGCTTGCCGAGCCATTGGGCGTCGACCAGCGTCCCGTTCAGGACGCGCTCGCTCTTGTTCTTGAGCGTGAACCTGATCGAGCATTTCTCGCTCATGATGCTTTGCAGGTCAGCGTTTTCAGTTTTGCTGACTGCTTCGATGCTATATGTAAATAGTTCGCTCAAAGCTTCGTTGGCTTCGAATTTAATGAGAGTAAATTCATCTTTCCCTGATGGGGTTGAGAAAGATGCAATTCTCTGATCTTGCCCAAGGGACGAAGGCATCAACTGAACCTTTCGATTCGCGTTGCTTTTTTTAACTTGACGTAGGTGATTTCCGGAGTCATTCTTCCATCCCTAGGTCGTTTACTGCCAGACGACGAAATTCAGCGGGAGTGTTCCCATGCGCAAGCAGCCCGGCTTCACTGCCTTTGTCGCTCTGACCGGCGTCTTGGTTCTCTCCATGGCAAACGCGGCGGGGGCGCAGACCTACAAGGCCGACGATATCATCAAGCATTTCGAGCCGGGGGTCGCGCCCAAGCCCGGGGCCACGCGCGGCTTGTGCGTCGGCACCGAGGCCGAATGCGCCAGGGCAGGGCAGGTGGTTGCGCCGGCCAAGCCGGTCAGCGCCTTCGATCTCGTGGTGAAATTCAAATACAATTCCGACGAGCTGGAGCCCGAGGCCAAGCTCAATCTCGACGAGTTCGCCAAGGCGCTGAAGGCCCCGCAACTCGCGAAGCGGACCTTCATGGTCGAGGGGCATACCGATGCCGCTGGCAGCGCTTCCTACAATCTCAACCTGTCGCAGCGCCGGGCGCAGGCCGTGGTCCGTTATCTCGGCGGGCACGGGGTCAACGCCGCCAATCTGGTCGCCAAGGGCTACGGCCAGAGCAAGCCGATCGCGGCTGATCCGCTCTCCGGCGACAACCGCCGGGTCGAGACGCGCCTGCGCACCGAGTGAGGCATAGCAAGAAACGGCCGCGGCGATCCTGGCCGTGACCGGGCCGCCGCTTCTGCCAAAACATTTTTGAGCGAAGTGGATACCGGTTCGCGTGAAGAAAATGCGATAAAATACAGATTTGGAGCATTTCGGCGCTTCGGGGAAGCGCGGAAATGCTCGGGCGGGGAGAGCGATGGCGGGCCTGAATTTCGCCGATCTGACGAAGCCGATTTCGACTGAGGCGCCCTGCGGGCCGGATCTCGAAGACGATCTCGATTTCATGAATGCCACGGCGCGGCTCGAGGTCGCGCTGCCGGCCGCGTATTTCCGCCGCGACGATGACGGGCGGCAGATCGCCTTCGACCGGACGAGCATCGAGTTTCCCGCCGCCTTCGCCGATCTCCGCAAGTTGCTGGAGCGCTCGCGCGACCTCAGGCTCTTCGTGCTCGCGGCGAAGCTCACGATCCTCAATCGCGACGTGCCGGGTTTTGCCGCCAGTCTCTCAGCCATGGCCGATCTCCTCGGCTCGTACTGGGAAGAGATGCATCCGCGGGCGATGGATGGCGATTTCGTGATGCGCGAGGTCGCCCTGCAGGGGCTCGACGAGCTCGCCACGGTCGTGCTGCCGCTGCAGCACGCGCCGCTTTTCGTCAGCCGACGGATCGGGCCGTTCATGTTCCGCAGCCAGCTCGTGGCGACCGGCGAGACGAAGCTGGTCGAAGGCGAGCAGCATCCCGATGCCGGGACGATCCAGGCCGCGTTGGGAGAGGTCGAGGCTGAGGATCTCGTCGCGGTTCTCGGCCAGATCAATGCGGCGCGCGACGCGCTCACACGCCTGCGCACGATCTGGCTGGAGAAGGTCGGTGTCGATCATCCCCTCGGCTTTCCGCGTCTCGCGACGCTGCTGGACCAGATCGCCGCCTTCCTCGACGCTGCGGTCGCGCGGCGTGTCCCGGGCCATCAGGCGGCGGGACCGGAGCCCTTGGCGACCGGTCCGCAGGGGTCGGCAGCAAACACCGCAAGCTTCAGCCCGGGCAGCCTTTCGAGCATCCTCCATGTGAAGGATACGTTGGATGCATGCCTCGGCTACTTTCGCAAAACCGAGCCTTCGAGCCCGGCCGTCTTGCTGATCGGGCAGGCGCAGCAGCTGATCGGAAAGTCGTTGATCGAGGTCATCCAGATCATGTTTCCCGAGCATGTCGACAAGGCGGTGATCGAGATCGGCGACCAGCGCCGGTTCCGGCTGCCGCTCGAGCGACTGCCGGCGCCCGATGGCTACGACGCGGAGAGCGGATACGAAGCCGAAAGCGACGCGGACGAGAGCTACGGCGACAGCTCGGACGAGGCTGAGGGCGGCTACGATAGCGATGCGGAGGCGGCCGAGGATACGGCTGGCAGCGATGGCGAGGCGGCCGTCGAGGAAGCGGTCGAGGCCGTTCCTGCGCCTGCGGCTCTCGTGCCGTCCGCGATCGTCATCGGCAGTCGCGCAGATGCGGTGACCGCGATGAAGGCGGTCGCCGCGTTCTATCGCCAGGTCGAGCCGTCGCACCCGACGCCGCTCCTGATGGACAAGGCCTGTGCTCTGGCGCAGCATGATTTCATGTCGCTTCTCGGCAACATCCTGCCAGATGTCGTGCCGTTGCCGGAGGCCGACAGCTAGGGAAGTTTTTCGTCATTGCCTTGAACCTCCCGTCACGGTCGCGAGACTATATCGATGACGGGTGAAACCGGATAGGATGTCACGTTACGTCGGCGTGGCACGAATGCAGAGGGGCACGTCACATGGCCGGAGATTCTGGACAGAAGTTCATCCGCCGCAACAGGCCGCCCCGGGTCCACATCACCTATGAGGATCCGTACAACGCCGAGCAGAAGATCGAGCTGCCCTTCGTGATGGGCGTCATGGCCGATCTCTCGGGCAATGCCTCGGCGGTCGAGAAGTCCGATATCTCGCAACGCAAGTTCCTCGACTTCGACATGGACAATTTCGATCAGCGCATGGCCGCGATCGAGCCGGCCGTATCCTTCAACGTGCCCAACAAGCTGGGCGAGGACAGTAACGAGAAGCTCTCGGTGGCGCTGAAGTTCTCGAAGTTCGAGGATCTCAATCCGGCGGCCATCGCCCGCCAGATTCCGGCGACGGCGAAGCTGCTGGAGGCGCGCGAGCAACTCGCCAACCTGCTGCGCTACATGGACGGCAAGATGGCCGCGAGCGACCAGATCAAGGCGCTGCTGGCCGATCCCCAGCTCATGGCGGCGCTGAAGGACAGGCTCGGCAAGGGCGAACCTTCCGAAGACAAGACGGCGAACTGAGGCGGGGCGCGGGCCCGCCCCGGAGTGCGCTGCGAGAAGCCGGGAACCGGCTTTCGCGGGATTGATGCTCCGGACGATCTGAAGCGATCCGGTCCGCATGGACGGGGCAGGGCCTGCAGGCGGTTAAGCGAGCGAGGCGGCAATGGCAGCGGAAGCACAAACCCAACAGCCCGGCGGGGCAGCAGTCGAGACGCGCGAGATCGACGATTTCTCGGCGATCCTGAAGCAGAGTTTCAAGCCCAAGACGGAACGCGCGGCGACCGAGGTCGAGAACGCGGTTGCGACCCTGGTCAATCAGGCGCTGGCGGACCAGACCCTGATCAAGGGCGACGTCATCGACACGATCGAGGAGATGATCGCGAGGCTCGACGCCAAGCTGACCGAGCAGATGAACGAGGTGCTTCACGCACCGGAATTCCAGAAGATCGAAAGCGCCTGGCGCGGTCTCAACTACCTCGTCTTCAACTCGGAGACGGATGCGCAGTTGAAGATCAAGGTGATGAACGTCTCGAAGAGCGAGCTCTATCGCAATCTCAAGACATTCCCCGGCGCGCGCTGGGACCAGAGCCCGCTGTTCAAGCAGATCTACGAGCAGGAATTCGGCCAACTCGGCGGCCAGCCCTTCGGCTGCCTGATCGGCGATTACCATTTCAGCCATGTTCCGACCGATGTGCAATTGCTGCGCGATCTGTCGAAGGTGGCGGCGGCGGCGCATGCACCCTTCTTCGCTGGGGCCGACCCGACCCTGATGGGCATGGATGCCTGGACGGAGCTGTCGAACCCGCGCGATCTCGGCAAGGTCTTCGACACGCCGGACTACGCGGCCTGGAAGGGCCTGCGCGATGCCGCCGACTCCCGCTATGTCGGCCTGTGTCTGCCGCGCGTGCTGTCGCGGGTGCCCTATGGCGCCAAGTCCGAACCGGTCGAGGAATTCGCCTTCGAGGAGGATACCGACGGGCACAAGGGCGAGAAATACGCCTGGATGAACGCGGCCTACGCGATGGCGGTCAACATCAACCGCGCCTTCAAGGAATATGGCTGGTGCACGCGCATCCGCGGCGTCCAGTCGGGCGGCGAGGTCTTGAACCTGCCGACCCATACCTTCCCGACGGATGATGGCGGCATCGACCTGAAATGCCCGACCGAGATCGCGATCAGCGACCGGCGCGAGGCGGAGCTGGCGAAATCCGGCCTGATCCCGCTGATCCATCGCAAGAACACCGACAAGGCCGCCTTCATCGGCGCCCAGTCGCTCTACAAGCCCAAGGCCTTCTCGGGGCCGGACGGCGTGGCGGCCACCGCGTCCGACAACCTGTCCGCGCGGCTGCCTTACATGTTCGCGGTCTCGCGCTTCGCGCATTACCTGAAGTGCATGGTTCGCGACAAGATCGGCTCCTACAAGGAAAAGGAGCCTCTGCGCCGCTGGCTGCAGGAGTGGATCACCGACTATGTCGACGGCGATCCGGTCAATTCCAGCGAAGAGACGAAGGCGCGGCGCCCGCTCTCCGATGCGCGGATCGACGTCTTCGAGGACGAGGAGAACCCTGGCTACTACTCGGCCAAGTTCTATCTGCGGCCGCACTTCCAGCTCGAGGGCATGGATATCGGCCTGAGCCTGGTCTCGCGACTGCCAGCTCCCAAGCAGTGACCGTCACCTGATCCCCGGGTGACGGCGACAACGAGAATCTTCGGCGCGCCGGCCGTGTGAGGGCGGCGCGACGGGAGAAGTGCGTCCACAGCGGGTCCGCATCCGCGAACCCATGGCATCCTACTCTGGAGGTAACAATGGCTAGCGACTTCCTGCTCGAGATCGACGGCATCAAGGGCGAAAGCAAGGACAAGACCCACAAGGATACGATCGAGGTCGATTCCTTCTCCTGGGGCATCATCAATGCCGGCTCGCATGCGTCCAACGCCGGCGGCGGCGCCGGCAAGGCGAGCTTCCAGGACATTCATTTCACGGCTTCGGTCGGCAAGGCTTCGACGAACCTGGCGCTGTCCTGCGCCAGCGGCAAGCACATCAAGAAGGCGGTGCTCTTCGTCCGCAAGCAGGGCGAGACGCAGCAGGATTACTACACGCTGACGCTGGAGGACCTGTTGGTGTCAAGCTACCAGTCCGGCGATGCCGCCGGTGGAACGACCATCCCGACCGACCAGTTCTCGCTGAACTACGCCAAGATCAAATACGAGTATAAGCCGCAGAAGGCGGACGGCTCGCTCGATGCGCCCAGCACCATGACCTGGGACATCAAGACACACTCCAAATGAGCTAAGGGTTACCGGTCCCGGCATCTGTCGGGGCCGGTTGCTTGTCTTGCCTTGCCGATGGTGCGTTAGGCCATGGTCGACCCGATCTCGAAGAAGCGGCTGAGGCCGCCTTTGATGTTCGCATTCCGGGAGGCGCATCTGGAAAAGGATGCGAAGACCGCGCTCGACCTGAGGGACGAGGGCGGCGAACGCGTGCTCGCGCCGCGCCGGGCTGCTCCACGGGCGGCGATCACCGAGCAGAAGCTGCGCCGCGAGATCGCCATCGATCTCGACGCGCTGGTCAACACCATCAATCTCGCTTCCTGCGTCGACCTCTCGGGGCTGGAGCATGTGCGCCGCTCGGTGCTCAACCATGGCTTTCCCGACATGACCCGGCTGTCGATCGACGAGCACCGGGTCGATGCGATCCGCGAGGACCTCGCCAATGTCCTGGTCGGTTACGAGCCGCGTTTGATCCGGAAGTCGGTCGCCGTCGAGCGCGACGAAAGCCTCGATCCGGCCGAGCTCAAGATCCGCTTCCTCGTCCGCGCCGATCTCAATTGCGAACCACTCAATATTCCCGTCCAATTCATCGCCGATCTCGAGCTCGATACCGGCAAGATCGCCATCAAGGGCCGATGACGATGAACCAGGAGTTTCTCGATCTCTACAACCAGGAACTCCGGCTCTTCATGGAGCACAGCAAGGAGTTCGCCGAGGAATATCCCGGTATCGCCGAGCGGCTCGGCGGGCTGGCCGGGGAGCGTATGGATCCGATGGTCGGCGGCCTGCTGGAGGGCGCGGCCTTCCTTGCCGCCCGCGTCCAGCTCAAGCTCCGGCACGAATTCCCGGAGTTCACCAACAACCTGATCGAGCAATTGCTGCCGAACTATCTGGCGCCGACGCCCTCGGCGCTGTTGGCCGGCGTGGTGCCGACCTATGCGGACCCGGCCCTGCGCGAGGGCGTGCGGATCGCGCGCGGCTCCTATATCGACGCGACCTATCTGGAGCGCGAGCGCCGGGTCGCTTGCCGCTATCGCCTCGGCGGCGACGTGACGCTCTGGCCCTTCGAGATTACCGCTGCCGAATATATCCCGGCGCCCGGACCGTTGCAGGCGCTCGGCCTGCGTACGGGTCCGCGGGCGCTTTCGGGCTTGCGCCTGTCGCTGACCCACCGGATGATGGCCGATCGCGAGCAGGAGCCCTCGGCCGCGCAGGCGCTGAAGAACCCGGCGAGCTGGTTCGCCGGCTGCCGGACCCGCGAATTGCCCTTCCATCTGCTCGGCGGCGAGGCCGATGCGGTCGCGCTCTACGAGCAGCTGTTCTCGAACTGTGTCGGCATCCATTTCCGTCATCTCGACGAATTCGGCGATCCCGTGGTGACGCCGGGCGATGGCTGCCGGCTCGAACAGATCGGCTTCGACGAGGACGAGGCGCTGCTGCCGGCCGATACCCGCATCTTCCGCGGCTTCGACCTGCTGCGCGAACTGTTCTGGTTCCCGCGCAAATTCCTCGGCTTCCGGCTGGAAGGGCTCGGCGGCATCATGCCGAAGCTCAAGGCCAAGTCGGTCGACATCATCTTCGCCTTCGACGAGGTCAACACGCGTTTGCCCGGCTCCGTGCGCAAGGAGATGTTCGCGCTCTATGCGGCGCCGGCGGTCAACCTGTTCGAGAAGACGACGGACCGCATTCCGGTCAAGACGAACCAGCACGAGTTCCATGTCGTGCCGGATCGCAGCCGCGCGCTCGACTACGAGCCGCACAGCATCCTCTCGGTGCACGCGCATTATGTCGGCGGGCGCGAGAAACAACCGGTCCACCCGCTCTATTCCTCGCCGGAGGGCGCTTCGCCGACTCAAGGGTTGCACTATACGCAGCGCCGCTTGCCGCGACGGCGCTCCTCCGCCGAACGCCGCCAGGGCAAGGCTTCCGACTATACCGGCACGGAGATGTTCATCTCGCTGGTCGAGCCGGCTGGCGTTTCCGATACCGCATCGGTGGCGGAGCTCAGCGTGCGGGCGCTCTGCTCCAACCGGCATCTGACCGAGCATCTGCCGACCGGGCAGGGCGGCGCCGATTTCCGCCTGATCGACAATGTCTCGCTCGATATCGCCTGCCTTGCCGGGCCGACGCCGCCGCGTGAGCCGGTCGTCTCGCAGCTGAAGCTGCGCTCGGAGACCGCCAGCACCGGCGTCGTGACCTGGCGCCTGGTCAACCTGATCAGCCTCAACCATCTCGGCCTCGTCCAGCGCGGCGCCGGCGAGAACGGCGAGGCGCTGCGCGAACTGCTCTCGCTCTTCGCCGATCTCGCCGACAGCGCGACCGAGCGGCGCATTCGCGGCATCAAGAGCGTCGACAGCCGTGCCGTGGTGCGCCGCTTTCCGCAACGCGCAGGGACCGGCGCGGCGCGCGGGCTCGAAATCACGGTTCTGCTCGACGAGAAGGCGTTCGAGGGCTCGGGCGTCTTCCTGCTCGGGGCGGTGCTCGACCGCTTCTTCGCCGAATACGCCGCGATGAACCATTTCACCCAGACGGTGATCCGTACCGTCGAGCGCGGCGAGGTGATGCGCTTTCCGCCGCGCGCCGGTGCGAGGCGCATCCTGTGAGCGAGGACACCGCCACCCCGCTGGAGAAGGCGCCGAACTACCAGGCGCAGCTCGAGGCCGAGCCCTGGCGCTTCGATTTCTACGCGGTGATGCGCCGGCTGGAGCGTAGCTTTCCGGATCGCCCAAGGGTCGGCGATGTCGTCTCGCGGCGCGACGAATATGTCGCGCTGGGCGAGCAGCCCTATCTCGACTTCCCGGCATCGAGCCTGGCCGAAGCCGATCGCGACGGGCAGGGGCGTTTGCGGCTCTTCGTCAAGTTCCTCGGCCTGCTCGGGCCGCAGGGGCCGTTGCCGCTGGCGACGACCGAGGAGAGCTATCACTGGACGCTGGCACGCGACGACGCGTTCCCGCGCTTCCTCGACATCTTCAACCACCGCTTCCTGCAATTGTTCTACCGCGCCTGGGCGGATTCGCGGCCGGTCGCGCAGCATGACCGGCCCGATCTCGACCGCTTCGCCGCCTATATCGGCAGCATGATCGGGGTGGGCTCGAAGCCTTTTCTCAAGCGCGACAGCGTGCCGGATGCCGAGAAGCTCGCCCATGCCGGGCTGATCGGCGCGCAGGCGAAATCCGCCTCGCGGCTGCAGCGGTTTCTCGCCGGGCTGTTCAAGACCGATATCGAGATCGAGCAGTTCACCGGGATGTGGCTGGCCTTCGATCCGGGCGACCGAACACGGCTCGGCGGTTCGCATTGCACGCTCGGCGGCGACGCGCTGCTCGGCGGCAGCGTCTACAGCGTCGAGGACAAGTTCCGCGTGAAGATCGTCGCCCGCGATCTGGAACAGTTCGAGCGCTTCCTGCCGAATGGCGACCGCTGCGAGCCGCTGGCGGATGCCGTGTTCTTCCATCTCGGCGAGCAGTTCGAATGGGATGTCGAACTGGCGCTGCCGGTCGGCGCGGTGAAGCCGGTCCGGCTCGGCCAGTCCGGCCATCTCGGCTGGACGAGCTGGATGGCGCCGAACTGGACTATCGAGGAGGGCGCCTTGCGCCGTGACGCCCGCTTCCATCCCGCCGAAAGTCTGCGCCTGAAACGAAGCCGCGCTGCCGCCACCGGACATTGAAGGGGACGACCATGGCCGATATCAGCCTCGAAGCCGTCACAGGCAAGCTCAATCGGGTCGGCTACGACACCTTCCTGCAGGCGCTGCGGCAAGCGAAGGGGGCGGGGAACCGCAATGTCGAGCTGGCGCATTGGCTGCTCCAGATCCTGCAGGGCACGTCGAACGACCTGACGCTGACCGCCGATCATTACAAGCTCGACCGCGCCAAGCTCCTGATGGAGCTTGGCGGCGTAGTCGAAGGTTTCCGTCGCAACGAGACGGAGATGCCGGGCATCGCCAACCACATCGTCGATATCCTCGACCGTGGCTGGCACTATGCGACCCTGTTCTTCGGGGAGACGCAGATCAGGACCGGCCACCTGCTGGTGGCCGCGCTGAAATCGACCGAATTGCGCCGCGTGCTCTCCGGGCTCTCCAAGGAATTCTCCAAGATTCCAGTCGAGGAACTGGCCGCAGGCTACGGCAAGATCTGGGAAAGCTCGGAAGAGGAAAACCTCCACCCGATGGACGGTTCGGGCCTGCGCGCGGCGGGAACGCCGGGCGCAGAAGCTGCCGAGGGGGCGAAGGGCACGACCGCGCTCGACCGCTTCTCGCAGGACCTGACCGTCAAGGCCCGTTCCGGCACGATGGACCCGATCCTCGGCCGCGACGACGAGATCCGGCAGGTCATCGACGTGCTGATGCGGCGGCGCCAGAACAACCCGATCCTCACCGGCGAGGCCGGCGTCGGCAAGACCGCGATCGCCGAGGGTTTCGCCCAGCGCGTCGCTTCCGGCGACGTGCCGCCGCCGCTCAGGGGCGTGCGCGTCTGCGCGCTCGATATCGGCCTGATGCAGGCTGGCGCTTCGATGAAGGGCGAGTTCGAACAGCGTCTGCGCTCGGTGATCGACGAGGTGCAGTCCTCGCCGACGCCGGTGATCCTGTTCATCGACGAGGCGCATACGCTGATCGGCGCCGGCGGGCAGGCCGGCACGGGCGATGCCGCGAACCTGTTGAAGCCTGCGCTGGCGCGCGGCACGCTCAGGACCATCGCGGCGACGACGTGGTCGGAATACCGCCAGTATTTCGAGAAGGATCCGGCGCTGACCCGGCGCTTCCAGCCGGTACAGGTCGACGAGCCCGATATCGCGCGCTGCTGTACCATGCTGCGCGGGCTGATCGGCCCGATGGAGAAGCACCACAAGGTCCGCATTTCGGACGCAGCCATCGTCGCGGCAGTCTCACTCTCCTCGCGCTACATCCCGGCCCGCCAGCTTCCCGACAAGGCGGTGAGCCTGCTCGACACGGCCTGCGCCCGCGTCGCCATCAGCCAGAACGCGACACCGGCCGCGATCGAGGATGCGCGCGTCGCCATTTCCTCGCTGGAGCAGGAGAAGGCGGCGCTGACGGCGGATGCCGATCTCGGTACCGATGCCAGCAAGCGGCTCAGTGAGATCGAGGCGGAGATCGCTGACCGGCAGGAAAAACTCTCAGGCCTCGAAGGTGCCTGGGCGGGTGAGCTTGCCATCGTCGAGGAGATCAAGGCGCTGCGGGCCAAGCTCGGCGAGAAGGCGCCGGGCGGGGAGGCGAAAAAGGAAGCCGGCAAGCAGGAGGCGAACGAGAATGTCGCGCCTGCGCCGACTGAGGCGGAGGCTCCCGCTCCGGAGACTGCCGCCGATCCCGAAGAATCCCGCACCGCGCTCAATGCCAAGTTCGCGGCGCTGAGCGAGATCGATCCGGCCAACCGGATGATCTACGCCCATGTCGACGAGCAGTCGGTCGCCTCGGTCGTCTCGGACTGGACCGGCATCCCGGTCGGCCGGATGGTCAAGGACGAGATCGAGACGGTGCTCAACCTCGCCGAGACGCTGAACAAGCGCGTCGTCGGGCAGGGCCATGGCATCGGCATGATCGCCAAGCGCATCGAGACCAACCGCGCCAGGCTCGACAATCCCAACAAGCCGATCGGCGTCTTCATGCTCTGCGGCCCGTCAGGCGTCGGCAAGACCGAGACGGCGCTGGCGCTGGCGGAATCGCTTTATGGCGGCGAGCAGAACGTCATCACCATCAACATGAGCGAATTCCAGGAGGCGCATACCGTCTCGACGCTGAAGGGCGCACCTCCCGGCTATGTCGGCTATGGCGAGGGTGGGCGGCTGACCGAAGCGGTCCGGCGCAAGCCCTATTCGGTGGTGCTGCTCGACGAGATCGAGAAGGCGCATCCCGACGTGCACGAGCTGTTCTTCCAGGTCTTCGACAAGGGCCAGATGGAGGACGGCACCGGAAGGCGCATCGACTTCAAGAACACGCTGATCATCCTGACCTCGAATGTCGGCACCGACGAGATCATGAGTATGTCGGCGAACGGTGCCGCCAAGCCTGATCCTGAGGCGATGGCGGTGAGCCTCAGGCCCGCGCTGCTCAAGGTCTTCCCGCCGGCGCTGATCGGGCGGCTTGTGACCATTCCCTATTATCCGCTGTCCTCGGACATGCTGGCCGGGATCGTGCGACTCCAGCTCGGGCGGATCGGCAAGCGGTTGGCGGAGAACCACAAGGCCGCCTTCATCTATGACGACGCGGTGGTCGAGCACATCGTCGGCCAATGCAACGACCCGGATTCGGGCGGGCGCATGATCGACAACATCATCACCAACTCGATGCTGCCGGCGCTCTCGCGCGCCATCCTCAACCTGCAACTGGAGAAGAAGCCGCTGACCGAGGCGAAGGTTTCGGTCGAAGGAGGGCAGTTCGCCTATCAGGTGGCGTGAGGCCTCCAACCCGAGGTGTCCGTCATCCCGGACAAGCTGCGCAGCAGCGCCGATCCGGGATCCATCGTAAAGCTCCCGAGCCCTCGGATGGATCCCGGGTCAAGCCCGGGATGACGGCGAGGTTCGGAGGGCCGACGGCAAGCTTCGAAATTCGCTCAGGCCGCTAGCGCTACTTGCCGCATGAAATCGTCGAGCACATCGCTCTCGGCCTTCGACAATCGCAGGCCCAGCTTGCCGCGGCGCCAGAGCACGTCCTGCGCCCGGCGCGCCCATTCCGCCTTCATCAGGTAGCGGATTTCGCGCTCGTAGAGATCCGCGCCGAAATGCCGGCCGAGATCGGCGAGACTCTTCGCACCGCCGAGGATGTCGCGGGCGCGGGTGCCATAGGCGCGGGCGAGTCGCGTCGCGGTGCGGCGTTCCAGCCAAGGATAGGTGCTCGCGATCTCGTCGACCAACTTGTCGAAGCCGCCGACCGGGAAATCGCCGCCGGGCAGGGCGCCCGTCACCGTCCATTCGGCCCGAGCCGCCCAAGGCACCAGTGGCGCGAGCTTCGCGATCGCGGCCTCGGCGAGGCGGCGATAGGTCGTGATCTTGCCGCCGAAGATGGAGAGCAACGGCGCATCGCCTTCGGGAGCGTCAAGCGTCAGGACGTAATCGCGCGTTGCCTCCTGCGCCTTCGAGGCGCCGTCGTCATAGAGCGGGCGGACGCCGGAATAGGTCCAGACCACCGATTCCGGCGTGACAGGCTGGCGGAAATACTCGCTTGCGGCGGCGCAGAGATAGGCGATCTCGTCCGGCGTCGCGACGACCTCGGCCGGGTCGCCGTGATAGTCGCGGTCGGTCGTGCCGATCAGCGTGAAATCCTGCTCGTAGGGAATGGCGAAGATGATGCGCCCGTCCGCGTTCTGGAAGATGTAGCAGCGGTCGTGATCGTAGAGCCTGGGCACGACGATATGGCTGCCCTGGACCATGCGGACGCCGGCCTTGGCATTGGTGTGGATGACGCCGTTCAGGACCTCGCCGACCCAGGGACCGGCCGCGTTGACGAGCGTGCGTGCCCAGATCGTCTGCCGGCCTTCGGGGCCGTCTGTCTCAAGCTGCCAGAGGCCGTTCTCGCGCCGCGCGGCGGTGACGCGGGTGCGGGTGTGGATTGCGGCGCCGCGCACCGCGGCGTCCATCGCATTCAGCACGACGAGGCGAGCATCCTCGACCCAGCAATCGGAATATTCGAAGGCTCTGGCCTTGTCGTCCTTGAGCGGCTTGCCGACCGCGTCATGGGCGAGGTCGAGCGTGCGCGTCGCAGGCAGGAGCTTGCGGCCGCCGATATGGTCGTAGAGGAACAGGCCGAGGCGGAGCAGCCAGGCCGGGCGCAGGCCCTTGTGATGCGGCAGCACGAAGCGCAGGGGGCGGATGATATGCGGCGCAATGGCCCAGAGCCGCTCGCGCTCCATCAGCGCCTCGCGCACCAGCCGGAACTTGTAATGCTCGAGATAGCGCAGGCCGCCATGGATCAGCTTGGTCGAGCGCGAGGAGGTGGCGCTGGCGAGGTCGTCTTTCTCGAGCAGCACGACGGAAGCGCCGCGCCCCGCCGCATCGCGGGCGATGCCGCAGCCATTGATGCCGCCGCCGATGACGGCGAGGTCGTAGGGCGTGGCGGGGGCCGTGCCGAAGCCGGCTAAGAGTGAGGTCGTTTCGGAAGCCATATCGTTCAAATCCCGATCGAACAGGCGAGATAGCTTGAGAGGGGGCTTTCCTGCAATGGCGAAGCCCGGCGCCCGACTTTGCGCGAACGGCAAGGTAGGAAGTTGCCGCATCCGCTTGACGAAGGCGCCACGGGCTCGCCACTGAGAGATCGCCAGCCCTCATCCTGAGGAGCCGCGATAGCGGCGTCTCGAAGGATGCTTCAGGATGCTTCAGGAGGCTCCAGAGACCTCTGGAGCATCCTTCGAGACGCAAGCCTTCAGCTTGCTCCTCAGGATGAGGGCTGAGCGTCGGCTTGCGGTTCGGCTGGGCAGGATGGCGAAGGAACGGATGCAGCAGCGGGAGGAGGGGGCGGGGATTGTCGCCCGCGCCGAGGCGAGGTTGCGCACGGTGCTGGAATACGCCGGGGCCGCGATCCAGGCGGCGCTGTTCGTCATCGTCATGGCGGCCGTCCTGCAACGCTATCTGTTCGGCGGCGGCTTCGTCTGGTCGGACGAGCTGGCGATCTGGCTGCATCTCGCGCTGATCGCGGTCGGCGCGCCGCTCGCCGTCACCGGCACGCTGGCGATGCGGCTCGATGTTCTGGTCCGCCTGCTGCCGGCCATACCTCGGCGGATTGCGGCCGTGCTCGCGGATGCCATCGCCTTCCAAGGTGCGCTGGTGCTGGCTGCCGGCGGGGCGAATGTCGCTTTGCTCGTCGGCGGGCATTCCACCGTGCTCGGCTTGCCGGAAGCCCTGCGCTTCGCCGTCTTCGCCTGCGGTGGCGGGCTGACGATTCTGATGCTGTTCCTGCGGGGTGGGATCGAGCGCGGCTGGGCCGGCACGTTCGCAGCGCTCATGCTCGGCGGCGGCTTCTACGGGCTGGCGCAGCTCTCCTTCGGTCTGTTTCCGACGCCGAGCCTCGTCGCGGCGCTCGTTGCGGGGGCGGGGCTTCTGCTCGGCGCGCCCTTGCCTTTCGCCCTGCTGGCGGGCGCCTCGCTGACCGGGCCGTTCGGCGGGCTGATGCCGGAACCGGCGATCGTGCAGACGATGGTCGGAGGCGTCGGCAAGTTCCTGCTGCTGGCGATTCCCTTCTTCCTGCTGGCCGGCGAGCTCCTGACCGAGGGCGGGCTCGCCGAGCGCCTGATCCGCTTCGCCGCGACGCTGGTCGGCCATTGGCGGGCGGGATTGGCGCAGACGGCGCTGGTCGCGAGCGTGCTGTTCTCCGGGGCGTCGGGCTCCTCGGTGGCCAATGCCGCCTTCGGGGCCAAGGTCATGGCGCCGACCTTGGTGGCGCGGGGTTATCCGCCGGCCAATGCGGCGGCGATCGTCGCGGGCGTCTCGATGCTCGACAACATCATCCCGCCCTCGATCGCCTTTCTGATCCTGGCGAGCGCGACGAATCTTTCGGTGGGTTCGCTGCTGGTTGGCGGCTTCGTCGCAGGCGGCGTGCTGGCGCTGGCGCTCGCTATCGGCATCCATCTCAGCGCGCGCGGCGTCGTCGATGCGGCGCCGAAGGCGGGCATGGCCGAGCGGGGCAGGGCGCTGATCGGCGCCATTCCGGCGATCGGGCTCGGCATCGTCGTGGTCGTCGGCATCCGCTTCGGTGTGGTGACGGTGACGGAAGCCTCGGCGCTCGCGGTCGCCTATGCCGTCATCGCCTGCCTGGCGCTGCGCAGCCTGAACGGGCGCGGCGTGCTGGCGGCCCTGCGCAAATCGGCGGCGGAGGCGGCGGCGATCGGGTTGCTGATCGGCGCCTCGGCGCCCTTCGCCTTCCTGCTCGCAGTCGACCGGGTCTCCGAGCAGATGGCCGGGCTCGTCACCGCGTTTGGCGCCGGGCCCTATGCGGTGATGCTGTTGGCCAATCTCGTGCTGCTGGTCGCCGGGCTCTTCCTCGATATCGGCGCGGCGATCCTGCTGCTGGCGCCGCTGCTCCTGCCGGTGGCGGTCGCGGCGGGGCTCGATCCGATCCAGTTCGGCGTGGTGCTGGTCGTCAACCTGATGATCCATGGGCTGACGCCGCCGCTCGGCATCCTCGTCTATGTCGTCAGCGGCATCATGCGGGTGCCGGCCGGAGCGGTTTTCCGGGCAGTGCTGCCGCTGCTCGGCGTGCTGCTGGCGGCCCTCATGGTGCTGTCGCTGGGCATGGCTGCGTGGCCCGCGCTTGCGCCGGGGCTCAAGGCGCTGTTCTGATGCGCGTTCCTTCGCCCGGCGCCCGCGCCGTTCCATCGCCTATGCCGTGAGCCGGCCCCGGACTCCGATATGATCTTCACCGACATCGCGACGCGGACCTACAACCACGGTTGGCGGCTCGACCCGATCATCCGCAGCCTGCTCGACACCGATTTCTACAAGCTGCTGATGCTGCAGATGATCCGGGCCTTCCACCCGGACGTGCAGGTGACCTTCTCGCTGATCAACCGCTCGAAACATATCCGGCTCGCCGATATCGTCGACGAGGGGGAACTGAGGGCGCAGCTCGACCATGCCCGCTCGCTGCGCTTCACCAAGAACGAATTGATCTGGCTCGCCGGCAACAGCTTCTATGGCAAGACGCAGATGTTCTCGCCGGAATTCATGGCCTGGCTCGCCGATTTCCAGTTGCCCGACTACGACCTGCGCAAGGTCGACGGACAGTACGAACTGCATTTCGAGGGCCCTTGGACCCACAGCACGATGTGGGAGGTGCCGGCGCTGGCGATCGTCAACGAGCTCCGGGCGCGCCGCGTCATGCTCGGCCAGAAGCGCTTCTCGCTCGACGTGCTCTATGCCCGCGCCAAGGCCAAGATGTGGGACAAGGTCGAGCGCTTGCAGAAGCTGCCCAACCTCAAGCTCTCCGATTTCGGCACGCGCCGGCGCCATGGCCATCTCTGGCAGCGCTGGTGCGTCGAGGCGCTGAAGGAGGGGCTGGGCTCGGCCTTCACCGGCACCTCCAACGTATTGCTGGCGATGGATGCGGATCTGGAGGCGATCGGCACCAATGCTCACGAACTCCCGATGGTGCTGGCGGCGCTTGCCGATTCGGACGAGGACTTGCTGCGCGCGCCCTATCGCGTGCTTGACGAGTGGCGCCAGGTCTATGGCGGCAACCTGCTGATCGCGCTGCCCGACGCCTTCGGGTCGCAGAGCTTCCTGCGCCATGCGCCGGACTGGGTCGCCGACTGGACCGGTTTCCGTCCCGACAGCGCGCCGCCGATCCCGGCCGGCGAGACGATCATGGCCTGGTGGCGCGAGCGCGGGCGCGACCCGCGCGACAAGATGCTGGTCTTCTCGGATGGGCTCGATGTCGATGCGATCGAGCGCGTCTACCACCATTTCGACGGCAAGGTCCGCATGGCCTTCGGCTGGGGCACTGACCTGACCAACGATCTCGTCGGCTGTTCGCCGGACGGCTCGCGCGCGCTCGATCCGATCTCGCTGGTCTGCAAGGTCACCAAGGCGAACGGGCGGCCGGCGGTGAAGCTCTCCGACAATCCCGAGAAGGTCTCGGGCGATCCGGAGATGGTGAAGCGCTATCGGCGGGTGTTTCAGTAAGCCGCCGCGCCGTCGACTTTATGGCTTGAGCCCGAGGAAGGCGAAGGGCTTCGCCGCTACGAACCTGTCCGTGGCGTCGCCGGCATAGACGTGGTCCTGGTCGGGGCCGAGGTCGAGTTTTCGCGTACCGACCCCTGTTGCGAAGTCGATCTTCTTCAGGTCCACCCAGAAGGTATTCGGGGTCAGCGCCGATTCGAAGAAATAGAGCTTGCGGGCGTGGTCGACGACGGTGCGCCAGCGGGTCGAAGAGATGTTCGGCTCCTCCGGCGTGTTCAGTCCGAACGGCACCGAGACATTGCGGATCACGCTGAAGACGCTGGCGACGGCCCGGTTCGGATCGTCGAATTTCGGGATGGCGTTCGCATAGAAGGAGGCGCGGGCGAAGCGGTCGGCAGCCCGGTTGGTTCCGGGCAGCATCACGGTGCCCCCGATCTGCTTCCAGTATGCGTCGAGAGCGAGCTGCTTGTCGAAGACCGGAGAGTTGGTCATCACCTGATACTGGCGGCCATGATGGATGACCTGCTTGCCGCCGACATATTCGATGATCGCGCTGTCGCCGGTAGCATCCGATAGCGAGAGATGGAGCGTTGCCAGCCGCGTCTCGCCGGGAACGGCGTCGGTTACGATCGTGAACGGCTCCTGGCGGAGCGCTTCCACCGCCTCGGCCACCGTGCCGAAATTGTCGAGTGCGTATTGCGCCCAGGCGGCGATAGTCAGGCCAGGTTTCGAACCTGCGTCGAATTTCGGATATTCCGATTCCACGAGCCAGAGCACATTGGCCGAAAGCCCGGCCTCGTTGACGCCGTCCGTGGTTGAGATGTCATAGCCCGAGGCGATGACGCTGCCGTATTTCGCGATCCAGCGGATCGAGTTCGCCCCGGCTTCTCCGGTGCGTTCCACGCCGCGCGGCATGATCCAGAGATTGGTCGCGACATCGCTTTTCCAATCCATCGAGCGTGCCGTGATGACGCGGCCTTCGGCTCCAAAATAGACGAAACGCGTGCAGGCTTGTGCCGCCTCGCCGGCGAGGAGCGCTCCCGCCATGGCGAGCGCCGCCAGGTAATGCCGTGTGGGACGGGTGTTTCGGGACATCGTTCTTCTTCCGATCCTCAGCGTTCTCGAAGCTAGGGAGACCACGCCTTAACGGCCTTCCATGACCAATCTTGCATCGCCGCGCAAAAACCCCTAATGCGACCGCGTTTCTGGGCCCGAAGGGCCGCCTTCGAGGACAAGGGTGTCATGGCCAAAGAGAAATTCGCTCGCAACAAGCCGCACTGCAACATTGGAACGATTGGTCACGTTGACCATGGCAAGACGTCTTTGACGGCTGCGATCACGAAGGTCCTGGCTGAGACGGGCGGCGCTTCGTTCACGGCGTATGACCAGATCGACAAGGCTCCGGAAGAGAAGGCGCGCGGCATCACGATCTCGACGGCCCATGTCGAGTACGAGACGGCGAACCGTCACTATGCCCACGTCGACTGCCCTGGCCACGCCGACTACGTGAAGAACATGATCACGGGCGCGGCGCAGATGGACGGCGCGATCCTGGTGGTGTCGGCTGCCGACGGCCCGATGCCGCAGACCCGCGAGCACATCCTGCTGGCGCGCCAGGTCGGCGTTCCCGCGCTGGTGGTGTTCATGAACAAGGTCGACCTGGTCGACGACGCCGAGCTGCTCGAGCTGGTCGAGATGGAGATCCGCGAGCTTCTCTCGAAGTACGACTTCCCCGGCGACGACATCCCGATCACCAAGGGCTCGGCCAAGGTCGCGCTGGACAATGGCGACAAGGCGATCGGCCATGACGCGGTCGTTGCTCTGATGCAGACGGTCGACGACTACATCCCGCAGCCGGAGCGTCCGATCGACCAGCCGTTCCTGATGCCGGTCGAGGACGTGTTCTCGATCTCGGGCCGCGGCACGGTGGTGACCGGCCGCGTCGAGCGCGGCATCGTCAAGGTCGGCGAGGAAATCGAGATCGTCGGCCTGAAGGACACCGTCAAGACGACCGTCACGGGCGTCGAGATGTTCCGCAAGCTGCTCGACCAGGGCCAGGCTGGCGACAACATCGGCGCGCTGCTGCGCGGCACGAAGCGTGAGGACGTCGAGCGCGGCCAGGTGCTGTGCAAGCCGGGCTCGGTGAAGCCGCACACGAAGTTCACGGCCGAGGCCTACATCCTGACGAAGGAAGAGGGTGGCCGTCACACGCCGTTCTTCACCAACTACCGCCCGCAGTTCTACTTCCGCACGACGGACGTGACCGGCGTGGTCTCGCTGCCCGAGGGCACGGAGATGGTGATGCCGGGCGACAACATCTCGATGGAGGTGACGCTGATCGCCCCGATCGCGATGGAAGAGAAGCTGCGCTTCGCCATCCGCGAAGGCGGCCGCACCGTCGGCGCCG